>JBMNUF010000001.1:0-235511 GCA_050946115.1 Christensenellales bacterium
ATATCTATTCGTTTCATTCAGCTCACCTCTGCTGATTTATTCGACATTTCTTGCGATTCTCCTTTTGGTTAACGAAATATTAATGTATCGCACTCGCCTCTTCTCAAAGTAAATGATGTCGCCCTGGCTTTCGAGGGCAATGCCTTGACAGGATTTGTGAAGCGGGGTACACTGGGTGTATCAAAAGCGACGGACGGAGGCGATGGTATGCCGCGGAGAAACGGGATCATCATACACCCCGAGGAGCTGGATGCAACTTGGCCGGAAAGGCTTTCGGACGCGAAGATCAACGTACTGGGGCTGCACCCTGTAGGCGGCGTAAATGCCCATGTTTCACTCGAAGATGCCATTTTGAGGAGGCACCTGCCCGAAACCGAGGCTCTGTTTGTGCGGCTGAACAGGTGCGGCATTGCCGTGGAGTACGAAGCGCACGCGATGGGCTGGCTGCTGCCGAAAACGCTGTTCGGCATAGCGCCTGCCTTTTTCCGCATGAACGAGGAGGGCTTGCGCATCGCCGACAAAAATCTCTGCGCGAGCAATGGCGAGGCGCTGGAGTACGTCGGGAAGCGGGCGGAGGTACTAGCGAGGCTCCTCGATACGGGTTCCGACCGATACTTTTTCTGGCTGGACGACGTATCTTCGGGGAGCTGCCACTGCCCCGAGTGCGCGAAACTGTCTCCGAGCGACCAACAGCTGTTGGTCGTCAACGCCATGCTGCGCGGCATACGCAGGTACAACGGTGCTGCCAAATTGAGCTATCTGGCGTATCAGGATACGATCAAGGTGCCAGAGCGGATAGAACCTGCAAAGGGAGTCTTTTTGGAATACGCGCCGTTCAAGCGCGATCACCACAAGCCCATGTTCGATGCCGATTGCGCCGAAAATGCGGCAGAGGCCGCATCCGTAGAGGGGCTGCTCGATTTTTTCGGCCGCAGGGATTCGCAGGTGCTCGAATACTGGATGGACAATTCCAAGTTCTCGGGTTGGAAAAAGCCGCCGAAGCGCTTTATATTGGATGAGGCCGTGATGCGGCGCGATGTCGCCGACTACCGCGCGCGCGGCTTTGAATTGATCACGTCGTTCGGCTGCTATCTCGGATCAGACTATCACGCCTTGTACGGAGAGCCGCCCGTGGCAGCATACGGACACATTCTAAACGGAGGTTGAACGGACGATGAAGATAACGATGCACACCGAAGCTTTCGATCTTCTCCCCAAGCACGACCTGGTCTGCCTTTCGCCCGTGCCCGACCCGATGTACGGCATCCCCATAGGCACGGGGAAAACCGGAGGCCTTCTCTGGACGGACGACAGGCGCATGTACATGCAGATCAACGATACCGACCTCATCGACGACGGCGAAAAGCGCACGGACAGGTATACCTCCGAAACCGATGAGTGCAACACCGTGTGCGTGAACGGCGCGCGGCTGACGCTCGATTTCGGCTGCCCGGTGTTCGAGGCGATCTATCAGGAGGAATACGAGGCGCGGCTGAAACTGGCGGAGGGCGAAGCCGTGCTCGATGCGCGCACGCCGTTTCTGCGCGTTTCGGGTACTGCTTTTGCATCGGCAAAAAATCAGGTACTGGCAGTGCGCATCGAATCAGAGGGCGGCGAGGCGCTGCCGCTGACCGCCGAATTGGAGCGCTGGGGCAGCCGCACGTTCATGTACTGGTACAGCGCGACCGCGGGCTCGCCCAAGGACGGGCTTGGCGGCACGGCATCCGCCTGTGAAGACAGCACCGCCTACGTCACGCAGGAACTGCGCGGGCTGTCCTTTTGCGCGGCTGTTCGATTCATCGGAGAGACCGCGCCGCGCGCACAGAGCAAAAGCAGCCACGGCGTGCGCATGTGTGCGAAAGCGGCGGAAAAGCGCGCATTTGAGATTCTCGTCGCGCTGGCGGAAGCGGATACGGTGGAAGCCGCGCTTCGAGCGGCGAAAAACCGACTGGATGCGGCGGAACGGCTCGGTTTTGCGGCTTTGCACAGCGAAAACGCGGCTTTTTGGCGCGATTTCTGGGGCAAATCGTTTGTTTCGCTGCCGCAGGAGTACGACTTTGCGGAAAATCTGTACTACCTCAACCTGTACTTTGCCAACTGCCAGATGCGCGGCAAATATCCGCCGCACTTCTGCAACGGCGTGTGGGGCATCTATCATGACTTCGTGCCATGGAACCTCTATTTCCACTACAACAGCCAGCAGGCGATTTTCCCACTCGACCCCGCGGGGCACCCCGAACTGACGGAAACGTATTACCGCTTCCGCATGGGGCAGTTGGACGTGGCGCGGCGCTACGCCAGAGAAATCAAGGGCGCGGACGGCGCGTTTTATACCGATGTGTGCGACATGAAGGGGCGCATGTCCAAAGGCACGCAGAACAACTGCACCTGCGGCACGCAGATCGCACTGAGCATGTATTCCCACTATCTGTATACCGGGGATGCGGATTTTCTCGAAACATGCGTCAAGCCGATGCTCACGGAATGCGCGGCATACTACATGTCCGCATTCAAAAAGGGCGCGGACGGATTGTACCATATCCACGCCACGCAGGGATATGAAGGCTCGCCCCTGATGGACGACAGCATTACCGACCTTTCCGCAGTGCGCGCGCTGCTCTCCGCGGCGATTGCCGCCATGCCGGAAAACGAAGCGAAGTGGCGGGAAGTTCTGGACAACCTCGCGCCCTTTGAAACCGCGGAGTTTTTAGAGGACGAGCTGGACGAACACGGCAATATATGCCTCGGCATCGGAACGGGCAGAAAGCCCGCTTCGGATTGCGTGCTTTCGGTCGGGCGCAGCGATGAGGGTGTGCGCATGCGCAAGACCTACGGCAACCCCGTGCACGAATTCTACGGCTTTCCCGATACCGAAATGGCGCCCGTGTTCCCGGCGAGGCTCGTCGGCGCAAAGGACAGGGAAACCGATTTGTATAAGCGGATTCTGAACAGCATCTATCTGCACAGCCGCGCGAAGTGCATGGGCTGGTGTATGATGCCGATATACATGGCGCGCATGGGGCTTTGCGACATGCTTTGGGGCTATATCAACGACACGATTTCCGAATGGATGATCCACCCGCAGGGCTTCGGCACGTACTCGCCGGACTTTGTGGACGAGCCCGTGCGCAAGCTGAACGCCGCGCACAACCACAAAACGGGAGAAATCATGCACAATTTCGCGATCCGCTTCCGCCACTTCGACGTGGAGACCGCACCGATCCTTGCGACTGCCGTAAACGAGGCGCTGCTTGCGAGTTATGACGGCATTTTGCGCCTGTTCCCGGCAGTGTCGCCGGATATGGAGGTCGCATTCTCCCTGTATGCGGCGGGCGGGTTTATCGTGCGCGCGATGCGCTCCAAAGGCGGCTTCGCGGCAGACATCGTCTCTTCGCGCGGCGGCACGCTGCGCGTTGCGGTCGATGCGATTTCTTTTGAATACGCCATAGACAATGAAGCGCCCTGCCGCAAAGCGCGGGAAGTGTATGCGGTGGAAACCGCGCCGGGGCAAACGGTCGTCCTGCGGGGCGACGCGCCCGTCGAGATTGAAAGAGACGCCTCCCCAAACCGCTCCGCGAAGCGCATGGGGCGCGCGATCCTCGGCATAGAGAGGGAGTTTGCGGTATGAGCGAGTGTGCATTTGTTGCGGACAGCCCCGCAGCGGACTGGGCGGAGAGCTTTCCCGTCGGCAACGGCCGCGTCGGCGCGATGGTGCGCGGGCAGCCCCTACGGGAAATCATATGCCTGAACCACGACCTGTTGTGGCGAGGCAGCTTTTCGGGGCCGCATTATCGCACCGGGCGCGACAAAGCGCGGCTGCTCGAACTGTGCGCGCAAAAAAAATGGGACGAGGCGGACGCGCTTCTTCGGGAGATGCTGCCTTCGCAGGGCGGCATATATACCAACCCCTTCGTGCCGTTTTGCGACCTGTACGTGAATTTACTGCCCGCAGACGGACAGATATCGGAATATCGGCGCACATTGTACCTCGAACACGGCATCGCGCGCACCGAATATACGGTGAACGGCAGCAGAATCGCGCTCGAATGCTTTTGCGCCGCCGTGCCGAACCTGTTCGCGCTGAAAATCAGCGCGTCCGTGCCGACATCGCTATGCGGCGAAATATCCCTCTCGCGCATGCGGGACGCGGAGTGCAAAGCGGAGGGCGAGGCGACCTATCGCGCATTGCATATGCGCGGCGAATTCGACGAAGAAAGGCGCTTCGCCGCCGAATTGCGCATTATCCATCGCGGCGGGCGGACGACAATCGGCAGGCGGCAGTACGCACCCGAACCTCCGGTCGCACGGCGACACTTCGGGCTCGGTTATTCGTTCGACAGAGACGAAGACTGCGATGCAGAGCGCGGGCCGTCGCTGATGTTCGACAGTTGCGACGAATTGATCGTACTGGTTGCCCTTTCGACCGACAGGGAATCCGACGACCCGTCGCGGTTCGCGCGAGCAGTCGTCGAAAGCGCGGTTGAATACGAAGAATTGCGCCTGCAAAGCGCGGAGCGCTTCGCCGAGCACTTCAACCGCACGAGGCTGTATACCGGAGAAATTCAATCGGCATACGACATGGCGCGCTATCTGGCGATCGCCTCCGGCATGCCTCAACCCGAGGGATACGCGCCCAAAGCTCCGATCAACCTGCAAGGGCTGTGGTGCCGCGACACGTGGCCCGCGTGGGACAGCGACTACCATCTCGACCTGAATATCCAGATGTGCTATTGGCCGCTGGCGCAGGCGGGGCTTCTGCCCTGGTACGAGCCCTTCATCGCGTGGATGGAGCGCCTGTTGCCGCAGGCGAAGGCATGCGCCGAGGGGCTGTACGGCGCAAAGGGCGCGGCGTATTCCGGCTGCTGCGACCCGTGGATTTTGGGCGGCTGCGACAATGTCGGGTACGGCTTCCTCGGCGCGGGAGCGTGGCTGGCGCAAATTCTTTGGATATATTACGAATACGCGCCGTCGGACGATCTGCTGCGCCGCATATACAATCTCATGCAGCCGATCGCGGAATTTGCGCGCAGCATGCTCGTGCGCGGCGAAGATGGATATCTCACCTACCCATATGGCGCGTCGCCCGAGATGGGCGCGGTAACGGAAACGGGAACGCGCTGGATCGGCCCCGCCGCCGTCTGCGATCTGTTGCTGACGAAGGAGCTCTTCGAGCACATGGCGGCAGCGGGCGCGCCCGAATACGGCGAATTGGCGAAGGCACTTCGCCCCGTGCTCGTAAACGGTGAAATCGGCGAATGGATAGAACAGCAGCAGGAGGCAGAGCCGGGGCACAGGCACAGATCGCCGTTTATATGCTTCTGCCCGGGCAATTCCGTGACGAGGGACGAGCATCAAGAACTCACCTCCGCGCTGCTGCGCCTGTTTGAGCGGCGGCGCGATGCGGGGGACGGAATGTCCGCGGCGTTTTCGCACGCCTGGGATGCGCAGATCGCCGCGCGCTTCGGGCAGGGTGAGCGCGCCTTGGAATGCATCCAAAAGCTGCTGCGCACCCATCGGCTTGCAAACGGCACATTGGCGATCAACGACCATGCGGGCGCCGTGGGGCTCGGCTGGTTTCGCGGAATCAAGGTGTTTCAGATAGAGGCATCGATCGCCCTGATTGCCGCCGTCACGGAAATGATATGCCAAGATCACAACGGCTACATCGAGCTTTTGCCCGCGCTGCCGGATTCGCTGCCCGACGGGCGAATCGAAGGGCTATGCGTGCGCGGCGGCTTTATCCTGGATATTGCTTGGCAGGGGAAAAAGCCGCAGCATCTTTCGATCTACGCGCCCAACGGCGGGGAGTGCAAGGTTCGCATTCCGCCCGATGTTTCCGTGTGCTCAGATTGTGAATGTACCTGGGATGATGGTATCGTGACCTTGCATATCGCGCCCGGGAAAACAATTCGCATCGAATTTAACATTTAACAGAGCGACACTTGAATCGATTCGGCATTTATGTTAAAATATTAAGCATAAACTGAATATGATTGATATGGGGTGGTTAAATGTCCGAAATGTCAATGCGGCAGGACCTGTTGCGCGACGGTGGCGGCGGTGTCCGCAGGGAAATGAGCACGGCCAACTATATCAAGCTGAACTGGATACTGTATGTCATGCTCATCCCGGGCCTCATTAACCTGATCCTGTTCAAGTATATGCCGATGTACGGCATCGTCGTGGCCTTTCAGGACTACACTCCGAAGGGCGGCTTCCTGCACAGCACGTTCGTGGGGCTCAAGCACTTTCATAAGTTCTTCCGCGACCCGTTCTGCTGGCGGGTGATTTCGAACACGTTCATATTGGGCATCGAGAGTTTGATATTCTCGTTTCCCGCGCCGATCATCTTGGCGCTGCTGCTGAACGAACTGAACTATCCGCGCTTCAAGAAGATCACGCAGACGATCTCCTATATGCCGCACTTTCTGTCCGTGGTCATCGTGGTCGGCATGATGAAGGAGCTGTTCAGCATGACCGACGGCCCCATCAACGCGATCCTCGAAATGCTGGGCTTTGAACGGCAGAACTTCTTTATGATGCCCTCCGCGTTCCGCCCGCTGTATATCGGCTCCGGCATATGGCAGGGCGTCGGCTACGGCTCGATCATCTACCTCGCCGCCATAGCGGGCATCAACATCGAGATGTACGAGTCCGCGGTGCTTGACGGTGCGAATCGGATGCAGCAGATTTGGTACATCACGCTACCGAGCATCCTCCCCACGGTGACGATCCTCTTCATCATGGCGGTCGGCGGCATCTTGGGCAACGACTACCAGAAGATCCTCCTGATGTACAGCCCGCGCACATACGCCACGGCGGACGTTATCAGTACATACGTATACCGCTACGGCATCGAAACCGCGGGCAACAATTTGAGCTATTCGTCGGCCGTAGGACTTTTGACGAATGTCGCGTCGCTGATATTCCTCGTGCTTACCAACTGGATTACGGGCAAGCTCAGCGATACATCGCTGTTTTAAGAAGGGGGAAAGAGAATGGCTATTGTACGGAAAAAGGTATCCGGTTTCGATATATTCCTTGTTATCCTCATGCTGCTGCTCTCGTTCTGCTTTCTGTATCCGCTGGTGAACATGCTGGCGCTGTCGTTCAGCGACGGCGTGATTCTCAAGGCGTCGCCCGTGTACCTGTGGCCCATCGGCTATTCGCTGGATTCATACAGAGCGCTCCTCAGAGATAACAGCATCCTGCGCTACTACTGGAACACCATACAGTACGCGGGCGTCGGCACGGCCATCATGCTCATGACGACATCCCTCATGGCGTATCCGCTCTCCGTCCGGGCGCTGCGCGGGCGCAAGCTGTTCAACGTCATCCTGACGATCACGATGTTCTTCGGCGGCGGGCTGATTCCGTACTACGTCACGATCATGCGCCTCGGACTGATCAATACATTTTGGGTCATGGTTTTGCCCGGCGCGATTTCCGCGTACAACGTGATCGTGTTTAAGACGTTTTTCATGACGATCCCGGAATCGCTCAAAGAATCGGCGTTTTTGGACGGCGCGGGGCATTTGGTCGTGCTGTTCCGCATCGTGTTGCCGCTGTCCAAGGCTGTCTTGGCGACGTTTGCGCTGTTCAGCATCGTCGGCTACTGGAACGATTACATGACGGCGCTTTTGTTTCTCCGCGACGATACGAAGTTTCCGATCCAGCTGCTGCTGCGAAGGCTTTTAGTCGTCATGGACTACACCGGCCACCAGACCACGAGAACCGAGCTGCACGAATATTCCAACATTTCGAGCCGCACCACGAAGGCGGCGGCGACCATGCTCACCGTGATCCCGATATTGTGCGTATATCCGTTCCTGCAGAAGCATTTCGCGCAGGGCGTATTGGTGGGCTCCATCAAGGCGTAAGGGAGAGAAAGCATATGTCCTGCCCGAACCCGCCCACGATCCGCAAGCTGGGAACGATCGATTGCGATATGGTAGAGACGACGCCCATCGTATTCCATGGGGAATTGTACCGCTTTGAGTACTATCGCGCGCAGGAAGTGGGCATGCGAAAGCCCGAGGAAACGCCGCATTTTCGTTTTGTGCACGTAAAGACAAACCGAATTACAAAACCCTTTGCCGAGAATTGCCATTTGGGCAGCGCGTTTGCGGAAAATGGCATAATGTACGTGTCGGGCGTAAAGGATATGTGGGCATCTGATACTTTGCAGTTCTTTCGCGGCACGGATTTGGACGATATGCAGCTGTATGCAGAAATGAAGCTTCCGGGCTTTCAGTGCTTCAACAGCAACATCTGCCGCATGGGCGACAGATACATCCTCCTGATCGAAACGGTCGATCCCACGCTGCCGGACGCCATACCGTTCACGTTCCGCTTCGCCGAGTCGGAGGATCTTACGAACTGGGCGCTGCTTCCGAACGACCGCGTATTTCAGAAAGTGCGCTACGCCGGCGGCCCCGCGATCTACACGCTGCCCGACGATCCGCACTTTTACGTGCTGTACCTCGAGGCATACCCCAACGGGCGCTACGCGAACAGCATCGCCCGCAGTACGGATTTAATCCGCTGGGAATACAGCCCGATCAACCCCGTATTGATGTACGAGCCGGAAAAGGACAAGCAGATCGCATCGCCCTTCCTGACGCCCGCACAGAGAAAGCGCATCCAAGAGGCGCTCGACGTCAACAACTCCGATATGGAGATGTGCGAATACCTCGGCAGGACGATCATCACCTACAGCTGGGGCAATCAGCACGGCAACGAGTTCCTCGCGGAGGCCTGTTACGAAGGCCCCATGGCGGACCTGCTGCACGGCTTTTTCTCCGACTGACCCCCGTTTCACCGAATCCCGACAGGCGCAAGCCTGTGGATAATTAACATAAGGAGGAACCTAAGCATGAAGAAACTGGTTGCACTGTTTATGGCGCTTACACTTCTCTTGAGCGTATGCGTCGGCGCGTCGGCCGACAGCCTGTGCCCCTACGAAGGCGACGAAGTCGTCTATGCGGGCTACGGCGCCGACCTGACCATCTCCGAGAACCGCGAAACCGAAGTCTACCGGAACTACAGGACGCTTACCGGTAACGTCTCCATCAACTGGTCCACCGCTCCCTGGGCGGACTACGACACCAAGATGGCCACGATGCTGAACACCGGCGACCTGCCGGACATCGCGTGGTTCCGCGACGCCCCGAAAGTCATAGCCAACTATGGCGATTTGGGCTATTTCCTCAACTTCATGGATTATCTGGACTACATGCCCAACCTCAGCCAGTATCTGAAGGACTATCCGCAGTATGAGTACTTCAAGACCGAGGGCGGCGCTCTGTACTGCGTGGTCGACCTGCAGACCATCGACCGCGTCTCCGAAGGCTTCTTCTACAACAAGACGCAGCTCGATGCGCTCGGCCTCGAAGTTCCCGTCACTTGGGACGAGATGTTAACCGCCATGCGCGCGCTGAAGGCGGCGAAGCCCGAAAGTACGCCCCTCATTACCTATGCGTGGGGTCTGGGCATCTACCAGTCCTACCTGAGCATGATCAACCAGTCTCACAGGGGCTTTTACTACGACGGCGAAAAGTGGACCTGGGCGATCAGCGACCCGAACTCCGGCTTCAAGGAGCTCGTCGGCATGCTGAACACCCTGTACACCGAAGGCCTGATTTCCCCGGAATTCTCGACCATGTCCGAAGACCAGTACAAGCAGATCGTCATGGACGGCGACTGGCTGTTTGCCCCGCTGTACCTCGGCACGATCCGCAACGAAATCTTCATGGGCGACGAACCCACCTACGAATACGACTGGCTGCCCACGCCCGTGATGACCGCGGATCAGAAGCCCATGCTCCCGATCACCGTCGGCTACGACGCGCTGAACTACTGGGGCTTCTTCGTAAACGCGAACGTCGAGAACCCCGAGCTCATGTGTTCCTATGTCGACACCATCATCTCCCCCGAAGCCGGCATGGCGTGGATGTGGGGCAAGCAGGGGCTTACCTACGACTTCGACGAGAACGGCAGCCCCTACTTCCTCGAGGGCTATACCACCGTCGAGCAGCGCAGCGAAGCCGGTATCGCCAACTTCATGGATCCCCGCTACATCCATAACGGCGGCGACCTCTATCAGCTATACCTGAGCTATCCCGAGCAGGATCAGCTGATTATGGATAGGATGATGGAAGGCCTCGTCTCCGGCGCATACACCTATCAGTACCCGCTGCGCCGCACGCCGCTGTTCACCGCAGCGGAGAACGAGACCATCGGCTTCTCCACCACGCCCATGAATACCTACGCCGACGAGAACATCATCCAGTTCATCGACGGTACGCGCGACATGGGCGAGTGGGACAACTTTGTTGCAGAAGTTCTCGAGTACGGCAACCTCGAAGAGGTGCTGGAGACCTACGAGAACGCGAAGCAGATCATCTTCTCCACCGAGCGCCGCTTCGTGACCTACAAGTAACAGCTATTCGCGCAAAGCAGGGGGCTGCGGCACTTTTCGTGCAGCAGCCCCCGCTTTTTTATGGATGTCATTCGAAATATGCCGCGAGGAAATCGTCCACCCCGCCGTCGTATGCCGCCTCTGCCATGTAGTAAAAGCCGAGCTGGTTTCCGGCGTTGTAGGTTAAAAGCGTCTTGCCGTTCCATTCGCACATGTCGATATCGGAATTGCTGGCGATGAAGCCCGTGCGAATCTGCCGAACCAGTTCAGGCGATAGGTCGTATGCGTAGGGGGATATCTTTCGGTCGTTTTCGTCGGGCATCAATATCGGGTTGTACAGGCCGACTTCCCACGCCTCGAAATCCTTCGTGCGGTAGATGTAGTTCGTATAGCGCCGACAGGGGAGCTCCGTAACCGCGATCAGATAGTAATACCCACGGCTGTACCGGAGGTACGGCCCGCCCAAATAGCGGTTCTTGGGAAATCCTCTGTCATAGGGCATATGCGTCCAGCGCACCAAGTCGGGCGATGTGGCAAAGAACGCGGTGAACGGCACGCCGACGTGTTCCTTCGGATAGTCCGCCTCCATGCACAGCACGTAGCCCTCGGGCCCCTTGGTCAGGGAGGTATTGAAGTAGCGCCAGCCGGGGTTTGCGAGCAGCTCGCGCGAAGACCAGTTCCTGAGGTCGCGGCTCTCAAACAAGATCAGCGTATCGCCACTGAGGCGCGGGCTGACGGACTTCGTGCCTATCACGTAGACCGTATCATCCTCCCGATACAGCGAATGGTAGTAGCAGCCCTCGGCGAAGGCGGAGAGGATTTCGCCTGTTTCGCGGTTGCGGATTATGGCGTGCGCGGGCTTTGTGGCATCCGTGCCGCGGCTTTCGTCCACAAGTTCCAGCCGATACAGCTGTCCCTCAAACACAAAGGGCGCGGATTCGCCGTAGGGGCTGACGGCGCCGAGCTTTGTAATCCTCGGAAAGCCGTTTTTCATTACGCTTGACGCGGTATAATCGATTTCCGTAGCCATTGTATGCTCCTCCTATCCTACAATGCCGAAAAACCAGCCTCCGGCGGGGATATCGACGCGATACTCGCCCTCGCCGCAGCGCACCAACTTGCCGTCGCCTTCGAGCACCCGCAGGTGCTTCCCGTCGCGCGTCTGTATCGCGGCGGATTGCGCCGCTTCGGGGAGCAATCGTTCCCCGTGTTCGACGGTGCGCTCCACGCCGCTGTTGTTGAGCAGCATGAGGTATACGGTTCCGTCGTCGGTGCGGGTGAATTGCTTCATGACGCTGCCCCGAACCTTACAGGGAAGGATTTTGTCGAGCAGAGTGCCGACGTCCTCCACTTCGCACTCCACGTCGCGATACTTCCCCGTACCCGTGCAATCGACGATGTACGCATATTCCTCCGCGCGAATGAAGTCCTCCTGCACGATGTCTATCGCATCGGGGATGTTGCAGTTGAGAAGGGATGTTTTTTCCGTGCCGAGCATACTTCCCGTATCGCGGAACAATCGGTCGATCGTGCCGCGTGTGATTTTGAGCTTGCTCCGTATGGATTGCGGCACCTCGTAGCCCATATACGTGTCCTTATCGAAGGCGTTCATCTCAAACACGGGCAGCTCCTTGGGCAACACCACGGCAATAGGGATAATCGGCTGCCCGATATTCGGGTATTTTTCCGTAAAGCGTATGAAATCGCGCTTGACCGCGCCGTAGGGCGAAAGATCGAAATCCTCCCAGTCGTAGAACGTGTTGCACATGCCCCACTCCTCCGCCATGAACGACGCGCCCGCCATATATGCGTACAGATGCATGCGCCGCTGCATAGAGCGCGAGCTGCCGCCATTTTCGCCCTCGGTGTGGAAGGGAAAGTCCGCCGAACCGCCCAGGTTCCATTCGTTTTTTCCCTGCCTGTGATAGCAGCACGCGGAGAAGGGCGAGCCGCCCCACGGCTCGTAATACGCGCCGAAGGGGATGTTTTTCGCCTTCGCCATGCCGCGCGCGTATGCCAACTGGATGCGCGTATCGGGCGTCTGCGCGCCGATTTCGGGCATCAGCCGCTTTACGCCTGCGCGAAGCTCTATGGGATGGGCGAGCGCAAAGCTGTCGCAGGGGATGAGCATATTGTCGGTATATGCCATGCGCTTGCGAAACAGCGCCTCCGCGTTTTGGAGAAACTTTTCGCAGGTGTCGGGAAAACCGAGTTCCGCCAGCTCTTCGGCGTTCATGGATTCGAGGAAGATATGCGGATAGGGGAAGGCGCGCAATATCGTCGCCTCGATGTCTTCCTTCGTCCACGCGGGACAGTTGTTTTCGGTCAGCTTCCGAAGGTCGGATGTGTAGTTGCTCATCCACTCGTGCATCTGAAAGCCCCAGAAGCGCTCGCCGAGCATGTCGCGATAGGCGTTCACGAGGCGCATGTCGTAGGGATACTCCTCGAGAAAGCAGCCGCCCTGCAGCCTGTCGATGTAAAGCGGCATGCGCGTTGCGCGCAGCATACTGTGCAGCGCGCCGCCCTCGCGCGCGAGGTTGTTGAACTTCAGGTGCGGCTCGATGTCGATGCTCTGGCAAAAGCGTATCCCTGCATTCGCATTGAGCAGCCCCGCGCGCATCTGCGCCTCCCAGGTTTCGGGCATGTAGCAGTGCAGATATGTGAACATGAATCCACCTCCCGTTATAGTTCCAAAAGCGCGCCGGAATACGGCGCAAGTTCCCTGATGACGGCGACGCGGTATCCGCGTTGCTCGGTACAAAGTTCGGTCTTTGCCGAATACATTTCGCCGTTCATACAGGTAACTGTGCAGCTTTCGCTCTCGCTGCGCACGGCGATGCGCAAATCCGTGATTGTGGCATTGCCCGGGTTAAACAGCGCGCACAGCACCCGCCCGTTTCGGCAGAACACATGATTGCGCACGCGGGCATAGCTTTCCGCATAGGCGGGCAGGGTGCCGTCGGAGAGCCGCACGAACAGCCGCTTCATCTGTCGGGTCTTGAAGGTATCGGAAACCCATGTAAACGGATAGTAGCCGCCGACGGCGATCCTTCCGCCGAGCGCGTTCTCGTAATACCCCATCGCGCAATCGGCGGTAATGTTTTCGTGGTAGTCTATCAGGCGGGACAAAATCTCCGCCCCATCTGCTTGCGGCAGCAGCGCGTAGGAATCGCCCCTGTTGAACGCCTGCCGGCAATTCCTGATACCCAAAGCGAAGCCCGCATTCAAAGGCACGTCGGCGTACTGCTCCCGCGCATCGACGGGGACGGCGGCGCCCTTGGCAAAGCCCGTATATTCCGAAAACCCGCGCCTGTTGATCAAATCGAGCGCCGTGGCATCCACATACAGCGCGCCGCGAAGCAGGGACAAAAGCTCGTCGTCCGAATAAACGTCCACGGAATGCCCGTGCAGCACGGTCACCTGCGCATTTTCGATATTGTAGCACTCGGGCAGCCCGAAATCGAGCAATTCCCGCGCGTAGGATGCGAACTGCCCGCCACTTGTCTGCGACCATTCCGCGCCCTGCGCCGCCGCCATGCTGTCCTTCCGCCAACCCGTGTGGATGCCCACGGGGCGCAGCCCGCGCAGCTTTTCATGCAGCAGCGCATAAAACTGGGCGGCGTTGTCGATTGCCGCAAGGTGCGGCTCGATGACGGACAACGGCTCCCCGGATTCGGACGGCAGGATGTTGAACGCCGCGCCCGTGCAGCCCACCATCATCGTCAGCGCCGCCTCGGCGGCGGTGGATACGGGCGACTTTTTCAGGAGCTGGTACGGGAAATTCTCAATTTCGCTCTGTATCGCGGTGACGTACTGCGGCAGATACGCCGCTTGCCGCCCGATTTCCTGCGACTTGGCGACGATATCATCGAAACAGTAGTCCGTATACGCGCCGCCGCCGGGTCGCCACAGGATGTCGTATTTTCCGCCATCGGACAGGGCGTCCGCGCAGGCGGCAAAGTCGTACCCTTCGGCGTAGCGCTCGCCCGTCATCCAGCCGAGCGCGATGGTATCGTCTATTTTGCGTACGGTTCGTCCGATGTTTCGGAACAGATTCTCTATCGCGGCGGATTTGCTCCGCAGCCACGCCTTGCGCAGCGCGATATCACCGCCGTTTAGCGCTTCGCGCAGCGCCTGCCGAGTCCAATCGCCGCCGGTTTCGCGATTGAAGGCGGCGATGCATTTGTCGCAGTAACAGCCGTTGCCGATCGGCATATGTCCGTAGCGCACGTCGTCGTCGATCCAGATGTGGTCGGGGCGCGCTTCCGCCAAAATTCGGTAAGCGGGCAGGACGTAGTCCGCAAGATACGCCGCATCGTTCATGCAGAAGGAGCCTCGGCATGTTTCGCCCTGCGCATTCGTCATGCGCGCGTATTCGCCCGAAAAGCAGTTGTCGAGGTCCTCGTTATGGTGGCCTATCGTCGCAAGGATGTTGATGCCCGCGCAAAGGCGCGCCTCCCGCGCCTCGTCCATCCGCTGTTCCATGATGTCACAGCGCCGCTTTAGTTCCCCAAGCGGCAGCGGCGGGTGCACGGAGGCGGTGAACAGGCTCACCGCGCCTATGCCGCAGGGATATGCTTTCAGCAGGCGCAGCAGCTCGCGGTATTTGGCGGCATCCGCCCAAAGTTCGTACGGTATGCGAAGCAAATTCAGCAGCACTTTGCAGCGCCTCCTTAATGTACTCTTATGATAAAGTATACCGTCTTGCCGATGGAAATTCAACGGTGCGTCGGAGGCACAACGGGCGCAATACCGTACTGCCCCACCCACCGGGCGGCGGCGGCATATGCGTCAAAATCCATGCCACCTACGGCGTTGGTGTGCAGGATGATTCCCTCTATGCGCCCGCTGTGCAGCATTTCCATTCCGCGCGTCAGTTCGTACAGCACTTCGTTCGGGTCGCATTCTTTTTCGCGCCCGAAGTCGTACAGGTAACAGCCGAGCATACAGCGCGCATCGCCGATTTTTGCAAACAGCCTTTGCAGCGTCTGTTCGTAGGCGGAAGGCGTAGGCTGCGACCAGAACCAGAAGGTGATGCCGTCAAACACGGAAAGATACGGCGCAAAATCCTTGTCCATGTCCCGCTCATAGAACACCGCCCACATTTCCACGCCGACGGCGTGGAGATTGGATTTGATTTCGCGCAGCGCATCGAGCGAAAATGCGTTCATGTTCGCGGAGGTGTTCTCCTCCTGCAGGAAGTCGTCGAATATGCCTATCGAGAGCGCGGGATACTTCTTCTTGAGTTCGGGAAGGATTCTTGCCACGTCGGGATTTTCGATGCTCCAGCCGAATGCGCCGCAATGCCGCTGCATTTCGGCCGAACGCGCGTCTCGGTCGACAGGGCGCCCCATGGGGATGTAGAACACGTTTTTCGCGCCGAGTTCGCGCATTCCGTCCAAGGGAGAGACGAACGATTCCTTCGTGAGCCCGAAACATCCCTTGAGCGAGTTTTCGGGATGTCCCCATATCCAAAGTTTATCCGCAACTAAAGCCATGCTTCATCATCCTTTCCTTTTCCCTACTATACTGATTCAACGGAAGTTTCAAAATACCTGCATCGGGCGAAAATAGTTCTGCCGTTATTGACAAAGTACGGCTATCGGTTATAATGATAACAGGGGCTTAATAGTATATCTTGGGGAGGGGAATGTCATGCCGCGCAAAATCTACCCGTATCCCGTGGAGCCGGAGAAATACGAAGCATTTGCCAGGCGGCCCAATCGCGCGGTGACGCGGGAGGCGCTGGGCAACCGCATACAGTTTACGTCTCTTCGCGGATTCCCGGCGGAGGCGGACGATGCGATTCGCGTAGCCGATACCGGCATGCATCCGCCGCTCGCCGAGGGCGGAAGGCTGGCGTATCTCGAAGAGACGATCGATATGTATGTGAACCACTTCAAGCTGGGGCGCGTGCTTTGGCCGGTGTACCCCACGCTCTTCGCGGGGAATTTCGGCGAGCTGGTCGACATATGCGCGCGCGAGGGGCTGTTTTTGTACGATTTTTGGGGATTCGTGCCCGGGTCGAATCCGTCCGCGGAGTCGATCTGGGGAGAATATGCGATCCCCGAGTCCGCCGACAGGATCATGCGGGAGAAACTCGGCGAGCGCTTCCTCGGCTACGACAACGGCGAACAGGACGGGCGCTATATCGGCGCGCGGTCGCGATCCCAAGCCTCCATCATCGACGACCGCAAGGCGCAGTACGACGTGTTTCAGGCGTATTTTGCCAAGCTGAACGATTCCATGCTGAACCACACCGTGACGCTCTCCTCGCTGACGTTTTTGCCATACTTCGCCAAGGAGGGCAACACGATCATGATCGGCGCGGAGACGGCGCAGGCGCTGCCGTCCAACACCATGTGGTTCAGCTTCATCCGCGGCGCGGCGAAGCAGTACGGACTTTTGTATTACGGCAACGCCTCCGTATGGAACCGCTGGGGCTGGAAGGATTACGGCAACATGGAGCGCGAGCCCGTGACGACTACGGGCGCCGAAATGGGGCGCTTTTGCGGCACGAGCCTGAGCCTTCTCAAGCGGCTGATATACAACCACTATATGTACGGCTGCGACATATTGGGCTTTGAAAGCAGTTGGTTTACGGCGCGCGAGGCGAAAAAGGACGACGTAACCGACGATACGAAATATGTAATCGGGAACAAATGCCACGTATTCACGCCGGTCGGGCGCATACAGCAAAAGTGCGCGGAATTTGTGGAAAAAAACGGTCGCGCGGGCGTACTGCATACGCCGGTCGCGCTGATGCTGGACTTTCACGCGGGCTGGCTGCCGCCGAGGCATCTGTATACGAACGACATCTACAAGGCGTGGGGCAGCCTTCCGTATTCGGAGGGCGACCATCAGGTACACTGCATCATGGATATGCTCTTTCCGGGTTATGAGGACGCAGGCTTTTACCGCGACGAGCGCGGCTTTGAAACGCCCACGCCCTACGGCGAGATCATGGATGTCCTAATGAGCGATGCCGCGCCCGAGATTCTGGCGAGGTATCCCGCAATCGTTCTTACAAACGGCATAGATCTCAATCTTGAACTGCAAAACAACCTGCGCAAGTACGTCGAAAACGGCGGTACGCTTGTCGCCTTTGAGGGTTTGATTCAGGGCAGCGGGCTGGAGGCGTTTTTCGGCGAGAAGCATGCAAACGGCAAGACGGTGCTGATCCCGCAAGCGACGGGGCTCGAACCAACGGGCGAGGCCTTGACCGCTGACAACAGGCCGAACGAACCGATCTGCCGCCCGTATCGGCTGACAAAGGATGCGCGCGCCGCGCTCGACGAGGTGTTCCGAGGAGAACAACTGCTGTACATCGACAACCTCGCGCTGGGATATGCGACATCCGTGCGCAGCAGGGGCGAATACACCTTCATGGTGACGAGCCCCGCAGCACAGAGGGAGCGCTTTGACATCCTGAGCGCGATCGGCGAAATCACCTTCATTGAGGAGCTCGAGACGTTCGACGGCGCGGAAAGGGAAGAGGAGTTCCTGCCGCTGATGCGCGCGCCTGAAGGCAAGCCCGCCCGTGATACCGGAAACTTTTCAATAGACGCGGGCTGCGTGCGCATATTCCGCGTAAAGGTCGGCCATCCCGACACGGCAGAGCTTCCGGAATCCAACACGCAAAAGCGCACGGCAAGGCGCTGGCTGAAATTGCCCGTTTGCCACAAGAGCATGCGCCGCGCCATGCTTGACAACCCGACATTCTCTCGCCATTTCGACGGCTTCTATATCTCCGCGCGATATTTGGAAACCATGGACTATGACGCCGCGAAGCGCGAAGCCCATTATATGAAATTGCAGGGCGCATCCGTGATCGCCGATTTCAGCGAAATGATCAATCACTATCCGGACTTGGCGCTCGTGGGCAACATCCCCGCGCGCGACGCAGAGAGCCTGAGCCGCATAGAGAAAATCCTCGATAAGGCCGCGCTGTACGACTGTGAGGCGGTTCTGGTCTGCGCGGAGCGCCGCCCCGAAAACGAGTACACGCAGGCGCAGACGGAGGCGGGCTTTTTGCGCGCGCTGGCGCAAATCGCCGATATGTGCAAAGAGCGCGGTTTCAAGCTGCTGTACCGCAACCGCACACTCTACACCATGCCGATCGAGGAGCAGGCGTTCGATACCGCCTCGGGCATCTTTGAAGGAAGAAGTGAAATCCCCGAGACGGCGCAGTATGTGCTCGCTTCATCGCCCCATCGCGACATGTTCGGACAGCTGTACCCCATGAACCTGCCGCTGCATAAGGGCCTTGTGCCCGAAGCGTGGAAGGCGAGGCTTCGTGATACCGCGCTGGTGCTCTCGGCAGACTATCAAAGCTGGGACGAGGTGATCGCCGATTTACAGTGGCTCGAAGCGTAGTCTTTAGCGCAATAAGGGGGCCGTTTCACGAACTGAACTGCACCCCATTTGTTAGACAAGTATGGTATACTACTAACAAATGGGGTGCAGTTCAAATTCGATCCGTGGTGAATGGGCTTTCCCCCATCGGGTATTGATTTCTCCTACGGGGAACCCTCCTGCGTCGTACTTTTTCTTGAACGAGATTCAGCATCTTCCATCAAAAGGGCACCTGTACCGCGCTTTCTTGGCTCGCAATTTCGTTTGAAGTGGGCTTATTACATCCCTTCAACATCTACTTTTGCATAGAAAGCGTATATCAGAATACCAACAAGCTCAGAAAGAAGGTCTTTCCCATCGGCAGTTGTAAAGTAGTTGGCGCAGGATGTAATTGCCGGACTGATGTCCGTTCCCCACGGCGCCGTCTTCGTGAAATCCGAAGCATCATAAACCATTTTCTCGGGGCCTATCTGAGACAGGGCATCCCGAACGAGATTCATAGAACGAGCGGTCTCCAGTCCATCCTTCGCTTCACATTTTCCGCTTTGCAAGAACCGAACGGCTTGCCGTAATTCTTTTTCCTTCTTCGGCAGTCGAACCAAAATCGTAGATACCAGCGCTCGCCATATGTCGGCATTCCCAACATCAACCGATTGCCTTCCGTCAGAAGTTACGATAGTCATAATACACCCCCAAACACATCGACCGGGATATCCGGATAGATGGGATCCAAAAAGCTATGAATCCAGTTCACAGTCTCCTCCATAAACGCCTGCGTATACCCGCGTCCCTCGACATTCAGCACGATGCGTTGTGTCATATCGCTCGGGAGATTCAGGCATCTTTCGCCGATCTGTCTTTTAAGCTCGCTTTCCAAAACATAGCGGTTCGCTTTCCCCGTAAGGTCGTAGCGCTTGACCTCAATGGCTTCCCAATGTCCGTCTATATACCGAATACCATCCGGTCTTGATGCATTGCGCGTAAAAAGGGGCACTTTTTCTCGGTTTAGATAGGAGACTTGCGTGTCTGCGCATTTATAAGCCCCCGTAACCTGCTGTTCCGCTTGGGTATATGTCGGGATTGCCTTTGAAGTAATGCCGTGGATGCGAATGGCTTCCTTTGCGCCGCCGGAAACCGCGCCCGATATGGCGCCCCACATAAAGCCTTCGCTTGCAGAAAGCTCTGCGGCGCGAACGGTTTCGTACATATCGCCGGTCTCAATACCTTTTACGACCGCAGTCCCTGCGGCACCGAGGATCGCCCCGCCTACGGCAAGTTGTGTGGCTGTTTTGGCGGCTGCAGCGAAAATCAGATGAATTTTCGTCGCAGCGCCTGTCACTGCCGCGCCGGCCGCGATGCCGCCGCTTATAACGCTTACCGTTACGCAAACGAGAATGACACCCGTTCCGATGGCGATGTTCCTTAAAATCATTTCGTTCGTATTGTCCGGGAATTCCTCAAACTCCTGAACGACGGTCGTACCATCCTCTCCACGGGTAAACACATAGCGCCTGCCTTCGAACGCCGCATCCAGCTCCGCAATCGTGTACCCGAAATAGACATTTGCCTTCGTGTTAAACGCTACCTCTTCAAGGTACTCTTGCGATATGTACACCACACTTATATCCTCTATGATATAATCATCGCTGGCAAAATTGCCCTCAAGATACGCATATGCCGAATCCTCCATATATTGGAGAAATGCAGGATCGTCAAAAGTCTCAAACTGCTCCGCCTCGTCCGGGAATCCGAAATTCGGGGTGTCCGCCATCTCCGCTATTCCGCATTGCGTTATACACATTGCGAGGCTGAGAATCATCGCAAGAACCTTTTTCATTTTCTTCCCTCCGATACCCTTTTATTCCGCATTGAGTATGCGCATAATCTGCTCGACCGACAACCCCTGCGAGGCATAGAGTATATATCGCTCATCCGTTCCTACATAGATTGTCTTGGAGGTCTGCTCGCCGGTATACCGATTGCCTACAGAAATCGT
Source organism: Christensenellales bacterium (assembly GCA_050946115.1). Lineage (GTDB taxonomy): Bacteria > Bacillota > Clostridia > Christensenellales > Aristaeellaceae > CAYFRC01. The sequence goes on from JBMNUF010000001.1 coordinate 20,772, forward strand.
ATAAATCCCTTCCTGTGTGTATTCCTCTCCGTCACGCGCGGGGCGATTAAAACGAATATCTTCCGTATACCCATTCGCCCGCTCAACAAGAACGGAGCGCTTCACGATGATATCGAGATATCTGGAATACGCAAGATCCAGCTTGAATCCGTTCTGTGTGGACGCAACATTGCCCAGTTCTTCCCCCGTAACGGCATCAAACGGGAATACCATACAGTTTCCGTTCTGCACGGAGAACCTGAAGGCTATCCTGTAGTCGTTATACTTGGTATTCGTTATCTTTGTACCGAATACATAGTAGTTTTGCTTTATTTCATAGTCCAAGGCGACTTCATAATCGCCTTCCTCATTGATGGCGATGACCGTATCCGCCTCCCCCGACATCTTCGCCGCAAGGTAATCGGTATAAATTTTCGGGTCGCCGACGTGATTCCGGTAGTCGGTATGCCGCACTATAAGCGTTCCTCTCCCGAAGTAAGTGGGAGATATCTCAAACGCTTTATCATAGCCACCATCGTCGGAATGAATGGTTACAAAGGTGTCGCCGCCAAGCATATCAATATCTTGAACAAGTTTAAAGTGCAGTTCCACGTTGTCGCCGACGGTCTTCAGGAAGACAAAGTTATTGTCCGCATCGCTCACTGCAGAGGTGAACCCGCTGACATAGAACTTCCCAAGCGTTAAGCCAAAGTGCGGATCGTCGCGACCGATTTCCCGCTCTCCGGAATACCCATTGTCCAAGCCGGTATTGGTGACTTCGTATCCAAGATACATCATCTGTGTACCTTCGGGAAGTTCCGGCTCCGGCGGGATTGTGGGGTTGCCGATGCTGCTCGGCGGGTCAAAAAAGCCGGTGATGCCATTCCATGCGCCGGTTGCCATTCCCGCAGTCCAATCCCATGTATACACTGCAGCGCCCTTTGTCCAGTCCCACGCATCCACAGCAGCGCCCTTTGTCCAATCCCATGCATCCGCCGCAGTGTCCTTTGTCCAATCCCATGTATCCGCTGCAGCGCCCTTTGTCCGGTCCCACGCATTCGTTGCGGTATCTTTCGTCCAATCACTGACATCGCTCGCGGCGCCGGCAATCCAATCGCCAGCCTGCCCCCAGAAGTCTTTGCCCTCTTCTTCCGCAAGTGCAAGCTGAGAAAACACGAGCAGCGTGACCAGAACCATTGAAGCTATGCGTTTCATTCGTTTCCCCTCCACGATGTATCCCTTTTCTATAGCCATAGTATACAAGAAATCCCGACACAAAACAATGTTTTTTTCAATATACTGCGCTGATACCTGCACTTTGCGTTCAAATCGCGTCTACTGTTTTACCCAAATAAGCGCTCAATACGCAGCTTGCTGGGACGATAGGCAACACACGACTCCGGCACATCATTGTGCAAGATACCTTAGGTATTCCTCGTGCATTTTGCGGTTGCGCGCGACATCCGGCGCATAGTAATGCGAATAGGCGAACGTCACATACCCGCTCACGTACGGCTGTGCGATCTCCATCTGGCGAATGAACCGCTCCACGGGGGCGGGATTAAAGAAGCCCTCGGAAACGCGGCGGAAGCACTCCGTATTCGCCCAGAAGAGCAGCCCTTCCTTGGTATCGGCAGCGGCTTTGAGCGCGGCAAAATACCCGTCCAACTCCTCAATGGTAATATGTTCCGCGCCGACGGCATCCTGACAGCAGAAGATATCGCCGTCGCGGAAATGCGCGCCCGCGAACACCTTCGTCCATTCCTCCTGCGCCTGCGCCGGAGGCCCCCCGACGCTGCGCACAAAGGGCGAGAGCATGATCGGCATCTCCGGCGCGATCTCGTTCAACGCGTCCAGATAGAGGTTCAAAAAGGAGATCGCCTTGTCCTCCTGCCCGTACATGCCGTTGAACATCTCCCACGAAAAATACCAGCCGTACAGCGTTTCGGGGTAGCGCGCCTTGTAGGTGTCGTAGATTTCCGCCGCCATCTGCGCGCCGATCTGCGCCTGCTTTTGGTTCCAGTCGTCCCGTGAGCAGGCAAACTCCCACCATTCGTCGGAGAGGTTCAGTCCCACAAAGAGCTTCATCCCCTTTTCATGCGCAGCCTGCAAGAGGTTTTCCAAAAACTCCGGATGCTCGGAGCAATACTTCTCCTTTTCACATGAAAAGCTGATGGGGCAGTACGTGCTTTTCATCTTTCCATATGGGGTTTCCGCGGTCCATTGGATGATGATGGTGTCGATGCCGGCCTCCAGCAGATACTCCATGTGTTGCAACCAGCGTCCCTGCGAATAATACAGGAACGTACCCGGCTGTATGAATGTGCCCGTCACATGTGGTTTGTTCATCAAAGCATCCTCCGTTTCTGCGCTTGCCGAAAGCATAAGCAGCGCGATCAGCAGGCAAATACATGTTCTTTTCATAATCGATCCTTCTTTTCTGTCAAGTCGAAGCTATACGGTATCCGACATGCGAGATACTTTGTGTGGGGGGTCTTATATTTCCGGAATGCCTATGGAGCGCAGATACTCATACGTCTCGTCATAAAACGCGCGCTTGCGGGAAACATCGGTATCGCTTCCGAGGGGAATAAAGATAGCCATACCCTGACGAGCTCGCGTCAGCAGCACTCGATACGTGTTTTTTAAGTACAATTTCTTCTCAGGCGATTGTACTTTCTTCCAGCGATTGCCAACGAAATTGTTATACGTCCATTCCCTGCCATCGAAGCGAAAATCTGCATCCCACGCTACAAGGGAATAATCGAGTTCCAACCCTTGAATGTCAAATTCCGTCACAACGTCTTCCAATGCATAGCTCGAGCGTACATCCTCCTTGCCGTTTAGAAACCAGTTGGCTACAGAAACTTCGTTTTTCACGAAGATCCCTTCCGGTTTGAGCCGTAAAGCCCCGCTACTTGCCAAGAGACCGTAGCGGGTGCTACCTTGGCATTGATCCTTTATCCATGCTTTCGCCTTGTTCAAGCCTCGGGTTATTACAATGGGGTATTTGTCGCGGATAGTAAGCCATAGTGCCTTTGCCTGCTCTGTATCTACATCGATTATGGCCTTGACGAATGCCGCCAGGGCAGGCGTTCGAAAGGAGCGAATCGATGTTGACAAGTGGAGTTTTTCACGTTTATAGATTCGCAAGCCGGATACCATTGCATCCCAGCTTTGGTCTCTTATATATTCCTCGTCGGCAATCTGTGGAGTGATACATACATCCCAATGCGGGAATGCGCGTTTCAACGAATCAAACCACTCGGGCAGCCCCGCTTCTCCGGTATTGATCTCCTGCCCACCGCCTACCAGGCAAATGATTACCGCCCAATCCCGATGCCTATCCATTGTGCTTATAAGGAACTCTGGCTCGCTGTATTGAAAAGCTTGCACTCTCTTTTTGTCCTTCATAAACTTCGCGAGCATGTCTTTGGTCCAGGACCTCTGCGCTTCGTCAAAAATCGCAATTCGCTCCGGAGGAACATCGTTATTGCCGACAAAAGAATCACGGTACTTGTGAATTATTTGAATAAACGATTTGGTGCTACGCAATGCTTCGGATTTTGATATGCGGCGCCCATGTTGTCGTTCTTGCTCTACTTTGTCGCGCGCCAATGCCTCTTGAAGCACCTGAACCAGCGGGAAATTGCCGGACAGAAACACCGCATGTTCGCCTTTCTGCGCATTGGAACGTTCGATGGCAAGATTCAGGCCTACCAAGGTCTTCCCGGCGCCTGGAACACCGGTGACGAAGCAGATGGATTTGCGTTGGGCAGCCTTGCTGTGTTCGATGATTCTATTGATTTCGTCTGTGGTGGCAGATAAATTCTCTGCTCCCGCGTCGCTGCGGGTAATGTCATGCACGTTATGCCCACGGTACAGCGCCTGCGCCGCCTCGATAATCGTCGGCGTTGGAAGGTATTCCGAGTTTTCCCAAGCGACATAATCAAATGCGGGTTCATTGTCGTACTTTTTTGCAACTGCATCGATTGCGCCTGCGATATTCTTCGCATTACAGCGGATGGGCTCGATAATGCGTTTTTTGTTATGGATCACAAAGGGCACAGCGTCAGCCCGCGTTGAAACCATAATGGCAGTCAACAGCTTATCATGGCTTTCCCTATGAAAATTCCGCAGATCCAAGGCATAGTCGTACACCTGATCGTAGGTCGATGCGCGATATTCATCGTCTCCACATTTGAATTCCAGTAAAAAGACAATGTTTCTATATAACACAACGACATCCACGCGCTTTCCCATGCGCGGAATCGTGTATTCAAAGAGCAGACGGCCATCGGCGAGATATTGAAGCTGGTCTTTTAGTATGTCTATTTCCTGCTCCCACGTGTTGCTCTGCTGTATGACCGTTTCCGCAGAAACATTGTTTGCGTGAATGATACCGAGAATCTCGTTTTTTGTCTGCCTTAAAAACCGGCTTATTGGCGCCGCGTAGTAGGCTTTCAAATTTCGCATGCTATGCCCATCACTTTTCTGCAAGATCTTCTTTCGCTTCCCTTCCGTGCGAAGGAATCCACAGCATATCCTCAGTATCTGCCGTTCGAGTATCCTTTTCTTTGAAATGCCGCAATCCAGTCCCTGATCTTTTTGAAGAACTCCGCGTTGTTTTGGGTCTTTTGCAGGAGGGACAGGATCTGCTCCGTCGCTTCCTGGTTGCCGATATCGGCAAGCAGTCTTCTCAGCGCGTTGACACTTTCCAATTCGTCCTCCCGCATAAGGAGCTCTTCCTTCCTCGTGCCGGATTTGTTGAGGTCGATCGCGGGGAAAATGCGCCTTTCGCTCAAAGAACGGTCGAGATGGATTTCCATATTGCCCGTGCCCTTGAATTCCTCGTAGATGATCTCGTCCATGCGGCTTCCCGTTTCCACCAACGCGGTCGCGATGATGGTGAGGCTCCCGCCGTTTTCGGTGTTTCGGGCGGCGCCCAGGAAATACTTCGGCTTGTGCAGGCTCCCCACGTCCAGGCCGCCCGAAAGCGTCCTGCCGGTCGGCGGCACGGTGAGGTTGTACGCCCGCGCGAGCCGCGTGATGGAGTCGAGCAGGATCACCACGTCCTTCCCCGCCTCGACGAGCCGCTTTGCCTTATCGAGCGTCGTCTCGGCGACGCGAACGTGGTTTTCCGGCACCTCGTCGAACGTCGAGTGGAACACCTGCGCCTTGGTCGTGCGCACGATGTCGGTCACTTCCTCGGGCCGCTCGTCGATGAGCAGGATATAGACCGTCACCTCGGGATAATTCCTCGAAATGGCGTTTGCGATCTTCTTGAGCAGCACCGTCTTTCCCGCCTTGGGCTGCGCGACGATGAGCCCGCGCTGCCCCTTGCCGATGGGCGCGACGATGTCGATCACGCGCAGCGCGAGGTCGGCGTTGTCGCCCGCGCCTTCGAGGCGCAGTCTCTCCATGGGATAGAGCGGCTTGAGCTCATCAAACGGCACGCGGCGGCGGTTTTCCTCCAGCGTCAGGTCGTTGATCGTCGCGATGCGCACCAGCGCGGAGCCCCTGTCGCCCTCCCGCCCCGGGCGCGTCTTGCCGTATATGACATCGCCGTTGCGCAGGTTGAAGCGGCGAATCTGCACGGCGGATACGTAGATGTCGTGTCCGTCGGAGCGCAAAAAGCCGTATCCCTCGGGGTGGATGTCGAGCACGCCCCCGTCGTCATCGTAGTCCTTCCACGGCGAATTGTCCTGCTGCGCTTCGTCCGCATCCTCATTCTCCGCCCTGCGCGGCGCGGACGATTTGAACGGGTATTGCGGCGCGGTTTCTTCCGTATCGGGCTGCGCTTCTCTCGGCGTTTCCTCCAATCGGGGAACGCTCGCCGCCTTCGGCTTTTCCGCTTCGCTTTTTACCATATCCATGGATAGCTGTGTCACTTCCGCTTCTTCGGGCGGCGGAGCGTCCTTCTTTTTGGGCCTTCCGACGCGCCGCGGCTTGGGTTCTTGCGGCGCCTGTTCCGATTTCGCCATTTCGGACCGTAGGGCGTCCAACAGGCGTACAATCCGCTCGTCCTCGATGGGCTTTGGCGCGTCTTCCCCGTCCACCTCAAACGCCGCGGGGCGCAGCGCCGCATCTTCCTGCTCCGCCGCCTTCGGCTTCCTCCCGCGTCTTTTGGGGGCGGCTTTTTCCTCCGCCAAATCGACCGCGGCATCTTCCGCGACCACGTCCGCATTTTCGGACGGTTCGGCGCGCAGGATCTCCTCGATCATGCGCATCTTGGTGATGCCGAGGGGGATGGCAATGCCCTGCCTGTCCGCATATTTTCGTAATTGCACCACGTTCCATTTCATCAGCGTCTGATAATCCATGGTAATCCTCCGTCCGATTTTGCCCGCCGAGTATGCTATCCCATGCGGCAACACAAATGTATATAAAAGTCCCTCGGGCATACGCCTTCCCCGCCTGCGGTGCGCGCAGGCGGATTGACGCATAGAATGCAAAGCGATTTTTCCGCATTGCAGAAATCGCCCTGCCCGCGTACTTTTTTCATGCTAATTGCGATATTTTCAGAAAATTCAATGCGATGCGCTCTCGAAACGTCGCCCTTTTCACGGCTTCAAAGGGAATCATAGCCCCTTTGTGTTGCGGAAGCAGGGCAAAGCGAGCGCGGCATTCCGCAAAATCCCAATAAAACCTCGTCTGTATTTCCCCTTGGTATGCAAGCCTCTTTCAAAAACGAAAACGCGAAGCGGCTATCCATTTTTCCGATAACGGCTGTTTGCATGCAGCAAACGAACATACCGCATCGCATACCGCACATTCCCCCGACGATGAAAAAAGAAGAAATGCATTTATAAAAGAAGCACAGACTCCTCCCCGCCCCATGGGGAAGGAGTCTGCAATAGGGCAAATTTAGTACCTGCGCTTGCGCGCGGCTTCCGCCTTCTTCTTGCGCTTTACGCTGGGCTTCTCATAGTGTTCCCTTTTCCTCGCTTCGGCAAGAATGCCCGCGCGAGCCGTGGCGCGCTTAAACCTGCGCAGCGCGCTCTCCAAAGATTCGTTTTCCTTAACGCGGATTTCAGACATCGTGTTTCCCTCCCCTCGCAAATGCTGGCATACGCCATGTAGCATGGGGTTCGCTACTTCATCTATATTATACAGCATATGGTGCGGTGCCGTCAAGGTATAAACGGAATTTTCACATTTACACATTCCCGCCGCGGAAAATCAAGCCATGTGGTCCGAAAGCTGTTCCCCGCCCAGAATGTGCATGTGGAAATGGAATACCGTCTGCCCCGCTACCTTGCCCGTGTTCATGACGATGCGGTAGCCGTCCATGCCGAGATCCTGTGCGATCTTCTTCGCCGTTTTGATCATGTGTTCGAGCGTTCCCGGGTATTTCTCCGCGCAGTTCGCGGCGTTTTCCGCGTGCGATTTCGGCACGATCAGGATGTGCGTCTTCGCCTGCGGGTTCATGTCGTGAAACGCCGCGACGCGTTCATCCTGATATACCATATTCGTGGGGATCTCGCCGTTTGCGATCTTGCAGAAAATGCAGTCCATGGTATCAATCCTCCCTTTCGAGTATCGTTCCAAATGCGCACGTCCCCTCGCGCGAATCGAGGCGCACCCTGTAGATGCCGCCCTGCTCCGCGCCGACGACGCGCACCTTCACATACTGCCCGCTGTAGCCTTCCATGTAATCGCCTTCGGCGGACGTTTCGATCAGCACTTGTTGCTCCGTACCGATCAACCTTTGGACGAATCGTTCCTCAAGTCGGTTCCCGAGAGCGATCAATTCCCGCGCACGCGCCTGCTTCACCGCCTCGGGCAGATGGTTTTGCATCCTGTCCGCCGCCGTGCCCGTGCGCCTCGAATACGGAAACACGTGGATGCGGGAGAAATTCGCCCTTTCGGCAAAGGCGTATGTCTCCGCCGCCTCTTCCTCCGTCTCTCCGGGAAAGCCCGTTAAAACGTCCGTAGTCGCGGCGCAGTCCGGAAACGCACCGCGCAGGATGTCCAGAGACGCCAAATACTCCTCGGGCGTATACCGCCTGAGCATGCGCTTTAGCACCGTTTTCGAACCGCTCTGCAGCGAAAGGTGAAACTGCGGCATGACCTTGCCCGTATCGCGAAGCGCCTTCGCAAATTCTTCCGTAACGACCACGGGTTCTAAGGAGCCAAGCCTGACGCGCTTTACGTCCTCCGGCTCGCAGATCGCGCGGATCGCGTCGATGAGTGTATGGCCCGCGCCCCTGCCGTAGGATGCCAAGTGGATGCCCGTTACGACGAGTTCCTTGTATCCCGCCTGCGCGAGGCGCGCCGCCTCTTGCCGCACATCCTCCAATGCCATGCTGCGCACGGGGCCGCGCACGTATGGAATTACGCAATAGGCGCAGTACCTGTCGCAGCCCTCCTGAATCTTCATGGCGGCGCGGGTCTTCCCCTCGTGCCGCGTGACGGTGAGCGCCTCAAATGTCCAAGGCGCACCGTCGTCCACGGCGTTTAAGCAGATATCCTCCCGTATCGCTTTTTCGTACAGCGAAACGACCTCCGCCCTGCGCTTTACGCCGATCACGAGCCGCACGCCGTCTAAGGAAACGCGCCGCGCGTCCCGCTGTGCGAGGCAACCGCAAACAATGATGTCGCTTGCGGGGTGCTCCCTGCGGATGCGGCGGATGAGCTTCATGCTCTTGTTGTCGCCCACGCCCGTTACGGTGCAGGTATTGATGAGGTAAATGTCGTTCTCCTGCGAAAAATCGCCCACGGTGTATCCCGCGCGCTCGAACGCTTCGAGCATCGCCTGCGTGTCGTACTGGTTCACCTTGCAGCCGAGGGTGTGAAATGCAATCGATTTTGCCATCACATATCCCCCCAAAGCTGCATGACCATCGAAATAGATGCAATCGCCGCCGTCTCCGCGCGCAAAATCCGCCTGCCGAGCGTCACCTGTACGGCCGGGCAGAGCGCTGCCTCCGAAGGATCGATGCCGCCCTCGGGGCCTATCAAAATGCCGATATCCGAAGCGTTCGGATGCGCTTTATATACATCTGAAAGCCTGTTGTCCTCGGCCTCTTCCCACGGCATCAAAAGCAGCTGCACCCCGCGCAGCAGGGGTAGCGCCTCCGCGAGCGGGAGCGCGGCAAAGACATCCGGAACGCGCGCCCTTCCGCACTGCTTCGCCGCCTCGCGGCAGATTTTCTCCATGCGCTCGCGCTTCTTCTCCGCGTCTTTTTTATCGTACCTTGCGACGCTTCGCCGCATGATGACCGGCACTATGCGCTCCGCACCCAGTTCCGTCGCCTTCTGCGCGACGAATTCCGTCTTGTCGAATTTGGATAGCCCTATGAAAAGCGTCACGCGCACGGGCGGCTCGCGGCTATCGAGCGCCGCTTCCGCCGTGCAAACGGCGATATCTCCTTCGATTTTAGAGATTCTGCCCGCAAAAAGCGCGCCGCGCCCGTCGGAAAGCTCTACCCTATCGCCCTCCCGCAGCCGCAGCACGCGAAGCGCGTGTTTCGATTCCTCCGCGCTCAAGGGGATATGCTTCCCCACAATCGGCGCTTTGTCCGTCAAAAAGCGATGCATATCACGCCTTCACGCGGCATTCGATCGCCGCCCATTCGCCGCGAATGTGTACATCTATGGAGGCGTAGTCCGCCTTTTCGAGCGCCTCGATCACCTCGTCCCGCCGTTCGCGCGAGATGCCGCTGCACAAAAACATGCCGCCGGGCTTGATGCGCGCCTTGACGGGCTCGGCGATCATGATGATGACATCGGAGATAATGTTCGCGACGACGATGTCCGCGACTTCCTCCACGTCCTTCAGCAGATCGCCCTGCCTGCAGCGAACGACGTCCGAAAAGCCGTTCCGCTCGACGTTTTCCCCGCACACGCGCACCGCCATCGGGTCGATATCGATCGCAAGCACGTCGCCGGCGCCGTTGAGCGCGGCGGCGATCGCCAGAATGCCGGAACCCGTGCCCACGTCGATCACGCTGTCGCCCTTTTTCAGCACCTTTTCGAGGATTTCCACGCACATGCCCGTCGTCTCGTGCGTGCCGCTTCCGAACGCCATGCCCGGGTCGAGTTCGATGATCTTGTCGCCCTCCTGCGCATCAAAGGGCGTCCACGTGGGCTTTACGACCATGTGCATGCCGAGCCGAAACGGCACGTAGTTCTTCTTCCAGAACTCCGCCCAGTCCTCGTCGTCCACGGTCGAAGTCTCGATCTCGAGCTTTCCCACGTCCATCAAAAGCTCCATCCGCTTTACTTCTTCCAACCGCGCGCGAATGCGGCTCAACAGGTCCTGCGTCTGCAATTCCTTGGGGAAATAGCCCGACACGCGGACGTCCTCCCCCATGCGCAGCGCGATGTCGGGATCGATGATGTCCCACGCGCCCTCGGGGCGCTGGTTTGCGTCGATGTCGTTTCGGTCCTCGATCATGCTGCCGCTCGAGCCCTCCTGCGAAAGGATTTCGCTCACGAGCTCCGCGCCGGCGGTCGTCGTAAGTACGGTTACCTGCATCCAATCCATTCTGTTCTTCACTCCTATATATGGAAGCGCCCTGCTCCTGCCCTAAGAATCGTTACAGGATCGCGGAGATCGCCCGTTCCTCGTCTTCGGTGAATTTCGTATTTTTCACCGCCTGCACGTTTTCCAAGATTTGCTCGGGGCGGCTCGCGCCGATGAGCGCGCTCGTGGTGGTCTCGTTGCGCAGCACCCACGAAAGCGCCATCTGCGCCATGCTCTGCCCGCGCGCGGCGGCGATCTCCGTGAGCCGTGCCACCTTGTCGATCTTCTCCTGCGTGATGGATTCCGGCCGCAGGTACCGCGGGTCCTTCACCGCGCGGGACTCTTCGGGGAGCCCGCGATTGTATTTCCCCGTGAGCAGCCCGCCCGCGAGCGGCGCGAAGGCAATCATCCCAACGCCCTTTTCGGCGAGTACGTCGGTGAGCCCGTCTTCCACCCAGCGGTTCATGAGGCTGTAGCTCGGCTGGTGGATCAGCATGTGCACGCCCATCTTTTCGAGCGTGTCGATGGCGAGCGCCGCCCTGTCCGCGGGATAGTTGGAAATGCCCACGTACAGTGCCTTTCCGCTTCGCACGATGTCGGCGAGCGTCTGCATCGTCTCCTCGATGGGCGTTTCAAAATCGGGGCGATGGTGGTAGAAGATGTCCACATAGTCCACCTTCATGCGCTTTAAGCTCTGGTCGAGCGATGCGATGAGGTATTTGCGGCTGCCGTGGTCGCCATAGGGGCCCTTCCACATATCGTAGCCCGCCTTGGTGGAGAGAATGAGTTCGTCCCTGTACGGGCGGAAGTCGCGCTCCATGTGCTGCCCGAAGTTGCGCTCCGCCTCGCCGTAGGGCGGGCCGTAGTTGTTCGCGAGGTCAAAATGGGTAATGCCGTTGTCAAATGCCGTGCAAAGCACCTGTTTTTGCGTTTCAAAGGGCGTAATCGCGCCGAAATTGTGCCACAGCCCGAGGGAGATCATCGGGAGCATCAGCCCGCTCTTCCCCGTCCTGCGATATTCCATGGAGCCCTCGTATCGCTTTTCATTTGCCTGATACATATTCGTCCCCTCCTTTTGGGCATAGTATAGCATTTTTCTTGACAGGCGGCAAGTTTTGTTTTATGATTTTGGCAGAAACGGGTTCCTGCTCACCCCTACGCCGAAGCGGGGAAGTATCCTCGGGCGTAGGGGTACGATCAACACATGCGTAAAGATGAATCGAAGCGACGTCTAATCGTTAATTAAGGGAAATGTCACCGCAAGCGTCGAAATCGAAACGGGAGTGAAAAGGAACGAAAGAGTACTTTCGTGGAATGGCGGATTCGCGTCGACACGCAAAGGAGATGCATGATGTTTGTAGAAACAATCATGATAATAGTCTGCGCAGTGATAGCAGGATGCGATGTATGGGAAGATATAGCATACTATTGTCGGGTAAAGCAGGCGTGGTTCGGGGTACGGACAGGTCTCAGATTGAAGAGCGGAATCCCGTCCCATGATACGATGCGCAGGATATCCGGGGTGTTGAAAGCGCATTGCACCGGTGTTTGGACGTAACATTCAGAGAAGACCATTCGAGAATGAGAGCCGCCTACTCGGCGGAAAACTTCAGCGTTGTTCGCCATATTGTTCTGCATGTGCCGAAGAATATGCAGGATACGGTATCTGTTGCACGTCGGCGGCAACATTGCGCTTATAATCAGGATTGTTTGGAAACGGTTATCACAACCTTAATTTATGCGTGGGGTCGCGAACACATGGTCGCTTTCTATTGACAACGTTTGCCTCTGTCTGATAAAATCCCTGTAGACCATGCCGTCCGATTCGGAACGCGTTCGGATTCCTTTAATGCGTCCGAAAGGATGCGACGAAGGGCATCAGAGGCGGTTCTGCGTATGTCGTCGAAAGCGACGTGCGGGAAAAGCCGCGATACTCCGCGCCAACATTATGAGGTACAATCCCCTACATTATGGGCAAGGGGATTGCAGATATCGCACATGAGAAAGACAGATAAAAGATGGGGTAAGGAATAAAATCATGAAAATTGCAGTTGCAGGCATCGGCTATGTCGGTTTGTCCATTGCTACACTTCTGTCGCAACACCATGAGGTCATGGTAGTGGACATCGTCCCCGAAAAGGTTACCCTCGTCAACCACAGGAAATCCCCCGTACAGGATGCGGACATTGAAAAGTACTTCGCCGAAAAAGACCTGAACCTCACAGCCACGCTCGATGCAAAAGCCGCTTACAAGGACGCCGACTTTGTCGTCGTCGCCGTCCCCACCAACTACGACAGCAAAAAGAACTTTTTCGATACCTCTGCGGTCGAAGCGGTTATCGGGTTGGTCATTCGGTACAATCCGAACGCCATTGTAGTCATCAAATCCACGGTTCCCGTCGGCTTTACCGCTTCCGTCCGCGAGAAGTACCGCTGTGACAATATCCTCTTCAGCCCGGAGTTTCTGCGCGAATCGAAGGCGCTGTACGATAACCTCTACCCGAGCCGCATTATCGTGGGCACGGACATGCAGAACGCCCGCTTGGTACAAGCCGCAAATACCTTTGCCGCGCTGCTGCAGGAAGGCGCGATCAAGGAGAACGTCGACACATTGATCATGGGCTTTGCCGAAGCAGAAGCGGTGAAGCTGTTTGCCAACACCTATCTGGCGCTGCGTGTGTCGTACTTCAACGAACTGGATACCTACGCCGAGATGAAGGGGCTGGACACCCGACAGATCATCAAAGGCGTGTGTCTCGACCCGCGCATCGGCGATCAATACAACAATCCGAGCTTTGGGTACGGCGGTTACTGTCTGCCGAAGGACACAAAGCAGCTCCTTGCAAACTATGCCGACGTTCCGGAAAATTTGATCGAAGCCATCGTGGAGTCCAACCGCACCCGAAAAGACTTCATCGCCAACCGCGTGCTGCAGATGGCCGGTTACTACGACTATGGCGAAGATACCGAGTACGATGCCAAGGCGGAAAAACCTTGCATAATCGGCGTGTACCGCCTGACCATGAAGTCCAATTCCGACAATTTCCGCCATTCCTCCATTCAGGGGGTTATGAAGCGCATCAAGGCGAAGGGCGCTACGGTTATCATTTATGAGCCGACGCTGGAAAACGGCACGACGTTCTTCGGAAGTGAAATAATCAATGACCTTGAGATATTCAAACGGCGCAGTCACGCCATCATTGCAAACCGCTACGAAAGCTGCCTTGACGACGTGGAGGAAAAGGTCTATACCCGAGACCTGTTCCGCAGGGACTGAGATGCAAAATGACGGATGATTCCGATCTCCTTACGGACTTCGGTTCTTTGTCGGTTTGGGGCAAGCGGAGTCGATGACTGCACAACGTACTTCCCATGGGTACAGAATCCGGAAACGCTAAGGCGCGCCGGAGAAATACCGATTGGTGCGTTTGCTCTTTATACAAATTCGGTGATATATAACCGGGCTACCGATAAACAATCTCTTTGCGCCCGCGGCCATAAAACGGCGGCACCACGCCCCATACAGGTTAATTTTCGGGCAAAAACACGGCGGCGCTTGCATTGCATGGCATCGAATGCTATAATGAATAGCGTATTGCTATGCAGTGCCATTGCCTTGTGGGAGGGTGTTTCATTGCCGAAACAGGCGGCGCCGCTTGTCGCGGCGCAAGCGCAAATGGGGAAAATAGCCCGCGACATGGGCTATGAGCTGGTGGATATCGAGCTGGTCAAAGAGCCGACCGGCCGCTTTTTGCGCGTTTATGCGGATAAAGAGGGCGGCATCACGCTGGACGACCTCGAAAAGCTCCACCGAAAGCTGCTTCCCGTTGCGGATCGCATCGATTATGATTATATGGAGGTCTCCTCGCCCGGCGCCGACAGGCCGCTCAAAAAGCCGCAGGATTTCGCGCGGCACGAAGGCGATGAGGTCGAATTGCATTTGTATAAGCCATACGGCGGCGCAAAACAGCTTCGCGGCACGCTGGTGGGGCTCGTCGGAGGCGATATCGTCATAGAGACGGCGCAGGGCAGCCTGTCCTTTGAGAAAAATCAGGTTTCCCTCGTAAAACCCGTGATCGAGCTTGCCGAGGAGGAGCTCGAAGAACTGTTGCCGGACGGCGCATCGGAGGAGAAAGGCGGCGAAGACTATGGCATCCAATAATATCGATACACGCGAGTTTATCGCGTCCCTGGAGGAGCTCGCGAAGGAAAAGCGCATCAATAAAGACATTCTGTTCGGCGCGATCGAAAACGCGCTGGTATCCGCATACAAAAAGAATTACGGCAAAAGCGCCAACGTCCGCGCGGAGATCGACCGCACCACGGGCAAGATCGAGGTGCTCGTCCGCAAGACCGTCGTCGACGAGGTCGCGGACCCCCTGACCGAGATCTCCCTGGAGGAGGCGCGCCGCGTCCGCTCCATCTACGAGGTCGGCGATCTCATCGAGACGAGCGCGACGCCGCGCGATTTCGGGCGCATCGCGGCGCAGACGGCAAAGCAGGTCGTCGTGCAGCACATCCGCGAGGCGGAGCGCGGCGTGATCTACGAGGAGTACATCGAAAAAGAGAGCGAGATTTTGACGGCGATCGTCCAACACATCGACGGCAAGATGGTATGCGTCGATATCGGGCGCACGCTGGCTATCATGGACGCCGCGAACCAGATTCCGGGCGAAACGTATCGCGTGAACGACAGGCTCAAGGTCTACGTGCTCGAGGTCGCGCGCGGAAACAGGGGACCGCAGGTCATGGTGTCGAGGACGCATCAGGGGCTGGTCAAGCGCCTGTTCGAGCTCGAGGTGCCGGAAATCCGCAGCGGCGTCGTACAGATTCGCTCCATCGCGCGCGAAGCGGGTTCCCGAACGAAGATGGCGGTCTTTTCCACCGACAAGATGATCGACCCCGTCGGCTCCTGCGTGGGGCCGCACGGCATCCGCGTGGAAAACGTGGTGAACGAACTGCGCACCGAGAAGATCGACATCGTAAAATGGTCGTCCGATCCCGCGGAATACATCGCCAGCGCGCTCAGTCCCGCGCGCGTTCTGAACGTGTACGTCAACGAAAAGGAAAAGATGGCGCGCGTAATCGTGCCGGACAACCAGCTCTCGCTTGCGATCGGCAAGGAAGGGCAGAACGTGCGGCTCGCCGCCAAGCTGACCGGCTGGAAGATCGACCTGAAGAGCCAGAGCCAGATGATGCAGGACATCGCAACCGAAATCGATGAATTCCCCCTTCCGGAAGGCGAATCGGAGATTTGAAAGGACGAATAACCATTGCTGAAAAAGCGAAGAATCCCCATGCGTATGTGCATGGGTTGCCGCGAGAAGAGACCGAAAAAGGAACTGCTCCGCGTCGTGAAATCGCCGGAGGGCATTGTCTCCGCGGACGCGACGGGCAAAGCCGCCGGCCGCGGCGCATACATCTGCCCGGACGCGGAGTGCCTGAAGCGGGCGATGAAGAGCCGCGCCCTGGAGCGCGAACTGGAAGTCAAGATCGCCCAGGAGGTCTACGACGCCCTTCTGCACAGCATCGAGGAGATGCCCCGATGAAAAAGGTTTTGAACATGCTCGGACTCTGCGCGCGCGCGGGAAAGCTCATGAGCGGCGAAAGGTCGACGGAGCAAGCGATCAAAAAAGGCGGCTGTTTCCTGGCGGTGATCGACGGCGCGATTTCAGCCGTAGGGAAAAAGTCCATAACGGATGCCTGTGCGTACAGGAACGTGCCCTTCGTTGCGCTCGGGGAAAACGAGCTCGGCCCGGCGATCGGGAAGAGCGGGCGCATGGCGGCAGCCGTCACGGACGAGGGGTTTGCACGGCGCATTGCGGAACTGGTTCGCGAAACACATTCGGACACGGGGGTGTATACGAAACATGAGTAGAATAAAATTGCAGAATGCTGCAAGGGATTTGAGCATGGGGGCTTCCAAGCTCCTTGAAAGTGTGTCCAAATCGCGCAAGCAGACGCAGGATATGCTCCAGTCGGTCAAAAAAATCGCCGACGATATCGCGCGGCAGGAGCAGAGGCGCAAATCCGAACAGGAAAAGGAAACCCTTTCCAGGCAATATGTCGAAGCCGCTTCATTTATGAACTCCTTCACTGCGGAGCCCGTGGAGCTTGCGGAAAAGGCGAAAAGGGCGGAGGAGGAAAAGGCGGCAAGGGTCGCAGAGGAAGCCGCCCTCGCCCGCAAAAAGGCGGAGGAAGAGGCAGCTGCCAAAGCCGCCGAAACCCGTCCCCCGCAGCCCGCCCGCCCCGCACAGGGGCAGGGTCGCCCGGCTGTTCGCCCGCAGGGACAGGGAGGGTTCGCCCCCCGCCCGCAGGGGCAGGGGCAGTTTGCCGCCCGCCCGCAGGGACAGGGGCAATTTGCCGCCCGTCCGCAGGGACAGGGGCAATTTGCCAATCGGCCGCAGGGACAGGGGCAATTTGCTGCCCGCCCGCAGGGACAGGGAGGGTTCGCGCCCCGCCCGCAGGGACAGGAAGGTTTCGGAGGTCGCCCGCAGAGACAGGGAGGGTTCGGAGGTCGCCCGCAGGGGCAGGGCGGGTTCGGAGGTCGTCCGCAGACACAGGGCGGCGGCTTCGGGCAGAAGAAGATCGTCGGCGAACTCGCGCCCACGGTCGAGAAGGATCGCGTATCCAACTACGACCCCAACAAAAAGCTCTACACGCGCCAGGTTGACCCCGAGCGCATAACCAAAAACCGCCGCCAGCAGGCGAGGACCGCCGCACCCAGAGGCGGCATGGACGACGAAGTATTCCGCACGCGCAAGCGGAAGAAGCAGCCCGCGCCCGTCTTCAAGCCCGAGCCGGTGGTGATCGAAAAAGCGTATATGACCGCCGAAACCATCACCGTCAAGGATCTTTCCGAGCGCATCGGCAAGCCCGCGAGCGAAATCATCAAAAAGCTGCTGCTTTTGGGCATCATCGCAAATATCAATCAGGAGCTCGACTTCGACACCGCGCAGCTCGTCTGTACGGAATTCGGCATAGAGTTCGAACTGAAGCTCGACAAGACCGCGGAGGACGTTTTGAGCGAGGAAGACTTCGAGGACGCGGAGGAAGACCTTCTGCCGCGCCCGCCGGTCGTCACCATCATGGGGCACGTCGACCACGGCAAGACGAGTTTGCTCGACTACATCCGCGAATCCCGCGTAACCGCGTCGGAGGCGGGCGGTATCACGCAGCACATCGGCGCGTACACCGTCGAAATCGACGACAGGCAGATCACCTTCCTCGATACGCCCGGCCACGAGGCATTCACCTCCATGCGCGCGCGCGGCGCGCAGGCGACCGACATCGCGATCCTGGTCGTCGCGGCGGACGACGGCGTCATGCCGCAGACCGTTGAGGCGATCAACCACGCGAAGGCGGCGGGCGTGCAGACCATCGTCGCGATCAACAAGTGCGACAAGCCGCAGGCGAATCCCGAGCGCATCAAAGAGCAGCTTACCGAACACGGCCTGCTCGCGGAGGAGTGGGGCGGCGACACCATCATGGTTCCCGTATCCGCCGTGACGGGCATGGGCGTGGAAACCCTGCTCGAAATGATTCTGCTGGTCGCCGATATGCAGGATTATAAGGCGAACCCGAACCGCAAGGCGCGCGGCATCATCATCGAGGCGCGCCTGGACAGGGGCCGCGGCCCGGTCGCGACCGTGCTGATTCAAAAGGGCACGCTGCGCGTGGGCGATACCATCGTCGCGGGCACCGCGTTCGGCAGGGTTCGCGCGATGATCGACGACAAGGGCGAAAACGCGCAGGAGGCAGGGCCCTCCGATCCGGTCGAGGTCGACGGCCTCAACGACGTGCCGGAGGCGGGCGACATCCTCTCTGCCGTGGACGACGACAGGCTCAGCCGTCAGGTCGCGCAGGAGCGCAAGGACAAGCTGAAAGCCGCGCTCATCAAATCGGTCGGAAAGACGACGCTGGACAACCTGTTCGAGCAGATTTCCGCGGGCGAGGTCAAAGACCTCAACCTCATCGTCAAGGCGGACGTGCAGGGCTCCGTGGAGGCGGTCACGCAGTCGCTCGAAAAGCTCACCAACGACGAGGTGCGCGTGCGCGTCATCCACGGCGCCGTCGGCGCGATCACCGAAAGCGACGTCACCCTGGCATCGGCATCCAACGCCATCATCGTCGGCTTCAACGTGCGGCACGACAACACCGTGCGCTACATCGCGGAGCGCGAAAATGTCGATATCCGCCTGTACCGCGTGATCTACAGCGCGATCGAGGAGATCCAGGCGGCGATCAAGGGCATGCTCGCGCCGAAGTTCAAGGAAACCATCCTCGGCCGCGCGGAAGTGCGGCAGACCTTCCGCGTCACGGGCGTCGGTACAGTCGCCGGAAGCTACGTGCTCGACGGCCTCATCCGCAGGAACGCGCAGGCGCGGCTGTTGCGCGACAATATCGTCGTACACGAGTCGAAGGTCGATTCCCTGCGCCGCTTCAAGGACGACGCGAGAGAGGTCGCAACGGGGTACGAGTGCGGCATCGGGCTTGCAAACTACAACGACATCAAAGAGGGCGACATCATCGAGTGCTTCGTCATGGAAGAAATCGCTCAGTAAACGAGATACTATACAGGCGGCAGCATGACCTGCCGCCTGTTTTTGGAGGATCGCTATGGCAACATATGACAGAATGGACCGCATCTCCACCGAGGTGCGCAGGGAATTGGACAAGATCATCCGTGAAAACGTGAAAGACCCGCGCGTGACGGGCACGTGGTCGATCACGCGGGCGGATGTCACGCGCGATATGCGCTACTGCAAGGTGCGCGTGAGCGTATTGGAAGACGATAAGCGCAAACCGCTCATTGCGGCGCTCAAAAACGCCGCCGGCTTCATCCGCTGGCACCTCGGAAACAACATGGACTTGCGCTATACGCCCGAGCTTTTGTTCGAGGCGGATGCCAATATGGAGTACGCCGACAAGATCAACCGCATCCTAAGGGGTGAAAATGCGCATGACGCTTAACGGCTGGCTCCTGGAAAACGACTTTTTCGCCGTCATCGCGCACATCCGCCCGGACGGGGACACCATCGGCAGCGCGCTCGCGCTGACGAGCGCCTTAAAGCGCATTGGAAAGCGCGCCGCATGCATATGCCGCGACAAGGTGCCGGACGATCTTTTGTTTCTGCCCGGCGCAAGCGAAATTGTGCTGCCCGAAAACATGCCGTTTGCCCCGAAGGCGGTGCTGTTTGCGGACGTGTCCGCGCTCGACCGCGCGGGGGTTGGCGCCGATTTCTATAAGGGCCTTCCGACGGCGACGCTCGACCACCACCCCACAAACGACTTCTTTTCCGATGTGAACGCCATTTTTCCCGATGCCGCCGCGACGGGCGTTGAGGCGGTGCGCGTCATAGAGGAGCTGGGGCTGACGCTTACGCGCGACGAGGCGCTTTGCCTGTACACCGCGATTGCGACCGATACGGGGAATTTCAGCTTCACGAACACAAACGGCGCGGCGTTTCGCGCCGCCGCCCGGTGCGCGGACGCGGGCATCGACATCGAAAGGGCGGCGAATATCCTCTTTCACCTGCGCACGGCATCCAAAACCCGCCTCATCGGCGCGGCGCTGTCCGAATTGCGCCTCATCGAGGGCGGAAAAATCGCCTATACCGTGTTCACGGACGAGATGTTTGCGCGCTGCGGCGCGAAAAGCGAGGAGACCAACGGCATCATCGACTTTCTGAAGCAGATCGAGGGCGTCCAAGCCGCCTTCACCGCGGAGGTGGCAGAGGACGGCACCCGATTCAGCCTGCGCAGCGCGTCCGATATCGATGTGGGCGAGATCGCAAAGAAACTGGGCGGCGGTGGCCACAAAAAGGCGGCGGGCGCGACCGTTGCGCGCCCCTTGGACGAAGCCGTCTCCGCCGTCATCGGGATGTTGAAGGGCGCGCTGTGATATGGACGGCTTTCTCAACCTCCTTAAGCCCCCGGGCATGACCTCCTCGGACGCGGTGCTCTTCGTGCGCAGGCGCCTCCCCAGGGGCACGAAGACAGGCCACGGTGGAACGCTCGACCCCGAGGCCTCGGGTGTGCTCCCCATATGCATCGGAAAGGCGACGCGGCTCTTTGATTACATCGTCGACAAGGAAAAGGCGTACATCGCGGAAATGCGGCTCGGCATTTCGACCGACACGCAGGACGCGACGGGGAAAATCACCCAAAGCCGCCCCGTTTTCGCGGATGCTTGCGATGTACAGAACGCGCTGCCTCGGTTCACGGGCGAGATTATGCAGCTTCCGCCCATGTTTTCCGCGCTCAAGCGCGGCGGGAAAAAGCTGTACGACATCGCGCGAAAGGGCGAAACGGTCGATCTGTCGCCCCGCCCTGCATGCATTCGTTCGATTGAATATCTCAGGCAGACCGCGCCCGACAGGTTCCTCTTGCGCGTCGTCTGCGGCAAGGGCGTATACATTCGGACGCTCGTACATGACATCGGGGAACATTTGGGCTGCGGCGCGCACATGTCGTTTCTGTTGCGCGTACAGTCCGGCGCCTTTTCCGTCGAGGACGCCCGTACGCTTGAGGAGATCGACCGCGGGAACATCGGGGAGATGCTCCTGCCGCTCGAAGCGCCGCTTATGAAATTTCCGAAGGCGGTCTTTCCCGAAAGCTGCCTTTCCGCCGCGCAAAACGGCAACCCCCTGCCCCTCTTTCTCGCGCAAAGCGTCCCCGAAGGCGGGGAGCTTCCCGTCGCAGTCTACGTCGGAAGCCGCTTCGCGGGCATGGGGCAGCGGGATAACGACGTGCTCCGCTTCAAGGCCATGCTGTTATGAATATGATGAGAAAAATACCGTTCCTTCTCCTGATAGCGCTCCTCCCCTGCCTGACCTTTGTGCGCGCAGAGACCACCTTCACCGCGACCGGCGCATGGTCGGACTGGTCGGAAAACGCGCCTTCGGATGCAGAGGGCCTCGAAATCGAAACGCGCGACTTCTCCGGCATGGAGGATGTGCTCCTGTATCGCTACCGGCGCTTTATCTTCTACAACATGCGCTGTGAAATGTGGTGCTCGACCTATACGGACGAGATCGATTCTTCGCTCGTCGAGGAGGGCTCCGGCTACTGGGAGGAAACCTCCTGCGAATCGCCCAAGGGCGTATTGAATGTGGACGATGCCTACATCGCCTACGAGGGCGGCTGGTATCACGAGGCGGAAACCGTCGAGAGCGTGTACCGCGAATACCGAAAATACCGCTGGCGCGCGGTACGGCAGGTGCCGTGCGCATTTTCGCGGCGCGAAGCCGTCCTCAACATCGGCGAGAGGATCGACCTGCCCTGCCTTGGCGACACCTCGGATATTTCGTTCCTCTCGACGGACGAAGCCGTCGCAACCGTCTCCGAGCGCGGCCGCGTCGCGGGAAAGGGCGCGGGGCGCGCGAAGATTTGCATCGTCCATGGCGGCGAGATTTGGGATGCCTGCGAGATCGAAGTTTCCCAAAAGGGTGCGCTGATATCCGGCGGCCCGTACACGGCATCGCTCTGTGCGGGCGGGTTCCTGTTCGGCACCGGAAAGCCCGAGCCCGTTTCGGGCGACGCGCTCATGCTTTTTGCGGGGTTGGCTAAGCGCGGCAGCCGTTTTTCCGTCGAGATCGTCGAACCCGGCACGTTCTTCCTCGTGAGCTTTGCGGACGATTCGCTCGCCTACCGCGCGATGGAGGACGGAACGGTCGCCCTGCAGAAGCTCGATAGGCAGACGACGGACCCCGCGTTTTACTGGCGCTGCATGAAAAATGCGGACGAATCCTATCGCTTCTACCCCAAGGGAAGGCCCGATGTCGCGATCGGCTTTTCGGAAAGCGTGATTGGCGAAACGGCGCGCCTGCAGGACGCGGAGCCGAACAGCGCCCTGCAAAAATGGACGCTCTCGAAGATCGCCGAAGGGGGCTTCGCTGCCGACGCGGTGCTTCCGATCCCGACGGACGGGTCGTGCTACGTCACGAGCGAATTCGGCGTGCAGCGCACCGAAACGCATATGCACGAGGGGATCGACATCGGTTCCTTCGGAAAGCGCGTGAACTGCTTTGCGGCATCCTCCGGCAGGGTCGTCAAGATCCGCACCGCCTGCAGGCACGATTACGCGAAGACCACCATGCGAAACGGGCGCTACGTCGATCCCTGCGGCAATACCGCCGGAAACTACGTCATCATCGACCACGGAAACAATCTGATGACCGCGTACATGCACCTTTCGCGGGTGGACGTAAAGGTCGGGCAAGTGGTCAAGGCGGGCGAAATCATAGGAAAAACCGGCTCGACCGGCTCCTCAGGCGGCGTACACCTGCACTTCGGCGTACTGTTTCACGGCGAATACGTGAATCCACGGAATTATTTTGACTTCCCCGGAATCGGAGTATTGATAAAATAGCGCAACCCTGTTATAATATGGGTACTTGCTATGGGTTGGTCCTTTCCCGCACCGGCTTTTACGAGGAGGCATTCCGATGAGAAACGGCACAGATCGCGAATATATGATGCGTTCCCAGAAACGCCCGCAGGCGCATGCGGTCGCGGCGCGAAAGCGCAACCGTAAGAGCAATCCCCTCTATGCGACGCTCACGGTGCTGCTGCTCATTTTTGCGTGGCCCGTGGGTATGATTCTCCTGTGGGTCAGAAAGCTGCGCTGGTCCGTCGCGACGAAGGTCGTGGTCATGCTGTTTTCCCTGGTCATGATCTTCTTTATGACGACGGTCTTCCTTTCGATGCATTTCACGGACCCCACGCTGCAGGACGCGCAAAGCCGCGCGCGCACGGCGGTCAGCAGCGCCGCCTCCGCGATCCGCCTTTCCGTCGATATACCGGAAAACGCCATGGAAACGGCGGTGCGCGGTGGGAAAAACGCCGTCTTGGAATTGTCTGACATGGCGCAGCTCCTCGCGCAAAAGGCGACGGACGGGATGGGCGAAAGCGCGAAGAATATCTTTCTCGCCTCCGCCGACCTTTCCGCCACGGCGGTTCGCGGGGCGCACCGGGGCGTACACCAAGTGCTGTACGACCTGAAGGTTCTCCCCACCCCCGTACCTACGCCGACGCCCACACCCACGCCCACCGCGACGCCTGAGCCCACGCCCACGCCCGCGCCTCTGGATATCGTATACAAAGAGGTCGGCGAAGCCATCTACCACAGGGATCGCTCCTGCTTCGGCATCGGCGACGGCGAACTCGTCTCCTTAACAATCGCGCAGGCGGAAACGGAGGGGCTCATGCCGTGCGAAAAGTGCGCGCTCACCTCCTCCACGCAGGAATACGCGCCGACCACCGAGAAGCCCGCCGAAACGGACGGCTCCTTCACCGAGGCGGAACCCCTGCCGGAGAAAACCGCCGCGCCGACGACGGAACCGACAAAGGTTCCGACCGTGGAGATTCGAAAGACACCCACCGAAAAGCCGCGCGAGGTGCCCACCATCGCGCCCAAGACGGCCACGGTTCCGGCGATTTCGCCTACACCCACGCCCTATGTCTCCCCCACGCCCGTGCCTACGCCCGTGCCCACGCCCGTACCCACGCCCGTGCCGCTGCCGAGCGTCAAGCCCGTAAGCGAGGCGATCGTGTACTATACCACAAACGGCAGGTTCTATCACGCCGGGCCCTCCTGCAAGAACATGCCCAAGGCGAACCCGCACACCTTGGCGGAAGCCGCCGCCGACAGGCGCAAGCTCAAAACCTGCTCCGTATGCAAGCCTCCGCTCCTGTCGCTGCTTGAGGCGGAAGAGACGGTCATCTGGGGCACGGAGGACAAAATCTACCACACCACGGACGAATGCCCCCGCGCGGCGGAAATCGGCAAGGCGAAGCCGATGCTCCTTTCCGAGGCGCGCGAACTGGGCTACATCGGCTGCCCCGAATGCGGCGCGTATCTCTTCGATGAGGCATATGCCGTCGGCGCCGGAGTGTCCGGGAAATAACGGAATACGGAGGAACGATCATGGCAAATTTGATGCACAACTATTATTACGGCAAGGCCGGCAAGGCAGATTACACGCCCGACCAGCTCCCCGAGAACCGCGTACAGCTCTTTTTCGAGATGCTCCGCATACGCTTTTCGGGGCTCGTGGGGCTGAATCTCCTGTACGTCCTCTTTTCGCTCCCCGCGATTGCGTGGACGAGCATCAACGTGATGATGCTCAACGCGAGCTACAACAGCGAAACGGGGCAATTCGCCTTCAATTTCGTGCAGGACGGCTACCTCATGATCTATCTGCTCCTCATGGTGCCGTGTCTGGGCATCGCGGGCATCGGCGCCACGGGGCTCATGTACGTGCTGCGCAACTGGGCGCGCGACCAGCACTCCTTCGTGCTGAGCGATTTTAAGGACGCCATCAAGGGCAACTGGAAGCAGGGGCTCGTCATAGGCCTCCTCAACGGGCTTTCGCTCTTGCTTGCGTTCGTCTCGTACATCTATTACGGGCAGATGGCGTCGCAGTCCTCCGTTTTGTTTTACATCCCGCAGGTGTTCGTGGTGCTTCTGATTGCCATCTGGTGGATGAGCAACATGATCATCTACCCCATGATGGTGACGTACAACTTCAACCTGCGCCAGCTCATCCGCAACAGTATGATCATGGTCGTCGCGCGGCTGCCGTTCTCGGTTCTGTTCCTTCTGGGCTCCCTCGCCATACCCGTCATCTGCCTGATCGTGCCCTATGGCATTTTGATCGGTTCGCTCTTCTACCTCGTGATCGGCTTTGCGCTGACGGGCTTTGTCTACGCATCCTACGCCAACAGCTGCTTCGACAAATACCTCAACCCCCGCATCGAGGGCGCGCAGGTCGGCATGGGCATGCGCGATCCCGATGCCATCCGCGAGGAAGAGGAAGAGATCGCCTCCATGGAAGACCCGAATCCCATCGAGCGATAGAATATGTACGACGTTTTATCGTCCTTTTACGACAAGCTCGCGGACGATTTCGATTACGACCTATGGGCGGCGCGGTATCTCGAGCTCACGGAGGGCGCACAGAGCGCGCTCGAATGCGGCTGCGGCACGGGTTCCGTGTCCGTGCGGCTCGCAAAGCGCATTCCTCGCCTCGTCGCATCCGACATCTCGGAGGGCATGCTGCGCGTTGCGTCCGAAAAGGCGCGAAAACATGGCGTCTCGCCGCGCTTCGTGCTTCAGGACATGCGGCAGATCGCGCTTCCCCGCCCCGCGGATGCGATCGTCGCCCCGTGTGACTGCGTGAACTATCTCTTGACAGACGGAGATGTAAGGCGCTTTTTCCAAAGCGCCTTTCAAAACATTCGGGCAGGCGGCACGCTTGCCTTTGATTTCTCGACGGGGCAAAAGCTTCTGGGTATGTGCGAAAAGGAGCTCTTCTTCGAGGATCGCGACGACATCACCTTCCTCTGGCGCAATACTTTGCAGGGAGATGCGCGCGTTTTGATGGAGCTGACGTTTTTCGTCAGGCAGCCCGGCGGCGCGTATCGACGCTTCGACGAGCGACAGGTGCAGCGCATCCACGAATTGGAGCGCCTCATTTCTCTGCTCAAAGAAGTGGGCTTTTCGGACGTCGCCGCATACGATGCGCTTTCCGAAAATCCCCCGCATACAGACAGCCAACAAATCCTGCTTCGCGCAAAAAAACCATCGGAGAACATGAAATGAACGAAAGCAAACTCTTGTATATCTCGCTTATGGACGGCATGGCGCGGGCGCACCTGTGCGACAGCACGCGCCTCGTCGAAACGGCGCGGGAGACACATTCCCTCTCCCGCATCGCGACAGCCGCGCTCGGCAGGCACCTGACCGCCACCGCCATCATCGCCTGCAACCTCAAGGGCAAGGACGACAACGTCACCTGCCGAATCAACGGCGGCGGCCCCCTGGGTACGCTGTTGGCCGTCGGAAAGAGCGACGGCACGGTCAAGGGATACGTCGAAAACCCGTTTGTGGATCTCCCGCGCGAAACGGAAAAGCTCCCCGTCGGTGCGGCGGTCGGCAAAAACGGCAGGCTCGCCGTCGTGCGGGACCTGGGCTTGCGCGACCCGTATGTCGGCCACGTCCACCTGGTTTCGGGGGAAATCGCGGAGGACTTCGCGATGTATTTCACCGCCTCGGAGCAGACGCCGTCCCTCGTCTCCCTGGGCGTTCTGACGGACGACAAGGTGATCGCCGCGGGCGGGCTGATCGTGCAGATGATGCCCGGCGCGACGAAAGCCGCGATACAGTCTATCGAAAGCTCCGCGCCGATGTTCATGAACCTGTCCGCGACCGTCAGAGACTACGGGCTGCACGGCGCCGCCGAACAGCTCCTGTCGCATCTGCAGCCGCAGATTCTCGAGGAGCGCAATATCGCCTATCGCTGCGACTGTTCGCGGGATCGCGTCGAGCGCGCGCTCATCTCCCTTGGCAGGGCGGAACTGAACGAAATGATCGATTCGCAGCACAAGGCGGAGGTCAACTGCCACTTTTGCAACCGCGTATGGCGCTTTTCGGAGGACGATCTGCGGGCGCTGCTCGCATCCGCAACGAAAGAATAGAGGGAAATACCATGCTCTTGATCGATTTTGACGCGAAATTCATGGAATATACCGCGAAATGGCTCCAGAAAAACCGCAGCCGCTTTAAAAATGAGGACGAAATGGAAGCGCATATGCCCGAAATGTACATGGAATGGCTCAATGCGCCCGCCGACTGGCTGGGCGGCGTCGCACCCGGGCTGTATTTTGCATCCTACACGGATGCAAAGCAGCTTATCGATTGGATGCGCGAATACGAGGATGCGGGCATCTCCGTGCCGGATCAGCTTTTGGAGCGCATCGTGGAACTGGAGGATAATGCAATCGAGCCGCTTTTGTCCCTCGCAAAGGACGAATCCGCGTCCGAACACGTGCGCGTGATGGCGGTCAATATGCTGCTGCAGCTCGGCACGAAGGCGCCCATTTCGTTCTGCCTCGATGTCATCGACCGCCGCGCGGAAGAGGACACGCTCGCGGACGCCTGCGCGGAGCTCTTGGAGGCGCTCTCGCTCCAGGCGATCCGCCCGATCCTGGAGCGCATCGACCGCGCGAACGAACTCGCGAAGGAAACCTATATCGACCTGCTATGCAATTTCCCGGGCGATGAGCGCGTCTACACCCACGCGCTGCACGGCTTTTTGAACGTGCCGGCCAAGCGCGCGCTGTACGCCTCGTATCTGGCGAAGCTCGGCGACAGGCGCGCCGAACCGCACCTGAGAAAGGCGCTCTCCTCCCTCGACATCAACTATCTGGACTATCTCGAAATCAAAGGCGCCATCGAGGCTTTGGGCGGCGAGGAAATCCCCGCGGACTTTCGCTCCTTCGACGGCGACCCCTATTTTGAATCGATGAAAAGGTTGTGATACCCATGATATGTCAGAAATGTAAAAACAACAACCCGGCAGGCGCGCTCTTTTGCAACCGCTGCGGAGAAAAACTGACCCCGCCCCTGCGCGTGACGACGCCCGGCGGCGACGAAGTGCCCCGGCGCTTTCGCGGTTTCGGCGCGGAAAAGAGCATTTTGGATTCCGACGGTCGCAGGCGTTCGGGCATCCAGCGCCCGCCCGCATACGCGCCCAAGGCAAAGAAATACAAGCGCAAGGACACCTTCATCCCCGAAAAGCGCGAACGCGATCTTTTTTTTGACCCGCTTCCGCCGGATGCCGCGGACGATTATGATGAAGAGTACGAGATGGATTTTGTCGGCGTCATCAAACGCAAAATCTTTTCGTTCGTCGCTTCCGCGCTCTTGATCGGCATATTCTGCTTCATCTTCTGGATTTTGGTGTTCCCCTCGGGCGGCGTGTTCTGCGCAAAGTGGGGGCTGCCCGCGTCCGCCGCCTCCTTCGAGCGGCTTGGCGACGAATACCTCGCATCCAACCAGGTGAAAAACGCCGCAAACGCCTATTACACGGCGTTACAGAAGGATCCGGAGGGGGCGAGCTACTCCCTCGTGCTCCACGTCGCGCAGACGCAGCAGACCATCGGCGACACCGTGCGCGCCGAAAAGGCGTACATCATGTGCATCTCGCTCGATCCAACGCAAAAGGAGCCCTATGAGGCGCTCGCCGCCATCTACCGCAGCCGCGGCGATGCCGATACTGCCGAAAAGCTCATTGCGCAAATGGAGGAGATGGCGGGGCAATGATTTCCCCGCAATCGACAGGCTTTTCATACGCGCAAGACCAAAGAACGGGCGATGAGACAAAATCTCGTCGCCCGCTTTGTCGCGCGTTCGGCAGTTCGGTCTATCGGAGCTGTCGGCATAGGTATACGATATGCCGTTTTCTTTTGCATATTGGCCCTGCGTAGGAAGCGCGTCTAAGTGTCAGTACATTACAGTTATCAAACGCGGAATTTTCAATCATCGTGACAGAATTCGGCACGGCAATGCTTGTCAGAGAATTGCAAAACGCAAATGCACAATCCCCGATCATCG
This sequence comes from Christensenellales bacterium, assembly GCA_050946115.1. Taxonomy (GTDB): domain Bacteria; phylum Bacillota; class Clostridia; order Christensenellales; family Aristaeellaceae; genus CAYFRC01. The sequence continues at coordinate 49,622 of JBMNUF010000001.1, forward strand.
CGGCGGAATCCGGTATGACAATGTCCACTTGGCTGCAACCCGAAAACGCAAAATCTCCGTTAGCGGCATCGCCCTGTGGGATACATGCGCATTGGCATATTCGTTTTCCGGATAACAGATCAGCGTTTTCATCGCCCTGTCAAATACCATGCCGTCAAGCGAAGCGTGAGGATTGTAGGTTACATTGCCGCCCCGAAAGAATGCGAAAGGGCGCAGCGGTCAAACGCCCCGCTCCGCCCTTTTTCTTGTATACAGATTACTTTTTCACAAAGTGCAGCACGAGGCTTTCAAAATCGTGCCGCGCGGGCAGTACGTCCAGCCCGATGTACATCAGTTCCGCGCCGGAATAGGTTTTTCCGTCCGTCGACTCATACAGGGCGTTCTCGTCCAATTCGCGCATATACACCTTAAACGGCGCAGAATTGGGCTTCACCATCCGCTGATAGACGAACAGCAGCGCTTCGTTTTCGCGCGCGAACTGCCACGCCGCCGCATTTCCTTCAAAGGGACTCAGAAGGCGCGTGTACGCGCCCTTTTGCACGAGGTCGCGCACCTTCTTGCCGCGCTCCACCTGCCACGCGACTTCCTCCAGATCCTCCTGCGAGAGCTTGGACAAATCCAATTGGTATCCGAAATTGCCACTCATCGCGACGTCCCCGCGCGTGCGCATGGAAGATGTGCGCCCCGTCTGGTGGTTCGGAGTCGCGGACACGTGCGCGCACATCGTGCACGGCGGATACACAAACGACGTACTGTACTGAATCTTCACGCGATCGTTCGCGTCGGTATTGTCGCTCGTCCACGTCTGCGCCATGTAGCACAGCATGCCCGCGTCGAAACGGCCGCCGCCGCCCGAGCAGCTCTCAAACAGCACGTTCGGGAACAGCTTCTGCGTGATCTCGTCCAGCACGCGATACAGCCCCAGCATATAGCGGTGCTGCGTCTCCAACTTGTTTTCCTTGGGCAGCACGCCGGAGAACGCTTCCGTCATATTGCGGTTCATGTCCCACTTCACATAATCGATCGGCGCATCCTCGAGCACCTTTTTCAGCGCGTCGATCACATAGTCCTGCACTTCCCTTCGGCTCATGTCGAGGATCAGCTGGCTGCGCATTTCGGTGCGCGGGCGGCCGTCCACATGCAGGCACCAGTCGGGATGCGCGCGGTACAGGTCGCTGTCGGGCGAAATCATCTCCGGCTCGAACCACAGCCCGAATTTCATGCCGAGGGAATTGATATCCTCCGCCACGCCGCGGATGCCGTTCGGGAGCTTTTCCGTGTTGCACACCCAGTCACCCAGGGAGCAGTTGTCGATGTTGCGCTTGCCGAACCAGCCGTCGTCCAGCACGAACAGCTCGATGCCGAGCTTGGATGCGTTCTCCGCGATCGCGTGCAGCTTCTCCGGCGTAAAGGCAAAATAGGTCGCCTCCCAGTTGTTGATGAGGATGGGGCGCGGCTCGTCCCGCCACACGCCCCGGCACACGCGCAGGCGGATGTATTCGTGGAACGCGCGGCTCATGCCGTTGAGTCCGCAATCGGAGAACGCCAACAGCGCCTCCGGCATTTGGAACGTCTCTCCCGCGCCGAGCTTCCAGCGAAACACGTCGCCGTTGAGCCCGATCGAAAGGCGCGTCCTGCCGAAATTGTCGACGTTCGCCTCGCAGAAGAAGCTGCCGGAATACACCCACGTCATGCCGTAGACCTTGCCGGAGAACTCCGTCGCGCAGTGCTCGCACAGCGCCATAAACGGGCTTTCCTCATGCCCGGACGCGCCGCGCCTCGATTCCACGCGCGCGGTCATGTGCGCGAGCGGCGCGCGGTACACGTCGCGCTCCCTTATCCACGCGCCGTGCAGGTGAATCGCGTCGTATGCGTCGCCCGGCAGGATCACGCTCGCAGATGCCGTTTCGCCGAGTGTCAATGCCTCTTTTCCGCGATTGGCAAAGCGCACCGTGCGCGCGATGATGTCGAATTTCTCCGACGCGCTGTAGCTCAGGACGGCCTCGAGCCCCGTCAATTCGTCTATAAGGGTGATTTCTAACGTCTCGCAGCCGTCATCCTCCTCGCAATAGGAGGAGGGCAGCCCGTCGAGCGCCTTTTTGCCCCGCACGATCTCGTAGGACTTGAAGCGCAGCGAAACCACGTCATCCCCCTCGCCGTTCACGCATTCGACAGCGCGCTTTCCGAAATAGCCCGCCTCCTGCGTCGGCAGCTCAAACGGCGCGCGCCCCGCATCGTTGTCAAACGACGCGGCGCCCCACGCCTTGGGTTCGAGGGCCGAATAGTCCCCGTCGGGCAGCCGCTTTCCCCAGTACAGATGCAGCAAAACGCCGTTTTTCGCAATCTTCATCAGATAGCTCGCGCCCTTGGAGCGGACATGAAATACCCCGTCGCAAAATCGAATCATTTTCCATCACCTTTCCGCATTTTGTTCTCACGTTTATTATAGCGGAAATCGCGCCGCCCGTCAACCGATACCCCACCACGGAAAATGCATTCGTTTTTGATTGACCGAATCCGCAAGCCGTGGTAAAATAGAGAAAAATATATTGTGGGAGGAATCGCCATGTTGTTTGACAGCGAACTTATTGACATTCAGAAAATCCATGCGTGGGAGCTGTATTCCGAATCGCTCCTGTCCGAGGTACGGCAGGCAAAGGACGAGGGGCGCGATATATCCGAATTTGAAGCCGCCGCAAGGTCGGTCGCCGCGATGCCGAAGAGCGCTTATCGCGAAGATTTGGCGGACATCCTCTTTCGCGCGCTCACGACCGCGCCGATCCGGGCGGACTATCCCTACATCGAACCGGATGACCTCTGCGAAATCCGCGCAGCGAGACCGAAGAACCGCAAAGAATTCTCAAAGCCCGACAAAACGTCCCTCGCGCCGAAGATTCGCGGCGCATGGTACGGGCGCATCGCGGGCTGCCTCTTGGGAAAGCCCGTCGAGGGCTGGCACACGAAGGAACTGCACGAAATGCTACGGAAGACGGGCAATTTCCCGCTCTCCCGCTATATGACGAGCGTCGATCTTTCTTCCATGGGCAAGGATTTCTGCCGCGCGAACGAAGTGGGCCGCACGTGGGCGGATACGCTCGACGGCTGCGCCCCCGTGGACGACGACACGAACTATACCGCACTCGCCGTGCGCGTGATCGACCGCTTCGGGCGCGATTTCACCCCGCGCGACATGGCGACGGCATGGGTCGATATGCAGCCGATGAACGCATACTGCACCGCCGAACGCCGCGCGTTTAAGAACTTCGTCGCGGGCATCATGCCGCCGAAATCCGCGACGTACAAGAACCCCGACAGGGAGTTTATCGGCGCGCAGATTCGGGGCGACTACTTCGGCTACATCAACCCCGCCTCCCCCGAAGCCGCCGCAGACATGGCATGGCGCGATGCCTGCATATCCCACGTGAAAAACGGCATCTACGGCGAAATGTTTGTCGCTGCGATGCTCGCGGCGGCCGCCGTCACGAGCGACGTGCGCGAGGTGCTCCGCGCGGGGCTCGGCGAGATCCCCGAAAAGTCGCGCCTGGCGGAGGCGATCGAAAGCGTTCTTTCCTGGTTCGACGGCGGCATTCCGCAGGAGGATGTGTTCCGACGCATCCACGCATCGTGGGACGAATATCTCCCCTTCGACTGGGTGCACACGATTCCCAACGCGATGATCGTCGCCGCGTCCCTGCTCTACGGAGACGGTGACTACACAAAGACGATCTGCATGGCGGTCGAAACGGGCTTTGACACGGACTGCAACGGCGCAACCTGCGGCTCGATCTTTGGCATGATGCACGGCGATACCGCGATCGGCGAAGAATGGAAGGCGCCCCTGTGCGGGACGCTCGACACCTCCATCTTCGGCGTGAACCGCGCGAGCATCGACGAACTCGTATCGCGCACTCTGGGGCATATCGAATGAGGATTCGGCTGATTCTGGAATACGACGGCACGAATTACGCGGGCTGGCAGCGGCAGAGCAATGCCGTTTCCGTGCAGCAGAAGGTCGAGGAGGCGCTGTCCGCGCTCACGAAGCGGCAGGTTACCGTCACGGGCGCGTCTCGGACGGACGCGGGCGTACACGCGCTGGGACAGGTCGCGCATTTCGATACGGAAAGCCGCATCCCGCCGGACAAATACGCGTTCGCGCTCAACACGATGCTCCCGCCGGACATCCGCGTCCAAAACTCCGCGCAGGCGGCGGACGATTTTCACGCGCGGTTCATGGCGAAGGGAAAACTCTACCGCTACCGCATCCTGTCCGCGCCCCATGCGAGCGCATTGGAGCGCGATTTTGCGGCGCACACGATCTATCCGCTCAGCCTCGGGAAGATGCAGCGGGAGGCGCGTTCCATCCTCGGAACGCACGATTTTAAGCCCTTCGCCGCCTCCGGCTCGATCGTGAAGGACACCGTCCGCGCGATCGCATCCTGTGAAATCTCGCAGGATGGGGCGATGTACACGCTCTTCGTGTGCGGAAACGGCTTTTTGTACAACATGGTGCGCATTTTCGCCGGCACGCTGATTCTTGTCGGCGCGGGCAGGCTGGAGGAGGGCGCGATACGGCGCGCGCTCGATTCGGGCAGCCGATTGGATCTCGGCATCACCGCGCCCGCATGCGGGCTTACGCTCATGGAGGTATATTACGATGACTGACAAACTGCGCGCGCGGCTGGGCCTCGGCGTGGTCGTCCTCGCGACGATTTTGACCATGCTTTCCTTTGCGATTCCCGCCGTGAACACAGGATATTACACGATCGTGCAGATCGCCCTTTGGATCGTCGCAGCGGCCGTCGTGCTTCCGTTTTATATGAAGCGGCGCGTAGCTTCGATGGACGAATACCTGTGCCCCCGAAAATCCGTCGAGGATGTGAAACTATCCCTCCGCGAGGAATTGGGGGAAAATGCGGTTATCAAAGGCGACCTCGTATACGCGCAAAACGGCAAGCGCATCGATGCGGTCATGCTTTTCGAGGCGGAACGCTGCACGCAGGAGATGACAAAGGCCATGGACGCCGCGTTTGCCGCGCGCCTCAAGGAAGCCGTGCCCGATTCCGACGCGCGCAGCATTACCGCCGCGTATCTGCTGTTTGTCGGCGAGGAGAACAAGGCGCTAAACGACTACCTCAAGCTCGGCGGCGCGGAGGCGCACGTTACGGCAGATGCGACGCGCATCCGCATCGCCTCGGCATTTGTCGCGCCCAAGGGGATGCTCTACGTCGCCCGCCCTTCGGACGGAGAGCACGCGCTCTTCGAAAAGGAAGATGCGCGCATGTCTTCGCTCTTGGCAAGGGTTCTGCGCAAGTAGCCGCGCATTTCGGGATTCACCGAAAGGTTCAAAGTGCCATGAATACCAAATATCCGCTCGTGCTGGTGCACGGCGTCGCGGTGCGGGACACGTTTTTCATGAAATCCTTCGGATATGTGGACAGGATGCTCCGCATCCAAGGATATACCGTCTACAAAAGCAAGGTCGACGGCTTCGGCACCGTGGAGAACAACGCCGCGATCCTGAAAGCCGAAATCGAAGACATCCTCGCGGAGACCCATGCAAAAAAAGTAAATATCATCGCCCATTCCAAGGGCGGGCTGGATGCGAGGCATATGCTCGAGCACATGGATATGGCGAAGAGCGTTGCGACGCTTACGACCTTGTGTACGCCGCACATGGGCTCCCCCATCGCTTCGCTTTTCATGCGGCTGCCGAAGTGGATCGCGCGCGTCGTAGCGTTCTTTATGGACGCGATGTTCCGCATCCTCGGAGACAGGAACCCGGACAGCTACACGGTGTGCCGCGAGCTCATGCGCGTACCCGTTTCGGAGCAGGCGGTCGTAAAGCCCATCCCCGGTGTCTTTTGCCAGAGCTTTTCCTCCGCACTGCGCAAGGGCGACAAGAAGGCGGATTTTCTGATGCAAATCCCGTACATGATCTCGCGCCTCGTCGAGAAGACCTCCGATACGGACACGGACGGGCTCGTGCCGAGGGATTCCGCAAGGTTCGGCAAATACAGGGGCGACTGCATAGACGATTCCGCAGGGCACGCGGAGATTGCGGACTTTTTCGTATCCGGGAAAAAACACGACCGCATTCTCGCCTTTTGGTCGGCGCTGTGTGAAGAACTGGTGGAAATGGGATACTGATGTTGGCAATCCACGCCTGACATTTACGAATTAACGAAATATTCATCCTCTTGATATTTCCAGAGTATGAGCGGAGTGATACCATTTCTATAATCACAATGCTTGAAAAGGTGTCGCACGGTTGTCGAGTACCTGCGGCTCCTCATTGGGGGGGAGTAGTATGTCGAGAAAAAAGGATATGGATTTCATCGGTCGCTTCTCGCCGGCGGTTGTTGTGATTGTACTCTTTGGCGTAATCAGCATGCTCGGCGATATCGTGTATGAATCGGCGAGGGGCGCTAACAGTCAGTACCTGAACCTGATGGGAATCAGCGCGGCCAAGGTCGGGCTGGTCTTCGGGATAGGCGAGTTTTTAGGGTATGCGCTGAGGCTAATGGCAGGCATCGTGTCCGACAAGAGCGGCCGATATTGGTTTTTTATGTTTATCGGCTACGGCATGCTCTTAAGCGTCCCGTTGATGGGGCTTACGGCGGAGTGGAGCCTTCTCGTTGTTTTGATGCTGACGGAGCGCATCGGGAAGGCGTTGCGCAACCCCGCCAAGGATACGGTTTTATCGGGCGTCGCGGAGGATCAGGTAGGCATCGGGTTCGCCTTCGGATTGCAGGAGGCTTTGGATCAGCTCGGCGCATTTTTGGGGCCGTTGGTCTTTACCGCGGTCTTCCATTTTGCGGGCGAAAACGGCATTCGCGAGTATCGGTTGGGGTATAAACTGTTGGTTGTGCCGTTTATCGCTTTAATGCTGTTTTTATATTATGCGTACAAAAGGATTCAGGGTTCGGGGCTGTTGTCCAAGGCCGAAAAAAGGCATTTTGAAAATGAGAAGTTAGAGCCGGTCTTTTGGAGCTACACCGTGTTCGCATTCTTTTGCACGGTCGGTTTTGTAAACTTCAGTACGATCGGCTACCATCTGAAGGCGAATCAACTCATGTCCGACGGCAACATCACCCTGCTGTATTCGCTTGCAATGCTCGTAGACGCCGTGGCGGCGATTGTCGTCGGAAAAGCGTATGATCGGATGAAGGAAAAGACCGGTAAGAAGACGGGCGGCATTCTCGTATTGGCCGTGATTCCGCTGATGACGATGTTGCTGCCCTTGCTTACATTGAGTCATTCGACGACGCTCATCGCAATGGGAATGATGCTTTTCGGCATCGTAATGGGAGCGCACGAGACGATCATGCGCTCCGCGATAGCGGACATAACGCCATATCGCAAGCGCGGCACAGGATACGGCATATTTAACTCGGCTTACGGCATGGCGCTGCTCGCCGGATCGGCGCTGATGGGGCTTTTTTACGACATGAAACAGACAAATATGATCGTTGCATTTACTGCCGTGGCGGAGATAATAGCCGTTGCGCTATACATTCAGATGCATCGAGCGATAAAAAGCAGCCGACCGGATAGTTTTAGATAATTACCCAAATATGATCTCGCACCTCGTCGGGAAGACCTCCGATACGGACACGGACGGGCTCGTGCCGAGGGATTCCGCCAAGTTCGGCAAATACAGGGGCGACTGCATAGACGATTCCGCAGGGCACGCAGAAATCGCGGACTTTTTCGTATCAGGAAAAAAGCACGACCGCATTCTCGCCTTTTGGTCTGCGCTGTGCGAAGAATTGGTGGAAATGGGATACTGACGCTTATAAAGACGTCCTCCGGTAGATAAAAGGAGAGCCGCGAACGCGCGCGACTCTCCTTTTTCGATGCGAGGTTCTATTCTTCAGGTGCGGACGCTTCCGGCTCTTCCTCCGCCGATTCCGGCACTGCGGTATCCTCCGGTGCTTCGGCATTCTTCGGCTTTTCGGGGAATTTCACGGTGACGGTGAAACCCTCGAGCTTCGCCTTGCCCTCGCCCACGATGCGCAATTTGCCCTTTTTGACAAAGGCGACATCCGCATCGCCTGCGGCATCGTCCATACCGGAAACGGCGAATTCGCACAACCCGTTTGCGTTGACGCTTTCGATCGAGCCGTCCGCGAACGCAATCGTAACCAATACGTCGCCTATGGATACGGTCATCTTTCCGTTGCCGTTCCAATCCCCTTCAAAGGCGATCTCGCCCTCATCGTTTATGGATGCGAACGCACAGTCGACGATCTGCGCGCCCTCCGCAAACGCGGTCGGAAAGATCGGCAGAATCGCTTCGGGCACTTCCTCTGCATCGGCGGTTTCTTCGGGCGCGACGGCCTCCCCCTTAGCTGCAATCGATACGGTAACTTTGCACGGCGGCGTTTCATACCCGTTGTACAGTTCCGCCGTAATATACGCCTCACCCGCCCCGACGGCGACCACCTTGCCGTTCTCGACCGTCGCCACGGCTTCGTCGCTCGATTTCCATTTTGTAACGGTTCCGCCGAAGCCCCTTGCGAACCCGACAGAGAGCTTTGCGCTCTTGCCAATCGCCTTGATCGTGAGCTTTGCCTTGCCGAGGGTCGCATGCCCCGCTTCTGTCGGTGCCTTTGTGACCGTCACGGTGCATTTCGCCGTCTTTTCGTTGACTGCGGTAAACCGAATCGTCGCCTTGCCCGCCTTTTCGCCGCTCGTCACGGTATAGGTGCCGTCTTCGGAAATCGCGACGGTCGCGATATCCTCGTCCGATGTCGTTACCTGAAGCGTCTCGTCGACGCCTTCGGGGGATACGGTCGCCCTTATGCCCGAACGAACATCCCCGTTCGCGCCGAGCGTGACCTTTGTCGTAGAGAGCTTCACGCGCTTCGGTGCGGCGATGACGTATACGGGCATCTCTGCCGTAACGCCGTTATATGCCGTCGCGACGACAGTCGCCGCGCCCACCTTTCTGCCTTTCAATGTGCCGTCCGCCGTGACGGAAACGATCTTCCTGTCGCCCTTCGTCTTCGTGCTGTAGGTGATCTTGCCCTTTGCGTCGCCGTTTCGGATCGCGGAGACGGTTTTCTTTTCGCCCACAGAGATCGTGAATTCGCCTTCGAAGGACAAGGTCTCGATCGCGGGGCAGACCCTGACATTGACGCTATGCGTCCTGCCGTTATACGTCGTCGCGGTGACATTCGCCTCGCCCTCGGACACCGCGACGAGGTTTCCGCCCTCGACGCGTAGAATATTTTCGTCATTCGACGTGACGGTCGCCGCGTTGCGAACCTTTTTCGCGGGCGTAAAGGCGAGGGAATACGCCGCTCTTTCGCCCACGCCCATCTCCGTCGGCACGTCTTGAAGCGCCACGGAATCAGGCGCTGCGAGCACCGTCACGGAGAGACTCGCCGTCTTCCCCGTCGCGGTCCTCACGGTAACGGTCGTCGAGCCCGCCTTGACGGCGGAAATCAGCCCGCCCCCGCTCACTTCCGCGACGGTCTTCCTCCGCGAAGTGTAGGTGTATTGCGCCTCGGCGCCTTCGGGCTTTAGGATCGGCGCGATCTGATACGTCTCTCCCACGCCCAGCGCGATCTTCTTCTCGCGCACAGAGACGCTCCGCACGATAGGGATCGCGAGGGATTCGGTTCCGCCGCAGATCGGGCAAGTGCGCCTCTTTTCGCCTTCCTTTTTCCTGTCGGGGTAGTGCACGATTTCGTATTCGCCCCACGCGTGCTCGGAGATTTGCGCGGTAAATGTCGCGCTTTCGCCGCCTGCCTGCACGGTTATTGCCGCTTCGGGCGCGGTTAGCGTCCCCGAAAGGATGTATTCGGAAATGTCGCTCTCCGTCGCGCCGCTGTTATACCGCACATTGACCGTGAGATGCGCCCTGAGCGCGTTTAGATCGACGCCCGGGCAGAAAACGGCATTGCCCTGAGCGAAGATCGCCTCCACGCCCGTCACCGCAACCGCCTCTATTGTGAGCATCACGTACTTCGCCATGTCGCCGTATTCCACCGTCAGCACGCAATTTCCCGCCGCAATCGTGCCGGAAAGCGTCGCCTCTGCAGTTACGGCTTTGGACGACCCGTCGTTATACGTCGCGGTCACGGTGAGGTAGCGCCTGATGTCCTCGTAGGTCGCGGTCTCGTAGATCGTATCGGTTCCCGTGTCGAGGGCCACGTCGATACTCTCCAGAACGACCGCCGTCACGGACACCGTTACTTCGGCCGTGAAGCCCTCGTAGGTCACGGTGAGCGTCGATTCGCCCTCCGTAAGGATACCCGAAAGCTCCGCTTCCGATGTGACATCCTTCGTGCTCCCGTCGTTATATATCGCCTCGACCAGAAGGTCCCGCCGGATGTCCTCCAAAGGCGTCGAGGTATAGATGCGCTTTTCGCCCTGCGTATAGCCCGCGCGGATGTGTGCAATGACAACCTCTGACACCGTAAACCGCACGCTCCCGGACGCGGGAAGGAAATTCTCCGCATCGACTGGCGCAAACGTCCACTGCGCATCGATCTCTTCGCCCGCTTCAAGCGGGAAATCGACATGTTCCCACGCGATGTGCCCCAGGGTATCGCCCTCCGAAAGCGCGATCGGCGGAAGCTGCGTCGAGGAGGTATACAGGGTATCAGTCCCAACGGCGGGGCGCACCGTCGGCTCCCTCTTGGAGACTGTGATCGTGACATTCGCCGTCTTTCCCTGATAGCGCACGGTAACATACGCCTCGCCCGTGCGGAGCGTATCCGAGCCGTTTATGGTTTCGACGGTGAAGTTCTCGATTTCGTCCGTTGTATCGTTGTCGTAGTGCGCCGAAACGACCATGCCCGCCCTATCGAAAGCGTCAAAGGCGGAGTACTGCGTCTTTAGAGGCGGAGACGCAATTTCGAGCCCGATCACTGTCTTTTCGGAGACCGTCACGGGAACGAACGCCTTTGCCGTCTTCCCCTGCTCATATTCATACGATATCGTTACCTGTGTATCGCCCAGGGAAAGCACTTCGGGCGATACGGTGTACTCCGTCACCTCGTGCTGTTCTAATTGCGCATCCCTAAAGAGCACGACCATGCCGCTCCCATCGAACGGTTGCCCCTCGATATATGCGGTTTTTGTCGGCATTTGGGAAATCGAAAGCGCGTTCGGCGCAAGTATGGTCACCGAGCCGCTCTTTGAAACCGCCGCAGGGAGCGCGGAAAGGTCTTGCCCAACCGTCTGCCCGTCCACAAAAGATACGGTTACGGGGTAGTTTCCCGCCTGCGCCGCATCCTTCGCTTGGAAGGTGATCTGCAAAAGATTGCCCTGCACCTCGATGTTTGTGCCCCTTGCGAGCGCCGCGCGCACCCTGCCCTCCGCATACACGGGATTGACGGATGCGACAAAGTCCTCTTGCGCCTGCACATCTGTAACTGAAAACGCGTCTGCGTCGTAGAGCACGTCGAATACGGTTCCCGCAAAACCGGAATTTTGATCGACGGAGATATTCACCGTCGCGCTGCCGTCAATCGCTGCCGTCGCATCGCCAACGGAAACGGTAAGCCCCGCCTCCGCCCGCGCGGAAAACGCCGCGAGCACGCACAGCAGGATGCAGAATAGTATAAGCCTTTTACGCATATCTTTTCAGCCCCTCTCCGCTCAGTTCATGGTCGTGAGCATGCCGCAGCCCTTGAAGGCGCATTTTCCGATGACGGCGATGCTGTTCGGGAGCGATACGGACGCGAGAAATTCCATGCCCTGAAACGCACCCTCGCCGATCTCGGTCACCGGGGTGTCCTCCAACATCGCGGGAATGGTCGCGCTCGTCGAATCGGGCTTCAACCACTTGACGATGCGCGCACCGTCAGAAAACACGGCATAGGTAAAATCGCCGTTCTGCGCGGTTTTTACGGGATAAACCGCGACCGTGCCGCCCGTGCAGGATACCGTTTCCCCCGCCGCGTCCCGCGCCGTCACGCGGAGCGTATATGTGCCCTCCGCCTCGACGGGAAAGACCTGAACCGCCTCCGTCGTCCAATCCGAAAGCAGCATCTCCGCGCCGCTTTCATCCACGAAAACGGTGCGGTATTCGCATTTGCCGAAGCCGCCCTGAGCTGCAACGGAGACGGAAAGGCTCTCCCCGAAGACGATCTCCGTTTTATCCGCCATGCACGCAGCCGAAAGCGCCTCGGGCACGTATTTGCCCGTCAAAAAGTCTGCGATATACGCGGCATCGTCTTCGTTCACAATGCCATCGCCATTCACATCCGCAAAGTCCCGAAGGAAATCGGGGTATTCTCCCAAGGTCAGAACCGCGTCGCGGATGTCGATGAGTCCGTCCTGCGTGATGTCCGTATAGGCAAGCGCCACATCGCACAAGAGCAACATCGCCACAAGAAGCGGCAGGAGCTTCTTTTTCTTCATGATTTGTATCGCCTCCGTATATAGTATACTATACAAATTCGTTTTCCGCCTGTCAAGTGAGTTCGTCATGCGCAATGCGCGGAATCAAAATTCATACTTTACCCAATGCTGTACATTTGTGATTCCGTCGCCCGGGACGACTTCCGTCATGGATTCTTTGATTTCCTCCTTATTTCGTACATAGGAGAATAGTTTACTATAGTCTGTGTATGTCTGCTGGTACACTTCGAAGCGCCACCACCAATGGCTGACGTCGCCGAGTACTCCGCGCCATGCGTACCGCATTGGACTGACGTCGATATTGCCGTTGGTGCCCGGCCCTACCGTCCCATAGTTCGTCGTGGATTCAAATGCGTCGAAATAGATATAATCGCGATACACGTTTGCGGTCAAAACTTGATATTTTTTCGCGTCCTCCACCAAAACATTCGAGCTATCGCTTGCACTGTTCAGCGTATCGACAAACGTCCAGTGCCAGTAGATATATGTTGCGAGCGAAGAAGAACCCACAACACGCTTCGTAGTAGCCTGCTCGTTGGATGATAGCGCGCTCTTGTTATACTTGCCATACAAGGAATTCCCCGTATCAAAACCGCCGGGATAGCTTGCGTATTTCCAGGTTCCGGTGCCGCTTTGCTGCCATGTGTACCCCGTCTGCGTCCATCCGCTTATCGAGGAAGCGGTGGAGGTTTTTGTTTCCGTAGTTGTCAATGTATACGTCCACTTTTCGCCGATGACGTTTGCACCCTCGGGAACGTCGTCTTCCAGAACCCAGTCTTCGGTAATCGGTATAAATGTCAATCCATTGTCATTGGCATATGTCTGCGCATAACTTCCGCTGTAGCCGTAAATGGCGACATCGTCAAAAGCGTTGTTTCCGATGGAAGTGACCGTAACCGGAACAACAAATGCGTCGGCTGCGGTTCCAAGGAAGGCCTCGCTTTCAATCACTGTCAGCGCGCGGGGAAGTACCATCACGCTCTCCAACTTCCGCTGCCAGACAGCATAGAAGGTAACATCGATACCGCCCTCGTAAACGCTGCCGGGAGCGTGGGTGGCCGTTTCCGCCGCAGCGCTCGTCGCCCAACCAAGGAAGCGATAATGCGCGCGCGAAGGCTCAACCGTGGACAACGTCGCGGCGCTGCCCTCATATGTCTGCGCGGGAGGCGCACCCGTTCCTCCATTTGCATCGTAGGAGACGGTGTATTTGTTGCTCCTCCAGATCGCATAGAGGGTAAGGTCATTATCCTCGGCATATATAGCGCCCGGCTGGTATACGGGGTTCAAATCGTCTGCCGACGTTCCCCATCCCATGAAAATGTATCCGGGGCGGACAGGAACAGTGCTGCTCAGGCTCAAATCGGTCTTGTAATACTTCGTCTGGTCGGTACTTGTTCCCGTACCGTCATTCAGATTATACCGTATGGTATATTCAGCGGGAACGAACACCCAAGTTCCCGCCCGCGACTTAATCCATGGATATTGCCGCACAATTGCCCTTATTGACAAATTCGCGTCCATTAAATGGAGCACGTACCCGCTGGTTTTCACGCGCAGACAATACCCGTCATTATAGCCGTCCTTTGTGATAGCCCATTGTTGCGCATTGCTCCCGTTGTCAGTCATCAAAGAAGCTCTCGACGATGCATCGGATCCACCGCCATATACCTCAAGCACTTTCCCCGAGACAACATGGGTCAGTTTATAGTAGCCATTGTTCAGTTTTGTTACGTCGAAGGAATTGTTCTGGCTTGGCACGTCATCGCTCCAAAGCTGAACGGGTGTTTTATCCGCTATATCTCCGGTGTCGCCCGGAACGTCGATCTCCCAAGAATTGTCCACGCCGCTCAAGAGGATATATCGTCCTTCGGCAAGTGGTTGAGAAGGTTTGTAGGGAATAAACAACCAGGACTGGGCATCCGAGGAGTTAACACTCCATTGCCGCACATTGGTTCCATTCGTATTGACGGCGGCACCTTCTACATCAAGCGACAGACCGCTGCACTTCGCCTGTAAACGGTACCCATTTCTGTTATTGTGCGTAATCGCCCACTTTTGCGCGGAGCTGTTATTTCCAGTATATACCCCCACATTCGCGCCGGAAGCGTTGCTTCCGTTTTCTACGCCAAGGCATATATCTGCGCCTGTTCCGCATTGTTTGATGGTATAGAAGCCTTGATTGTATCGGATCGTCCATATCTCATAGGACGGAGGATCGCCCGAAAGCGGACCGCACAGCGCAACGTTTGTTCCGCTGCTTGCCGGTTGCGCCGTTCCCGCAATATCCAAATAGAAGAAGGTCGATTTCTGGCTCGCACCGGCAGTGGCGATCAAGTAATCTCCATCCGGAAGAACGCGATCATACACACTGGATGTAATGTCTAATCGAACTACCGTGTTGGACGACGTCGTGCCCTTAAAGCTGCCTTCTATCGTACCTGCGCACCAGTAGTTCGGGTCGTGAATCGAAACCCTGACCTCATAGGGCTTGCCAACCGGAACATCCGACCGACAGAAATCCGCATAGGTGTTGCTCCCCTGATAATCCCATCTTTGACCGTCGATATACACTCCGATGGCTCCGATTCCGTTGATGTCTACTTGGTCGTGCCCATCGACATTGAAGTTTACATCAAACCTGCCATTATTGTTCGCATTATTCTCTAAATCTTTGATGTGGATATATTTCTCACCCTTTGAGCCAACAACAAATTCTTTAGAACTAAACTTATGATCTCCCACTTGTTTTCCATTAATGGTCACAAAGCCTGCATTATATTGTTCTATCGTAACTTTATTCCCATTTACATTACTCACCCAAGCAACATGTCCATAACCACCGCTAGCATGGTAGTAAACCGCACCCACGCACGGCGTGGAATTGACAGTATATCCCAATGCCACCGCAGCATTCAGCCACTCTTTCGCATTGCCCCACCTACTTCCATATTCATCTTCATTTATTCCTGGAGGGAGTTTCTCGTTTGTTCCGGGTTTTCTTCGATTATGGAAAGAAATTCCATTTCTTGCATTCAAACACCATGCCACATAGCTAGTACACTCACATTATAAAAGCCATAAGCATCTACAACGTAAATATCTGCCGGCTGATTGTAAGGATAGTCTTGATAAGTAACCGCATACGCTGGGATACAAAACATAAATAGCGAAATCAAGCAAAGGGCAACGAGCCTTCTCCTAAAAGACATCATCATAGCAGCCTCCTAAATAATCGTAATCATTGCGCGAAACTACATGAACAAACCAACGCATTAGTTCTTCCAACCATTCCGTCACAAGAGCCATCAAATGATTCTGCTCCGCTTTGATCTCATGAAACGTGGTTCTGTCCTCATTGCAGCCCCTTCTAATGCATCCAGGCAGACAACAGCGCCTGAGCATTCCATTCTGTGGCGAACAGGGGTTTACAGCCATACAAGCTTCTTCACTTGCTCGGCAATTACCATATGGGGTTTGATAACCTTTCCCTATCTTCGCCAAAGCTTCCGAAGTAACGTAACACTCTGCATTATAAACACCACCCCGAATTGGCATTTTGGCGTTAAATGCAGTTTACCCTTTGATTATACCACTTATGGGATTTCAGTCAACAAAAACGAATGTTAAATTTCCACAGATTCGCATACTTTGAAAGCATCCCACGATTCCCTTATGCCCTATTCGAATCGTTGAAGGGTACTGCGGGTTGGCAATTGTCTCACGAACCCGGTACTTACACTCGATTTCGCTTGACGAAACGTGCCCGAACGCATATAATAGAGGCACAAAGGAGAGATGTTTTCATGGCTTTCAGGCTCTTCGTTTCCGACTTGGACGATTCCCTTCTGAACGACGCTTCGGAACTTTCTCCGCGCACGCTGCGGGCGCTTTCCGCGCTCATGCGAAAGGGCGTATACGTCGTTCTCGCCTCCGGCCGCATGGTCGAGGCGATGCTCCCCTACGCGCGGCAGGTGCAGCCGAACGCGCCCCTCATCGCCTATAACGGCGGCATGGTGTACGACGTCTCCGCGCAAAAGGCGCTCGATCTCCTGCCGGTGCCGATGGCAACGGCGCGGGAGGTCGCGAAAATGGCGGAGGACATGGGCATCCACATTCAGGCGTTTGACGAAACGGGCTATTATTATGCGGAGGACAACGCCTCCAGCGCGTTTTACGCCTCGAAAATCCGCATTCCCGGGCGCGCGGTGCATCGAAAGCTCTCCGAAGCCATCAACCGCGACCTGTGCAAAATGCTCATGGTGGTCGATCCCGAGGAGGCGCCCGTCCTCGCGGAGAAGTTCCGCGAGACGTTCGCGGGCAGGATCAACTGCGCCATCTCCCGCCCCTATTATGTCGAATGCACGGGCATCGGCGCGGATAAGGGCGCAGCGCTAAAGCTCGTCTCCGCGCGATTGGGCGTGAAGCGCGAGGAGATCATCGCCTTCGGCGACGCGCAAAACGACATGACCATGCTCAACTACGCCGGTCGCGGCTGCGCCGTGGCGAACGCGCGGCAGGAAGTGCTCGAGCAGGTGCGCTGGATCGTGCCCGATAACGACAGTGACGGCATCGCGAAGGTCCTCGAGATGCTCTTGGAGGACGGCGCGTTTGACGCGGAAGGAGCGCCCGCATGATCTCCGAAAAAGAATTTGTGAAGGATCTGAACCTGTCGGTTCTGCTCGGCAGCGCGGACGGCGAGCTCCCCATCGACAGTAGCGACATCAACCGCCCGGGGCTTCAGCTTTCGGGCTATTGGGAGTATTTCGCGTGGAACAGGCCGCAGCTCATCGGCAAGGGCGAAATGAGCTATCTCAATTCGCTCGACGAGGCGACGCGGTTACAGCGGCTCGATACGCTTTTCGGATATCGCCCCCCGTGCGTGATCGTGTGCCACAACATGCAGTGCGTGCCCGGGCTCGTCGAAAGCGCGACGAGGCACGGTGTGCCCGTATACACATCCAGCGAGGATACGACGATCGTCGTCATCAAGATCATCAACTACCTCAATAACCGCCTCGCGCCGTCCGTCACGAAGCACGGCGTGTTGGTGGATGTGTCCGGCTGCGGCATCCTCATCACGGGCGAAAGCGGCGTGGGCAAGAGCGAAGCGGCGCTGGAGCTCGTCAAGCGCGGGCACCAGCTCGTCGCGGACGACGTGGTGGACATCCGCCGCGTGAACAGCAACCGCCTGGTGGGCGAGGCGCCCGACATGGTGCGCCACCTCATGGAGATTCGCGGCGTGGGCATCATCGACATCGCGACCATGTACGGCATCGGCTCCGTCCTGCCCAGCAAGAGCATCGACATGATCGCGCATCTGGAGATCTGGAAGGAGGGCAAGGAATACGACCGAATCGGCCTGCAGGAGGAATATGGGACGATTCTGGATGTACAGCTTCCGAAGCTCACCATCCCCATCCGCCCCGGGCGCAACCTCGCCATCGTGTTAGAGGTCGCCGCGCGCAACAACAAGCTCAAGCAGAGCGGCTTCAACGCCGCCGAAGAACTCATGAACAGGCATAAATTTCGCTTTACAGGCGATGCGGAGGAATGATTGTTATGAACGGAAAAGTTATCCTCATCCTCGTGGACGGCATGCGCCCGGAAGGCTATACGGGCTGCGGCAATCCATACGCAAGGGAATTTCTGGAACAATCCCAATGGACGCTCAAGGCGCGTACGGTGTGCCCCTCCGACACGCTGCCGTGCCACATGTCGCTGTTTCACAGTGTCGATCCCGAGCGGCACGGCACGACGACCAATACCTACACCCCGCAGTCGCGCCCCATCGAGGGGCTCTGCGAGCGGTTGTACCGAGCGGATAAGAAATGCGCCTTCTTCTATACATGGTCGGAGCTGCGCGATCTGGTGCGCCCGGGCAGCCTCATGGCATCCGTACTCATCAATCAGTACGAGTTTTCGGATACAGACAACCTCGCGACCGACTGCGCGATCGATTTCATCCTGCGCGAAAATCCCGATTTCGTATTTTTGTACCTCGGCGAGACGGACGAGGTTGGGCACGACAGCGGCTGGCTCAACGCGCCGTATATGAAGGCCGTGGATAACGCACTCTCCTGCGTACAGCGCGTGCGCGAAAAAATCCCCGCCGAATACTCCGTGATCCTCTTGGCCGACCACGGCGGGCACGGGCGGTCGCACGGCACGGACATGGAAGAGGACATGACGATCCCCCTCCTGTTTAACGGCCCGAAATTCGCTCCGCGCGAACTGGAAAACATCTCCATCAAGGACGTCGCGCCGACGATAGCGCATCTTCTGGGCGCCTCGCCCGCAAAGGAATGGGAAGGACACAGCATCATCAACGACTGAAGGGAGCATTTTCTATGTTGTACATCGGTATCGACCTGGGCGGAACCGCCATCAAGGCGGGCGTCGTGGACGAAAACGGCGCGATCCTGAGCAAGGTCTCCTGCCCGACGGGCGTGGAGCGCGGCCCGGAAGCCGTCATCAGGGACATGGCATCCCTGGCGCAGCAGGCGGCGGACGCCGCGGGCAAGACCATGGACGATATCGCGTCCATCGGCATCGGCATCCCCGGCATCCACGACAACGAGCGCAACATCGTCCCCATGTGTACGAACCTGTTCTGGCATCAGGTTCCGCTGATCCCCATCATGCACAAATACGTCGATAAGCCGATCTTCGTGGACAACGATGCGACCATCGCGGGCCTCGCGGAGGCGGTCGCGGGCGTTTCCAGCGGCGTGAAAAACTCCGTGTTCGTGACGCTCGGAACCGGTGTGGGCGGCGGCATCGTCATAAACGGCAAGGTGTACACGGGGCCGCACGGCGTCGCGTCCGAAATCGGCCACATGATCATAAAATTCGACGGCGAGCCCTGCACCTGCGGCAACCTCGGCTGCTGGGAGCGCTACGCCTCCGCGACCGCACTCATCCGCATGGGCAGGGAGGCGGCATCCATGCATCCGGAAAGCGCGATCGCGAAGAACGCAAACGGGGATTTGGAAAAGCTCACCGCAAAGGACGTCATGGAGTGCGCGAAGGCGGGCGATCCCGCGGCGAAAAAGGTCTTTGACGACTACATCACCTATCTGTGCGTGGGGTTTGTAAACCTCATCAACCTCTACGACCCCGAGATCATAGCACTCGGCGGCGGCGTATCGGCGGCGGGCGATTTCCTTTTGGAGGCGATCCGCGAAAAGCTCCCGTCCATGGTGTTCTACAAGACCATGCCCTACGCCAGGATCGAACTTGCGACATTAGGCAACGATGCCGGCATCATCGGCGCCGCGATGCTCGGAAAATAAAAACAGGAGGGATATCATCGTGAAACCCGTCAAAATTGGATTGGTCGGAACCGGCTCCATCTCCAACGCGCACATGCTGGGCTATTCGAAGCTCGCGCGCGAAGGCAAGGTCGAACTCGTCGCCGCGTGCGACATCAACCGCGACAGGGCTGCGGCGTGGGCGGAACAATACGGCTTCAAAGAGGTGTATGCCTCGCATACCGAAATGCTCGCAAAGAGCGACATCGATGCGATCAGCGTCTGCACGTGGAACAACGGGCACGCGCCCATCACCATCGATGCGCTGCGCGCGGGTAAGCACGTACTGTGCGAAAAACCCCCGGCAATGACGGTGGAAGAGGCAATCGCGATGCAGCAGGCGGAAAAGGAGAGCGGCAAGCACCTCATGATCGGCTTCGTCCGCCGCTTCGGGCGCAACGCGGAGCTCGTGCTCGACTTTTATAACAACGGCTTTTTCGGCGACATCAATTTCTCCAAGGTCGCCGTCACGCGCCGCTGCGGCTGCCCGCTCGGCTGGTTCGCCAATTCCGCACTCTCGGGCGGCGGCCCGCTGCTCGACAACGGCGTACACTTAATCGACCTGGTGCGCTATCTCACCGGAAAGCCCAAGGCGGTTTCCTGCTACGCCGCGACGTACAACAACATGGGCTCCCGCACCAACATCAAGGGCGTGGATCGCTATATGTCCGTAGACCCCTCCTCGTTTAACGACGTGGAAGACCTCGCGGTCGGCTTGGTCAAATTCGACAACGGCATGACCATGTACCTCGAATTCTCCTACAGCCAGGAGATCGAGGAAGGGCTGATCGGCGTGGAGCTCTACGGCTCCAAGGGCGGCGCGGTCGTCGAGCCGCACCTGACGCTCATGACCGAGATGTACGACTACATGGTCAACATCACCCCGCAGCTCGACCACGCGAACGACGTGAATTTCGAGGCGGAAATACGCCACTTCATCGATGTCGTGAACGGCGAAATCGAGAACCGCAACACCATCGACGACGGCATCGAGCTCATGCGCGTCATCTGCTCCATGTACGAATCCGCCCGCACGGGGCACGAGGTGATCATCCCGCGCTGATTCCGCGCAAAAACACGATTTTGGCATACCCGCTTCTCATGAACGCGACAGAACAAGAAACGGAGGCATACCATGATTATTCAACCCGATTGGCAGAACCAGCACGTGCTGCACATCAACCGCGAAAAGCCGCGCGCGACGCTGTTCCCCTACCCCTGCGTCGAGACGGCGCTTCTGGGCGACAGGGGGCTTTGCGAAGCCTTCCGCCTTCTGAACGGCGAATGGGACTTCTGCTATGCGCCCACGGGGCGCGCGCCCGTCGGCTTCGAACAGCCCGACTACGTGCCGGACGAGGGCTGGAACGCGCTCGTCGTGCCCTCCAACTGGCAGATGCACGGCTACGACATCCCCCACTATACCAACGTCGCATATCCCATCCCCTTCGATCCGCCCTTTGTGCCGGACGAAAACCCGGTCGGTTGTTACAGAAGGATGTTCACCCTGCCGGACGGCTGGGAGGATCGCGAACTGTTTCTGAACTTTGACGGCGTGAATTCCTGCTACTATGTGTACGTAAACGGCACCATGGTCGGCTTCTCGAAGGTGCCGCACATGCCCGCCGAATTCAACGTCACCAAGTACATGCACGCGGGCGTGAACCTGATCGCCGTGAAGGTGTACAAGTGGTCTGACGGCACGTATCTGGAGGATCAGGACTGCTGGCGGCTCTCCGGCATTTTCCGCGACGTGTATATGCTGGGCGTCCCCAAAAAGCATATCCGCGACATCATCTTGGACGCGACGCTCGAAAACGACTATAAGGACGGAAAGCTCACCGCGACGCTGGACGCCGCGTGCTACGGCGAAGAGGGCTCGGCGGAAATCGAAATCCGAATCCTCAGGGACGGCCGCACCGTCGAAACGCGACGCGTCTCGGCGCACTTCCCGAGCGAAGTGACCGAAGTATTCACCGTGCCCGCATGCGACAGGTGGACGGCGGAGACGCCGAACCTGTATACCCTGCTCGCGATCCTGAAAAAGGGCGATTCCATCGCCGAGGTGCAGCGGGTGGATTTCGGCTTCAAGAAGGTGGAGATTCGCGATCAGCAGCTGTTCGTCAACGGCGTTTCCATCAAGCTCAAAGGCGTGAACCGCCACGATACGAGCTGCGTGCTCGGCCACGTGACACCCGTAGAATCCCTCATCGAGGACATCTGCTGCATGAAGCGCAACAACATCAACACCGTGCGCACCGCGCACTATCCGAACGACCCCCGCTGGCTCAGCCTGTGCGACATGTACGGCCTGTACGTGATCGACGAGGCGGATTTGGAGTCCCACGGCAGCGTCGTCATGAACTACTTTGCGGACGGGAACCCCACCTATTCCTCGCCCGACAGCCTGTACAACTACTTCCCCAAGCAGCAGGACTGGGTGGAGGCCTTTGTCGACCGCGGCGTGCGCATGGTCTGCCGCGACCGCAACCACGCATCCATCATCATCTGGTCCTTGGGCAACGAATCCGGAACGGGCCCCAACATGGCGGTCATGGCGCAGCGCATCCGCGAGATCGACCCCTCCCGCCCGATCCACTACGAGCGCGACGAGGAGTGCCTGTATGTGGACATCAAGTCCACCATGTATCCCTCCGTGGAGACCGTCATCAAAGAGGGCAAGTCGAAGGAACCGCAGCCCTACTTCATGTGCGAATACGCCCATGCGATGGGCCTCGGCCCCGGCTCCATCCAGGAGTACTGGGACGCGATCTACGCCTCCAAGCGGCTCATCGGCGGCTGCATCTGGGAGTGGCTGGATCACGGGATTCTCGTGGAGACCGAGGACGGAACGCCCTACTACGCCTATGGCGGCGATTTCGGCGACAAGCCCAACGACTCCAACTTCTGCGTGGACGCGCTGAACTACCCCGACAGGACGCCGCACACGGGGCTGATCGAATACAAAAAGGTGCTGGAGCCCGTCAAGTTCGAGCTCGTGGATGCAAACAGCATGACAGTCCGCGTGAGAAACCTGTATGCCTTCACCACGCTCGACCATCTGGACGGCACGTGGCGCCTCGTGTGCGAGGGCGAGGAGATCGCGCGCGGAAGGCTCAACCTTTCCGGCATCGCGCCCTACGGCAGGAAAACCCTAAAGCTGCCCGTGAGCGTACCCGAATCGGGCGAAAGCTACCTCGAATTCGCGGTTTCGGAGGCATTTGAGACGCTCTGGGCGGAGCGCGGGCACGAGGTCGCCAAGGCGCAGATCCTGCTCCCCTCCAAGCCCTCGTTCTACGCCTATCCCGTAAGCGGCATGTCCGCCCTGCTCTCGGACGAGACGGATGAGGACCTCGCGATCGTGGGCGAGGATTTCTCCGTGGGCTTCGACAAGACCACCGGCGAAATGATCTCTTGGGCGATCCGCGGGCAGGAAATGCTCATCGAAGGTCTCAAGCTGAATCTCTGGCGCGCGCCGATCGACAACGACGTGCACCTGAAGGAAACTTGGGAGAAATTGGGGCTGAACCGCCTGCAGTCGCGCCTCACGGGCTTTGACGTAGAGCAGCTTGCGCCCGCCGCGATCCGTGTGACGGTGAAGGCGACGCACGCGCCCTACTCCATCATCCCGCTGGTGAAAACGGAAATCTCCTACACGGTGTACGGCAACGGCGATATCCGCGTCTCCGCACAGTTCGTGCCGCTGACGGACAAATTGCCCGTACTGCCCAAGATCGGGCTGCAGATGCAGTGCAATCCCGACCTCGACCGCGTATTGTGGTACGGCAAGGGCCCGCACGAGAACTACCCCGATATGTGCCAGAGCGCGCTTCTGGGCGAATATTTCTCTTTGGTGGACGATCTGCACGAGCCGTATGTGCGCCCGCAGGAAAACGGCGCGCGCGGCGGCACCCGCTGCCTCGCGCTAACGGACAACTTGGGCGCGGGCTTCCTCGTGAAGGGCGAAACGGTGTATGAAGACGGCTTCTCCTTCACCGCGCGCTCCTACACGGACGAAACGCTGACGAACGCCAAGCACACGCCCGATATCGTATCCGACGATGTGACGGTGCTGTCTCTCGATTACAGGCAGCACGGGCTCGGCTCGAACATCTGCGGGCCGGAGCCGCAGGAGAAGTACAAGCTCTACTTTAAGGAGCCCGTCACCTTCTCGTTTCTGATGCGCCCGTATTCCAGGCAGTACGGCGAAATGCTGCACTTCGCGCACTGCGGGGCGGAGGAAATCTAAGGACCGAAGCAGGTCTGCGGGGCGGCGATCGATCGCCGCCCCGCATTTTGCCATCGGAGGAAATACCATGAAGGAAATACTGGGCTGCCTGCGCCGCGCGGATACGGATTTTCATATGATCGAAGACGGGGACCGCGTCGCGGTGGGCGTTTCGGGCGGCAAGGACTCGCTGGTGCTACTCTATGCGCTCGCGCTGTACAGAAAGTTCTCCAAGGCGCGCTTTTCGCTTTCCGCGATCACGCTCACCTTGGGGTTCGAGCCGTTCGACCTGACGGGAATCGAGAAATTGTGCAACGAATTGGACGTGCCGTACATCGTCAAACAGACGCAGATCGGACCCGTGGTTTTTGAGGAGCGCAAAGAAAAAAATCCCTGCTCCCTGTGCGCGAAGATGCGGCGCGGCGCGCTCGTAGACCTGTGCGTGGAGCACGGCTTTCAAAAGCTCGCGCTCGGGCACCACAGGGACGACGCGATCGAGACGCTGTTCCTATCCATGTTCTACGAGGGGCGCATTCATACGTTCCACCCCTCGACGTATCTTTCGCGCAAGGATATTACGCAGATACGCCCGCTCTGCTACGTGCCTGAAAAGCACATCATCCACATCCAAAGGCAGTATAATCTCCCGATCGTCGAGTCGCCCTGCCCCGCAAACGGCTTCACCAAGCGCGAGGACATCAAGGAGCTTTTGAATCTCATCACGGCCCGCTATCCCAACGCGCGCCAGCTCCTTTTATCCGCGCTTCAAAACGATGCACAATACGGGCTTTGGAATAAGCCCCGCTGATTTCGTTCAAAAAAGCGGATAGAGATGCAGAAATCGCCCCCCCGAATCGCATGATTACAAATGCGCCCTTGCAAAAAACACAAAACGGGTGTATACTATCCGTATCATCATCCGATGCGGGAGGTTGCCATCGTGGAAGACACGCAGGAATTGATCCAAAGGCTGAATCAAAGCGGAAAACGGCTCTCCAAGTCGCACAGGCGCATCGCCGCGTGCATCGTGGAGCATTACGATAAGGCGGCGTTTATGACCGCCTCCAAATTGGGCGAATACGTGGGCGTGAACGAATCGACGGTGGTTCGCTTCGCAAACGCGCTTGGGTACGCAGGCTATCCGCAGCTGCAAAAGGCGCTGCAGGCGCTGATCCGCCATCGGCTGACCGCGTCGCAGCGGTTTGAAATGACCTCCGACATGGATCAGACGCAGGTTCTGAGCAAGGTCTTGAAATCGGACATCCAAAACATCCGCGCGACGCTGGACGAGCTGGACGTAAAGGTGTTCGACGAGGTCGTCGAAATGTTGCTCTCCTCCGATTCCGTATACGTATTGGGGCTGCGCTCGTCCGCCCCGCTCGCGCAGTTCATGGGGCATTACCTGCAATACGTGCTCCCGAACGTGCAGATCGTCACATCCGGCGTGAGCGACGTGTTCGAGCAGATCGCGCGCATTCGGGAAAACGACCTGCTCATCGGCATCAGCTTCCCCCGCTACGCGACCCGCACGATCGAGGCGATGGAGTTCGCAAGGAGCCGACAGGCAAGCGTGGTCGCAATCACGGACGGGCCGCTTTCGCCGCTCTGCGCGGTCTCGAACCAATACTTGTTCGCCAAGTCCGACATGGCGTCGTTCGTGGATTCCCTCGCCGCGCCGCTCTCCCTCATCAACGCCCTGATCGTGGCGCTGGGGCAAAGGCGCCGCCATCAGGTCGCGGCCTATTTCGAGGAGCTCGAAGGCATCTGGGCGGACTATCACGTGTATCTTGGCAAGACCGAAGCGGCAACCCAATCGGGAGATGGCAAATGAACATCGTCGTAATCGGCGGCGGCGCGTCCGGCATGATGGCAGCGATTTTCGCCGCGAAAAAGGGCGCAAACACGACGCTTTTGGAGCGGAACGAAAAACTCGGCAAGAAGCTCTATATCACGGGCAAGGGTAGGTGCAACCTTACCAACGACTGCGACAAAGAGCAGTTCATGAAAAACATCGTCCGCAACCCGAAATTCCTGTACGCCGCCCTCGCAAAATTGGACAATCTGTCCCTCATGGACATGATCGAAAATGCGGGAACGCCACTTAAAATCGAGCGCGGCGGCAGGGTGTTTCCCGCATCCGACAGGGCAAGCGACATCACCAGGGCGCTCGAAAAGCTCATGGCGCAGTACGGCGTGCGCACCGTGCTGCATGCCCGCGCGGAAAAGATTTTGACGGAGGGCGGGCGCGTCACGGGCGTTTTCTGCGGCGGCCGCGCCTTCCCTGCGGATGCCGCAATCCTCTGCTGCGGCGGGCTGAGCTACCCTTCGACGGGATCGACCGGCGACGGGCTTTCTTTCGCGCGGGAATTGGGGCACACCGTTACCCCCACGCGCCCCGCGCTCGTCCCCATCGAAACGAAGGAGGATTGGCCGAAGGAGCTCACGGGGCTCACGCTCAAAAATGTGGAGCTTTCGGCATATCAGGGCGGAAAGCGCGCGTATAAAGAGCGAGGAGAAATGCTGTTCACCCATTTCGGCATATCGGGCCCACTCGTACTCACGTGTTCGAGCGTCTTCAAAGAGCCCATTCGGGGGACGCAGCTTTTTATCGACCTCAAGCCCGCGCTCGACGAGGGCGAGTTGGATGCGCGGCTGCTGCGCGACTTTCAGGCGATGCAAAAAAAGAGGATCGCCGCCGTCATGGACGGGCTCGCGCCCCACAGCTTGGGCTGCGCGATCCTTCGCCTCTGCAATATTTCCGAAGGGTTCCCCGTGGACAGCGTGACGGCGGAAATGCGCAGGAATCTAATAAAAACCATCAAGGCGCTGCCGCTCACCGCGGAAGGACTTCGCGGCTACGGGGAGGCCGTCATCACGCGCGGCGGCGTGGACGTGAAGGAAATCAGCAGCAAGACGCTGGAATCGAAGATCGTCAGGGGGCTGTATTTCGCGGGCGAAACGCTCGATGTCGACGCCTTTACGGGCGGCTTCAATTTGCAGATCGCCTTTTCGACGGGCGCGCTCGCGGGCGACAGCGCGGCATCGGAATGAGGCGGGCATTCTTCTTCGGCGCGGCGATTGTGCTTTTGTGCATCGCCGCGCTGTACGTCTCGCTCGGGCTGAATCCGCTGCAGCATAGCCCGTACGACTCCTACTCCCTGCAGGCGCAGGCGTGGCTCGACGGGAAAATGACCATTGATGGCGACTATCCGTATCTGGAGCTTGCGATGTATAACGGAAAGCAGTATCTGAGCTTTCCTCCGTTCCCTTCGGTCGTCATGCTGCCCTTTGTGCTTATCATGGGGCAGAGCGCGCCCGGCGGCCTTATCGCGATATTTCTAATGCTTCTGTCCTATTGCGGAGCGTTTTCGCTCGCGCGGCGCATGGGGCACAAGGCGTTTTTCTGCGCCGCCTTTTCCGTGTTCGCGGTTTTGGGCTGCAATTACGCGGAATACGGGCTGTACGGCGGCGTTTGGAACCTGGCGCAGAGCCTCGCCTTCTGCCTTACGATGTGGGCGTTCGCGCTCGCGCAGTCGGACAGAAAGCGCGACATGGGGCTTTCCCTGCTGCTTATCGCCTTCGCCGTGGGCTGCAGGCCGTTTCAGGCGGTATATGCGCTGTTTCTTGCGCTCTTGTGCTTCAAAAAGGTCAAACGGGACATATGGAAGCTCCTCATCGCGCCGCTTTTCGTCGCATTCTGTTACGGCGCGTACAACGCCGCAAGGTTTGGCAATCCCTTGCAGTTCGGGCACGATTATCTGCCGGAATTTGTTGAGCAGAGCGCATACGGCCAGTTTTCGGTGCATTACATCGGGAAAAACCTCAAGAACATCCTGCGCATGCCGTTTTTTTCGGGCGGGCTGTTGCTCTTCCCTGCGGCGTACGGCTTCGCGTTTTGGCTGACGAACCCCATATACGTCCTGGCGCTTCCGCGAAAGCGGATGGGCGCGCAGGAAATGCTCCTCTACGCACTTTGCGCCGTACACTTTGCGCTGCTTTTGTGCCACAAGTCCTTTGGCGGCATGCAATGGGGCACGAGATACCTCTGCGATCTCGTGCCCGCGCTGTCGTTTCTTTTCCTGAAAGGGAAATCCTCCAAGTGGGTATACCCCGCATTCGCGTTCGGAATCGCGCTGAATCTGTACGGCGCGGTCGTCTTCCACACGGTTCTCTGTCCGTGAGCCTATTGCGCCGCTTTTTTCGCCCCGCGCCCCAAATATTGCGCCATAACGGTCGCGCCGGCCGCCAAGAGGAAGCCCGCGACCTGCGTGTAAAAGGGGAGCTTTGCGCCCACCTCAAACAGATAGCCCGCGGAAAACGAGCCCGCGACCATACCGATCGCCCTGGATGCGTTATATATGCCGCTCAGTATGCCGAAATGGGCTTGTTTTTCCTGCGCCATGAGCGCCTGCTGGATGGGGATGTATATCGCGTTGCACATGTAAAAGGCGATGTTCACGCCGATAAACAGGTACGCATGCTCCATAAAGGTGGAGCAGAACAGCGTCGCTGCGCACAAAAGCAGAACGGTCGTAAGCGCCTTGCTGTTTTCGAACCGCTTCGCGATCCAGCGGTTGATGACGAGATTGGCAAACAGCCCGAGCAGCCCCGTGACCGCCTTGATCGCGCCGTTGACGGAGGAGGGAAAGCCGAACACCTTGCGGATATAGAAATTGAACGCATTGTCAAAGCCCATCGTCGAAAAGGTTGAGAACACGACGCCGAGGAAGAACAGCGCCATCGGCGCGGTCAGCATCTTGAGCATCTCCGAAAGCGGGGCGCGACCTTGTTTCGCCTCGCGGGGCGCATTTTCCGTAACCCCTGCGGGCAGGAGGAAATGGGTGAGCGCCGCGCACAGGAGCAAAAGCGAACAGTGGACGACAAACACGAGGCGAATGCCGAGCATGCCCATCATGCCGCCCGAGAAATAGCCCGCCGCGCAGAAGACACCCTGCAGCGCCGCATACGCGGAGAGGTTTTTCGCGCGCTCCTCGGGCGCGGATGCGTCCACGACGCTCGTGAGCAGCGCCACCGCGGTGCCGCCTGTCGCGCTGCCGCCGAAAAAGCGCGCCGCGAGCATGATCCCCGGGTTTTCCGTAAAGCCGAAGACGAATTGCCCGATGGCATACCCGATCAGGGACAGCACCAGCACGATGCGGCTGCCGCGCCTGTCCGCGAGCCGCCCCCAAAACGCACTGAACAGGAAACTGCCCGTAGCCATCGCAGCAAAGAGCAGCCCGAACATGCGGTCGGGCAGGTTCAGGTTGGTGATGAGCGTGGGCGTGATGGGATGGATGAGGTTCGAGGCAAACGAGTAGAGAATGTTTATCAGCATCACGCGCCGGAATCGGCTGTTCACGGGCTGTTCCCCCTTTGATCGTCTTACCATATACCTATATTGTATGACAAACTGGCGTTCTGTCAAGGCGAGAACGGTGAAATTCCGCTTGACAAGCGCATCGCGCGCCCCTATAATGAGAGTCGGCAACCCAATGAACCATGAAATTCGGAGGTTTCTGCATGGCGGAACACAAATTGGTGATCGTGGAGTCGCCCGCGAAGGCGCGTACGATCGGGAAATATCTCGGACGCGGCTACAAGGTCGAAGCGTCCAACGGACATGTGCGGGATCTGCCCAAATCGCAGATCGGCGTGGACATCGAAAACGGCTTTGAGCCGAAATACATCACCATTCGCGGCAGGGGCGACGTGCTGCAGCGCATCCGCAAGGAAGCCAAGGGCGCCTCGAAAATCTTCCTCGCGACAGACCCCGACCGCGAGGGCGAAGCCATATCGTGGCATTTGGCAAACGTGCTCAATATCGCGCCGGACGACCTCTGCCGCGTGGAATTTCACGAGATCACGAGCAAGGCCGTAAAAAGCGCGATGAAGTCGCCGCGCAAAATCGACGCGGACCTGGTCGACGCGCAGCAGGCGCGGCGCGTGCTCGACAGGCTCGTCGGCTACAAGATCAGCCCGCTGCTCTGGGCGAAGGTGCGCAAGGGGCTTTCGGCTGGGCGCGTGCAGAGCGTCGCCGCGCGCATGATCGTGGACCGCGAGCAGGAGATTTCGGACTTCGAGCCGGAGGAGTACTGGGTGCTCACGGGCATCTTCTCGCTCGAAGCGCGCAAATTCAAGGCAAAATATGTCGGCATGAACGGGGATAAGGCCGCGGTCGGAAGCGGCGAGGAGGCGGAGGACATCGTCCGCCGCGCGAAGGGCGAGGAATACGCCGTGCGCACCGTCAGGCGCGGCGAGCGCAGGAAGCTGCCGACGCCGCCGTTTACGACCTCCAATCTGCAGCAGGAGGCCTCGCGCAAGCTGAACTTTACGACGAGCAAAACCATGCAGATCGCCCAGCAGCTCTACGAGGGCATCGACATCGCGGGCGCGGGCACGCAGGGCCTCGTGACGTACATCCGCACGGACTCGACGCGTTCCTCAGACGACGCGATTTCCGCCGTCAGGGACAGGATTTTGGAAAAATACGGCGCGGAATACGTCCCCGCGGAGCCAAACAAATTCCGCACGCGCAATACCGCGCAGGACGCGCACGAAGCCATCCGCCCGACGAACTTGGAGTTCGAGCCGGACGCGATCAAGCCCTCCCTAACGCGGGACCAGTATAAGCTGTATAAGCTCATCTACGAGCGCTTCGTCGCGAGCCAGATGGCGCCCGCCGTATACGCGACGATGGCGGCGGACATCGCGGGCGGCGATATTTCCTTCCACTTCAGCGGGCAGAAGAAATCGTTCCCCGGCTTTACGGCGCTGTACGAGGAGGGGCAGGACGACGCGCAGCAGGAGGAGGAAAGCGCGTTCCCCGACATCAGGGAGGGCGACAGGCTAAACCTTGACGACATCGAATCGCTTCAGCGCTTCACGCAGCCGCCGCCCCGCTATACGGAGGCCTCGCTCGTGCGCGAATTGGAGGAAAAAGGCATCGGCCGCCCCTCGACCTACGCGCCGACGATCTCCACCATCATCGCGCGCGGCTACATCGCGCGGGAGAAAAAGCGGCTCTTCCCGACGGAATTGGGCTTTATCGTGACGGACATCCTGAAAAAGCACTTCCCCAACATCGTGGACATCGCCTTTACCGCCGACATGGAGGAGAAATTGGACGGCGTGGAAGAGGGCAAGCTCAAATGGCGCGAAGTCATTGCGGAGTTTTACGAGCCCTTTGCCGAAACGCTCGAAAGGGCGCAGGAGAGCATCGAGAAGATCGAGATCAAGGACGAGGTTTCGGACGTTCAATGCGAAAAGTGCGGCGCGATGATGGTATACAAGATGGGTAGGTACGGAAAGTTCCTCGCCTGCCCCAATTTCCCCGCGTGCCGCAACACCATGGCGATTCTAAAGGACACGGGCGCGACCTGCCCCAACTGCGGCGGCAGGATTTTGGAGCGCATGAGCAAAAAGGGCAGGCGGTTTTTCGGCTGCGAAAAGTATCCCGAGTGCGATTTCGTGAGCTGGGACATGCCCTCAAACGAAAAATGCCCGGCGTGCGGCGGGCGCATGGTCGTCAAACGCGACAAAAAAGGCGCGATCTACCTGCGCTGCGTAAACGAGCAGTGCCGCCACAGGGTAGTGCTCGAAAACACGAACGATGAATAAGCGCGTTACAATCGTGGGCGCGGGGCTCGCGGGCTGCGAGGCGGCATGGCAGATCGCAAAGCGCGGGCTTTTCGTGCGCCTCATCGAGATGAAGCCAAAGCGCTTCTCCCCCGTGCACCGTATGGAGGGCTTCTGCGAACTGGTCTGTTCCAATTCGCTCAAGGGCACGCAGCTTACCGCTGCCTCCGGTTTGCTAAAGGCGGAGATGGAGAAGATGGATTCCTTGGTCATGCGCGCGGCACAGGCGGCGCGCGTACCCGCAGGCGGCGCGCTCGCGGTGGACAGGGATATGTTTTCGCGCTTCGTCACGGACTTTCTGTCGTCGCATCCGAAAATCGAAATCGTGCGCGACATCGCGACCGAAGTTCCCGATGCGCCCGCGATCGTCGCCACGGGCCCTTTGACGGACGCGCCGCTCGCCGAGAGCATTCAACGCATGCTCGGCGAAAAATCGCTCTACTTTTTCGACGCGGCCGCGCCGATCGTGACAAAGGCGTCGCTCGACATGGATAAGGTGTTCGCGCAGTCCAGATACGACAAGGGCGAGGGCGAATATCTCAACTGCCCCATGACGGAGGAGGAGTACCGTGCGTTTTACGAAGCGTTTTCTTCTGCGGAAACGGCGGAACCGCACGACTTTGAAAAACGTCTCATCTTTGAGGGCTGCATCGCGATCGAGATTTTGGCGTCTCGCGGATATATGACGCCCGTGTTCGGGCCGCTCAAGCCCGTGGGGCTTACCGACCCCAAAACCGGCAAAATGCCCTTCGCCGTGGTGCAGCTGCGGCAGGACAACGCGGAGGGAACGCTGTATAACCTCGTGGGTTTCCAGACGCGGCTGAAATTCGGGGAGCAAAAGCGCGTTTTTTCGATGATCCCCGGGCTGGAGAAGGCGGAGTTTGCGCGCTACGGCGTGATGCACCGAAACACGTACCTCCATTCCCCGCGCCTGCTCGGAAGAAATTACGCCCTAAAGGGGGAACCGCTCCTGCGCTTTGCGGGGCAGATGACGGGCGTTGAGGGCTATGTGGAATCGGCGGCATCGGGCATCGTCGCGGGCATATCGCTCGCGGAACATCTCTTGGGGCGGGACGAGCCGGACTTCACGCGGCGCACGCTGATGGGCGCGCTCGAAGCCTATGTCCGCACGGAAAACGCCGACTACCAGCCCATGAACGCAAATTTCGGCATACTGGAACCGCTCCCCGAAAGGGTGCGCGGAAAGCGCTTCCGCTACGAAAAGCTCGCGGAGCGCGCGCTGGAAACGATAGACACCATTGCACAAGAGCTGCAGGAAAGGAACACACCATGATTCAGGGAACGACAATTTGCGCCGTCAAGAGAGACGGCGCGACCGCCATCGCGGGCGACGGACAGGTAACCGTGGGGCAGAGCACCATCATGAAGATGGGCGCCAAAAAGGTGCGCCGCATTTATAACGACAAGGTCGTGATCGGCTTTGCCGGCTCCGTCGCGGACGCCTTTGCGCTGAGCGAAAAGTTCGAGGAAAAGCTCACGCAGTTTTCGGGCAATTTGCTGCGCGCCGCCGTGGAGCTCGCGCAGGACTGGCGCATGGACCGCGCGATGCGAAAGTTGGAGGCGATGCTGCTCGCCGCCGATACGGAGAATATGCTCCTGGTGAGCGGTACGGGGGAAGTGATCGAGGCGGATGACGGCGTGCTCGCGATCGGCTCCGGCGGCAACTACGCGCTCGCCGCTGCGCGCGCGCTCATGCAGAATACAGACCTTTCCGCCGCCGAAATCGCGGGCAAGGCGCTCAGAATCGCCTCGGAAATCTGCGTCTTCACGAACGACCACATCATCGTGGAGACCGTATAAGGACGGGAGAAATGCTATGAATATGCTTACACCGCGCGAAATCGTGCGCGAGTTGGATCGGTTTATCATCGGACAGACGGAGGCAAAAAAGGCGGTCGCTGTGGCGCTTCGAAACCGCTATCGCAGGATGCAGCTTCCCGAGGAGATTCGGGAGGAGGTCACGCCGAAAAACATCCTCATGGTCGGGCCCACGGGCGTGGGCAAGACGGAGATCGCGCGGCGGCTGGCGAGGCTCGTGGATGCGCCGTTCGTAAAGGTCGAGGCGACGAAATTCACGGAGGTCGGCTATGTCGGGCGCGACGTGGATTCCATCATCCGCGACCTCGTCGAGGCGAGCATCCGCCTCGTCAAGCAGCAGCACACCGAATCGGTGCGCGAAAAAGCGGCGCGCGTCGCCGAGGAGCGGCTGATCGACATCCTCGCAAAGGCGCCCAACAAAAAGCCCGTCAACCCGATCGACGTGATCCTGGGCAACAAGCCGAAGGAGCCGGAGCTTACGGGCGAGGAGCGGCAGAACCTCTTCCGCCGCCGCGAGGAAGTGCGCAAGGCGCTGGAAGAGGGCGCGCTGGAACGCGAGATCGTGGAAGTGATGGTCGAGGAAAATTCCCCAACGGGCGACATCCCCGGAACGGACGTCAACATGCGGGACGTATTGGGCTCCATCCTGCCGCCCAAGCGGAAGCTGCGCAAGGTGGAGGTTTCCGAGGCGCGGCGCATCCTCACCGCGGAAGAGGAAGAGGCGCTGATCGACATGGACGCGGTCTATTCCGAGGCGCTCACCAAGGCGGAGCAGGACGGCATCGTGTTTTTGGACGAGATCGACAAGATCTGCGGCAAGTCCTCCGGGCACGGGCCCGACGTTTCGCGCGAGGGCGTACAGCGCGATATCCTGCCGATCGTGGAAGGTTCCCAAGTCTCCACGAAATACGGGCCGGTGAAGACGGATCACATCCTCTTTATCGCGGCGGGCGCGTTTCACGTCGCGAAGGTGACTGACCTCATCCCCGAACTGCAGGGGCGCTTCCCCGTGCGCGTGAACCTGCTCCCGCTCACGAAGGAGGACTACAAGCGCATCCTCACGCAGCCGGACAACGCGCTGATCCGCCAGTACAAGCTCCTGCTTCAGGTCGACGGCGTAGATCTGTCCTTTGACGATTCCGCCATCGAGGCGATCGCGAACTATGCGTGGCAGGTGAACGAGAGCACGGAAAACATCGGCGCGAGGCGGCTGCACACCGTATTGGAGTCGATCCTGAACGACATCGCCTTCAACGCGGGCGGCGGCGACGCGCCCGAGGTGACGGTGCACGTGGACGCGGCGTACGTCGCCGCACAGATGACCGGCGAATATAAGGAACTGGACGTCAAAAAATACATCCTGTGATGTCGATGCGCATCTCTTGGGTGCGGCGCGCCGATTTGGCACAAGAAAAACAACAATTCACGCTTGCAAAAATAACAGTGATCGCTTGCAATACTATGTGGCAGGTGATATGATATTATATCTATATTCAAAGAAGGAGCGTACGCTATGGATATCGTTGTCGGCGCCGGGATCGCGGGGATTGCCTGCGCAAGGCGGCTTGCGGAACACGGGCGCATGGTGCGCGTCCTCGAGCGCAAGCCCTTTATCGGCGGAAGCTGCAGGGATGTGTACGACGAAAACGGAATCCTCATCCACCCATGCGGCCCGCATATCTTCCATACGAACAATGACGACGTGTGGGCGTTTCTTTCGCGCTTCACCGAGTGGACGCTTTTTCGCCACAAGGTCGTCGCGAAGATCGGCGCCACGCTCTTGCCCGTGCCGTTTAACCTGCACGCCTTGGAAATCGTATACGGGAAAACGAAGGCCGCCGAGATCGAAGAAAAGCTCGTCTCCCGCTGGGGCGCGGGCGCGCGCGTGCCGATCCTCGACCTGCAAAACGAGGAGGACCCGGATCTTCACGCGGTCGCGAAATTCGTATACGAAAACATCTTCCTCAAGTACACCGTGAAGCTTTGGGGCAGGCGCCCCGAGGAGATCGACGCCTCGGTCATGGCGCGCGTGCCCGTGGTGCTGTCGCGGGACGACGAGTATTTTACGGAAAAATACCAAGGCGTTCCGAAAGACGGCTACACGAGGATGATGAAGGCGATGCTCGCGCACGACAACATCATGGTCGAGACGGGCACGGATTACATGGGCGGCGCGGACGGCGACGGGCACACTGTCTACACCGGCGCGATCGATGAGTTGTGCGACCGCACGTTCGGAAGTCTCCCCTATCGCTCGATCCGCTTTGAGACGGAGTACCACGATATGGACGACTATCAGGGGCGAAGCGTCGTCAACTACACCGTGAGCGAGGATTTCACGCGGATTACGGAGTTCAAGCACCTGACGCAGCAAGCGGGCGTACACGGCACGACGATCATGCGTGAATACCCCACGCAGTACGAAGAGGGCGAGGGACTCACGCCGTTTTACCCGATCAGGGACGAGGAATCGAACGCCTTGTACGAAAAATACGTTACCCTGCTTTCGGACAAGCCGCGCTTCCACCTGCTCGGGCGGCTCGCGGAGTATCGATACTACAATATGGACGATGCCGTGCAGCGGGCGCTCGCCCTGGCGGACGACATCGCAGCGCAGGAACAAACAGACAAATGATATAGTATGTGCCCGTACCGCACCGACGAAGCCGCAAAAAGCGGCATGAAAAACAGTATTGACCGCGCATTCGTAATTTTAGAGGAGGATATATAAGGTATGAAAATCGCATTTTCCACACTGGGCTGTCCGGATTTCGGCTGGGTCGACATTTACTCCATGGCGAAGGACTTTCATTTCGACGGCATCGAGGTGCGCGGCATCGGGCGCGAATTGGTCGCGGTGCGCGCCACCCCGTTTACCGAGCGCCAGCTTCCCCAAACCATCGCGAAGCTGTCCTCGTTGCGGCTCGAAATCCCCTGCCTGTCCACCGGCTGCTGCCTGAAATTTGCCGATAAGCACGATGAGACGCTGGCAGAAATCAAAGAATATATCGAACTTGCAGACAAGCTCGAAACGCCGTACATCCGCATTCTCGCCGACCTCGAGCCGCATGTTACGGGCGATGTGGACGATCAATACATCGCAAAAGCGCTGCGCGAAGCGGGCGATCTCGCAAAGGGCACGTCCGTAACCCTCCTCGCGGAGACAAACGGCGTATATGCGGACACGAAGCGCCTGCGCAAGCTCTTGGATGCGGTAAACCATCCGCACGTCGCCGCACTGTGGGATATGCACCACCCGTATCGCTTCTTCGGCGAGCAGCCGGAGGAGACCGTCGAAAACCTCGGCAGCTACATCAAATACACGCACATCAAGGACTCCGTCTCGGAAAACGGCAAGATCGTATACCGCATGATGGGCGAGGGGGATCTGCCGATCTACCGCATGCTCGACGCGCTCACCGCGACGGGCTACGACGGCTATGTATCGCTCGAATGGGTGCGCCGCTGGGCACCGAACCTCACGGATCCCGGCATCGTGTTCCCACACTTCAGGCACTACATGACCGTATACTCCAATACCCACATGCTCCAGGACAACGACCGCCGCGACGGGGGCAAGTACATTTGGCCGAAAGAGCACCTGATCGACCTCACCTTCCCGCAGCTTTTGGATCGGATCGTGCAGGAGTTTCCGAACCAGTACGCATTCCGCTATACCACGCACTATTATACGCGCACCTATCAGCAGTTCCGCGACGACGTGGATGCCTTCGGGCGCAGCCTCATCGCCATGGGCGTGCAAAAGGGCGACCACGTGGCGATCTGGGCGACGAACGTGCCGCAGTGGTTCATCACGTTTTGGGCGACGGTAAAGATCGGCGCGATTTTGGTCACCGTGAATACGGCGTACAAAATCCACGAGGCGGAATACCTCTTGCGCCAGTCCGATACGCATACGCTCGTGATGACGGAGGGCTATAAGGATTCCAACTATCTCGAGATCATGCAGGAGCTCTGCCCCGAGCTGCACGATTCCGAGCCCGGGCATCTGCGCAGCAGAAAGCTGCCGGTACTCAAAAACATCATCACGGTGGACTGCGATATGCCGGGCGCCTATACGTGGGAAGAGGCGGTCGCCCTGGGCGAAACGGTGCCGATCTCCGAGGTATTCTCCCGCGCCCGCAGCATCAAAAAGGACGACGTGTGCAACATGCAGTACACCTCCGGGACGACGGGTTTTCCCAAGGGCGTCATGCTCACGCACTACAACGTCATCAACAACGGCAAGGCGATCGGCGACTGCATGGACCTTTCGAACGCCGACCACATGATGATTCAGGTGCCGATGTTCCACTGCTTCGGCATGGTGCTCTCGATGACCGCCGCCATCACGCACGGCGCGACGATGAGCCCCATCCCCTATTTCTCGCCGCGCGTATCGCTCGATTGCCTCAGCAAGGAGCCGATTACCTGTTTCCAGGGCGTGCCGACGATGTTTATCGCGATGTTGGAGCATCCTGATTTCGCGAAGACGGATTTCTCGCGCATCCGCACGGGCATCATGGCGGGCAGCCCGTGCCCCGTCACGGTCATGCGGGACGTGATCGAGAAGATGAACATGTCCGAAATCTGCATCACCTACGGGCAGACGGAATCCTCCCCCGCGACCACCATGTCCAAGACGACGGACTCCGTCGAGCTGCGCGTGAACACGGTCGGCCAGCGCATGTTCGCCGTCGAGTGCAAGATCGTCGATCCCGAAACGGGCGAAGAGCTGCCCGACAACATGGACGGCGAATTCTGCGCGCGCGGCTACAACATCATGAAAGGCTATTACAAAATGCCCGAGGCGACCGCCGCCGTGATCGACGAGGACGGCTGGCTCCACTCCGGAGACGTCGCGAGGCGGCTGCCCAACGGCTATTACAAGATCACCGGGCGCATCAAGGACATGATCATCCGCGGCGGCGAAAACATCTACCCCAAGGAAATCGAGGAATTCCTGTACACGCACCCCGCCGTAAAGGACGTGCAGGTCATCGGCGTGCCGGACAAGCAGTACGGCGAGGAAATCATGGCGGTCGTAATCCTGAAGGAGGACGCATCCGCCACGGCGGAAGAGCTGCAGGAATACTGCCGTACGCACATGGCAAAGCATAAGACGCCCAGATATTTCGACTTTGTGACCGAATTCCCGATGAACGCGGCGGGAAAAGTGCTGAAATACAAGATGCGCGAATCGGCGGTCGAAAAGCTGAACCTGAGCGAGGCAAGCAGCATCGTCACCGCATAACCCCCCAAAAAAACACGGCAGCCCCCCCGCGCTTTGCGGCGCAGGGGCTGCGTTTTTTATATCTCGCGTGTGGTGCGCAAGAGCATCTGCCTGTACGCCTCGCTCTTGTTATAGCAGACCGTATCGATAAATTCCGCTGCGGGGACGATTTTTACACCTTCCACTTCCCGCGCTTCAAGCCTAAAGCCGCCTTCGGGAACGGAAACGCGCGCGGCATAGGTCTCGATGATGAGCCCCGTGTCCTCGCCCAGCTCCTGATGTTCCCGCAGCATGAATCGCATCTCTTCGGCATCGACCTCGATGCCCAGCTCCTCCCACACCTCGCGCGCCGCGCCCTCTGCGCCCGTCTCCCCCGCGTTCACGCCGCCGCCCGTCACGTCCCATTGCCCCGGGTAATGGTGCGCCTTTTTCGAGCGCTGCTGCATGATGTAGCCGCCGTCATCCGTCTTCAGGATCGCAATCGCGTGCAGGAGCCATTCGCCTTTTTCGAGTTTTTGGCGCTTTGCGACCGTTTTCCCCGTCTTCGTCCCGTCGCGCAGATACACGTCGCGCATTTCCATGTATATCATCCTCCCCTGTTCTTCCTGCTATGTTCCTTCGCGGTGCGGTATCGACGCGTAGACGTCCGGCCGCGTAGCGTAGATGCCGGGCCTACACAACTGGCCGAAGCCCGTCACTCCCTCGCGCGCGCCGTCCGTCTTCGGGTCGCTGTAGCGCACGAAAAAGCGCTCCAACCGCAGCCGCAGGTCGAGCACGGTTTCTGCATATGCGGCAGAGCCTATAAGGTTGTGTTCCTCTGCGGGGTCTTCCGAAATGCGGTAGAGCTCGTTCCCGCCATAGGGGTAGTGATGGATGTATTTCCATTCGTCCGTGCGGATCATGCGCACGGGGCCGTATTCGTCGAAGACGACGACCTCCTCCCTTGTGGACGCGCCGCCCCGCAGCGCGGGCAGAAAGCTCGCGCCCGGAAGGTCGTTCGGGCACGACCCGCCGACGATCTCCGCGATCGTCGGGAACAAATCGTAGGCGCTG
This sequence comes from Christensenellales bacterium, assembly GCA_050946115.1. Taxonomy (GTDB): domain Bacteria; phylum Bacillota; class Clostridia; order Christensenellales; family Aristaeellaceae; genus CAYFRC01. The sequence continues at coordinate 89,295 of JBMNUF010000001.1, forward strand.
ACCATTGCACTTGACACCGTGCCCGGTTTTGCAATCTCCGCCGGATAGCGGATGAGGAACGGCACCTTGACGGAGGTGTCGAACATATTGAGCGGGAAGGTGCCGTTTCCCTTGCCCCAGATTCCGTGGTGCCCCATGTTCATACCGTTGTCGCCCGTAAAAATCAGGAGTGTGTCGTCCAAAATCCCCTGCGCTTCGAGCGTTTGTATGATTTTGCCGATCCCCTCGTCCATCGCGGAAATCGCGGCGAAATAGCCTCTCAGGTTTTCGAGGCGGCGCGGCGTGCCGTATACGGGGTCTACCGTCAAATGCGGGTGGTCGGGCACGTCGGGAATGCTCTCAAACTTACAGTCTGCATAGTAATCGATCCACTTTTGCGGGTGCTGCTCCGCCTCCCACGGCGAATGCGGCGCGGTGTAGTGTACGCTCAGGTAAAAGGGCGTATCTTTTGCCGAAAGCCGCACGATGTCGGAACAGGCGCGCTGCGTGATGAGGTCGGTGACGTATTCGCCGTGGCGCACCGTAATCTCCCCGTTTTCGACGATGTCGGGGTGGTAATAGAAGCATCCGCCCTTTCCGATCGTGTACCACGAGGAAAAGCCACACTGCGGCTGCAGGCTGTCGCCCAAATGCCACTTCCCGGAAAGCGCGCAGGTATACCCGTTTTCGCGGAGCATATCCGTATAGGTGGGGGTGCCCTGAAGGTAGGCGATGGGTTCCGTTTCGTCCGCATAGCCGCCGTAGGGGTTTTCCCTGCCCTGCGCTGCGAATTTCTGCGCGTCCACGTTGCCGGAGCGGAGCCAGTCCAACACCCCGTGCGCGGAAGGCATCCTGCCCGTCAGAAGGGACGCGCGCGCGGGCGAACAGACGGGCGATGCGCAAAAGAAATTCTCAAAGCGCATCCCCTCCGCCGCGATTCGGTCCAGAGACGGCGTATACAATTCCGGCGTTCCCGCACAGCGCATGGCCCACGCGCCCTGGTCGTCCGCCAAGATGAACACGATGTTCGGTTTCCGCATGGTTTCAGCCCTCCTATGCGGCGCGGGACGCGCCGCCTCTCTTTTTAGAAATGCAGCGTCGCGAAGTAGTCCTCCGGCGTCTCCGCGCGGCGGATCATGGAAAAGGAGTCGTCCTCGTGCAGCAGGAACTCCGCGCTGCGGAGCTTGCCGTTGTAGTTGTAGCCCATGGCATGCCCGTGCGCGCCCGTGTCGTGCAGGATCAAAATGTCCCCGATGTCGATCTTGGGGAGCGCGCGGTCGATCGCGAACTTGTCGTTGTTCTCGCACAGGGAGCCGACCACGTCGTATACATGATCGCACGGTGCATCTTCCTTGCCCGCGACGGTGATGTGGTGGTACGCGCCGTACATCGCGGGGCGCATGAGGTTCGCCGCGCAGGCATCGACGCCGATATACCGCTTGTAGATGTCCTTTTCGTGGATCGCCGTCGTCACGAGGCAGCCGAAGGGGCCCGTCATGTAGCGCCCCAATTCCGTCGCGACCGCGATTTGGGAATCGTCCCCCAGCACCTCGCGATACGCCTTTTCGACGTTCTCGCCGATGCGGAAGATGTCGGGCTCCTTATCGCCCGGCTTATAGGGAATGCCGATGCCGCCCGAAAGGTTCACCATGGCCATGTCCGCGCCGCAAACGTCCCCGACTTCCCGCGCGAGCTCGAACAGAATCTTCGCCATGGTCGGGTAATACGTCTCATCGAGCACATTGCTTGCGAGAAATCCATGCAGCCCGAACCGCTTTGCACCCAAAGACTGTAATTTCTTTACCCCTCGGAGAATCTGCTCGTGCGTCATGCCGTATTTGGCATCCTTCGGGCTGCCCATGACGAACGTGCCGAGCCGAAAATCCCCGCCGGGGTTGTAGCGCAGGGAGATGAACTCCGGAATCCCGCCGTGTTCCGCCAAAAAGTCGATGTGTGTGAAGTCGTCCAAATTGATGCGCGCATTCAGGTGCCGCGCGTAGAGGTATTCCTCCTTCGGCGTCTCGTTCGAAGAAAACATGATCTCCTCCCCCGAAAAGCCGCACCTTTCCGCGAGCAGAAGTTCGCACAGCGACGCGCAGTCCACGCCGCAGCCCTCCTCGCGCAAAATCTTGAGGATTGTCGGATTGGGCAGCGCCTTGACCGCGAAAAATTCCTTGTATCCCTTGTTCCACGAGAACACTTTGTTGAGCGTTCGCGCCCGCTCCCGAATGCCCTTTTCATCGTACAGGTAAAACGGCGTGGGGTGGCGGGCGATGATTTCCTTTAATACATGTATGTCCGGCCGCATTTTTCTCTCCTCCAAACGCTTGGAAATTCAAGGCAGGGCGCACTTCCAAAGAAGGATTCGCCGCACCGATTCGTCGATGCGCTCTCGGGATATCTCGCCGCTTTCGATCGCGGCGAGCACCTTGTCGATGTGCTTCGTCGCGCTCTTGACGCAGAGCAGGTCGCTCCCCGCGCGGATCGCGAGCACGCAGGGGTTCTTCGTAAAGCGCGAGATCGCGCGCATGCCGAGTTCGTCGGTAATGACTACGCCTTCAAAGCCCATATCGCGCCGCAGATAGTCGTAGACCGCCTTGGACAGGGATGCGGGGTTCTCCCCGTCAAAGCAGGTCACGATGTTGTGGCTGACCATGACCGCGTCGACGCCCTCTTCGATCCCCGCCGCAAACGGCAACAAATCCTTCGTCTCGAACTCCGTGAGCGAGCGCTTATCCATGCTCATGCCCCGGTGCGTATCGGAATTGCCGCCGTAGCCCGGAAAATGCTTGAGGCACGCGCCGATGCCCTCCTCGTTCATGACGGCGACGACGCTCGAAACGTATCGGGAAACCTCCTCGGCATCGGTCGAAAACGCGCGCGGATAGATATAGCTCTTCTTGCTCTCCGCCACATCCGCGACGGGTGCGAGGTTGAGGTTGATGCCGAGGCCAAGCAGCAGCTTCGCCTTTTCGCGCGTATCCTCGGCAATCCCGTCCCAGCCGCCGGAAGCATATACTTTGCGCGGCGACGGGAACGCGCTGTCGCGATACGCCTTATATTTCGATACGCGGTTTACGGAGCCGCCCTCTTCATCCACCGCGATGAAAAGGGGCAGCTTCGCGCTTTCCCGAAGCTTTCGGATCATCTCCCGCGCCGAAGCGGCGTCCCGCTTCTCAAAATCGGACGCAAACAGGATGTAGCCCCCCGGCTCCCAGTCCATCGGGTCCCCACTCGCAAGCGGCGTGGTCAGAAACATCTGCTGCACCTTTTCCCGAAGCGTCATTTCTTCGAGTATGCCGTCAATCTCCGCCTCCGTCAGCGCAAGCGCACAGGTCGGAAGGAGAAAGAGAAGCAGCAGCAGGCAACATACGCGGCGCAGCATGGTTTTACGCCCGGATGCTCGCGCCGTGCGCCTTTTCGCACGCAGTGAGCACCTTGTTCATCAAAGAATCGATCTCCGCCTCCGTCAGCGTGTGGTCCGCGTTGCGGAACGACAGGGAGAACGCCACGCTCTTTTTTCCGTCGCCGAGCTGCACGCCGCGGTATATGTCAAACAGCGCGACAGTCTCGAGGCTCTTTCCGGCGGCGGCGCGGATCGTGTCCATCACATAGCCGACGGGCTCCGCCTCCGCCATCACGAGCGCGATGTCGCGCGCCACGGCGGGGAATCGCGGAAGCGGCTTTACGGGCGGGATGGGCTTTTCGAGCTTTTGCAGCTTCGAAACGTCGATCTCCGCGAGGTAGATTCTCGCGCCCTCGATGTCAAACGCCGCGCACAGGTCGGGATGCGCTTCGCCCATGCGCGCAAAGTCCATGCCGTTCACAGACAATATCGCCTTGCGCCCGGGGTGGTAGTAGCCGTCGCCGTCCGCGCGGATGGCGGGCTCGATGCCAAAGCCCTGCAGGAGCGCGTACACCGCGTCCTTGAGCGCGTAAAAATCTGCGTTCTCGCCGTACATGCCCAGAAGCAGCGTGTCGCGCTGCATGGGGAGAGCTTCGCCTTCCGTCTTGATGAATTCCGGCGCGAGCTCGAACAGCTTTCCCGCCGCGTTTCCGTGGCGAATGTTACCCGCAAGCACCGATGCCATGGACGGCACGAGCGACGTGCGCATGACGGACGTGTCCTCGCCCAAAGGATTGCGAATCACTACGGGGTCGAGCCTTTCGTCGCCCTCGGGCAGGCGCAGGAACTCGATCCACTTGGGCGAAATGAAGGAGAAATTGAGCGCCTCGAAAAAGCCCATGCCGACGAGCGCGTTTTTGATCTTGTCGTTGCGCAGCTGCTTTTCGCCGCGCGTCCCCACCGTCGTCACGCCGCGCATGAGCGTCGAGGGAATATCGTCGTAGCCGTGCAGGCGCAGCACCTCCTCCGCAAGGTCCGCTTCGCCATCGATGTCGCCGCGCCACGCGGGCACCAGTGCGCGGATGTCGTCGCCTGCGATATCCGTTTCGATGCCCAGCCGCCACAGGATGTCTTCGATCTCCTCGGGCGGAACGGGGATGGAGATGAGGCTTTGGATGCGCTTTACGGAGGCTTCGATCTCCCTTTGCGGCGCGGGATCGGGGTAGTGGTCGAACGCGCCCGGCACGATGTCGCCGCAGGCGAGCATCTCCACGAGCATGCACGCCCTGTCGAGCGCCTCCATGGTGCTTTCGACGCATACGCCCTTTTCGAACCGCGCGGACGCCTCCGTGCGGATGCCCAGCGCGCGGGACGTCAGGCGGTTGTTCGTGCGGTCAAACGCGGCGCACTCGAACAGTACCCGCTTCGTTTCGTGCGTGATTTCGGATTCCTCGCCGCCGATCACGCCCGCAAGCCCCGTCGCCCTCTCCGCGTCGGCGATGACGAGCATGGAGGGATCGAGCCTGTGCTCCTTTCCGTCGAGCGTGGTGAGCATTTCATCCTGCCCGGCGCGGCGCACGATGATGGTGTGGTCCTTCACCTTGGCGAGGTCGAACGCGTGCATGGGGTGCCCCGTCTCCAGCATGACGAAGTTCGTGATGTCCACGATGTTGTTGATCGGGCGCATGCCCGCCGCGTGCAGGTACGCGCGCAGCCAGATGGGCGACGGCTCGATCTTCACATTGTCGATTACGCGCGAGCAATAGCGCGGGCAGTTTTCGTCGTCCAGAACGGTCACTTTCGCGTAGTCCTCAAAGCGCCCCTTGCCGTTTTCCGCAAACGCGATCTCGGGCAGTACGCAGTGCGCGTCCAAAACCGCCGCACTTTCCCTCGCGATGCCCCACAGGGACAGGCAGTCCGGGCGGTTCGCGAGGATCTCGAAATCGACCACGTCCGTCGTCATATGGAACAGTTCGTGTGCATCCATGCCGCAGGGTACGTCCTCTTCGATGAGTAAGATGCCTTCGTCGCCGCAGTGCGGATACAGCGCCTCCGAAACGCCCAGTTCCGTGCCCGAGCACAGCATTCCGAACGATTCCACGCCGCGAATCTTGCCTTTTTTGATTTTGATGTCGCCCGGAAGCTGCGCACCAACCAGTGCGCAGCATACGCGCGCGCCCTGAAACACGTTCGGCGCGCCGCAGACGACCTGCAGCGGCTCCCCTTGCCCGACATCTACCGTGCACACGTGCAGGTGGTCGGAATTGGGGTGCGGCTCGCACGTCAGCACCCGCGCCGTCACCACATCGGTAAACCCGCTGCCGACGTTTTCGATGCCCTCCACGGCATTTCCCGCCATGACCATTTTTTTCGCGTATTCTTCCGTATCCGGCATCGCGTCCAGATAGTCCTTCAGCCATTCGACCGGTATTTTCATCGTGATTTCCTCCCCACTCGTTCGTTCTTATCGGAACTGCGACAGGAAGCGCAGGTCGTTTTCATACAGGTAGCGCATATCGGGAACCTTGTATTTCAAAAGCGTGAGGCGCTCTATGCCCATGCCGAACGCAAAGCCCGTATACTTTTTGCTGTCGATCCCGTTCATTTCGAGCACCTTGGGGTTGACCATGCCCGCGCCAAGCACCTCGATCCAGCCCGTGCCCTTGCACATGCGGCAGCCCTTGCCCATGCAGTTCACGCAGGTAAAATCGACCTCGGCGGAAGGCTCCGTGAATGGGAAGAATGAGGGGCGGAAGCGCGCCCGCGCACCCTCGCCGTAGAGCTTTTTCGCAAAGATTTCCAGCATCCCCTTGAGATCGCCCATGGAGATTCCCTCGTCGATGACGAGCCCTTCCATCTGGTGGAACACGGGCGAATGCGTCGCGTCCACCTCGTCCGCGCGGTACACCCTGCCGGGGCAAACGATGCGGATCGGCGGCTTGTGCGTCTCCATCACGCGCGCCTGCACGGGCGACGTGTGCGTGCGCAATACGACGTTGTCGTCGACGTAAAAGGTGTCCTGCGCGTCGCGCGTGGGGTGGTTCTTCGGGATGTTCAAAAGCTCGAAATTGTACCTGTCGAATTCGACCTCCGGCCCGTCCACGACCTCAAAGCCCATGCCGGTGAAGATGGTGAGCAATTCGTCCAGCACGATGTTCATCGGATGCAGGCTCCCCGCGCTGCGCCCGGCGGAGGGGATCGTCACGTCGATCGCCTCGTCCTTCAGGCGCTTTTCCCTTTCGATCTGCCCGATGCGCTGCGCGCAGGCGTCTATCGCCTGCTCCAGATTCTCGCGCACCTCGTTTACGAGCTGCCCCATCTTCGGGCGTTCCTCGGGCGCGAGCTTTCCCATGCCGCGAAGGATGGCGGTGAGTTCCCCCTTCTTCCCCATCACCTTCACGCGAAGCTGCTCCAGCGCGGCCGAATCCCGCACGGTCTCAAGCTCGGCAAGCGTTTTCTCCTGAATCTGCCTCAACTGTTCCTGCAATGTTCTTCCCCCTCGTCTCAATAAAGTAAAAAACCCCCTGCCCCACGCATATGGGGCGGGAGTGCCGCTGTACCACCCAAATTCGCCCTCCCGAAAGCCGGTTCAGGCCTTTAGTCCTTCTATCGGAGACGAACCCGTCCGCGCTTACTGTGCCCTTCGGCGCGGAGGCTCCGGAGCGAACTTCTGCGGAATGCATTCCCCTGCGCTCTCAGCCCATGGCGCAGCTCTCTGTTCGGCGCATATCCCGCATACTTTTCTCCTTCATTGCCGTACAATTCGTATTATACCATCTGCGGCAAAGTGCAATCAAGTTAATTATGCGTAACCCCGCTTTGCGCGCCAAATCCGCCAAACAAACTTGAAGAAATCGTTAAATTGTTAGCAGTCTCGCCTTTTGAGTGCTAATTCGCTTGACAATACACCTGTTTTCACCTATAATACAAGTAAATCAAATACCGCAGGAGGCAATTTTATGGCACAGAAAGGCACCATTTCCATCAACGCACAAAACATCATGCCGATCATCAAGCGCTGGCTGTATTCGGACAAAGACATATTTCTTAGAGAAATCGTTTCCAACGGCTGCGACGCCATCGCAAAGCACAAAATGCTCACGCAGGGCGGGCAGGTCGCGCCCGAGGAGGACTATCGCGTAACCGTTACCCTCGATAAGGAAAACGGCTTCCTCTCCGTGTCCGACAACGGCATCGGCATGACGCAGGACGAGGTCGAGCGCTTCATCGCGCAGGTCGCGTTTTCCGGCGCGGAGGAATTCCTCGCGAAATATAAAGGCGAGGACGCGGACAAGGGCGGCATCATCGGCCACTTCGGCCTGGGCTTTTATTCCTCGTTCATGGTCTCCGAAAAGGTCGTCATCGACACGCTGAGCTGGCAGGAAGGCGCGCAGGCCGTGCGCTGGAGCAGCGAGGACGGCATGGAATACGAAATCTCCGATTCCGACCGCGCAACGCGAGGCACCACCGTCACCATGTATATTTCGGACGAGGACAGGGAGTTCCTCGAATATTACACCGCCCGTCAGGTGCTCGAAAAGTACTGCGCGTTCATGCCCGTTCCCATCTATCTGAATGAGATCAAGCCGCCGGAGGAGCCGAAGGAAGGCGAAGAGCCGAAAGAGACAGCCAAGGAAGAACCCAAACCCGTAAACGACACCTCCCCCCTCTGGCTCAAAAAGCCGAGCGAGGTGAAGGATGAAGAATACCTCGAGTTCTACCACAAGGTGTTCCGCGACATGGAGGACCCCCTCTTTTGGATTCACCTGAACGCGGAATACCCGTTCAACCTGAAGGGCATCCTCTATTTCCCGCGCATCAAGAACGAATTCACCGCCTCCGAGGGCGTCATCAAGCTGTACAACAACCAAGTCTTCGTGGCGGACAACATCAAGGAGGTCATCCCCGAGTTCCTGATGCTCCTAAAGGGCGCGATCGACTGCCCGGACCTTCCGCTCAACGTATCCCGCTCGTTCCTGCAGAACGACGGCTACGTGCGCAAGATGTCCGCGTACATCACGCGCAAGGTCGCAGACAGGCTCGTTTCGGAATTCACCGACAAGCGCGAGCAATACGAGAAATACTGGGACAGCATCCACCCCTTCGTAAAATACGGCTCTATCCGCGACGAGAAGTTCTTCGACCGCGTGAAGGATGCGATCCTCTACAAGACCACGGACGACAGATACCTCACGCTCTCCGAATACGTAGAGGCAAACCCGGGCGATGGCAAAAAGACCGTGTTCTACACCAGCGACCCCAAGCGGCAGGCGCAGATGGTGGAGCTGTACAGGCAGGAAGGCCACGATGTGGTGCTTCTGGATACGCTCATCGACAGCAACTTCATGTCCTTTATGGAGTACCGCGGCGGCGCGGATGCCGTGACCTTCCGCCGCGTGGACGCGGACACCGAGGGGCTCACCGAATCGGGCGAGACCGACGAAGAGGCGCGCAAGAAGCTTGAGGAGATGTTCCGAAAGGCGCTTGATCTCCCGGACCTGGCCGTCAGGCTCGACAGGTTCAAGTCGCAGGACATCCCCGCGATGGTGACGGTCGAGGAGCAGTCCCGCCGCTTCTCCGAGATGGCGCGGTTCATGGGGCAGGGCTTTTCGATGCCCGAAAGAAAGACGCTCGTCTTAAACGATGCACACCCCTTGATCGCCTATCTTCGCGGCGCAGAGGAGGACGATGATCTCGCGCCCACCGTGTGCGCACACGTCATGGACCTGTCCGAAATGGCGCGAAAGCCCCTGGAATCCGACCGCATGGTCGCCTTCCTGAAGCGCAGCAACGAGATTCTGACCAGGCTGATCGCAAAATAACCGAGAAAACCGGTTGACGGAACGCCGAATCCCTGTTATAATACAAAGCAAGAAAGAAGCAAACGGAGGCATTCATATGGCTCGTCAGCAAGAGGAAACCATGCATGTTTCCACCGGCAACTGGTACTTTACGATCTTGCTTTCCGCGATCCCCGTCGTCAATATCATCATGGCCATCGTATGGGTCTGCGGCGGCAAGACGCCGTCCAAGAGGCATTACGGCGCGGCGCTGTTGATCTTCCACATCATCCTCTTGGTGCTCACGTTCATCTCGCTCGTATCCTTCGGCCCGCAGACGCTGAAGGCCGTGGAGAACATCAACGCATGGCTGCACAAGGTGTTGGGCGCTGCATAAATTAACGGGCGCACGGTTGACTTTTTTCGCCGGTTCCTGTATCGTATACAGGTGCCGTGCGCCCGTAGCTCAGTGGATAGAGTGTTCGACTCCGACTCGAAAGACCGTGGGTTCAAATCCCGCCGGGCGCGTGAACTGAAAAGGCATGTCGCATTTTGCCTGCGACATGCCTTTTTTGTTCCGTTTACAGCCTGATATTCAGCCACTTTCCCTGTTTGATGCGGCGGTACAGCAGGTATTCCCGCACAAAGGCGTCCAACACGAACGCGATCCACGGCCCCGTCACGGACAGCATCGCCATCGGCAGAAGGCCGTTTAACGGGTAGCAGAAAAGATACGTGCAAAGGGGCCGCAAAATGGTGACGCTGATGAGCGAGCACATCGCGACATAGCGCACATCGCCCGCACCCCTCAGGCACCCCGAGAACACGACGCGCCCGTTCTGCGGCAAAATGCCCGTTATGATGACCAGAAACGCGAGCATGGCGTCCGCTATGATCTCGGGCTCCTTGGTAAAGAACAGCGCGATCTGCCGCCTTCCGAAGAGGATGACGAGCATCAGCAGCACCGACGAAACGATCGACAGCTTGCGCGATATCTGCACGTTCGCCTGCGCGAGGTCCTTGCGCTTTGCGCCCAACGACTGCCCGACGAGCGTCGCGCCCGCGATGCCCAGTCCGTCGCCGAGCGTGAAGGAGAGCGAGGTCGTCTGGCTCACGATCTGATAGGTCGCAAGCGCCGCCGTGCCGTTTCCCGCCACCAATTTCGTATTCAGAAAAAACCCCGCGCGAAGGCACGCGCCCTCGACCATCGAGGAGGAGCCGATGCGCAACAGACCGCGAAGCGTCTCCCTGTCAAAGCGCGGCGCCGACGGGCGGAAGTGCAAAAATCCGTCGCCCTGTATCGCAAACCAAAACGCGATGCCCGCGCCGACGATCGTGCCGCACAATGTCGCGATCGCCGCGCCCTTTACGCCCAGCGCCGGGAAACCCCAGTGCCCCTCGATGAGGCCGTAATTCAAAAACACGTTGACCAGATTCGCCGTGATGTTCGCGACCATGGTGATTCGCGTCTGCCCGACGGCGCGCATGCCTGCGCACAGGCAGAGCGACCACGAATTGAACAGGAACCCCAAGGAGACCACCTGAAAATACTCCGTCGCCCACAAAAGCGTGTCCTCGTTCGCGCCCGCCATGCGCATGAAAGGCTCCGCGAAGAAGTAGCCGATTAGCGTCGTGAGGATGCCGAGCGCGGTCACCAGATACATGGACTGCGCCAGGACGCTGTTGGCGGACGCGCGGTTATCCTCGCCCTTGCGCCGCGCGATGAGCGCAGTCGTCCCGACGCAGAGCGACTGCGCGAGGAGGAGTAATATCATGCGCGGCTGCGTCGTGATCCCCACCGCCGCGATCGCGCCGGAGCCAAGTTTGCCGACCATCGCAGTATCCACCGAGCCGATGATCGAAATCAGCGCGCCCTCGACCGTCGCCGGCCACGCGATGGCTATATTTTGCCTATACAACTCCTGAACGGGCGGCGCGTCCTCCTGAAAGTCGATCCCCCGAAGCGCAAACAGCCTTTTCACAAAATCGGGCAATCCTTCTCATCTCCTTTCCCTCGATTATACCCTCTGTTTCCGCCGAATGCAAGTGTTACGCGCAAAAAACACATCCTTGACAGAATGCGCGCGTTCGTATATACTCGGGTCGGTCAATAAAAAAGAGAAGGAAGGCGCAAGTATGCAGATTACCTTTTTGGGCAGCAGCCACGGCGTACCCGAGCCGAACCGCAAATTCTCCTGCGCGCTCGTCGAAGTCGGGGAAAAGAAATACCTCGTCGATGCGGGCTGCGACCCCATGCCCGAGCTCATCAACCGAAACATCCATCCCGACGAGATCAACGCGATCTTCATCACCCATGCGCACGGTGACCATTCAAACGGGCTCGTGCCGTTTGTAAACCTGTGCAGTTGGTATTTCGTCCATGCCGACCCGGAGATCTTCCTTCCAGAACCTGAACTCAAAGACGCATTGCGCGCATGGATGAAGGCGGCGCGCGACGATCTGCGCGAGAGCATCCGCTTTACGCAGATTCGGGAGGGCGTACTCTATTCCGACGGCGCGCTCAAGGTCACAGCTCTTCGCACGCAGCACATCGAACGCGCCTACGCCTTCCTTTTGGAAGCCGAGGGGAAGAAGGTTCTCTTTACCGGCGACATGAAGCACGCGGACGGCCCGATTGCCGACTATGTGCGCTTCGTAACGGAAGACGGCTACGATCTCGTCGTCGCGGAATGCGCGCATTTCGAGGCGGACCTCTATCTGGAGCCGCTGCGCAGGCATCCGCCGAAGAAATTCTGCTTCAATCACTATTCCCCGCGCTTTCTCGAAAGCTGCTGCCGGGTGAAACGCCTGCTGGACGGCGAGATCCCCGTCGAGTTCGCGACAGACGGATATACCATCCGCCTGTAAAATCGCTTTCGCATAGATTTTTAACGCGCCGCAAACGCGCTGCACCATGCAGCGCGCTTTGTTTTATGAGATAATGAGAAGCACTGCAAAAACAAGGAGTTGATATTCGGTGAAAAGGCTCGTCTGCCTTCTTTTGATACTCTGCATCGCGCTTTCCGGCGTGCCCGCCCTTGCCGTCGTCAGACCCGCCTCTTCTTCCGAATCGCTCGTGGGAAGCAGAACGGAGGACGCGCAGGAAGCGACAAGCGCCGCCCGGGAGGACACATCCGACGATATATCCGAAGAGGAGCCGGACGAGGACGCGATCGCGACCTATCCCGAGCTTCAGCGCGGCATGAAGGGCGACGAAGTGTCCAAACTGCAGGCGCGCCTTGCGGAACTCGGCATATATACGCATTCCGTCGACGGCGATTACGGCAAGAAGACGCAGGCCGCTGTCGCAGAGTACATCGCGCTGCTTCGGTCGCTGGGCGTCGACGTCGCGGGCGACGGCAGTATCGCGTCCGTAAAGGTGCAGGCGATCTTATACAACACAGGCTTCAGCTATTATTCGGACGACATCGCCGACCCGTCCGACAATATGCGCGCGCTGTATCTGGAGCGCATGCTGCAAAACCTCAATTACCTCGACCGCGAGCCGAATACGACGCTCGATTCCGACACCAAAGAATCGCTTCTGCTGCTGCAAAAAACGCACGGACTCCCGGAAACGGGCGAAGGTGACGCACAGACGCTCGACCTTCTCACTTCCGGTACGGCGAAGCGCAGCGACGCTCCCGCGCCGGTTCGACTCGCGGAGGGCGACAAAAACCAGGCGGTTCTGCGCGTGCAGAAGGTGCTGATCCGGCTCGGGCTGTTCCGCGCGCCCGTCACGGGCAGGTACGACGATGCGACGGTTGACGCGCTTGCAGCCGCGGCGGATTTTGTTCCGATCTCCGACGCCACGGGAAAGACCTGCGATATTCCGACGCAAAAGCGCCTTCAGACCGCGAAGATCGACCCCTATAAGCAGGATCTGTCCAAAAGCTCGAGCGGAGACGAAGTGAAGCGCCTGCAAAGGCGGTTGCATTCGCTCGGCTTTCTCCCAAGAGCCAATATCGGCGGCAAGTATCACGCAAAGACCGTCTCCGCGGTCAAGGCGTTTCAGGGAGCCAACGGGCTCTCGAAGACCGGCGCCGCCGACAGAGAGACGCAGCTTCGCCTGTATTCCGATGCCGCCATGCCCCACCCTGAGCCCTATCGCATCGTCGTCTCCATAGACGACCAAATGGTCTACGCCTACGAAATCGGTTCCGACGCTTCGCTCACCCTCGTGCGCGAAATGATCTGCTCGACGGGGCTGTACGACACCACGCCCACCGGCGTCTTCACCGCGACGCGGCGCGCCAACAGGTGGCACCGTTTTAACGATTACTTCTGCTGGGCGCAGTATTCCTACAGCATCTCGGGCGATATCATGTTTCACTCGGTTCTGTATAACGACCGGAACGAAAAGACCCTCATCAAATCCTCCGAGCGCTATCTCGGCAGAAAGGCCTCGCACGGCTGCATCCGCCTGAAGGTCGAGGATGCGAAGTGGATCTTCGAAAACTGCAAAAGCGGCACTACCGTCGAAATCCGCTATCCGAGCTGCAAAAACGGGTACTGAAACCCGCCCCTTCCCGTTGTCAATCCCCCGCCTGCTTTCGCGTGCAAAAGCAGGCGGGATATTTTCTTTGCGATAGCAGATTGCACACTCGCGCCGTTGACAGATGCGGCTACATATGATAAAATACGGTTACATAAAATCACATTGAAATAACATCTTCACATGAAAAACCGTTTGTCGCACCATGCGATCGCCTATGCCGCGGTAAAACGGCCGCAAAGGAGGGCAGAGCCGAAACCATATGAAAAACGGCATGCGATGTGGGTGTGGCATTTGATGGCGCTCACCGTGAGTACGTGAGCGCGCAATAAGAAGGGATGGCGTGACAAATGAAACGAATCGTATCGATACTGCTTATAATCGCCCTGCTTGGTTCGATTCCGCTTTCCGCCCGCGGCGATACGACGACATTTGCGGGCGTGGTGCAGGGAATCGACGGCGAGGCGATCACCGTGGAGGACACATGGGGCGCGGTGTGGACGTTTTTCTTTAATGAATACGCGCCGCGCTCGGAACTGCCCGAGGACATCGAGATCGGTTCCTCCGTGATCGTGGAATACGCGGGCGAGATGAACGAATACGGCCAACTGCTGGATCAACCCTTTGTCATTTACGCTGCGCCGCAAACGATCACATTTGAAGGTGTGGTGCGGGGAATTGACGGAGAGGCGATTGCCGTGGAAGATGCGTGGGGCGTCGTGTGGACGTTTTTCTTTAACGAATACGCACCCCGCTCAGAGTTGCCCGAGGATATCGAGATCGGTTCCTCCGTAACTGTGAAATACGCGGGCGAGATGAACGAATACGGCCAACTGCTGGATCAGCCCTTTGTCATTCGCGCGGAAGAGCCTGCCGAGCCGTTTACGCCCATATTGATCCTGCGCGCAACCGACATGTTCAGCGTCATGGTGCCCGCAGGCTGGGAGATACAGACCATGGGGCAGTACTCCGCGATCGGAATCCGCATGTTCGACCCCGAAGCCCCGGAGTACGAGATATTCTACTACAGCATGCTCTACCCGTTCAACAAGAGTCAGGCCGCCAAGGACTGGCTTGCGGAAAACGCCAACGAAAATAATCCCTATGGATGGTACGCGAGCGCACCGGTAATCAGGCCCGGGTATGGCGAGGACCTGTTTACCGAGTGGAACCGCTTCGCCGACGCCGGAACCATGCCGGGTTTCACCTTTCCCGAGTTAAACGACGTAACGGTGCTGGATGTACTGCCGTATGATACATATCTTTCCGGCATGACGCTTAAGAGCGCGCTCGTCCACGCCGAATTTTGGTCCGCGAGCGGCACGGCATGTGCGGGCAATTTCGGCGTCACGCTGGTATCCGGCGGTTCCTACGATTTGGACGGCGTGGATATGATGCCGCTGACGGCCGTGTGCGTTTCGGGCATCGTCGCGCCCAAGGGCATGTTCCCGGAGGCGGAGCCTGTGCTCGCAAGGGTTCTGTGTTCCCTCGGTTTCTCGGAAAAGTATGTCTCGGAGGCGAACATCTACGCAAATGCCGAAGGGGAGGTTCCCATGGCGACCACATCCGAACACCGGCAGACGTGTACGAACCAAAACGCCGCGTGGGCCATGCGGGATATGTCCGCGCAATAACGGCGCGCACTCTGCAATCCGTCGCCCTCATTTCCCGAAAGGCCGTTCGGCTTCCCTTTGTGAGGCCGACGGCAGATGATGCGACATCTTCTTTGCGCGGCGCATCCGATGCCTTGCAATCGGTCGGATACGCCGCGCATCGATTACGGCATTTGAAAAATGATTGTAAATAACGAAAACCATATGGACAAACAAAGGTTTTTATGGTACAATCTATATTCGTCAGCGGGATGCACCGTTTGACCCGCATGGGCGCCTGTAGCTCAGTTGGATAGAGCAACAGCCTTCTAAGCTGTGGGTCAAGGGTTCGAGTCCCTTCGGGCGCGCCTTGTATATGGTGGGTGTAGTTCAGTGGTTAGAGCGCCAGGTTGTGGCCCTGGAGATCGTGGGTTCAAATCCCATCACTCACCCCATTTTCCCCTTCGCGCGTTTGTTGGGGCGTAGCCAAGAGGTAAAGGCACGAGACTTTGACTCTCGCACACGCAGGTTCGAATCCCGCCGCCCCAGCCACCTGATCCATTAGCTCAGTCGGCAGAGCACCTGACTTTTAATCAGGGTGTCCGGGGTTCGAATCCCCGATGGGTCATTTTTTCGTAGGCGGGCGTGGCGGAATTGGCAGACGCGTCGGATTTAGGTTCCGATACCGAGAGGCGTAAGAGTTCGAGTCTCTTCGTCCGCATAATCGAGTGCGGTAGTAGCTCAGTTGGTAGAGCGCCACCTTGCCAAGGTGGAGGTCGCGAGTCCGAGTCTCGTCTACCGCTTGAAGACCTTTCCACGCGAAAGGTCTTTTGTCGTATTCGGGGGAATAGCACGATGAAAGACATCGAAATGGCGCGGCGAATCGCCGAAAAAGTCGCAGATAAAGGCGGGCGCACATACTACGTCGGCGGCTGTGTGCGCGACGCGCTCTTACACATGGAAATCAAGGACGTCGATATCGAGGTGCACGGCATCGAGGTGCGCGCGCTCGAGGAGATTTTGGACGGCCTCGGCGAGCGGATCGCGATCGGTGCGTCCTTCGGCGTGTTTGGGCTCAGGCACTACGGGCTCGATATCGCAATGCCGCGCATGGAAAAGGCGACGGGGCGCAGGCATAAGGACTTCGCCGTATTCGTCGATCCGTTTATCGGTGCACAAAAGGCGGCACGGCGGCGCGATTTCACCATAAATGCCATGATGCAGGACGTCCTGACGGGCGAAGTCCTCGATTTCTATGGCGGAAGAGAGGATTTAGAGCGCGGCATCCTGCGCCATGTCAACGATCAATCGTTTGCGGAGGATGCACTGCGCGTGCTTCGGGCGGCGCAGTTCGCGGCGCGGTTCGGCTTTGCGGTCGCGGAGGAGACCGTGCGCCTCTGTTCTGCGATGGATCTTTCCGCGCTCGCACCCGAACGCGTGCAGGCGGAGACGGACAAGGCGCTTTTGAAGGCGGACGCGCCCTCCGTATATTTTGAAACGCTCAAAGCCATGCGGCAAACAGGTACGTGGTTCCCCGAAATCCATGCACTGTCCTCCGAGGCGTATGCAAAAACCATGCATACGCTCGATCGCGCGGCGGCGCTTAGCGAAAGCGCGGAATACAAAGAGGGCTTCATGGTCGCCGCGCTCTTTCTCGAATGCGAAAGCTTCGATACAAACACCCTCTGCCCCGAAGTCCGCCGCGCGAAATACGTCAAAAACATGGTTCCCCTTGCGACGCGCCCCGATGCGCTCGTCGCGCAAAGTGCAGACAAGGTCGAATTTATGCGCCTTTTCGATGCCTGTGTATCGCCCGAAGACCTGCTGCTGCTCGCCAGGGCGTCCCGCGAACGCGATTCACGGGATGTAGAGAGACATTTGGAGGATATGCTCGAGCAATATCACCTTCTGAAAGATACGAGGCAGGTCATGGGCGCGGATTTGGTCGGGCGCGGATTTGCGCCTTCGCCGCTTTTCAGCAGGGCGCTGTCCTTCGCGCACGACCTGTGGCTGCGCGGCGCTCCGTATGCGGAGGCACTGCGCGAGACGGTTTCATTTATGGAAAGGGGAGGCGAATCATAGTGGAATGGAAGAACATCGATGCGGCGATGACGTACAGCTCCATCGAACGCCCCGAAAGCCTTTCGTGGTACGACGCGAAAAAAGCGCCGTTTGGCGTGTCCGGGCTTTCGCGCTTTTCGCAGGAGCGGGAATTCGCGCGGTTCTCCAGGGCGGAGCGAGAGGCGCTTCAATCGGTCTCCCCCGCCGTCGCGGAGCTTTCCACGCACCTCGCGGGCGGGCAGATTCGCTTTGTCACCGATTCCGCGTCCGTATCCGTCGCGGCAAAGCTCACGCACGCGAGCGGCATGGACCATTTCGCAGCGACGGGCGAGGCGGGCATCGACTGCTACGTCATGGAAGACAGATACCGCTTCAAGGGCGTTACGCGCTTTGACAGGACGAAGGACAATTACGCGGTAACGCTTGCCTCCGGGCTTTCGCGCGAAAAGAAAGAAATCCTTCTGAACCTCCCGCTCTATGCGGGGCTGGTGTCGCTGCATATCGGGCTGGATGCGGGCGCAGCGCTCCTCCCGCCCAAGCCCTTCGCGCACGGGAAGCCGATCGTCGTCTACGGAAGCTCCATCACGCAGGGCGGCTGTGCGACGCGGCCCGGGATGCTCTATACCAACATCCTTTCCCGCCGCATGGATCGGGAGTTCATCAACTTCGGCTTTTCGGGCAGCGGCAAGGGCGAAAAAGAGGTCGCGGAACTCGTCGCAAATGTCGAAAACCCCGCGCTGTACATCCTGAGCTACGAGCCTAACGCGGGAATGGGCGTCAAGACGACGATGGATTCCTTCCTCGCCGTTTTGCGCAAAGCGCATCCCATCGTCCCGATCCTCGTCGCGTCGCGCCTTCCGTTTGAGGGCGACAATACGATGATGGACGAACTGCGTGCGTGGCAGGCGGATTGCGTCAGGCGGCATCGGGACGCGGGAGATAACCACATCTCCTTCCTGGACGGCAGGCACCTCATGCCAAAGGACGCGGACGAATGCTTTGTGGATACGGTACATCCGACGGACCTCGGTTTCGCCCAAATCGCGGACAATTTGCAGCCCGTCATCGAGGCGCTTTTGTGATGGACGCGCTCAAAGCCTTTGCCGTATCCACGGGGGTGGATGCCGCCCGTTTCGACATGGAAGGGCACATGCTCGCACATACGAATGTGGCGCGCGGCATCGCCTTTTGCAAAAGCTCTAACCGCGACGCGAAGGAGTGCGCCGCGCAACACCGCCGCGCGATGGAAAACGCCTTCCGAACGGGCGAGCCGTTCGTACACAAATGCCACGAAAACGCGGTGTTCGCAGCGGCGGCGATTCTCAAAAACGGAGAGCTTGCGGGGAGCATCTGCTGCCTTCCGTGCCTGATGTGGGAGGACGAGGAGGATTCGCGCGACATGCAGGTCGTTACGCCCATGCGCATGCGCGCGCTGTCCGAGATGCTCTTTTCGCTCTCCGTCAGGCTTTCGGACGGGGAGAGCGACGTTCTCGCGCAGGGGCGGGAGAGGACGCGCGGGCAGATGTCCGTAGCGGATGCCCTCGAGGGTGCAAAGCTCGACGATCGGCTCATCGCATCCTACCCGCTGCACATGGAAAAGGAGCTCTTGGGGCGCGTGCGCATCGGCGACAGGCAGGGCGCGCGGGCGCTGCTTAACGAATTGCTCGGGCGCGTATTCGCGAAAAGCGCGGGGCGCATCGAGATCACGAAGGCGCGGCTATTGGAACTCGTGGTCATGATCTCCCGCGCGGCGGTAGAGAGCGGCGCAGAGATGGAGAGCCTGTTCGGCATGAACAGCCGCTATATCGCGGAGCTCTCCGCTGCGGCGGATTTCGAGGAGGTCTGCGTGTGGGTCGTCCGCGCGCTGGATTCGTTCATGGACGCGGTATACCGGGTGCGAAACACCAGGGCGGCGACGCTGTTGGGCGACGCCGCGGCCTACATCTCGCAGCATCTGGGCGACCAGCTCACGCTGGAGACGGTGTCGCAGGCGGTACACATAAGCCCCTATTACCTGAGCCACCTGTTCAAGGAGGAAATGGGCGCAACCTTCGTCGAATTCGTTACGAAACAGCGCGTCACGGAGGCAAAAAGGCGACTGCGCGGAACGGACGACTCCGTCACCGAGATCGCGTTTTCGCTGGGCTATGTGGACGCGGGATATTTTATCAAGGTGTTCCGCCGCGCGACGGGGACGACGCCCCTGCAATACCGAAAGAAGGGACAAAAATGAAGAAACTCTTGTGCGCTCTGCTCGCGCTCATTCTCCTCTTCGGGGCGGCATTCGCGGAGATTTTGGCAGACGGCGGCACGGTCATGTGGGACGCGCTCTCCGAAGGCGGAGAGACGATCCTCTATACCATCGAATACGGCGAAAGCTACACCTCGCCCGAGGAGGTCTCCATGTATCTGCACGTGTTTCGGGAGCTTCCCGAAAACTATATCACCAAGCGCGAAGCGAGAAGCCTCGGCTGGGACGCCGCGAGCGGGAACCTGCACGATGTCGCGCCCGGAAAATCCATCGGCGGCGATCCATTCGGAAACCGCGAGGGGATTTTGCCGGACGGCACGTGGCGCGAGTGCGACGTGAACTATTCGGGCGGCTATCGCGGAAGCGAACGCCTGCTCTTTTCCGAAGACGGCATGATTTACGTGACGTACGACCATTACGAAAGCGCAACGCAACTTTTCGACGGCTGGTATGAGGGGGAGTATGATGGATAAAATCGTTTTGGACGGAAACGCCATGCGGACGCGGGAGGACGCGCACAGAGAGCTCATGGAAAAGCTCTCCTTCCCCGCGCATTACGGAAAAAACCTCGATGCGCTGTTCGACTGCGTTTCGACCGCGAAGGCGGAGGTATGGCTCATCAACGCGCATGCGCTTTCGGAGATCCCGGGCAACTACGGGCGAAAGCTGATCGACACGCTTTCGGACGCGGCGAGGATCAACGGCGATTTCGCGTTCCACATCGCCTGACGCATCGCAAAGGGAGAATTCGCGCATCCCTCTTTTGCGCGGCGGGGGAAAGCGCGGGACAGAGCGCAAAGCAAACAAAAGCGGGGGATTGGGCAGGTTCCTTACGGAACCCGCCCAATCCCCCGCAGTTGTGTTTTATGAGCCCGTGATCTGGGCCTCGACGAGGCTTCCCTTGACGTATTTTTCGCGCAGCTTCGGCTTTTCGATCTTGCCGGTGGGGTTGCGCGGCACCGTATCGAAGATGATCTTGCGCGGGCGCTTGTAGCGCGGCAGCCCCATGCAGAACTCGTTGAGCTCCTCCTCCGTGCAGGATACATCGGGCTTCAGTTCGACGATTGCGGCGGCGATCTCGCCCAGCCTCGGGTGCGGAAGGCCGATGACGGCGACGTCCTTGATCTTGTCGTTGGCGCGCAGGAAATCCTCGATCTGCACGGGGTATAGGTTCTCCCCGCCGCTGATGATGACGTCCTTCTTTCGGTCGACCAGGAAGATGAAGCCGTCCTCGTCCTGCATCGCCATGTCGCCCGTAAACAGCCAGCCGTTTTTCAGCACGGCGGCGGTCGCCTCCGGGTCGCGGTAGTAGCACTTCATGAGCCCGGGACCGCGCACGATGAGCTCGCCCACCTCGCCCTGCTTGACCGGGTTGCCCTTTTCGTCCGCGATGTCCACCTGCCAGTTGTAGCCGGGAACGCCGATCGCGCCGACCTTGTGGATGTTCTCCACGCCCAAATGCACGCACCCGGGGCCGATGGACTCGGAAAGGCCGTAGTTCGTGTCGTACTCGTGGTGCGGGAAAATCTGCTTCCAGCGACGCACGAGGGAGGGCGGCACGGGCTGCGCGCCGATGTGCATGAGGCGCAGCTGGTCGAGCTTGTAGTCGGAGAGCTTTATATCGCCCCGGTCGATCGCGTCCAAAATGTCCTGCGCCCACGGCACGAGCAGCCACACGATGGTGACGTTTTCCTCCGAGATAGTTTCAAAAATCCACTTCGGCGAGATGCCGCGCAGCAGCACGGCGCGGCTCCCCGAAATGAGGCTGCCGAACCAGTGCATCTTCGCGCCCGTGTGGTACAGCGGCGGCATGCACAGGAAGGTATCGCCGCGCCGCTGGCTGTGGTGGTTCTGCTCCACCTCGCACGAGGATATGAGCGACCTGTGCGCGTGCAAAATCGCCTTGGGGAAGCCCGTCGTGCCGGAGGAGAAGTAGATCGCCGCATCGTCCTCGATCGTGAGCGGCATATCCGGCTTCGTATCGGGCATATCCCGCACGAGGTCCTCATAGCGCTGTGCAAACTCCGGGCACTTTTCCCCCACATAGATCATGCGGGACACGTTTTTCATGCCGTCCTTTACGGCCTGTACGCGCGTGGTAAATTCGGGGCCGAACACGAGCGTGGTGGCTTCGGCGAGTTCCACGCAGTACTGGATTTCGTCCGCCATGTAGCGGTAGTTGAGCGGCACCGCGAGCGCGCCGGTCTTGAGCACGCCGAAATAGATGGGCAGCCACTCGAGGCAGTTCATCAAAAGGATCGCAACCTTGTCGCCCTTTTTCACGCCCTTGGAAATGAGCAGGTTCGCAAAGCGGTTCGCCTTTTGGTCGAATTCGAGCCACGTCATCTCCTTGCGATACTGCGCGAGGGGGTTCGCCTCGACCAGCGCGTATTCGCGCGGGTTCTTTACGATCTTGTCGACCACCTCGGGGTTGATTTCGACGAGGCAAACTTCCTCGCCGTACTGCTTCGCGTTGCGCTCCAACAGGTCCGTAATGATCATTTTGTCTCCTCCTTCATAATAAACGCCCTCTGCATATATGCAGAGGGCGAAAATCCGCGGTACCACCTCAATTTGGTCTTTCTCGGGCACTGTCATGCCCATAACGCGCTAACGGGCGTCCCCCGGTGCAGCCTACTCGCGGTGCGGCGCTTTCGATGCACGGCTTTCGGGATGTAACCGAATGTCCGTCTTCCCCGCGCCTCTCACCAACCGGCTGCTCTCTGTCGGGAAGGCTTTGACATCGTCAGGGAGAAGCCGCTTTGCCTCGGACAACGCACGCGTCCGGCGCGAAATCCCCTGTTCCCGATCATCGCCTTTCAGAATATACACCCATTATACGCAGTATTCGAAATAAGTCAAGCGCATTTTCTGTTAAATCGACGGGCGGCAAAAAGGGGCAGGCGATTGCCGGGGTGGCGGCGCGCGCCGTCTCTTCCCGATCGCAATCCCCTGCCCCTACTCGACTATTTATCGTTTCAAGGAGAGCCGGCAGTGTGGCAAGCTACACTAATGTCTAAGCGGTATGCTTCATCACTTCTCAGATCATATTCCTTTTCGATGTTATGTTTGGGGAATCGCAAGGTGATTACGCCCGCCTTTTGGTACCGGAGCGATGTTTTGATGGGACGCGGCTGGTCGAGCGTGCCGAGGACTTCGTGCGTGACGTTGTCCCTCACCTTGGCGTATAGATTGTATATCTTTGTCAATCTGTTCGTATAGACTCCGTTGTACACCCACATATCCACGCAGAACTTGTCGCCCTTGAAATACATCTTCTTTACGGATCAGATGACACCGATGCCGGTCTTGGGGCTCGTGCTCATGACGCGCTCGTTTTTCGCCACGCGGAGCTTGATCCTTTGGCTTTTCGGCGCGCCGTTTACGGTGCCGCTCACCGTCGTATACAGGCTGCCCGGCTTATCGCCTCTGAATAAGCCGTCCTCCAGGACTAGGCCATAGCGGTTTTTCACCCGCTTGAACCTCACCGAACCCGGGTCAAACTGCTGGAAGTATTCGGGCGTGATGTAGATGTCCCCCGCAAGATACTTGGCAAACCCCACGGTCACCGTGTTGTCCCGAAGCGCCACCGAGGTTCTGGCCGCGCCCTTCTTTTTGAGCGTCAGCTCATACAGCCCGTTGTATGCGTTGTAATAACCGTCTTCTTTCCCAACATTCACTATATACGCGCCCGCAAGCAGGTTGACCTCTCCCCTGTACGTCCTGCCCCTGGGATAGATCTTGGTATTGTCCTGCTCCACGCGCACATGTATAGGGAAGAACAAGTGGACGAAATGTAAGTCTACCGGGTTGCCCGTACTCTTCAAGGTGACGGAGAGCCTTGTGGGCTCATTCAGAACCAACTTGTAGCTGTCTCTCGAATTATACTTTGGACCGATTACTCCCTTGACCTTCCTGCCCAATACATAGTCTACAGTGGGCGTAGGCTCCGGCCCTGTCACCGATACGCCGCGTATCTCCTTGGTCGTTACGCGCAGATCGTAGGCACGGTTAAGAATATCCGAATACACCCACGCATAATACCTGCCCGGTTTCGCATAGACGCTGATCTTGTAGACATGGGGCCACTTGCTCCCGTTGTATGCGGGCGCATGGACAAGTGCACCTTCGATGCTCAGAGAGTCTGCAAAATACAGTCCCGGTCCCCGCTGGGACTTTTTCACGCGCATCTCGATCGTTACAACGGACGGACGATCGACGATAAACTCATACCCTATTTCGTATGCATACTGAACGCATTGCTTCCACCCCGTGTTCGGCGTGATGTGGTCCGGTGTGGCATCCTTGGACAAAAGCTTCTCCCGAAGCGCTTTCGGTACCGCCTGTTGGCCGAACGGCACGACATCCGCTTCCGCCATCGCGAGTCCGGCGGGCAGCATGAGCAGCAGCGCCAACAGCGCCGCTATCCAACGTTTCCCTTTCATATCCCTTCCCTCCCATTCGAATTCCTGTCGGTATTCGTGCGTTTTCAACCGTGGGGGAACGCACAAAAGTACACTTCCCCTTCTACCACGGAGTATAACATATGTTTTTCATAATGTACATAGTTTTTTTGTAACATAATATATAATTAACATATACATTGCTTCTCGCCGACGAGGACGAGGGCATTGTTCTGTTCTCATTGGGTTTGCAAGAGCAATTTTGCAATGGAGGCTCGTACCCTTCGGTTCGATTTTGCCCCCCCGGCTTTGCTCCGCGCCCCGACGACTGCGCAAACGCACAAAAGCGCCCTCCGCACGGTATGCGGAGGGCGAGAGCAGCCCTTGTCGGATAACACAGAGGAAGGCGAGCGGCACGATAGTGCCGCGCAACCGATCCCCCCGCTCGGCTATTTATCGTTTCAGTAAGAGCCGGCAGTGTTACAAGTTACATTAATGTCTAAGCGGTATGCTAGATCACCTCTCAGGTCATATTCCTTTTCGATGAATGATTTGGGGAATCGCAAGGTGATTACGCCCGCCTTTTGGTACCGGATCGATGTTTTGATAGGACGCGGCTGATTGAGCGTGCCGAGGACTTCGTGCGTGACGTTGTCACTCACCATGGCGTATAGATTGTATATCCTGGTCAATCTGTTCGTATAGGTTCCGTTGTACACCCACATATCCACGCAGAACTTGTCGCCCTTGAAATACATCTTCTTTACGGACCAGATGACACCGATGCCGACCTTGGGGCTTGTGCTCATGACGCGCTCGTTTTTCGCCACGCGGAGCTTGATCCTTTGGCTTTTCTGCGCGCCGTTTACGGTGCCGCTCACCGTCACATACAGGCTGCCCGGTTTCCTGCCCAAGAAAACGCCATTCGAAGCGACCCTGCCGTAGCGGTTGTCTACCGGCTTGAACTTCACTGAACCGTCGTCAAACTGCCGGAAGTATTCGGGCGAAATGTACGCCTCAAGCTGGGTGGAAAACCCCCTGGTCACTGTGTTGTCCCGAAGCGCCACCGAGGTTCTGGCTGCGCCCTTCTTTTTGAGCGTCAGCTCATACAGCCCGTTGTATGCGCCGAAACCATCTTCGTGTTTCCCAACAGTCACTATATACACGCCCGCAAGCAGGTTGACCTCTCCCCTGTACGTCCTGCCCCTGGGATAGACCTTGGTATTGTCCTGATCCACGCGCACATATATAGGGTTAAACACGCGGAAGAAATGTAAGTCTACCGGATTGCCCGTACTCTTCAAGGTGACGGAGAGCCTTGTGGGCTCATTCAGAACCAACTTGTAGCAGTCTCTCGAATTATCCTTGGGACCGATTACGCCCTTGACCTTCCTGCCCAATACATAGTCTACAGTGGGCGTGGGCTCTGGCCCCGGCACCGATATGCCGCGTATCTCCTTGGTCGTTACGCGCAGATCGTAGGTGCGGTAAAGATAGTCCGAATACACCCCCGCATAATACATGCCCTGTTTCGCATAGACGCTGATCTTGTATACATGGGGCCATTTGCTCCCGTTGTATACGGGCGACCAGGCAAATACACCTCCTTCGGTGTTCAGAGAGTCCGTAAAAAACAGTCCCGGTCCCCGCTGGGACTTTTTCACGCGCATCTCGATCGTTACAACGGACGGACGATCGACGATAAACTCATACCCTATTTCGTATGCATACTGAACGCATTGCTTCCACCCCGTGTTCGGCGTGATGTGGTCCGGTGTGGCATCCTTGGACAAAAGCTTCTCCCGAAGCGCTTTCGGTACCGCCTGTTGGCCGAACGGCACGACATCCGCTTCCGCCATCGCGAGTCCGGCGGGCAGCATGAGCAGCAGCGCCAACAGCGCCGCAATCCAACGTTTCCCTTTCATATCCCTTCCCTCCCATTCGAATTCCTGTCGGTATGCGTGCGTTTTCAACCGTGGGGGAACGCACAAAAGTACACTTCCCCCTCTACCACGGAGTATAACATATGCTTTTCATAATGTACATAGTGTTTTGCAATATAATATACAGTTAACAGAAGCGTTGCTTCACGTCGACGGGGACGAGGGCATTGTTATGTTCTCTTTGGGTATGCAAGAGCAATTTTGCAATGGAGGCTCGTACCCTTCGGTTCGATTTCGCCCCCCGGCTTTGCTCCGCGCCCCGACAACTGCGCAAGCGCATAAAAGCGCCCTCCGCACAACATGCGGAGGGCGAAAGCAGCCCTTGCCGAAAAACACAGAGGAAGGCGATCGGCACGATAGTGCCGCGCAACCGATCCCCCTGCTCGGCTATTTATCGTTTCAAGGAGAGCCGGCAGTGGCGCAAGCTACATTAATGTCTAATTCGTATGCTTCATTACCTCTCAGGTCAAATTCCTTTTCGATGTTATGTTTGGGGAATCGCAAGGTGATTACGCTCGCCTTTTGGTACCGGAGCGATGTTTTGATTGGACGCGGCTGGTCGAGCGTGCTGATGACTTCGTTCATGACGTTGTCCCTCACCTTGGCGTATAAATTGTATATCTTTGTCAATCTGTTCGTATAGACTCCGTTGTACACCCACATATCCACGCAGAACTTGTCGCCCTTGAAATACATCTTCTTTACAGACCAGATGACACCGATGCCGGTCTTGGGGCTTGTGCTCATGACACGCTCGTTTTTCGCCACGCGGAGCTTGATCCTTTGGCTTTTCGGCGCGCCGTTTACGGTGCCGCTCACCGTCACATACAGGCTGCCCGGTTTCTTGCCCGTGAAAACGCCATTCGAATCGACCGTGCCGTAGCGGTTGTTCACCGGCTTGAACTTCACCGAACCGTCGTCAAACTGCGGGAAGTATTCGGGCGAAATGTACGCCTCAAGCTGCTTGGAAAACCCCACGGTCACCGTGTTGTCCCGAAGCGCTACCGAGGTTCTGGCCGCGCCCTTCTTTTTGAGCGTCAGCTCATACAGCCCGTTGTATGCGCTGTAATCCTTTTCGGTTTTCCCAACGGTCAGAAGATATATGCCTGCGGGCAGGTTGAGCTCTCCCCTGTACGTCCTGCCCCTGGGATAGACCTTGGTATTGTCCTGATTCACGTGCACATATATAGGGTTAAAAACGCGGAGGAAATGTAAGTCTACCGGGTTACCCGTACTCTTCAAGGTGACGGAGAGCCTTGTGGGCTCATTCAGAACCAACTTGTAGCTGTCTCTCGATTCATACTTGGGACCGATTACGCCCTTGACCTTCCTGCCCAATGCATAGTCTACAGTGGGCGTGAGGTCCGGCCCCGGCACCGATACGCCGCGTATCTCCTTGGTCGTTACGCGCAGATCGTAGGTGCGGTAAAGAATGTCCGAATACACCTTCGCATAATACGTGCCCGGTTTCGCATAGACGCTGATCTTGTAGACATGGGGCCACTTGCTCCCGTTGTATGCGGGCGCCAAAATCAGTGCAGCGGGGAAGCCCTGAGAGTCCGCAAAATACAGTGTCGGTCCCCGCTGCGACTTTTTCACGCGCATCTCAATCGTTACAACGGACGGCTGAGAGACATTGAATTCATAGTATATGCCGTCCTCATACTGCGAACATTGCTTCCACCCCGTGTTCGGCGTGATGTGGTCCTTTGCGATATCCTTGGACAAAAGCTTCTCCTGAAGCGCTTTCGGTACCGCCTGTTGACCGAACGGCACGACATCCGCTTCCGCCATCGCGAATCCGGCGGGTAGCATGAACAGCAGCGCCAACAGCGCCGCAATCCAACGTTTGTGCTTCATATCCCTTCCCTCCCATTCGAATTTCTTTCGGTATGCGTGCGTTTTCAACCGTGGGGGAACGCACAAAAGTGCACTTCCCCTCTACCACGAAGTATAGCACATTTTGCATAATATAAATAGATAATTTGCATTATTTCAGAAATTTAATATATATGGCGCGCCCGCGCATCCGAAAAGCAGGCGCAGTTATGTTCTCGTTGGAATTTGACGAGTGCCTTAACAACAAAAGCCCGCATCCCTCGGATCGATTTCGGCGCGCCTTCGCTTTGCGCAGCGCCCCGCCGACAGCGCAAGCGCATAAAAGCGCCCTCCGCACGGTATGCGGAGGGCGAAAGCAGCCCTTGTCGGAAAACGCTGAGGAAGGCGGTTGTTGGTTCCTATGCCGTGGGGTCGATGCCGTCATGGTTGCAATCTATATCAATATTTAGCAGGGATGCGTCATACCCTCTCAGATCATATTCTTCTTCGATGGCATTCTTGGGGAATCGTAAGGTGATTACGCCCGCCTTTCGATACCGGATGGATGTTTTGATGGGACGCGGCCGGTCGAGCGTACTGAGGATATCGCCCGTGCCGGTGTCCCGCACCTCGGCGTGTAGATCATAAATCTTGGTCAGTCCCCCACTGTAAAGTCCGTTGTACACCCACATATCCACGCAGAACTTGTCGCCTTTGAAATACATCTTCTTTGCGGACCAGATCACGCCGATGCCGGTTTCGGGGGTTGTGCGCATGACGCGCTCGTTTTTTACCACGCGGAGCTTTAACCTTTGGCTTCTCGGCGCGCCGTTTACGGTGCCGTTCACCGTCACATACAGGCTGCCCAGCTTGTTGCCTCTGAAAAAGCCGTCCGCCAGAACTACGCCATAGCGGTTGTTCACCGGCTTGAACCACACCGAATCATCGTCAAACTGCGGAAAATATTCGGGCGAGATGTACGCCTCAAGCTCCTTGGAAAACCCCACGGTCACCGTGTTGCTCCGAAGCGCCACCGCGGTTTTGGCGGCGCCCCTCTTTTTCAGCGTCAGCTCATACAGTCCGTTGTATGAGCTGTAATCATCTTCGTCTTTCCCAACGAGCAGATGATACACGCCCGCGGGCAGGTTGACCTCTCCCCTGTATGTCCTGCCCCTGGGATAGACCTTGTAATTTTCCTGATCCACGTGCCGGATTACGCCTACAAAGAAGTCAATAATGCGCAGGTCTATCGGGTTACCCGTGCTCTTCAAGGTGACGGAGAGCCTTGTGGGCGCATCCAGAGCCAGCCTGTACCAGTCTGCCGAATGTAACTTGGGGCCGATCACGCCCCTGACCTTCCTGCCCGGTATATAGAACGGTGCATCCTCGGGAATAGCCCCCGCCACCGATAGACCGCGTATCTCCTTGGTCTTTACGCGCAAATCATAGGTGAGACCAAGGTTTTCCGATGCCACCCCCGCATAATACTTGCCAGGCTTCACATATGCGCTGAGCTTGTAGACATGGGGCCATCTTCTCCCGTTGTATGCGGGCGCCCAGTAGAAAAAATGGGCTTCGACCAGAGAGTCCGAAAAAAACAGAATCGGCCCCCGCTGAGACTTTTTCACGCGCATCTCGATCGTTACAACGGACGGTTGATTGACGACAAATTCATACCTTATGTCATGGTCATACTGGAAGCATTGCTGATACCCCGCGTTCGGCGTGATGTGGTCGTGTGCGGCATCCTTGGACAAAAGCTTCTCCCTAAGCGCGTTCGGTGCCGCCTGTTGCCCGAACGGCACGGCATCCGCTTCCGCCATCGCGAGTCCGGCAGACAGCATGAGCAGCAGCGCCAACAGCGCCGCGATCCAACGTTTGCCTTTCATTTTCTTTCCCTCCCAATCGAATTACTGTCGGTATGCGTACATTTTTTAACCGCAGGGGAATGTACAGAGGTACACTTCCCCCTTCTACCATGGAGTATACAATACGCATTTCAAAATATCAATAGGAAATTCGCAATTCCGCACAATTTAACCATATAGGCGACCTTTATCCTCGGAAAAGCGCATGTCGTTACGCCTTCATTGCGCATCGTTTGATTCCGGCGCGCAAAAACGCCCCCTGCATGGTATGCAGAGGGCGAAAGTACCGTCATTTCGCAAGTTCGGTCACTTGACAAACACGGCGAACGGGCTATTTGTGGGGTAGCACTGCACGACCTGGTAATTGTCGTAAAAGCCGTACTTCGTGCGCTCTTCCTCTTTCGCCGTCTCGACGGAATTGTAGGTGTAGGCATACAGTTCCGCGAGCGAAAGGGTCTTGTCCTTGTTCGTATCCGCGGCCAAGGAAACGTTCCTCTTGCGCATCATATCCCAGCCCGCGCCCTTGGTGAGCCCGTGCGTGAACAGACCGCCCGTGAACTTCTTGTAGCCCATCAGCCTGCTGTTCCAGTAGAACCAGCTGGACTCGCTGCCGGATACGGAGCAAAG
The DNA here is from genome assembly GCA_050946115.1 of Christensenellales bacterium. Classification (GTDB taxonomy): domain Bacteria; phylum Bacillota; class Clostridia; order Christensenellales; family Aristaeellaceae; genus CAYFRC01. The sequence goes on from JBMNUF010000001.1 coordinate 119,458, forward strand.
CACGTAATATCCGTTCCGCGCGAGCTCGCCCGCCTTAGGGGTGGCGGAGCTTTTGAAGACCTTAAGGAACGCATCGACTGCCTGCTCTCCATCCTGCGCGCCCTTTCCGATGATCGAGCCGGAGTGGCAGCTTTCGAGGAAAACTACCTTCGTGCCCGGAACCCTGTCGAGTTCGGCTTTGAGGGCTGTCGCGTAGAGATACATTTCAGCGCTCGATTGTGCAGCGCTTCCGATACCCATGAAGTACTGGTTGTTGTCGACGCCGCCGTGCGCCTGGATGTACAGGTAGCTCACGTCGTTGCTGTCCGCGCCCGCAAAAGCGCCTCGGATCGCCGTGAGCGCGCTCGTCTTGGTGTCCGGGTTGACGAGTGTGCGCGTGGAGACATTGTATTTCCTGAAAAGCTTGTACATCCCGTTTACATCCGCCAAGGTCGCGAGCTCTTCGCCCTTTTTCTGCGACTCATATTGGTACGAGCCGAAGCTGCCGCTGCATTCGCCGATCACGATGCCGCGCCGCGTGACGTCTGCAGGACCGCCAAATACGGTGACGACGCAGGTTGCCTTCGCCCTGGAATTTGCCCTCGCCTTCACGGTGATGGTCGACGTGCCCACCTTGAGCGCGGTAATCAGACCATTTTTGTCCACTTTTGCGACCTTTTTGTTTGAAGAAGAGAAGGACACCGCCTGCGAGGCGAGCGTTGGGCACACGCTCGGGCTGAGCTGCAGGGTCGTCCCCTGTTGCATCGTCACGGCGTCGATGAGGTTGACATTCTTCGGCTTCGGCAGCACGACCTTAAATTTCTTGGTGGTGCTCTTGCCGTCGCACTTCAGCGTGATCTTTGCTGTGCCTTCCTTCAGCGGTATAAGACGACCATTATTGTAGTCTATTGCGATGACGTCTCTATCGGACGTATAAGCCCAGATAGAGCCGTAACTATAACGATACCAAACCTTCCACTGGATGCTGTACCAGTACCCAAGTTCCAGCTTCGACGGCATCTTGTAGAAGCGAATCTTCACGCAGGCCTTCGGCGTTAAGCCGCCGTCTTTCGATTCGGGCTCGCCGACCACTACCTTGTCTCCCGTCGCAACCTGAATCGCATCCGCTTCCGCGAAAACGGGCATGGAGAACATCCCGAGGCACAAAAGAATCGCAAGGCATAAGGCAAGTATCCGTTTCATGAGCAACCCTCCACAGTTCATTATTCGACACTTCATTATACCACAGATTCCGTATACTATGAAGGGGCGATCCCAAAAATCACAGTTTTTTAACATTATAGTGGTATGATATCGGGCGGAAGGGGGGATTGCTATTTTCTTGTTTGATTCGGAAAGGAAGTTCTATAAGGGGAACCTGCACACGCATACCACCTGCAGCGACGGGAAAAAGCCGCCCGATGAGGTCGTGGAGCTGTACGCCTCGCGCGGATACGATTTTCTCGCGCTGACGGATCACTGGAAGATCGCGTGCGATACGCATTTCCATAAGGAGATGCTCGTGCTCTCCGGCATGGAGACGGACTACGATCTGCCCGCGCAGGTCGTCCACCTGGTCGCGCTGGGTGTCGGCAGAGAGTTTGCACAGGCCGTCAAAAAGGAGCAGGGGCCGCAAAAGGGCATCGACCTCATCCGCGCGCACGGCGGGCTTTCGGTGCTCGCGCACCCCGCGTGGTCGCTGAATACGCCCGAAACCATCGGCGCGCTGCGCGGCGTGGACCTCGCGGAGATCTACAACGCCGTGTCCGGTGCGCCGTGGAACGGAGAGCGCGCGGACGCGACGAACCTGCTCGACATCGCAGCGGCACACGGTACGGTTCTGAACACCGTCGCTGCGGACGACGCGCATTTCTACGACGGCGACGCGTGTTGCGCCTACATCATGCTGCAGGCGGACGAATTGTCGCAAGGAGCCATCCTGGGCGCGCTGCGCGGAAACAGGTGGTATTCCTCCACGGGCGCAGATTTTTTGCAGATCGAGGTGACGCCGGAGGAAATCGCCGTGCATACGTCCCCCGTTTCAAGGGTGCTGTTTCTTTCGGATGCCTTTTACGCGAAGGAGCGCTGCCAAACGGGCGCAAACATCACGCGCGCGACATATCCCATCAAAAAAGAGCGCGGGGAGATCTTCGTGCGCGTAAAGATTATGGATGCGGATGGAAAATGCGCGTGGAGCAACCCGATTTTGCTTTGACGGGGCGGTGCATTCCCGGCCGGAATAGAAAAATCGCGGCGTTTTTCGGAAAACGCCGCGATTCTTTTTGCCTCGTTTTTTTCGCGAGAGGTTAAATTGTTTTTCAGACTCTTGTTGACAACACAAAATTTTCGGTGTATAATTGCGTCATGATGTGTATAATGCGAAGGATCGGTACGACTTGTGGAGGTGTGTGTATTGGACAAAGCCACGCAAAAACCCGCGGGAAAGCACAAGTTTTTCCGTCGCGAAGATTTGGCGCTGTATATCATGGCGGCGCCGACCGTGATTTTTCTCCTGATTTTTTGCTACGCACCCATGCTCGGATTGGTCATGGCGTTTCAGAACTACAATGTGACAGCGGGCATATTCGGAAGCCCCTTTTGCGGGCTCGCCAACTTCAAGTACCTGTTTTCGACGACGGACGCATTCATCATCACGCGAAACACCGTGTGCTACAACCTGGTGTTCATCGTGACGAACATGCTACTTTCGGTCCTCATGGCGCTGATGCTTTCGGAGCTCACGGCGCGGCGCTACGCAAAGACGCTGCAGACGATTTACATGCTGCCGCATTTTCTGTCGTGGGCGGTCGTCTCCATCGTGTTGATCGCGTTTTTGGATAAGTCCTACGGCCTGGTGAACCAGTGGCTCGGCGTGAGTGTGGACTGGTACAAGCGGAAGTCGATCTGGCCGGGCCTGTTGGTGTTTATCAACGCGTGGAAGGGCGTCGGGTATTCGACGGTATTGTATCTCGCGGTCATCTCCGGCATATCGCAGGAATACTACGAGGCGGCGATCATCGACGGCGCGACGAAGTTCCAGCAGGCGCTGTATATCACGATCCCGCACCTGAGGATGGTCATGGCGATCACGCTCATCATGTCCATGGGCTCCATTTTCCGCGGCGATTTCGGGCTGTTTTACTCCGTCACGAAGAACTCGGGAAGGCTGTATGAGGTGACGGACGTCATCGACACCTACGTATACCGCGCGTTGACGCAGTTATCCAACGTCGGCATGTCTACCGCAGCGGGCATGTATCAGTCCGTATGCGGCTTCGTGCTGGTGCTCATCACAAACTGGATCGTGACCAAGATCGACGCCGAAAGCGCGATGTTTTAAGGAGGCGGGCAAACGACATGACAGGAACGCGAACCGTACGTCCCGAAAAGAAAAAGCGAAACCGCTTCAATTCGCTCCCGCAGGGCTGGAACATCGCCTTTTCCGTCGTGCTGGGGTTGATTTCGATTCTCATGCTCGCGCCGATGGTCTTGGTCATCATCGTGTCGTTTTCGAGCGAGGCCTCCATCTCGAGGATCGGCTACTCGTTTATGCCCGCCGAGTGGTCGCTTTCGGGATATACGTACCTGTTGAAAATCGGCGATCAGGTGGGGCAATCCTACATCGTGACGATTTTTTACACCGTCACGGGCACGCTCATGAGCCTCACCGTCATGACGCTGTACGCCTATGTGATTTCGCAGCGCAGTTTCAGAGCGCGCAAGTTCTTCACGTGGATCCTCTTTTTCACGATGCTGTTCGGCGGCGGGCTCGTCCCTTCCTATATATTGAACACCAAGTACCTGAACCTGTACAATACCATCTGGATTTTCCTCTTGCCGAGCCTCGTGAGCGCGTATAACGTAATCATCCTGCGCACGTTCATCCAGAGTACCATCCCCGAATCGCTGTTCGAGGCGGCGCGCATCGACGGTGCGGGGCATTTCAGGATTTACGCAAACATCGTGCTGCCCCTGTTCAAGGCGGGCATCGCGACGATCGGCCTCTTCAACGTCGTCTCCCGCTGGAACGACTGGTTTACCGGCATGCTCTACATTCAGGACGCGCGGCTCGTGCCGCTGCAGACGCTGTTGCAAAAGATTCAGGACCAGATCGAATTCCTGAAGACGAACGCCGCCGTCTCTGCGACGCCCGACGGCTTGGAGCTTTTGCGCAACCTGCCCACCAACAGCCTGCGCATGGCGTGTACCGTGATCATCGTCGCGCCGATCCTCATGGCATATCCCTTCTTCCAGCGCTACTTCGTAAGCGGGCTTACGATCGGAAGCGTAAAGGGATAGTCCGTTTCGTATCATGACGCGAAAGCGTTGCGATAAATATGACACTTAGGAGGACTTCAACATGACTCGAAAGCTCATCTCCCTCATGCTCGCCATGCTGATGGTCGCCGCGCTCATTCCGGCTTCCGTCGCCACGGCGGGCGAAGAACTGCCGTTTGTGACCATCGACTGGTACTACGGGCAGGGCGAGCAGCAGCCCGACCATCAGATCGTCAACGACGCGGTCAATGAGTATCTGCTGGAGAAGCTGAACTGCAACGTCAACCTCATCACGTGGACCTCTTCGGACATCGAGAAAAAGCTGACCGTCATGATCAGCGCCGGGCAGGATTGCGGCATCATCGGCTTCGGCTCGCAGACCAAGCTCGACTACGTCGTTCAGTCGCAGCGCGGCGCCTACTATCCGCTGAACGATCTCCTGGAGAGCTACGGCGCGGAGACCAAGGCCCTGTTCCCGGATCCCATCTGGGAGGGCATGAAGGTCGGCGGCAACATCTACGGCATTCCGTCCAAGAAGGACAACGGCTATTTCATCTCGCTGATTTATAACGACACCATGCTGCAGGAGCTCGTGAGCAACGGCCTTTTGGACGCCAACGCCATCGAGAACGCGAACTACAGCAATTTCCGCGACTTGGAAGAGCTCGCCCTCGCCGTCAAAGCGGGGCGCGACCAGCTGCATCCCGAGTGGGCGGAATATCCCGTATTCTGGGACAACGCCCGCATTTACCCCTACAACTTCGCGTTTGAGACCTTCCTGAACGACTCCTACGTCGCCGTATGCGACATCGACGCGTTCGACCAGATCGCGGGCTACGACGAGACACAGGTCGTGAACTTCTACGCCACCGACGAATTCCGTGAATACTGCATCCAGAAGCAGCGCATGGTCGAGGAAGGCATCTATCTGTACGACTACACCGACAGAAGAGAGCTGCAGTACGACGGCGGCGTGTTCGGCTGGACCGGCTGGGGCTATTGCTACATGGAAGAGCACATGTTCGGCGAGAACTTCACCACCAAGATGCAGATGTCCAATACCATCTGGACGGAGACCAACAATTACTATTCCGCCGGCACCGCCATCTCCTCGCAGTGTGCGGATCCCGAGCGCGCGATGATGATCCTGAACCTCATCAACACCGACAGCGAGTTTGCCACCATGATGCGCTTCGGCGTCGAGGGCACGCACTACACCTTTGACGACGAGGGCAAGATGCACTTCACCGAGCGCAACGCCACCCCCGGAAGCCGCGGCTACTACAACTGGTACATGGCGCCCGTGGGCAACCTGCTCATCGTCAAGGCGCCCGAGACGCTGACCGGGCCCGACAACATCATGATGACGAACATGCAGCACTATAACGACGTGTGCGTCGTCCCGGCGCACTTCGGCTTCGGCCTCGACACCGCGCCGATCGCCAACGAGATCGCCGCCTGCACGAACATCATCGCCGAGTATGAACCCGACCTGATCCGCGGCCAGGTGGACAGCGCGGATGAAGTAAACGCGCTCATCGACGAATTCGTCGCGAAGCTCCAGGCCAACGGCGCCGATCAGATCGTCGCCGAGGTACAGGCGCAGATCGACGCGTGGGTTGCCGCGAAGTAATCTCCATACGACTTAGACCATCTTTCTGATTCGTCAGCAAACTGCGACTCGTCCGTGCGCGGACGAGCCGCAGTTATGAGAAGCTTTTTTATGAGGACATAGACATGACAACATTTCTATCGATAGACGGCGGCGGCTCGAAATGCGCCTGTGTCCTGTACGATAGCAATATGCGCCTGTTGGGCGCCGGCAGGAGCGGCGGCACGAACACCACGCAAAACCCGCCCTCCGTCGTCCGCGCGAACATCGCCAAGAGCTTGGACGAAGCGCTCAAAGCCGCCGCGCCTTCCGAGGTCGAGGCGTTTTATTACAGCATTGTCGGCCCCGCCGACGTCCTCATGGAGGAAGTGCAAAAGCGCGTGCGCGTAAAGCACGTCTTTCCTATGAGCGAACCTGTCGCGGGGCTGTACGCGGGCTCGCTCTCCGACAGCGGGATTCTCGCGCAGGCGGGCACGGGCTCGGACATCTTCTGGGTTCGGAACGGGGACCGCGATTTTGCGTACGGAAATCGCACGGTCGTCGGCTCCTGGGGGCCGATCTTGGGAGATCAGGGCAGCGGCACGTGGATGGGGCGCATGGCGCTGTTGGAATTCGTCAAGGCCAGCGAGGGCTGGGGCGAAAAGACGCTGCTTTCGGACCTGATCCGCGAGGAATTCGGTCTGAAAAACGATTACGATCTCGTCACCGTCATCCATTCGGATCCCGCGCCGTTCCGAAAGGTCGCCTCGGTGACGCATTTAATCGGAAAAGCCGCGAATATGGGCGACGGATTTGCGAAGAAAATTCTATGCGACGCGGGCGAGGTACTTGCGCGGCAAGCGCAGTGCCTGATCGAGCGCAATGCCATCCCCGAAGACGAGCGCATCGTGACGTGCAGCGGCGGCGCGTGGAACGCGCACGTATTGATGTTTGAGAGTTTTACGGCGCATCTCACAAAGAGATTTCCCGAAGTGGTCGTCAAAAAGCCGCTGTTCGACTGCGCAATGGCGGGGCCCGTGCGCATCCTCCTCGAAAGAGGGCTTTCCAAGAAAGAAACGGAAGCGGTCATCAGAGCGCGTTTCCCGAATTACTGTATCAGGTGGTGAAGATATCATGGATGCCATCAAGGCGTATCTGGACAATATCAGGCGCATTTTGGACGATGTCGAACGCGAAGAAAAATCGGCGCTGCACGAGGGCGCGCTCCTCATGCGAGACGCGGTGCTCGGCGGACACAATCTGTTCGCCTTTGGCTGCTCCCACGCGGGGCTCTTGGCGCTCGAACTATATTACCGAACCGGCGGCATGGCGGTCATCAACCCGATCAAGGCGCCCGGTCTCAATCTGGATGTGGACCCCGCGACGATGACCAGCCAGATCGAGCGCCTCGGCGAATACGGGAACATCATCGTGGACCACCAGCCGATCGGGCGGGGCGATGTCGTCATCATCCACTCCGTGTCGGGCAGAAACACCGTTACCGTGGATGTGGCGCTGCGCGCGCGGGAAAAGGGCGCGAAGATCATCGCGCTCACGAGCATGGCGTACAGCAAATCCGTTTCCTCCCGCCATCCCTCGGGCAAGCGGTTGTTCGAGGTTGCGGATGTGGTGCTGGACAACCACGGCTGCATCGGGGACGGCTCCATCGAGATTCCCCCGCTCGCGGAAAAGGTCGGCCCGACCTCTACCGCCGTCGGCGCCGCGATGCTCAACGCGATGATGACGCAGGCGGTTTCCCTGATCGTCGAAGCGGGCTCGACCGCACCCATCTTCATGTCTGCAAACGTGGAGGGCGGAGACGAGCACAACAAGGCCATGCTCGCCCAATACAGGGATCGCATATTCTACATGGGGCACGCATAACGACAGGAGGCGTTTGAAATGGAACTGTACGAGAGATACTGGGAGGCCATAGACGCGCTGTTTCAAAAGGTACGCGACACGCAGCGCGAGAACATCGTCGCCGCTGGCAAGATGATCGCCGATTCCGTCGAACAGGGCGGCTGCATCCACCTCAGCAAGATCTGCCACATGATCGAGTACGACCTGATCTATCGGGGTGGCGGCCCTATCTTCTATAAGCATTTCGATTACAAGCTCGATGTGGACAACACCGCGCGCAAGCGCGACCGCAGCGATCTGGATACGAACATGGAGGGACTCGGCGCGTATGCCTTGAAGGCGTCAAACGTCCGCCCGGGCGATGTGTTGGTCGTCGGCTCCGTTTCCGGCAGGACCGCAAACGTGGTGGATTTGGCGTATGAGGCGAAGAAGATGGGCGTGAAGGTGATCGCCATGTCGTCCATGGAGTACGCGAGGGCGGTGGAGCCCGTCCACTCCTCCGGCAAAAAGCTGTACGAGATCGTCGATCTCACGCTGGACAACTGCGCGCCCGCCGCCGAGGCGATGATGGACGTCGAGGGGATCGAGGCGAAGTTCGCCGCAGCTTCCGGCATCGCGTCGGATTACATCCTCTGGAGCGTCACCTCCGTCGCGGTGGAGGAGCTCCTGCGCCGCGGCAAGACGCCCGGCATCCTCAAGAGCGCCAATTTCCCCGGCGGAAACGACTATAACAAGTCCGTCGTCGAGCCGAATTACGAAAAGTACGGCTATTGACGCGGACACTGCGAGGTGGCACGAATGACAACCCTGACAGTCGGAAAATATACCATGCCCTCCGCCTCCTTGGGACCCGACAATCCGCTGCCCGACATCCAAAAGAACGCGGATGCGCACGCGAACATCGAAGTGGATACCGAAACCATCTCTGCGGAGGAGTCGCGCTACATGGGCTGGGGAAGGGTGAACGGCATCCTCCCATATACCATCCGCAACAACTACGATCGGAAGAAAAAGCCGCGCGAATGGAAATCCGTCGTGCTCGAAAACGACTTTCTCAAGGCCGTATTTTTGCCGGAGCTCGGCGCGAGGCTTTGGTCTCTGATCGACAAGGAGACCGGGCGCGAGCTTCTGCACTGCAATCCGGTGTTTCAGCCGTGCAATCTCGCGCTGCGCAACGCATGGATCTCCGGCGGCGTCGAGTGGAACCTCGGCATCATCGGGCATACGCCGTTTACGGTGGATTCCCTGTATGCGGAGACATTCGCGCTCAAGGACGGCACACCCGCCGTGCGCTTTTATCAGTATGAGCGCGTGCGCCGCCTCGTCTATCGGATCGAGGCGTTCCTCCCGGAGAGATACAAACACCTGCTCGTGCGCGTTCGGATCGACAACACGGGCTCTGCGCCCACCGCCGTCTATTGGTGGAGCAATATGGCGGTCGATGAAGACGAAAACGTCCGCGTGATCGTCCCCGCCGACAAGGCGTATCGGTTCGGATACGGCAAAAAGCTCACCAAAATCCCCTTCCCTTACGCGGAATCGTTCGACGGCAGCCGCACCATGGAGATTCCCCACGCGCTGGACTATTTCTTCGACATCCCCGACGGCTGCCGCCGCTGGATCGCCGCGATCGACAGAGAGGGCTTCGGCTTCTGCCAAACCTCCACCGACCGCCTGCTCGGCAGAAAGCTGTTCGTGTGGGGCATGGGCACGGGCGGCAGAAACTGGCAGGAGTTCCTGAGCCGAAAGGGCAGCAAGTATATCGAGATTCAGGCAGGAATCGCGCACACGCAGTTGGAGCACCTGCCGATGGCGGGCTCTGAAACGATTAGCTGGATGGAGGCATACGGCGCGATCCGCGCCGACGGCGAGACCGTACACGCCAAGGACTACGGCGCCGCATCGCGAAACGTCGCCTCTTCCTTGGAGGCACTGTATCCCGAAGCGCGCATGAACGCGGATTTCGAAAAATACGCCGCCGAACTCGATAGCCGCAGCGGCAAATGGGTACACTCTGCCGACGGCTGGGCGGCGCTCGAACAGGCGCTCCTGGGCGATGCCTTTTGCACATACGGCCTTCGCTTTCCGAAAAGCCGCATGCGGGGCGCGGAGAAGGAATGGCTGCAGCTTTTGGAGGACGGCGCATTGCCGTGCCCGAATGTATCGCAATCGCCTAAGGGCTACCAGATTTCCGATGCGTGGCTCGACCTGCTGAACCGCTCCATCGAAAGCGGCAAGGGCGACCACTGGTACAGCGCCTATCAAAAGGGCGTGATGCTCGCCTATCGCAACGACGCGGAAGGCGCAAGAAGCGCATTTATGCAGTCGCTCGCGCATGAAAAATCGCCCTGGGCGCTCAGGTGCCTCGCGGTTTTGGACAAGCAGCAGGGCGACATCGCCTCGGCGGCGGAGCGCATGCTGGAGGCGGTGCACATGTCCCGCCAGCGCAACCTCGTACAGGAGGCGCTAAAGACGCTGAACGAAGCAGGGCGATACGAGGACACCTTAACTGTTATGAAGAGTCTCTCCCCCTCGCTCAAGCGCATCGGCCGCATCCGCTATGCGGCGATTTACGCGCTCGTCGAAACGGATCGCCTTTCCGAAGCCGAAAAGCTGCTGATGGGCGAAATCGAACTGACGGACGTAAGGGAAGGCGAAATCTCGCTGACGGACACATGGTTCCGCCTGCAGGCCAAAAAGCGCGCAAAGGAGCGCGGCATCGACCTTTCGGATGCCCTGCTCGAGGAAGTCCACGCAACCTGCACGCCGCCGAAACACCTCGATTTCCGGATGCGGTAAGCATCCGTTCGGGGCGCCGCTTTCGCGGCGCCCCCCCGCGGTGTGTTTACTCGGGCGAATGAAAGGGGGGATTTCTATGACGACCCACGAACGGTTCACAAGGATGTATGCCCATCGGGAGGCGGATCGCGTCCCGATCCTCGACAGCCCGTGGAAGGAGACTGTCGACCGCTGGTGCGCGGAGGGCATGCCCACGAGGGATTACGTATCCTATTTCGATTTGGACAAGGTAGCGACGATCGGCGTCGACAACTCCCCGCGGTACGAGGCGAAGGTTCTCGAGGAAACGGACGAGTACGTCATCTATACGACATCCTGGGGCGCGACGCTCAAAAGCTGGAAAAAGCACGGCTCCACGCCGGAGTTTTTGGATTTCACGATCACGGATGCGGAAAAGTGGCTCGACGCGAAGCAACGCATGCAATTCGACGAAAGCCGCATCCCGTGGGACACGCTGAAGCGGGAGTACGACCGCTGGAGGGCGGAAGGGTATTGGATCATCGGCGGATTCTGGTTCGGGTTCGATGTCACCCACAGCTGGGCGGTCGGCACGGAGCGTTTCCTCGTCGCCATGCTGGAAGAACCCGAATGGTGCGCGGACATCTACGATACCTACCTGAATCTCGACATCCAGCTGTTTGACCGCATTTGGGATGCAGGCTACCATTTCGACGAGGTCCACTGGCCCAACGACATGGGCTATAAGCACGCGCAGTTCTTCTCGATGCGGACCTTCCGCGCGCTCGACAAGCCGCGCATCGAAAAGGCGATACGATGGGCGCATAACCACGGCATCAAGGCGCGTTTGCACTCCTGCGGCGACGTCAATCCGTTCGTTCCGGAGCTGATCGAGATAGGTCTCGACGGGTTGAACCCCTTGGAGGTAAAAGCGGGCATGGACCCCGTGGCGCTGAAAAAGCAATACGGCGACAGACTCCTCTTCCACGGCGGAATCAACGCGGTGCTTTGGGACAAGCCTGATCAGATCAAGGCGGAGATCGAGCGCGTCGTGCCGGTGATGAAGGAAAACGGCGGCTATATCTTCGCATCGGACCATTCGATCCCCGAAAACATCTCCCTCGAGGATTTCCGCGGCGTACTCGCGGCGGTAAAGAGGGTCGGGCGGTATACATGATATGAAGGAGAAGCGTATGACACCGAAGCAGCGTTTTTTGACGGCATTGGACAGGGGCATTCCGGATCGCGTTCCGACGTTTGAACTGGAATTTCAGTTGACTCCCGAGCTTCTTGGCAAGGAGATGCTGTGCGAGGATGATTTGAAGGGCAAAACCGCTTCCGAAGCGGAGACCTTGCTGCGCGAGAATGCAAAGCTCCTGATCGAGGTATATACCCGGCTCGAGCACGACGCGATCTGCATTCAGTACCTCTCCAAAGAACACATCGCGATGACCGCAAAGTACATCCATGAGTATTCCGGCGACACCTTCGCGCTCTTCTGCCACGGCGACGGGACGCTCGCCATCCCCGACGGCGACGGGCTATACGAGCTCTCCTACGCGATGTACGAAGACCCGGAAGGTCTGCACGAAAAGTGTCGCAAGATGGCGGATACGGCGATCGCAAACAACGCCTATCTTTTGGACAACGGCTTGGACGGCTTCATCCTTTGCTCGGACTACTGCTTCAATCAGGGGCCGTTCATGTCGCCGAAGCAGTTCTCGCAATTCGTCACGCCGTATCTCAGGGACATCATCGCCTCGATTCGGGCAAAGGGCGGCTACGCGATCAAGCATACGGACGGCAACATCATGCCGATTTTGGATCAGCTCGTCTCCTGCAATCCGCACGCGCTGCACTCCATCGATCCCATGGCGGGCGTGGACATCCGCATCGTAAAGGAAATGGTCGGGGACAAGGTGGCGCTGTGCGGCAACGTCCATTGCGCCGCCATGCAGACGGGCACGGAGCAGGACGTGATCGATTCCGCCGAATACTGCTTAAAACACGCAAAGCCGGGCGGTGGCTACATCTACTGCACGAGCAACATCCCCTTTCGCGGGCTCCCGCTCGAGCGCTACCTTTTGGTATTGGATGTTTGGAAGAAGCACAGGGACTATTGACGGTTCCGGCGTATCGTTCTCCTTGGTGCGCGGAATGCGGCACTTCGCCGGAGAACATATCCCATTCGGACGGTCATGAAATTTTCAAGGAACAGGTGTCTGTACGGATATAGTTTAGCGAAAAAAATCCCTGTTCCCGTATATCCAAAAGGACGGAAAAGCCCTCGAAAATCTGAAATTCCCATGCTTAGAGACAGGAGGATTGTGGTTATGTATGTGAAGCTCACGATCCCGGAAAGGCTGAAAGACCTGCGGCTGGAGCGCGGTCTGACGCTGGAACAGCTCGCCGAGCAGACGGGTATTTCAAAATCTGCCCTCGGCAAATATGAAGCGGACGATTACAAGGACATCAGCCCGTTCAGCATCGCGGAGCTGGCAAAGTTCTACGGTGTGTCCGCGGACTACCTCATGGGGCTGACAGAAACAAAAAATCACCCAATTCGGTCATGTGATTCATGCGGATATGGGCGGTATTCTGCACGACATCCGGGGTGCTCACCGAAAGGATAAAAACACCGCAGAAGAAGAAGTGCCTGCGCAGGAGATCACGCAGAAGCTGGAGGAAGCCTTGAACTTTGAAGGCAGTCCGCAGGAACAGCTGATTCGCTCGCTCATGCTGGGGCTTGTTATTGACTATGATTCGCTGACGAAGGAAGAATTTGTGACGCTGGTCGGGATTCTGAGCCGAGCGGATACATGGAAAATTCAGCAGAATATGAGGGGTAAGACGCCGCTATATCAGACACACGGAAAAGGAAAACGGCATAAATGAACAAGAACTGTATTTTTCGCTTGAGGGGGGCAATAATATGTATTTACAACAGATCAAAATTCAGAATTTCCGTTGCTTTGAAGAAGCAATAACAGTTGAGTTTAATAAAGGCCTCAATGTTTTGGTGGGAGAAAATGATTCTGGAAAATCTGCCATTATTGATGCAATCCGTATTGTTATGGGAACCACCGATCAAGGGTGGTATCGCATTGAACCAACAGATTTCTATAAAGAACGAAAAGATATTGAAATTCATATTTGCCTAAAATTTGCTAAACTTTCTCAGTGTGAACAAGCGGCATTCTTAGAGTGCTTATCGAGTGAAATTGTGGACGGAGCCCCATCACCGTGTTTGTGTATTCATTGGAAATGTAAGTATCTATTGAATTTTCAACCTCAGCGTACATCCGCCACAATGACTACTGGACTAAATGGTGATGGTCCGTCCCCTTCGCCAGAGGCTCGCGAACTCATGCGTGTAACTTATTTGAGACCACTTCGTGATTCATATTCAAATATGCAGGCCGGAAGAAATTCTCGCCTGTCACAGATAATTCAAGGTATTCCGAATATTGATGAAGGAATGTCCGAGTATTCTGAAGAAGTAGATTTGAAAGACTTGTCTATTGCCGGAATAGCCAGCCTATCCAACTTCCTCCTTGCGAATCACAAAAAGCTAAAAAAAGCGAATGACGATATCGAATCAATTATGAGTTCAAAAATGCTTCTGAAGGGAGATTCTATAACAACCTCATTTGAAGTAACAGGAACTGATGCTTCGGAAGAAAAGAGACTTGTTTCGCTCCTTGAAAAGCTGGATTTGAGTGCGCACAACTATAGCGGATCAGGAAAAATCGGCTTGGGGACAAGCAACATTCTCAGTATGGCTTGTGAACTACTGTTGAATCGAAGTGCGGGAAGTTCTTTTCTCTTGATAGAAGAGCCCGAAGCTCATGTCCATGCACAAAGGCAGCTCAGATTGATTCAGTCACTTCAATCTGAATCCTCAACGCCAGAGAGTAACCAGCAAATAATAATTACAACGCACTCTCCGTTAATGGCTTCGGTAATAAGCTTGGAAAACATTGCTATTGTACATAATGCGAAAATATATTCGCTAAAGAAAGGCAAAACAAAACTCGAAAACGATGATTATTTATTCTTGGAAAGATACCTTGATGCTACGAAAGCCAATTTGTTTTTCGCCAAAGCAGTCATGATGGTAGAAGGGCCTTCAGAAGAATTACTTATTCCTACAATCGCGCGAATATTGGGCAAAGACTTCACGGAATATGGTATCTCTATGGTAAACGTGCGCGGTACTGGACTACGTCGCTTTTCTCGCATCCTTCAACGAGCAGATGAAACGGAATCCATTGACGTAAAAGTGGCTTGTATAACAGACCGGGATGTTATGCCAGATTGTGCGCCAGCATTATGTATTGATAATAGGTATTCTGACAAAGCACAGTGGCCGGAAAAGAATAACCGGAATTGGAAAGCCGAGTCTGACTTCGCTGATGATGAAAAAAGAGGAGCTTACTTAGAGGAAATACGTGCTCGAGCAGATGGGCAGCAAGTAAAAACATTTATTGCAGATCATTGGACTTTTGAATATGATCTTGCCTATGCTGGTCTAAACGATGAACTCATAGAAGCTATTGTTCAGACGGCGTATATGAAAGAAAACCGGGAAAGTAAAAAGGCTGAAATTAAAAGAAAGTATGCTGAGAAAGATACATCGGAAAGTAAAGCCGCCTATCTGTACAGTTTCTTCGCCTCAAAGAAGGCGTCAAAAGCAGAGGTCGCGCAGTCGCTGGCCGTCATTCTTGAATCAAAGTATTCTGATGATCCCACTAATCTGCGTAGCAAGCTGCCGCAATATATTAAAGATGCTATTAAATACGTTTGCTAAAGGAGCATTCTATCATGCCTATTCCGCCGCTATCAAAAATTGAAATTACTGATGCAGATATAGATGAAATTCAGACTTTGTTTGATGATATCATTTTTGATGAACAAAGACGAAATATCATTAAGCATATGGATAGTGTGGATATTCAGGCGTTTCCGGGAAGTGGCAAAACAACCGTATTAGTTGCGAAATTAGCAATTCTAGCGAAAAAATGGCCCTATCATAATAAAGGAATATGCGTCTTGTCCCACACAAATGTTGCCCGAAGCGAAATTGAAACCCGGTTGGGTAGTACTCCCATAGGAAAAGCGCTTCTTTCATATCCTCACTTTATTGGAACAGTTCATTCTTTCTTTGATACATACGTAGGATTATCATGGCTTAGGTCAAATGGTTATCCCATTACGATGATTGATACTGATATAGTTTTGACCAAGAGACGTGATAGCTTAAAATGCGGGACCAAAAAGTATCTCGAAAACAAGAAACTAAACGAATACGCTTGTGAAGCAAAATCATTTCCTATCAGTATCGATATCAGATGTAAAGATACTGTACCATCGTATAATGATGTTTTAGATGTCGTAAAAAAATCATTTGAAGCGGGATACTTTACGTTCAACGAAATGCTTCTTATAGCCAAATACGCTATCGAGAGCTGTTCCTATCTTTCAGATGCAATTCAGAATAGGTTCCCAATACTGTTCATTGACGAGGCGCAGGATACGGCTGCAATGCAATGGGAACTGGTTTTTAGAAGCTTTCCAAAGTCCGCCCTGTCCATCCGTCAGTCATTTGGCGATGCAAATCAAGCAATTTTTCATTCATATCTTAGCAAAGAGCCCAATGAATCTTTTCCTAGTCCCGAGTATATGACTATATCGGATAGCCACCGTTTTGGCTGTAATATTGCAGAATTGATTGATCCTCTTGGAGTGAAAGTACATGGATTAAGTGGTAGGTTAAGGAAATATGACCATCTGGATGGCAAACACTCGATTTTTCTCTATGATGATGCCGATACAGTTTTACCTGCATATGCGAAGCATCTTTTGTCATGCTTTCCAGATGAAGAATTAAATGGATCTTTACAATGTTATGCTGTGGGAATGGTACACAATAAAAAAAGCGATGGAAAGAATGATTCTAAATATCCAGTCGGAATAAGGGATTACTGGCCGACGTATGACCCAGAAATCCTAAATCATACGCCCAAGTCACGATTCTTCATCGATTTTCTGCGTCAAGGGAAAGTATTATTTGAGCAAAGTGGAGACTACTATCAACTAATCGAAAGCATAGCTGAAGGATTTAGGAAATACCTCCGAACCCAAAAAACAATCACAATATCAAATACCGGTAGTGCTTTTAATGCATTGTTGAGAGCCATTCCAGATACACAAAAGGCAGCTTTCCGTTCGGACTTGCACAATATGATCTCCTGCCCTATTGATTGCGAAGACTCTTGGAATATAGTTTCAGCACATGTAATGAAAATATTTGGAACACACTTTGGAATCCACTGCTCTGTTAATGATTATTTCTCTTGGCACTCAGAAGGTACTGAACTATGTGAAGGAAACGAAGCCGCTTTCCCAAAGAATGTTTTTTCTTATCAGGATCCGAAAACAAATCGCCAAATTCAAATACATCTGGCAAGTATTCATTCCGAAAAAGGAAGGACACACCTTTCTACATTGGTATTAGATACATATTGGTATGAACGAAATATAAAATCGCTGATCCCGTGGTTATCTAATACTTCCAAAAAGAAGATTGGTGCGCGTGATCTTACACGTCTTAAATGCCACTATGTCGCCTTGTCCAGAGCAAGAGGTTTAATCTGCATTGCGGCGCTCAATAATTCTGTTTCGGAAGAAGACAAACGCCTTCTCTCGGAGGCGGGGTGGAAGATCATTGAAATATAAGGAAAGAGCAGGCATGCCCGAGGAATTATCCGCAGACATACCTGCTCTTTTGTGTTGCAACCCGTTTGGCAGCTCCTATGTCAATAATATGTCCTTACTGTCTTATTTGGAAGCTACCTGATTCAGCCTCTTTTTTGTGTTCGGGAGCCTATTTCCATTGCGCGATGCGCTGTACAACCATATCCGCCGTCTCGCGGCTGTCGATGCCGCCGATGGACGAGAACCAGATGCCCTCCGGGCGAAGTGTTTCAAAAACCAAAGGCAGTTCGCGCATGTGGCACATCATCTGAATGCCCTTTTTCGCCTTCTGAATGCGCCGATACACGTTCACCCAGCGGCTATACCCTTCGTTGCCCGCGCCCGGCACGAACTGTATCGCATCCAATTCGGAGATGGATAAGAGTGAATCGAGGTGGCGCAGCGCGCCCGGCCCGTCCAAATGATAGATGGATTTTTCAAAGAAGCTGCATTCCTGCGAAATGCCGGGGAGGAAGAATTCCTCAAACATTGCATTGCTGACCATGCAGGAAAAATCGTTGGACGGGATGTAGTAGGTATTGTCGGCGATGAGCGGCGTCCACGAGGTCGTCGGCATGCCCGCGGCATGGATCATATGGTAGAACACGCCGTATGCGGCGAAGAACTCCGGGTTCGCGCGGGTCAGCGCCTTTTTGACGTATTCGGGCTCTTCGATCATGTCGATCGCGAGGTTTTGCGGGTCGCGCAACGCGGCGACGTGGTCCCCGCCGGGGTGGAAATCCGTAAGCCCTACGATGAACTTCCCTCGCCCCACCGCGAGCAGCTTTTCCGTGAACTCGATCATCTTGCGAAAGAGCGGGTGATTCATGTCCAGGCGCGTCTTCTCAAAATCGCGCTCCCAGTCCTCGATCGCGGGTTCGGACCACGTGGTCGTCTCTCCATAGCGATAGCCGCATCCGCACCACGCGGAAAAGACCTCGGGACCCAAATTCGGCCACGCGACCGGCAAGGCGTCGTAGAGATAGTCCGTCCGCGCGATGTCCTCTGCCATCTCCTCGATGCGTCGGTCGATGTCCAGCCACTTCTCCTCGAGCGAATCATAGTGCTTTTCCGGCAACGGCTCGTTTGCGCCTTCTTTGCGGAAGGTGATTGAAACGGGCGGGCGGTCGATTATCTCCCGCTCCCAAAATGCCTGATATCGTTTGCGGGACGATTCGTAATCCGGTTTATAGAGAAATTCCATAGCTATTCCATCCCCCTTTCGGCATACATAACTGTTTACGCAGACGCGTTCCAAAAGAGCATATGCCGTTTTTGCGGCATATGCTCCTGACGACAGGCGAAGTCTACAAGGTATCAGAAATCGCCCCAGTTCTCATAGACCGAGCCGACGCTGTCGGCCTTAGGATCGTATTTTTCCACGTTCACGGTAATCGTCGAGCGGTAGTTCTTCCTGAGCTTCACTTCCGTGGTGGCGTCGTCGCCAAAGGTCATGACCTCGTAGTTGCCTTCCGCGCCGAACGCTTCCTCTTCCCCATACCACGTCTTGCCCGTGCCGTCCTTTACGATGTAGGTGCCTGCGGGCAGGCTCGCGGTCGCCCTGCCCGTGCCGCCGATGAACATCGTGCGCGCGAGCACGCCGTCTATCGTATAGATCTTGACCAGCATCGCGGTATCGGGCTCGGTATTGAACTTCACGCGCAGCTGGGCGCTGCTTCCTTTGACGGCGGGATTCTTGTACAACACGCCGTTCTTGGGCCACTTCTGGGGGCAGGCGGCCATGCGCTCCTCGTAATCGTTATGGCCGCTGTTTTCAAACGCCAGCATCGCGCTGTAATATTTGCCCTGCAGGAACAGCGCGCAGCCGCGCATGTACTCGTACTCATAACCCATCTCGTCCGCCAGAAGATCATACGCCGCCTCGTCATCCGTCGAAAGCAGAAGCAGCGGCAGCAGGCGCGCATACGCTTCGGCATTCATCTCTTCGGTCTGTTCGAGACCAAACGCCTCCTGCACCTCATTCCACGCGCGGATGGTCTTCTTCCCCACATTTCCGTCGACGGAGATCTTCTTGCCGAAGGCGACGAGCGTCTGCTGCACGCCCTTGGCGGTATCGCCCTTAGAGCCCTTGGCAATCGTCTCGCCCGCAAGCAGCGCGTCGTACGTCGTGCGGTAGAGATCGTCCCCCAGCGCATCCAGCACGGCTTCCGTCATATCGACAGACGCTTTCGCGGGCTCTTCAATCGCTTCTTCGGCAGGCTCCTCTGCCGGTTCTTCGACCGCCTCTTCTATGGGTTCTTCGGCGGGTCCCTCTGTCGATTCTTCGACCGCTTCTTCTACGGGTTCTTCTGCAGGCTCCTCAAGGGGTTCCTCTACAGGTTCTTCCGCGGGTTCTTCAACAGGTTCTTCTGCGGGTTCTTCCGCAGGCCCCTCAGCGGGTTCTTCAACAGGTTCTTCTGCGGGTTCTTCCGCAACCTCTTCCACGGGTTCTTCGGCGGGCGCTTCGGCCGCCTCCTCTTTCCGGCATTCGGCGGTGTAGGAATAGCTGCCGCCGCTTGCAAACGTGGATGTGATGTCCAAGACAAGTACATCGCCGTCCAGCGCCCAGATCCCTTCCACGCCGCTGAGCGGGCTCGTCTCGGAAACCTCCACGAAAAAGCGATTGCCCTCCGCAGAAACCGCAAACGGGAATTCCTCGTGGTAGTCGCCCTGATCGAAGGTATAGGCGCCTGTGCCGTCCTCATGGATGGTCGCGGTCAGCTCGATGCCCGTGCCTCCGTTTTTCGGCGTGCCGATGCCCTTCCATGTGCCGACCAGTTCCGCGGGGATTCCGACCTCCGCCGCGCCGTCCGCAGCCCAGAGCGGTATGGCGTTTGTATCGTCCTCATAGGGATAGATCACGACGGCTTCCGGCAGCTCCGCCTTGGCGTACTTGAAGGTGTACACCCCGTTGCCGCCCGCGCTGACGCTCTCGGCTTCCACTTCCTCGCCGCCGATCACGACCGCCGCCCATGCGATGACGATGAACTGATTGTTGCGCAGGGGAAGCGAATTGCCGAAGCCGCTGACCTTCACCTGCAGCTGTCCGTCGACGATCTCCGCGCCCTCATACGCGAGGAAATAGGTCGTCCCCTCAAAGGTCATGTTCGCCTTGCCGTTCTCCGCCACGGCAGAGACGGAGGCAAAAAGGACAAAGGCCAGAAGGATTGCGAGCAGTTTTTTCATGATGCATTCTCCCTTTCCAAAGTCGTGTTATGCTTGGGTGCAAAGCCCCTCACGGCATCGGTAGCCCAAAGCGCGCGGCAAGGGGTATCCGCACCGAAAACGCCTCGGCGTTCTTTCATAAAAGGCATTATATACCATAAATTTAACCCTGTCAATCGTTTTATTTTCGTAATCCGATGCGTTTTTTCTCCAAACGATGGAAAAAGCGCAGCCGTCTTGCTATAATGACTCTGAGAAGCATGAGGAGGCGAACCATTATGCACAAGGACGACAAACCGAAGAGAATCTTCAGTTCGCCGGGCCTGTTCGGCGGGATGAACCACTACGACGAAAACGGGAAGCTCGTCGGTTACAGCGCGCCCGGATTTTTGGGCGGCTCCGAGCACTTCCGCGCCGACGGCAGCAGCGCGGGATTCAGCGTGCCCGGAATCATCGGCGGCACGGAACATTTCGATGCCTCCGGCAAAAGCGTCGGCTTCAGCGTGGACGGCATTCTGGGCGGGCAGGTTCATTACGACAGCCACGGGCACCGCGCCGGATTCAGCGCACCCGGCATTTTCGGCGGGGAGACGTCCGTTTGGGACGGCGATGCGCTGTTTGACGACGAAGACGACCTCGACCTCTGACCGCAGATGCCAACGTCTACAGGTTTCGCGCCTTTTTCTCCGCTCGGATGATCTCCTCGATGTCTGCGGGCAGTAAGCCCTTGCCAATCTGTGCGTACATATCCCGCACCAGCATGTCGGGCATCGAGCCGCGCACTTCGGGGCTGCGAATCGCATCCCAGAGGCCTTCCAGCAGCTCCTCGTCGAAAGCCTCCTCCCCCTCCATGCCCTTTCGATACATTTCGTCCTCGTCCTCAAGCCAGCGCTCGATGAACGCATTGCGCGCCTGCCGCAGGACAGAAATCCCCGTCTGCCGCGCGATCTCGCGCAAAAACGCCTGCGTGCGGTCGTTGATGCAGTGGATCGCCTTCGGCCGCCCTTTGCCTATAATCGTTTTCGCCAGCGCACTGCGGAAATCCTGCGGATACCTCTCCGAATCCGGCGATATCTCGGCGGAGAGGATTTCCTGCATATGCTCGTCGATGACAATCAGCAGAAACGAAAAGAACGGCGCGGTGTCCCCTGCTTCATCTTCGTTCTCGCCATAGAGCGGTTCGGGCTCCAGACAGATATGAAGCGCCCAATCGCGCCGATTTTGCTTCGCCTTCCTGATCTTGGCGAGCGTTATGTCGTCATACGCCCCGCTTTCGGGATATCGAACCGCAAAGCGCGGCGGGAGCATGATATCGCTCCAGGTATATCCCTTTTCCGCCTTTTCAAGGAGCGGGATTTTTCTGTCAAACGGCTCGCCGTCGGTAAAGCCGAGCTGCTCGGGTGTGTGCGTTTTGAGCTTTTCGGCGACCTCGAGCGCGGCTTCGAGCGCATCTCTGATGCGCGCCGCATCCTCTTGCCGCGTAATTTTCCACATGAGATGCCTCGGCTCGAATTTCTCAAAGACGGGGAATGCTTTCGCGCCCCGCGCGACGATCACGCAGCGCTTATTGTAGTCGCGAACTTCCTCCAGCGTTTCCGGCAGCATATCCTCCTTGCCGCCAAAGGACAGCGAGACGCAGTTCTGCGACGTGCTGCGCTCCAGGTTCTCTCTGTCGTTCGTAACGGGGACATGCTCTGATATCCGTTGGAACGAATACATCCCCTCGTCGCCCGTGTATACGGCGATGGCGGTATGCTCGCCGAGCCTGCCCATAATGCAGCAGTAGCCGATCTCGCCGTCTGCATGGCGCACCGCGAACAGCTCCGTGTCCCACAGTTTTTCCCAAAGCTTCGCCTTCTTGAAGCGGTACGCGAGGTCGTACATCGAATCCGGAATCTTCATAAACGATCAGCTCCATTATGATTTGCCTTTTACAGGATCAGCATCGCATCGCCGAAGGAAAAGAAGCGGTATTCCATGGTAACCGCCGTTTTGTACGCCTCCAAAACGCGCTCTCGCCCCGCAAACGCGGAGACGAGCATCAAAAGTGTCGATTCCGGAAGGTGGAAATTCGTGATCAGCGCATCCACGAGCCGGAAACGGTAGCCGGGATAGATGAAAATCTGCGTCCAACCGCTCTTCGCCATGAGGACGCCGCCTTCGGACGCGGATTCCAGCGTCCTGACGCTCGTCGTACCGACGGCGAATATGCGCCCGCCCCTCGCGCGCGTCTCGTTCACGCGCCGCGCGGCATCTTCCGTGACGCAGTAGTATTCGCTGTGCATTTGGTGCTCCTCGATGCGCTCCGCCTTGACGGGGCGAAACGTGCCGAGCCCCACGTGGAGCAGTATGGGCACCACGTCCACGCCCATGTCGCGGATTGTTTGCAACAGTTCCTCGGTAAAGTGCAGCCCCGCCGTCGGCGCGGCTGCGGAACCTTCTTCTTTAGCGTATACCGTCTGGTAGCGGTTCTTGTCGAGCAGCTTTTCGTGGATGTAGGGCGGAAGCGGCATCTCGCCCAGTTCGTCGAGCACCGCCTCGAACGTGCCCTCGCACGAAAACTCCACGATGCGCCCGCCCGCATCCGTCTCTTCCAAGATGCTCGCCGTGAGCCTGCCGTCGCCAAAGGAAACGAGAGCGTTCGGGCGCAGCTTTTTTCCGGGGCGCACGAGCGTTTCCCACTTCTTGGGCGCGAGCTGCCTGAGCAAGAGCACCTCACACGCGCCGCCGCCCGCGCGCGTACCCATGAGGCGCGCGGGGAGCACCTTGGTTTCGTTGACGACGAGGCAGTCGCCCTTTTTAAGATACTCTGCTATGTCGGTAAAGCGCCTGTGTTCAAAGGGCGCATTTCCGTCTTTTGGCAGCACGAACAGCCTGCTGTGGTCGCGCGGCTCGATAGGCGTCTGCGCGATGCGCTCCTCGGGGAGGTCGTAGGAAAAGTCGCTCGTGTTCATGCGTCCTCCCAATCGATGCGCATTTGCTGCACTTCGGGCTCAATCTCCGGTTCCGCGCGCCCCAAATGCCGATACGCGGCGGGCATGCATATGCGCCCGCGCGGCGTACGCAAAAGAAAGCCCAACTGCAAAAGGTACGGCTCGTAAACATCTTCGATCGTCGTCGCATCCTCGCCCGTACACGCCGCGAGCGTGTCTAGCCCCACGGGACCGCCGCCGAATTTGTCGATCATAACGGTGAGCATGGCGCGGTCGGTGTGGTCGAGTCCTAAGGAATCGACTTCCAGCATCTTCAGCGCCTCCTGCGCGACGGAGATCGAGATCGCGCCGCCGCCTCTCACCTCGGCATAGTCGCGCACGCGCTTGATGAGCCGGTTCGCGATGCGCGGCGTACCTCGGGAGCGCCGCGCGATTTCCAGCGCGCCCTCCGCGCTGCATTCAACGCCGAGGATCTTCGCCGTGCGCCGAATGATGACAGAAAGCTCCTCCGGCGTATACAGTTCGAGCCGGAAGCTGATGCCGAAGCGGTCGCGCAGGGGCGATGTGAGCATGCCCTTTCGCGTCGTCGCGCCGATCAGCGTGAATTTCGGAAGATCCAACCGAATGCTGCGCGCCGAAGGCCCCTTGCCGATCATGAGGTCGAGCGCGAAATCCTCCATCGCAGGATAGAGCACCTCCTCGACCGTGTGGCTGAGGCGGTGGATCTCGTCGATAAACAGCACATCTCCCTGATTCAGGTTCGTCAAAATCGAGGCGAGGTCGCCCGCCTTTTCGATCGCGGGGCCGCTCGTTACGCGGATGTTGTGCCCCATTTCGGCGGCGATGATGCCCGCAAGCGTCGTCTTGCCCAGTCCGGGAGGGCCGTACAGCAACAGATGATCCAGCGGCTCCCGCCGCGCGATCGCCGCCTGCATGTAGACCGAAAGGCTCTCCTTGATTTTTTCCTGCCCGAAGTATTCCGCAAGCGCGCGCGGGCGCAGCGTCCTTTCCTGATCGTCCTCCTCGCTGCGAAAGCCGGACGTTATCAGCCTGTTGTCTTCCATCAGCCGCCCATTCCTTTCAGCGCAAGCATGACCAGATCATTGACGTTCGCCGCGGAATCGCCCACGCGGCTCACCGCCCTTGCCGCCTCGCTCTGCGCGTAACCGAGCGTCATCAGCGCCTCGATCGCATCCGCCTGCATGTTGTTTTCGGGTCTTCCCACGGCGACAGGCTCTGCGCCCAGCGCGACCAGCTCGTCGTTATCGATCTTTTCCTTCAGTTCCAAAACGAGCCGCTGCGCCGTCTTCCTGCCGACGTTCGGCGCGCGGGAGATCATCGCGATGTCGCCCGTCACGAGCGCGAGGGACAATTCGCGCACCGTGAGCGCGGACAAAATCCCCATCGCCGTCCTCGGGCCGATGCCCGAAACGCCGCGCAGCTTCTCGTACATGCGCTTTTCTTCCTTGGAATAAAAGCCAAAAAGCTCCATCGCGTCCTCGCGGACGGACAACACCGTGTAGCACTTCATCTTTTGCCCGATCGCCGGGGCGCCCGCGAGCGTGTTGCTCGAAACCATCAAAAGATAGCCCACGCCGCCGCAATCGAGCACGAGAGAATCCGCGCCCTTTTCCGATACAATGCCTTCTATATGCGCGTACATACTGCCTCCGCTATTGGATTTTGTAGAGATGCCTTGCCCTTAGGCAATGCGCGTGGGCGATGGCGACGGCGAGCGCGTCCGCCGCGTCGTCCGGCTGCGGAACCTCGTTCATGCGAAGCAGCATCTTCACCATCATCTGCACCTGCCGCTTTTCTGCCTTGCCCTCGCCCGTGACCGCCTGCTTCACCTGCATGGGCGTGTATTCGTAGATGTTGTCGGTCTTCTGCGCGACCGCGACCAGCGCCGCGCCGCGCGCCGCGCCGACCGCGATGCCGGTTGTGATGTTCTTGCTGAAAAACAGCTCCTCAAACGCCACATCGTCGGGCGAATAGATATCCATCAACTGCTCCACGCCCAAAAAGATGGAGCGAAGCCGCTGCGGCATCGGCTGATGCGCCTGCGTCTTGATCGCGCCGTACTGCAAGAGCGTGTGCCTGTCGTTTTCCGTGCGAATCACGCCGTAGCCCATGGTGGCGAGCCCGGGATCGATCCCCAGTATGACCAAAGCCCTTCCCTCTTATTCCTTTTAGTATATCGTCTATTATACAGCCTTTCGGCGTTCCTGTCAAAAAAGCTATTGCGCGTCCAAAATGTCGGGACCCATGGAATAGACGAGCGTCTGTCCGGGCCTTACGATGCAGAAATCCCCGTTCCAGTCCCCGTCTACGAATCGCTTCAAAAGGCCCTCGTCCCCCGCGATGCATTCGTATTTGAGCGCGGCTTTCTCCGCCGCTTCCTTTGTGAATTGCTCGAAGTGTTCCGTGTCGAAGCCCTGCCACTTGATGAACGCCGCGAGCTCGTACCGCTGCGTCCAGCTCTTTTCCGTCTCGATCAGATACCGCGCGTTGTCCTCGCCGTATTTCAATGCGTAGTCTGCGTATTTCGCCTGCTCGTCGTACTGCTTGCCCGGCACGCGGAACTGCTCGATCCAGCCGGGGGAATACCAGTAGATGCCGCCGCCGTGCGCCTCGAAGAGCTCCGCATATCTCTTGCGGGAGCCCAGGAGCATCGCGATGCAGTCGTGCGCGCGCGGCACGATCAGGGGGATGCTTCGCGCCTTGAGCCCTGCGATCGACATCGAACACAGCCCGTATCCCAGAAGCACCGCGTCCACCTTTTTGAGCGGCGTTTCGCCCTCGATGCGGTCGATCTCCCGCTGCAATACGGGGCGCAGCCCGCCCGGCCTTTCGTGGAGCGCCGCCTCGATCCAGCGGATCTCCACCGTGTGCGGGCTCTCGGCACAGAGTTTATACAGTTCCCTCGAAAGCACCTTGCAGCCGATCAGGACGAAATTCATCGCACTTCCCACCGCCTGTTTTTGTGTATCATACCATATTGCGCGGCTTGCGCGCAACCGTTAAATATTTCGTTTGTATGACTTTTTATCGCGTTTTCACGCGAAAAGTTCCTCTTGCTTAGTTAATAGTTTGTTATTTTTCATCCAAAAGTCGCTTTCAAGCTTGCAATTATCCTGAAAACAGTGTATGATGCTACCAAACTATTTCATTGGTTTTTCGGGATCGCGATTTTTTCGCACGAAAGGGAGATTGTTTTTTATGAAGCTCTATAAGCGTACCGCGCTTTGGATGCTTTTGTCGCTGCTGATCGCCGCCGAAGCGAGTGCGCTCGCGCCGGGCGAGATGGGCGAGGGCGTCCAAAAGCTGCAGACCGAGCTGCAATCCCTTGAATATTATACAGAGCCGGTCAATTCCACCTATGACGAGAAGACGAAGGTCTCCGTCGCGATATTTCAGGTTGCAAACAGCATTCCCTCGACGACGGGCATCGCCGACGACCAGACGATGAACACGATTGCCTCCGACGATGTCCTCTCCTACTCCGCCTACAAGAAGCGGGTTGCGAAGGAGGCGAACGCCTGTATCTTTGGCAAGAGAAACGGCTATATCAAGGCGATGCAAAAGCGCCTCAAGACATACGGCTACTACTCGGGCAGGGTCAACGGCAAATTCGGCGCCTCCACCAGGGCCGCGGTCGAACTCTTTCAGATGGCAAACGAGCTGACCGTGAGCGCCCGCATGGACGACGACACGCGCACACTTTTGAAGAGCCGCGCCGCCATATCCTACAAGAAGTATGCCGAAACCAACAACCTCATCCCGCTCTCTTCCCAGAGCACGAATACCGAGCAAATCCGAATCTATCAGGGGCAGCTTGCGACGCTCGGATACCTCCCCACGGCGACCGGGACTTTCGACGCGGCGACTGTGCGGGCGACCAGGTATTTCCAGGCGGCGAACGGCCTGCCCGTCACGGGCAAGGCGGATATCCGCACGCGGCAGAAGCTCAACACCTCGCTGAATACCTGTGTGACCTTCGCCACATACTACGAACGCGAGAAACTTACGCCCACCAAGGTCGGCTCGCAGTCCGTCGCCGTGTTCGCGCTGCAGACGCGCCTGAAGGAACTGGGCTATACAAACGCCGTCAACGGGCGATTCTCCACCTCTACGAAGGGGAAGGTAGTGCTGTTTCAGAACTTCAACAACATCCGCATGACGGGAAGCGCCGATGCGGCGACGCTTCGCCTGCTCCACAGCGACGACGCGCTCTCCTACTCCACCGTGTGCGGCAGCGATACGCTCCGAAAGGGCATGGTCTCCGAAGCCGTCAAGCAGATGCAGCAGCGGCTCAAGCAGATCAACCTGTACAAGGGGCCCTGCAACGGCAAGTACGGGGATAAGACCGTCGCCGCCGTCAAGGCGTTCCAGAAGCGCATAGGCTATACGCCCACCGGCATCGCCTACTCTACGACGCTTGCAAAGCTGCTGGAAGCCGCGCCGAGCATAGACCCTAACGCGCAGAACCCAAAGATCGAAAAGGTGATTGCGATCGCGAACTCCAAGCTCGGAAAGCCCTATGGGCACGACGACGGGCCCAATGTGTTTGACTGCTGCGGTTTTACGCGCTACTGCTATCTGAAGGGCGCAAACGTCAAGCTTACTTGGACGGTGGAAGGCCAGGCGAAGTACCGCAAGGGCACGATCATCAGAAACTTGGACGACTGCAAGCGCGGCGACATCCTGACGTTCTCAAACGAGGATTTCAGCAAGACGTTTTCACACTCTGCGCTCTACCTCGGAAACGGCGTCATCATCCACGCTTCCTCTTCAAAGAGAAAGGTCGTGCAGACGAACATCAAGGAAGGCTACAGTGCGAACTACTACCAAAGGCATTTCGTGAGCGGAATGCGAATCTTCGACTGATGCAACAGAATATGAACGCGGATAAAGCGCCTCTAACTAAGGGGCGCTTTCTTCAAGGCGGCGAAACGAGAGAGCCGCTCGAAAACGGGCTTTTCATCCTGCAAAAGAAAAAGGCGCACCGCTTCGGCATGGAATCGGTCGCCCTTGCGTCGTTCGCGCAGGGGTATTCCATGCGCGGAAAGGTCGCGGATTTCGGCACGGGCACGGGCATTTTGCCGCTGCTTCTGTGCGCGCGGGGGAGCAAAGCCTCCTTTATCGCCGTCGAGATCGATTGCGCCATGGCGGACATGGCGCACCGCTCCGTCCTTATGAACGGGCTGGAACAACAAATTGCCATCATACAGGGCGACCTGCGCGATCTGAAAGCGCGCGTTCCCGCAAACTCTTTGGACTGCATTCTCTGCAACCCGCCCTTTTTCGGGAGCGAAGCGCCGCTGCGCCCCGATAGTGCGCAGAAGGACACGGCGAAACACGCGGACGATGGGCTGCTGCAACACATCTGCGAAACGGCGAAATGCCTCCTGAAAGACGGCGGCAGGATTGCGCTCGTCTATTCCGCGCCGAAATTCCTGCATCTTGCGGACGCACTGCGCGAAAACCGCCTCGCTCCCAAGCGCATTTGCCCGATCAATCGCAAGTTACTCCTCGTTGACGCCGTAAAAAACGGCGGCGAAGGCCTGATTTGGATAAACCATAACACATTCTTCCTTGATTTCGACCCCGGAAAAAGCGGATAATAGAGGGCGAAAGGAAGGGATTGTCCATGAACTATGATTGCCTTCGCGCTTGGGATCCGGAAATCGCAGATGCTCTGGACTTGGAGCTCACCCGTCAGCGGGAGCATATCGAGCTGATCGCCTCTGAAAACTTCGTAAGCCATGCGGTGCTCGCCGCCGCAGGCAGCGTTTTGACGAATAAATACGCCGAGGGTTACCCCGGAAAGCGATATTACGGCGGCTGCGAATTTGTGGATATCGCGGAAAGCATCGCCATCGACCGCGCGAAACAGCTCTTCGGCGCGGAGCATGCGAACGTACAGCCCCATTCCGGCGCGCAGGCGAACACCGCCGCGTATTTCGCGCTGCTGAACCCGGGCGACACCGTCATGGGCATGAGCCTTTCCAACGGCGGACACCTGACGCACGGCAGTCCCGTGAACATCTCCGGCAAATATTTCAACTTCGTGCCCTACGGCGTGTCCGAGGACACGGAAATGATCGATTACGACGTAGTCGAGAAAATCGCCCTCGAATGCAAGCCGAAGCTCATCGTCGCGGGCGCGTCCGCATATCCCAGAGCCATCGATTTCCGCCGCTTCCGCGAGATCGCGGACAAAGTCGGCGCGCTGTTCATGGTAGACATGGCGCACATCGCGGGCCTCGTTGCGGGCGGCGAGCACGAAAGCCCCGTGCCCTATGCGGACATCGTCACCTCAACGACGCATAAGACGCTGCGCGGTCCGCGCGGCGGGCTGATCCTTTGCCGCGAAGCATACGCCAAGGCCATCGACAAGGCGATCTTCCCCGGCACGCAGGGCGGCCCCCTAATGCACATCATCGCGGCAAAGGCGATCTGCTTCGGCGAGGCGCTCAAGCCCTCCTTCAAGGAATACGCACACCAAATCGTGCAAAACGCCAAGGCGCTGGAGCAGGGGCTCGTAAAGCGCGGCATCCGCCTCGTCTCCGGCGGCACGGACAACCACCTGATGCTGATCGACCTTTCCGGCACCGGCATGACGGGCAAAAAGCTGGAAAAACTCTTAGGCGATGCGAACATCACCACGAACAAGAACACCGTCCCCAAGGAGACGCTCTCCCCCTCGGTAACGAGCGGCATCCGCATCGGCACGCCCGCCGTCACCACGCGCGGCATGAAGGAAGCGGATATGGACAAGATCGCATGCTTCATCAGTCGCATCGCGAAGAAAGGCGCCGAGGCGGTCGAACCCGTCCGCGCGGAGGTTTTGGAACTCCTGAAGGCGTTCCCGATGTACGAATAACAATGCACCTGTACATCATCCGCCACGGCAAGCCCGACTATGAGACGGACACCCTCCTTCCCGAAGGCTGGGAGCAGGCGGAACTCGTCGCAAAGCGGCTCATGCACCTGCCGATAGACAGAATCTACGCCTCCCCCATGGGGCGCGCGCAGGAAACGGCGCAGCCGCTCTCCCGCGCGGTGGGCATCCCGATAGAGACGGCGGATTGGGCGTATGAGATCGGCGAGGAATCCATGACGACCTATCCCGACGGCGAACCAAAGGACATCTCCTCGCTGGACGCTAAACTGCTGCAGGCGCCCTCCGTGCGCCTTCTTCCGACGGAGGAAGCGTTTCAGACGCTCGAACCGTATCGGCACAGCGGCTTCCCCGCGCGCTATCGGGCGCTCGTAAATGGGCTGGACGATTTGCTCTCCGAAAACGGATACGTCCGAACGGGCGATGGCTTTTACGCGCCCGTTTCGCCGAGCGACCGCAAAATCGCGCTGTTCTGCCATGCCGGCATGATGCGTGCGCTCTATGCGCACCTCCTGAATATCCCGATACAGCTTTTCACCGCGTCGCTGCAGGTTCACTTCACGGGCATCTCTGTCATATACTTTCAGACGAATCCCGAAGAAATCGCCGTTTGCCCTGCCCTCATCTCGCTCGGAGACACGGGACATCTGCCCAGACAGCTCCGCGAAGAGGTGCACTATCGAAACGGCGAACCGTTTTGATCGCTCCCCCGGTATCCCCGTCTGCGCTGCTTCGCGCCGCAGGTGGGGTTTTTTCGATAAGATGCAATTCGAAGGAAAGAAGGAAAGACCATGCGAACAGGCCTCGTATCCATAAGCTTTCGGAAGCTCTCCCCCACCGAAATCCTGCACCTGTGCGAGCGGTGCGGCCTGCGCGAAATCGAATGGGGCGGCGACATCCACGTGCCGCTGGGCGATATCGACGCGGCGGAGCGCGTCCGCAGGGAGACGGAGGACGCGGGCTGCACTACCAACTGCTACGGCTCCTACGTGCGCATGCAGGAAACGGATCGCGCGCTCTTTCCCGCTTTGATACAAACCGCGCGGGCACTCGGCGCGCCCATGATCCGCGTGTGGGCGGGCACGTCCGAAAGCGACGATTTTTCGGAGATCGCGCAGAGCGCACAAATGCTCTGCGACATGGCATCAGACATCAAAATCGCCTTTGAATTCCACGGAAATACGCTCACGCACGACGCTGCATCCGCATACAAACTGCTGACCATGATCGACCGCGCAAATTGCCGCTCGCAATGGCAGCCGCCCGTAGGCCTTTCGGAGGAGGGTTGCCTTTCTTCGATAGAAACCATGCTGCCCTTCCTCGAAAACGCGCACGTGTTCAGCTGGGAGGGGACGACGCGGCTCCCCCTCGCCGCGCACGAGGACCGCTGGCGCAAATACCTACGCGCGCTACCGAAGGGGTGCGCCGCCATGCTGGAATTCGTCGAGAACGACGACCCGGATTCGCTCCTTCGGGACGCGAACGCGCTGAAACGCTGGATCGAGGAGGAAGGGCTATGAAATCCGTCTATTTGGGATCGGACACGGGTGCGCTCGAAAGGGTGTACTCCCCCGCCGCGCGGCGGCGCATCGAACAAATGACGAATTGCCTCGGCACCGTCGATGCGCGCACATCCCTCGATAGCCCCGCCGCACGCATGGCGGAAGCCGCCTTTTCCACGTGGGGCATGCCGCCCCTTTCGGATGCGGAAATCGGGCGCTTTTTCCCAAACCTGCGGTATATCTTTTACGCTGCGGGGAGCGTGCAGTACTTCGCGCGGCCGTTTCTGGCGCGGGGTGTGCGCGTCTTTTCCGCATGGCAGGCGAACGCCGTGCCCGTCGCGGAATATGCGGCTTCGCAAATCCTGCTCGCGCTGAAGGGCTATTTTCAGGTGCAGGCGTTGGCGCGGGGCGACCGCACTGCGGCAAAGGCGCACTTTTCCCACTATCCCGGCATATACGGCGCGAAAATCGGGCTGATCGGCTGCGGCGCGGTCGGAAGGCGCGTCGCGAAGCTGCTGCAAAACTGCGCGCTGGAAGTGCTCGTTTGCGACCCGTACCTTTCCGAGGACGCTGCGGTGGAGCTATCCGTCACAAAAACCGACATGGATTCCCTGTTCGCGCAGTGCGACGTGGTATCCAACCACCTGCCGAACCTGCCCTCGACCGTCCATTCCATCAAGCGGCACCATCTCTTTTCCATGAAGCCCTACGCGACGTTTATCAACACGGGGCGCGGCGTGCAGCTCGACGAGAAAGATTTATTCGACGCGCTCTCTGCCGTCCCCACGCGCACCGCGCTGCTGGACGTACTGACGGACGAGGAGCACAGCGACCAAAGCCCGCTCAACGCGCTTCAAAACTGCTTCATCACCCCGCACATCGCGGGCTCTGCGGGGCAGGAAGTTTGGCGCATGGCGGAATACATGGCGGACGAATGCCAAAACGTGCTCGATGGCAAAAAGTGCCTTTACGAGGTCACACCCGAAATGCTCGAAACCATGGCGTAGACAGGAGGGAACCGTATGCCGCACGAGAAATTTCACTACCGCTCGCTCGAGGAGGTTCAGGAGACCGCCAAGGCGCAACGGGGCGCGCTGTCCCTGTCGGAGAACATGTCCTGCCTCGCGCAGCCGCTTTCCGCCGGCAGGATTCGCACCCGTAACCGCATCGCGCTGCAGCCCATGGAGGGCACGGACGGCACGGATGGCGGCTCCCCCACAGAGCTCACGAAGCGGCGCTACCTGCGCTTTGCCAAGGGCGGCGCGGGGCTCATCTGGTTTGAGGCGGTCGCCGTCGCGCCGGAGGCGCGCGCGAGCCTGCATCAGCTGTATCTTACCGAGGAGAACCTTTCGGACTTTCAACGGCTGGTCGAGGCGATCAAGGAGGATGGCTTGCGCGAAAACGGCTTCGCGCCGTATCTCGCGATGCAGGCGACTCATTCCGGCCGCTATTCCAAGCCGGACGGAACGCCACACCCGCTGATCGCGCAGCACAACCCGATTTTGGAGGAGGGGTTGGAGCACCTCCCCTTCCGCGTGCTGACGGACGACGAACTGAAGCGCTCGGAAGACTTCTTCGCGGATACCGCGCGCCTCGCGGAACGGGCGGGCTTTGACGCGGTGGATGTGAAATGCTGCCACAGGTATCTCGCCAGCGAACTGCTCTCCGCATACAATCGCGAGGGCGCATACGGCGGCAGTTTTGAAAACCGCACGCGCTATATCCGAAACTGCGTAAGGGCTGCAAAGAGCGCCTGCAACATCCACATCGCCTGCCGCATGAACGCATACGACGGCTTCCCCTACCCGTGGGGATTCGGCGTAACCGAGGAAACGGGGTTGGAGCCCGACCTTGCGGAGGCGAAGGCGCTCGCAAAGCTGCTCGCGCAAGACGGCGTGGAGCTATTCAACGTCACCATCGGGAATCCCTACAAAAACCCGCACGTCAACCGCCCCTACGATGCGGGCGCATATACCCCCGCCGAACATCCGCTTTGCGGCGTCGTGCGGATCATGGACTGCTGCGCCGAAATCCAGTCGATGGTGCCAAAGCTCCCCGTCGTCGGCTCCGGCTTCAGCTATTTGCGGCAGTTTTCCGCAAACCTCGCCGCCGGTATGGTGGGCGAGGGCAGGATTTCCCTGGCGGGCTTTGGGCGGTTGGCGCTCGCGAACCCCAATTTCCCGAATCAAATCTTTCAGACGGGGCACATCGGCAGGGACCGCGTCTGCATTTCCTGCGGACAATGCGCGTTGCTGCTGCGCCACGGCATCCCCGCGGGCTGCGTCGTGCGCGACCGCGCGCAGTACGCGCCCTATACGGGAGAATAATGAGGAGGGGGTTTTCCGTGAAAATCGCACTCGTCACGGGTTCCACGCGCGGCATCGGGCGCGGAATCGCCGAGCGGCTCGAAAGGGACGGCTATACGGTCGTCTATTCGGGCACAAAAAAAGAAAAGCCCGAAGGGCTTTCCGCATCGACATACATCGGCTGCGACATTTCGATCGCCTCCGAACGGGAACACCTCGTCTCCGAGACGGTGCGGCTGTTTGGGCGGCTGGATCTGCTCGTGAACAACGCGGGCGTCGCCCCGCTCGTGCGGCGCGACATCTTGGAGACGGATGAGGAGAGCTTCGACCGCGTTCTGGGCATCAACCTCAAGGGCACGTTTTTTCTGTGCCAGATCGCCGCGCGCGAAATGCTGCGCGAACAGGCGCTGTCGCTTCCCGACTACGCGCCGCGCATCGTGAACATCGGCTCCATGTCCGCCTACGTGTCCTCGACCTCGCGCGGCGAATACTGCATCTCCAAGGCGGGCATCGGCATGGTGACGCAGCTGTTTGCGGACCGTCTCGCGGAGGCGGGCATCCCCGTATTCGAGGTGCGCCCTGGCATCATCGATACCGACATGACCCGAACCGTGCACGACAAGTACGAAAGCCTGATCGCGGGCGGGCTCACGCCCATCCGCCGCTTCGGCACGCCCGAGGACGTCGCGAAGATGGTCTCCGCCTGCGCGAGCGGCTGCCTCGACTTCACGACGGGGCAAGTTTTAAACGCCGACGGCGGGTTTCACATCCGCAGGCTTTGAATTTGCGCATCCAAAATCCGCGCGGCATCGCGGACGAGCTCCTCGCACGGGCGCCTCGCATAATAGGCGTCCGTCCTTTTTTCGGGCTGTGGCGCATCCGGTCCCTCGGGCAGCCCCAAGAGATCGCGGCAGATGAGGGAGCCGTGCTCCCTTTGAAACGCCAGCGCCACGTCCTGCACGTTCCGATAGAGCTCTGCCTTCTTCTCATCCTCAGCGGGCGCTTCGTAACCGTTCAGCAGCCCCAAGACCATGAACATGCCGGTCACCGCGCCGCAGGCCTCGCGGAGCCTGCCCATGCCGCCGCCAAAGGGCGACGCAAAGCGCAAAAGCGTGGGTGTGTCGATCGGCAGTATGTCCGCAAACGCCAAAACGAGCGACTGCGCGCAGTTGTACCCTTCGCGGAAGTTCTTTGCAGCCATTTCTCCCCTGTCCATTTTTATCACCTCATCATTTCATACATCATGATCCCCGCCGCAACGGCGGCATTCAGCGATTCCGCGCCGCCGCGCATGGGGAGCTTTACGAGCGCATCGGCGGCTTTCTTTACCGCATCCGAGATGCCGCGCGCTTCGCTCCCGATTACGAGCACAAACTTCTCCCCGCCGTCGCGCCGTGCATAAAAATCGCCGCCCTCGAGCGTCGAGGCGAAAACCGTATAGCCCTTCCCGCGCAGCGCGGAAAGAGAGGACGCGAGGTCGTCCGTCTCGGCGCACGGCAGGCGCAGCCCCGAGCCCATCGATGCCCGCTGCACCTTCGTGGAAAACCTGTCCGCACAGCCTGCGCCCAATAAAAGGCCCTGAAACCCGGCGGCGTCCGCAGTGCGCCAGATAGCGCCGACGTTTCCGGGGTCCTGCACGCCGTCGAGTGCGACGATGCGGTTCGGCGGGTTTTGCATATCCATCGCGTCGGGCAGCGAAAACGCGCCCAGCACGCCCTGCGGCGTCTTCGTATCGGAGACCGATTCGATCACGCGGCGCGGCGCGACGAAGCCGAAGCCGAATTTCTCCCAAAACGCCTCTTCCATCAGCAGACAAGAGCAAATAAGCCCCGCCTGAAGCGCCTCGCGCACGAGCTTTTCACCCTCCACGAGCATGAGGCCGTGCTGCACCCGCCCCTTCTTGTCCTTTAAGGAGCGCAGCTTTTGCACGATCTGGTTTGAGGTGCTCGAAATATACTCCATATCAATCGCCCTTCAGCGCTTCGCGCAGCAGCCGCATCGCGTCGTCCAGCGCGTCCGATACGGATACATCGCCCGTGCCCGCGATGAGCACGTGGCATTTCCTCGCAGGCAAAAGAATCTTGACCGCACGGCTCTGGCTCACCGCCTGCGCCATGCGGGTCGTGACCTCGCCCATGAGCGCGTCCGGCATGGCGATCCCCATGGGGCCCATGATCACATCCGCGTCCCTCGCGCACACGCACACGGCGTTTTCCCCCGTCGCGCCGAGCTTCGCACCCGCTTTCATCATCGCGGCGGTCGCCATGGCATTGGTGCCGACCGCGACGGGTGCGAGTTCGGGATATTCCTTCACAATCCGTTCGACGAGCGCGCGCCCCATGCCGCCGCCCTGACCGTCGATTACAACAACGTTCATATCAAAACTCCACGGAGGCGATCTTCTTGCGGAGGCGAATCTTCAATTCCTCCGTCAGCCACGAAGTGTTTGTGCGCAAGAGATCGTCCACCGATATGCCAAAGAACTGCGCGATGCGGCACAGCTTGATCAGCGGAATCTTCACGTTCATCCGCCCCAAGTTGAGCCACGCCTGCGCCGTGTGCTCGCTCGAGGAGGTAATCTTCCCCATCAGCCGCGCGCGATCAAAATACGTCATCGGCGTCACGGAAAACAGCGCCTCCAAATTCTGTACCGTGATCTGCTTCCCATTCTCGTCCCAAATGGCGTGCAGGCGCAAAATATCGTCCGCAAGCATTCCCCTCGCCCTCCCTGTAAGGTTTTTACCCACAGTATAGCACATATGCGCCCAACAATCCACCGCGCGGCAAAATTTTACAGGAAAAAGTGCGGGTTGCGCACCCTATGTCAAGAATAACAGCTTGACAAGGTGCGGCCTCCGTGGTATAATGGCATGGTTCCGAAATGAGGAGGGGATTGCGATGGAAAAGCGCTTTGCGCTCTCCCTTCTGTGCGATTTTTACGGGCCGCTTCTCACGGAAAACAGGCTGACGATGCTCAAGCTCTATTGCGACGAGGATATGACGCTGCAGGAGATCGCGGAACAGACGGGCATCACCCGCCAAGGGGTGAGCGACGCGATTCGCCGCGCCGAAAGGCAGCTCGTCGATTACGAGGACAAGCTCGGGTTGCTCAGGCGCTTCCGAAGCGTCCGAGGTATGGCGTCCGAATGCATCGAAATCCTGCGTTCGGGCGGAGATACAGAAAGTGCGATCCGAATCCTCACGAGGCTTTCGGACGGGGAAGGAGAGGAAGACCATGGCGTTTGAAGGGCTTACCGAAAAACTGCAGCAGGCATTTGACAAGCTGCGCAACAAGGGAAAGCTGACGGAGCAGGACGTAAAGGGCGCGATGCGCGAAGTGCGCATGGCGCTGCTCGAGGCGGACGTAAACTTCCTCGTCGTCAAGGATTTCGTAAAGCGCGTGTCCGAAAGGGCGGTCGGCAAGGAGATCATGGAGAGCCTCACGCCCGGGCAGATGGTCGTGAAGCTCGTGCGCGAAGAGCTGACGGAGCTCATGGGCGGCTCCAACGCGCGCCTCACCTACTCCCCGCAGGCGCCCACCATATACATGCTGTGCGGCCTGCAGGGCGCGGGCAAAACCACCATGGCGGCAAAGCTCGGCGGGATGCTCAAAAAGCAGGGCAAAAAGCCCCTGCTCACCGCGTGCGACGTGTATCGCCCCGCCGCCATCAAGCAGCTTCAGGTCGTCGGCGGGCAGGTCGGCGTCGAGGTGTTCGAGCGCGGCCAGTCTGACCCCGTGGAGATCGCGAAACAGGCGGTCGAACACGCGCGGTATTACGGCTTCGATCCCGTGATCTTGGATACCGCCGGTCGCCTGCACATCGACGAGACGCTCATGCAGGAGCTGCGCGCCATCCGCGACACCGTAAAGCCGCAGGAGATCCTCTTGGTGGTCGACGCGATGACGGGGCAGGACGCGGTCAACGTATCCGAAACATTTAACAAGAACCTGGGCGTCGACGGCGTGATCCTCACCAAGCTCGACGGCGACACCCGCG
Organism: Christensenellales bacterium; assembly: GCA_050946115.1. GTDB lineage: Bacteria > Bacillota > Clostridia > Christensenellales > Aristaeellaceae > CAYFRC01. The sequence goes on from JBMNUF010000001.1 coordinate 157,490, forward strand.
GCGGCGCCGCGATCTCCGTCAAGGCGGTCACGGGCAAGCCCATCAAATTCAGCGGCACGGGCGAAAAGCTCTCCGATATCGAGCCGTTCTATCCCGACCGCATGGCGTCCCGCATCCTCGGCATGGGCGACGTGCTCACCATCATCGACCGCGCCGCGGAATCCATCGAGGCGGCGAGCGCGGAGAATTTAGAGAAAAAGCTGCGCACGCAGTCCTTCTCGCTGGAGGACTATATGGAGCAGATGAAGCAGATCAAAAAGCTCGGCTCCATCTCCGACATCCTGAAGATGATCCCCGGCGTCGGCGGCAAGATCCGCGATGCGGACATCGACGAGGACAAGATCTCCAAGGCGCAGGCGAAGAACATGGCGATCATCCAATCCATGACGCGCATGGAGCGCCGCAACCCCGACATCCTCAACGCCAGCCGCAAGCGGCGCATCGCTGCGGGCAGCGGCACGACGGTGCAGGAGATCAACCTTCTGCTCAAGCAGTTCGAGCAGACCCGGCAGATGATGAAACAGATGATGGCCGGCGGGAAGCGCGGAAAGTTCCGCATGCCGTTCGGCAAAATGTAACAGACAGCACCGCGATCAGCGCTGCGATATATTGTAAGGAGGAATACCCCATGGTCAAGATTCGTCTAAAGAGGATGGGCATGAAGAAAATGCCCTTCTACCGCGTCGTCGTCACCGACAGCCGCAACGCCCGCGATGGCCGCTTCATCGAGGAGATTGGCTATTATAACCCCCTTTCCGACCCCGTGGCGCTGAAGGTCGACGAAGAGCGCGCGAAGTACTGGCTCGGCGTCGGCGCGCAGGTTTCGGACACCGTGCGCGGGCTGCTCAAGAAGGCCGGCGTGCTGTAAGATGCAGCGAGCAGGTGAAAACTATGCTTGAGTTGGTAAAATATATCGCAGAGACCCTCGTGGAGCACCCGGATCAGGTGGAAGTGAAGCAGGTCGAAAACGAGCAGAGCATCACGATCGAGCTGCGGGTCTCCCCCGACGATATGGGCAAGGTGATCGGCAAACAGGGGCGCATAGCCAAGTCGATCCGCACCATCGTGAAAGCCGCTACCGTAAAGAGCGAAAAGCCGGTTTTCGTGGAGATCATGTGAGAAAAGGGTCGCCCGTCAAATGTCTCTGTTTGATCGGCGATCTTTTGTTTACGGAGGAATGTATGCTTTCGGAATATCTCGTCATAGGCGAAGTGTTGAAGCCGCAGGGCGTGCGCGGGGAGATCAAGGTGCGGCCGATCACCTGCGATCCCGCACGGTTCCTGGATCTGCGCGGCGTATACCTCTTAGAAAATGGGAGCTACGTCTACAAAAAAGTGAAGTCCGCCCGCCTTTCGCAGGATGCGGCGTATCTTTCGCTCGAGGGCGTAAAGGACAGGGACGAAGCCGAGAAACTGCGCGACATGCTCCTGTACGTGGACAGGGCGCACGCGGTGGAGCTGCCCGAGGATGCGGATTTCATCTGCGATCTCATCGGCTGTATCGCGCACGACGACGAGGGGAACCTCGTGGGCGAATTGACGGAAGTGCTCCAGCCCGGCAGCAGCGACGTGTACGTGTTTCGCGGGGCGAAGGGCGAATACCTCGTGCCCGCGCTGAAAAGCGTCGTACTATCCACGAACGTGCGGGAAAAGAAGGTTTTGCTCTCCGCAAAGCGGATGCGCGAGGTGGCGGTGTTCAATGCGGATTAGCGTGCTCACCATCTTCCCGGAGATGCTGCGCCCCGTGCTCTCGGAAAGCATTCTGGGGCGCGCCGTGCAAAACGGGCTGATCGACATCAACCTCGTGGACATCCGCGCGTTTTCGCAAAACAAGCACAAGAACACGGACGACTACCCCTTCGGGGGAGGCGCGGGCATGGTCATGCTCGCACAGCCGATCGTGGACGCGATCGAGGCGACGGCGGGCGCAAACTGCCGGAAAATATATCTCTCCCCGCGCGGCAGGACGTTTGACCAGCGGATCGCCGAGGAGCTCTCCAAAGAGGAGGAGCTGCTGCTTCTGTGCGGCCGCTACGAGGGCGTGGACCAGCGCGCCATCGACCTTGCGATCGACGAGGAGCTCTCCATCGGCGATTATATCCTAACCGGCGGCGAGCTCGGCGCGCTCGTGGTCATCGACGCGCTCGCGCGGCTCATCCCCGGCGTATTGGGGCGCGCGGAATCGAGCGAGGATGAGAGCTTTTCGGCGGGGCTGCTCGAATATCCGCAATATACCCGCCCGCGCGAATTTCGCGGGCTTACCGTGCCGGATGTGCTCGTAAACGGCAACCACGCGCTGATCTCCCGCTGGCGGCGCGAGCGCTCGCTCGAGGAGACGTATAAACGCCGCCCCGAACTGCTCGAAAATGCCGCGCTCGACAAAAAAGACAGGGCGTTTCTCGAAGAACTGAAGAAAACCTAAAGGGCCGCCGCGACCGAACCGCGGCGACCCTTTTTCATGCGTTTCTTTTACTTCCCGAGCGTCTTTTTCGCCTTCTCAACGACGTTTTCCGCCGTGAAGCCGAAATGCGGGAACAGCACCTTGTACGGCGCGGATGCGCCGAATGTCGTCATGCCGATGACCTCGCCGTCCAGCCCCACGTATTTGTACCACGGCATCGGGCTCGCCGCTTCGACCGCGACGCGGGCGCGCACCGCAGAGGGCAGCACGGATTCCCTGTATTCCGCGCACTGTTCGTCAAAGAGCTCAGTCGAGGGCATGGAGACGACGCGCGCGTCGATCCCCTCATCCTTCAGCAGCGCCTGCGCCTGCATGCACTGTTCGACCTCGCTGCCGGACGCCATCAAAATCACGTCGGGCGTCGCCTTTTCGCTGTCGGAGAGGATGTAGCCGCCCTTAAGCGCGTTCTTGCCGCTGTTTGCGTACAGCGGAAGGTCCTGCCGCGTGAGTACCAGCGCCGTCGGGTGCTTGGCGGTCATCGCGGTGTACCAGCCCGCCGCGACCTCCTTGCTGTCCGCAGGGCGGAACACGATCAGCCCCGGAATCGCGCGCAGCCCCGCCAGATGCTCTACGGGCTGGTGCGTCGGGCCGTCCTCGCCCACGCCGATGGAATCGTGCGTGAGGATATAGGGCACGGTCAAATTCATCATGGCGGACATGCGCATCGCGTTTTTCATGTAATCGCTGAACACGAAGAAGGTCGCGCAATAGGGGCGCAGGCCGCCGTGCAGCGCGATGCCGTTGCAGATCGCCGCCATCGCGTGTTCGCGCACGCCGAAGTGCAGGTTCGCACCGCTGCGGTTTTCCTTGGAGAAATGGCCCTTGCCCTTCATTTCGCTCTTGTTGGAGGGCGCAAGGTCCGCGCTGCCGCCGATCATGTTCGGAATTTTCGCCGCGAGCCGGTTCAGCACTTCGCCGCTCGAGGCGCGGGTCGCCGCCTTGCCGGGGAACGACCAGAACGCTTCGTCGTTCAGCGCATCGTAGGGCAATTTTTCGTCGTGCCAGGCCTTATATTCCTCGGCGAGTTCGGGATACGCCTTTTTGTACTCCGCAAAGAGCGCGTTCCACGCCTGCTGCGCCTCCGCGCCGCGCTTTCCGGCCTCTGCGGTGGCGTCGTAGACCTCCTTCGGGATGCAGAACGGCTCGTCGCAGGGCCAGCCCAGCGCCTTTTTCGTCAGCGCGAGGTTCTCGTCGCCGAGCGGCTCGCCGTGCGCGGACGCCATGCCCGCCTTGGGGGAGCCGTAGCCGATCGCGGTGTGGCAGACGATGAGCGTGGGGCTGTCGGAGTTCTTCGCAAGGGTAATTGCGGCCTCGACCTGTTTGTGGCAGTTGCCGTTTTTCACGTCGATCACGTTCCAGCCGTAGGCGCGGAAGCGCGCGGGCACGTCCTCGCGGAACGCGAGGTCGGTATCGCCCTCAATGGAAATTTCGTTGTCGTCGTACAGCGCGATGAGCTTGTTGAGCCCGAGCGTCCCCGCCAGCGAGCAGCACTCGTGCGAGATGCCCTCCATCATGCAGCCGTCGCCCAGGATGCAGTAGGTGTAGTGGTCGACGATGGGGAAGCCCTCGCGGTTGAATTTGTTTGCGAGGTAGCTCTCCGCGAGCGCCATACCCACGGCGTTGGCGATGCCCTGCCCGAGCGGCCCCGTCGTGGTCTCGACGCCGACCGTGTGCATATATTCCGGATGCCCCGGCGTCTTGGAGCCGAACTGGCGGAACTGCCGGATATCGTCCATGGTCAGCCCGTAGCCGAACAGGTGCAGCAGCGAATAGATCAGCATGGAGGCATGGCCGGAGGAGAGCACGAACCGGTCTCTGTTGTCCCACTTGGGGTCCTTCGGGTTGTGCGCCATCTTCTTGCCCCAGAGGGCATATGCCATCGCCGCGGCGCCCATGGGCATGCCCGGGTGTCCGCTCTTTGCCTTCTGCACCGCTTCCGCAGAGAGGATGCGGATCGCGTTGACGACAAGCTGTGCCTTTTTACTCATACAAAACACCTCATCTCTATGTTATCGAATACGCCCGTATTCGTGGGTTCGCGTTCAGGCTTCCAGCGCCTTTTTCAGCGGCGCGAGGTCCAAATCCTCGTTGTCCGACAGAAGATCGTACAGCTGCGAAAGCATCTGCTTTACGCCGCCTTCGACGTCGCTTTCGACGTTTAACGGCATGACGGGATCGTGCACGGACAGCCGCAGCAGGAACCAGCCGTTTTCGATGCCCCCGTCCAGGTTGAACAGGATGCGCACGCCCTCGCGATTGTCGGGCGCGAGCTGCCAGGAGTGATCCTCGATGGTGTGGCTCAATACCGTTTCGATCGCGCTCTGCCCCGCCGCCCGGAAATCCTCCGCAAGGATATCCATGCGGATCTCCGCGCTCTCGATGGGCTCCTGCAGTTCGTCGATCAGGGAGCAGAGCGTTTCGCCCTGCCGCTTGCGCTTCATCGCCTCGCAGATGAGGCGCGTCGCCAGATACATGCCGTCGTCCAGAAAATGGTTCTCGCGCATCGCGGCGTGTCCGCTCGTCTCGATCGCGATCGGGCAGTCGATACCCTCGTCCTCGAGGCGGATCGCCTCGTCGATCACGTTGCGATAGCCGCGCTTGAAGCGGTAATGTACACCGCCCCACTCCTGAATAAACTTCGTGAGTCCGGAGGAGGTCACGGAATCGGTCACGATGGTCGATCCTGTCTGCTCGTCCAAGAGGATCGCCGAGATGAGCGCGATAAGCCTGTTGCGGTTGATTGCGCGCCCGTTTTCGTCCACGATGGCTGCGCGGTCGCAGTCCGCATCGAAGATCACGCCCAAATCCGCCTCGTTCTCCAACACCGCCTCGGAGAGCGCCCGCATGGCTTCGGGTGATTCGGGGTTAGGCACGTGGTTGGGGAAAGTGCCGTCAGGCTCCAGATATCGGCTTCCGGTCGTATCCGCGCCGAGCTCCTCCAAAAAATCGGCGTAAAAGCCGCCTGCGCCGTTGCCCGCGTCCACCACGACGTGGAGCCCGACCAAGGGGCACATGTCGTGCGTATCCAATCTCTTGCGCACGATGTCCTTCAGGTACTCCTTATAGACGGAGAGGAAATCCACCTTGGTGACGAGCCGCTGCGGAACCTCGATCTCCATCGCTTCCTTCAGGATTTCCTCGATGTCCGCTCCCTTGAGCCCGCCCTCGCGCGTCATGAGCTTAAAGCCGTTGTTGTACCACGGGTGGTGCGACGCGGTGATCATGACCGCGCCGTCCGCCTTGCCGCCGCCGAGGATCGTGGTCATAAACATGGCGGGCGTGGTGCACAGTCCGCAGTCCATCACGTCGCAGTCCGCGGCAGTAATGCCGTAGATGAGCCCCTGCGAGAGTTTCTCGCCGCTCACGCGCGAATCGCGTCCGACGGCAAAGGTCAGTTTGTCGGGCGTTATGCCCGTCTTCCTCGAAAGCCACAGCGCGAGCGCATAGCCCACGCACTGCGCAAGTTCCCTGTCGAGCAGCACTTCATGCCCTTCGCAGGCAGACGCGCAGCCCCGTATGTCCGATCCGCTCTTTAGCGAAAGCCACTTGCTTCGCATTTTATTCCCCCTTGTTCAGTCGAGCCGCCTTATGGAAGTTTTCCCTCCGCATTTCCTCGATCGCGCGGCACTCTTCGTCCGAAAGCTCGATCTCGCCGCCCGCCTGCCGCACGATCGTCAGCAGCTTCGCGACGCTCTCGATGCCCTCGAGACGATATGCCGCCTCGATCGCGCTCGCGCCGACGGCGCAAAGCCCGTGGCTGGCGAGCAGAAACGCGTTATATGTCTCAAGCACGGCGGGAACGTCCCTGTTGACATCGTCCGTTGAGGGACGCCCGTAGCGGCATACGGGCACTTCGCCGTACAAAAGCATCATTTCCGGATACCCCTTGGTCGCGATCTTCTCGCGCCTGAGCGCGAACGAGGTCGCGTATGCGGGGTGCGCGTGCGCGACGCCCCGTATGTCACGCCGCGTGCGATAGCACGCAAGGTGCATCTTCATTTCGCTGGACGGGCGCCTGCCGTTTTCCGAGCGCACCGTCCTTCCCGTTTCGATATCGACGTGGACGAGGTCGTCCGCCGTCAGATCCGCCTTGCACACCTGCGACGGCGTGATGACCATGATGTCCCCGATCCGCGCGGAGACATTCCCCTCATAGGTGTTGACGAGCCCGCGCTCATACAAAAGCCGCGCCGCCTTGAGCACGTCTTTTTGCACCTGTTCAAGCATCATACGATTTCCTCCCACGGGTCGTTTTCCAGCGGCGCGATGCGCGAGATATAGCGGTACAGCGGCTTTGTGTCCTCTAAGCTGTGCATGATATACTCCGCGAGCGTGTCGCTCTTCAAAAGGTCGAAATCCGCTATCTCCTTCTCGAAGTAGAACGAGCGCATGGAGTACCACAGCTTTTGCCGCTCCGAAAGCCCTTCGGGGAGCTTCTTTCGCTTAAAGACTTCGCAATGCAGCGTAAATTCGCGCTCCGCGCGCAAAATGCACGCATCCAGCGCCTTCCAGTCCGTCAAGATCGCGCGGCGAAGCCCGTTCATGAGCGGGCGGTTCTCCCGATATATGCCGATGCCGAAGGAAGCGCCGTTGTCCGACAGGTCGAAATATGCGCCCATGGTAGTGCTCTTCTCGGGCTGCGGCCTGCGAAAGGCGAGCCAGATGTAATCGCGATACGGCGACTTGTCGTGCGAGAAGCGGATGTCGCGGTTGATGCGGGAGACTGCCTTGTTCGGCCTCGTTTCGAGCAGCGGATCGAGGTCGCGCATATACGGCGCGAGCTTCTCCGCGAGGTGTAGCGCCGGCTCCCGCACGGATGTGCGATACCACTCGCGGTTGTCGTGAAAGAACTCCCTGTTGTTGTTGAACCGAAGTGCCGCAAAGAAATTGAAGGTGTCGTCGGTAAATGTCGTCATGGCGCGCTGTTCTCTCCCGCTTTCTGTACCGCCTGATGCTCCCGCGTGGTCGCCATCGAGTCCTGCTGCAGCGCCTTTTCGCGCTGCTTCGTGCGGCGCAGCATGCGAAGGCTCTCCTCCTTGCGCTTTTTCCTGAGGCGCCTCTTGCCGATGCCCTCCGCCACAAACACCCCGAGAAGTGCGGAAATGACGATGAGCACGCCCGCAATCATGCGCGGGTACACCGCGTTTTCGGACGGCGTATAGCTCCTGCCGCCAAAGAGCCGCGGCGGCACAGCCGCCGTGTCCGCAAAGCCCACCTGCACCTCGACCGGCGCGGAAATCACCGTCATCTTGCCGCCCTCGGCATCGGTATAGGTCGCCATAAAGGTCAGTTCTGCCTTGTCGCTTTGAAATTCGAGCGGCACGCGCGTTTCCCCCGCCGCCGCGAAATCGAGCGTGCGCAAAAGCCCCGCATCCCGCTCCGAAATCGCGACGGAGCGCAGCGCGTCCCCGCCTCGGTTATCGATGGCGATCTCCGCGCGCACGGTTCCGGCCGCGTCCCTCTCTGCCGAAGCGGAAAGCGCGAGCGCTTCCCCGCCGGCTTCCGTATACGCCAGAACGGATATCGCGTTGCTGTACGCCTTTGCGCCGTCGCACACGGCCGTCGCGCGATACGCCTTCGTCTCCTGCACGATAATCTCGCGGGAAAGCGTGCAGCTCTTTCCCGCTTCGAGCGGATGCGGCACATAGCCGATTTCTCCCAAGGTATCGTCCGTTACCAGGATGCCCGAAAGCGGCGCAGAACCCGTGTTGGTCAGAACGTATCTGAGATGCGCCGTTTCGCCGCGCCCGACGCCCTGCCTGTCGCATTCGATGCGAAGCGCGAGCGCCGCTTCGGAAACGTCGACCGCATACGGCGCGCACTCGTCCGTAACGCCGCCAAACGCGCTCTTTGCCGATACGCGCGGCGCGGAGGAAAAGCCCTCCCGCATTTCGCACTCGCGCACGATTAGGCGCTCGTCTCCCGCGTCGAGGGAGCCGATGTCCGTCGCGCCACAGAGTTCCCCGTCCGAAAGCGCGACATCCGTCAGGAGCACATTGCCCGTGTTTTGGACGCGGTATACGACGGTGACGGTACTCCCAATCTCCGCCGAGGGCGCGGAGACGCTGCGCGAAACCGCGATCGACGGCGCGGCCTGAAGCCGCACGACTTTGACCGATGCGTCCGCGCTTCGGCGCTTGCCTTCGTAGGTGTACTGCACGACAAAGCGCAAAATGCCCTCGTCGAGCTCCGCATCCGTCACCTGCACGGTGTTCGCGTAGGTATAGCTCTCGACGTCGCCCAGGTCCATGACGACGGTTCCGTCCGTGCGGCAGATGCGCAGCGCCGTCGCCCCGTTCGATTGGATCGCGATGCGCAGCCACGCCTCCCCCGCCGTCACCATGCCGCTCGGCTCGATGGAGGAAGTCACGCTCACCGGCGGCGCATTTTCCGCAAAAGAGACCTGCCCCGCAAACAGCAGCAGGCTCATGAGCGCGAAAAAAAGCCTCCGTCGCATGGTATTTGTCTTCCTTTCTCCGATTCGTGGTGCGGTCATATCGGGTTCTGTCGGGCTTTCGGGAACGTGGGCAGAAGTGCGTCCGCGCCCCGCATATCCTGCAGATTTTCGACGGAGTGCAGGAGGATCGGCGCGCCGTAGCCGTGCAGCATCGCCGCGAGCAGCATCTCCTCGGGCGAATACGCATCCCCCGCCGCATCGAGATACGCGCAAAAGGCTTCCTCATCCCGCGCAAACATGCCGAACCAAAGCGGCACCCATTCGAGCGAGCAAAAGCCCATGCGGCTGTCCGCAAAATCGATTATGTGCAGTGCCTCCCCGTCGATCAGCAAATGATCCTCCGTGAGGTCCGAATGCGTCAATACGATGCCCCTGTCTTTTGCGCACAGCGCGTCCGTCGCGCGCCGAAGCAGCTCCGAAGCGAAACTCTCGCGGCAACCGCCTTCAAAGAGCCTATTTGCATTCCATGCGATGCGCTCCCGCGCGCCGCGCAAAAATCCGCTTCGGGACAGCGCATCTTCCGGCGAAAACGGATCCGGCAGGGCGTGATACGCCGCCGCAAACGCGCCAACCGCGCGCGCGGCGTGCATTCGCGCACCCTTGTCCATATCGCTCCAAATCTCGCGCACGGCGCGACCATGCACCTGCTCCATGACGATGTATTGCCATGTGTGCCCGCCGAATTCCAGCGCGCCCTCCGCGTACAGGCGCGGCGCCAAAGGCACGCGAAAATCGCGAATCAGGCGATAGCATGCGCGCTCCGCGTCCGCATCGCGGATGCCGAGCGGCGCATAGATTTTTACGACATATCCGTCTCCCGCGGTGAACACCGCGTTCGTGCCCGGAAACCCCGCGCGAATCTCCCCCGCAGGGAGTCCCGAAGCGGAGAGCGCGGCGCGCACGATGGGTGCGAACAGACGCTCGTCGCACATCAGTTCGCCCCAGTTGTCCCAGCCGATGCTTTCGGGAAACATATCTTAACCCCTCAAATGCGCTTTATGCCATGGCACACCCTGATTATACCACATTTTCGCGCCGCTGACAATATGCCGCCGCGCGGCGTTCAGTTGCCGAGATACGCCTTTTTCACGGAATCGTCTTCCAAGAGATCCGACGCCTTGCCCTCCATCACGACTCTGCCCGTCTCCAGCACATACGCCCTGTCCGCGATGGAGAGCGCCATGGAGGCGTTCTGCTCCACCAGGAGGATCGTCGTGCCCGAGGCGTGCAGCTCCTCGATGATGGAAAATATCTGCTCCACCAAAATCGGCGCGAGGCCCATGCTCGGCTCGTCCAGCATGAGCAGCTTCGGCTTACTCATCAGCGCGCGCCCCATCGCGAGCATCTGCTGTTCGCCGCCCGAGAGCGTACCTGCGACCTGCCTTTCGCGCTCCTTGAGGCGCGGAAAGCGCCCGAACACCTTTCCGAGCGAGTGCGCGATCTCAGCCGCAGGGCGCGTAAAGCCGCCCATTTCGAGGTTTTCGCGCACGGTCATCTGCTGGAACACGCGCCGCCCCTCCGGGCACAGCGCCATGCCGAACGACACGATCTTCGACGCCTGCATGGAGGTGATGTTCTTGCCCTCGAAGGCAATCTTGCCGGATTCCGGCTTGAGCAGCCCCGAAACGGTGTTGAGCGCGGTGGATTTGCCCGCACCGTTTGCGCCGATGAGCGTTACGATCTCGCCCTCCTCGACCCGAAAGGATATGCCCTTGATCGCATGGATGCTGCCGTAATACACATGAATGTCTTCCACCTGCAAAAGCGCCATGCGTCAGCCCTCCTTCTTTTTGCCGAGGTACGCCTCGATCACCAAGGGGTTGGACTGGATTTCCTCCGCCGTACCCTTGGCGATGATCCTGCCGTAATCCAGAACGCCTATGCCCTCGCAGATGCCCATGACGAGGTTCATGTCGTGCTCGATCAGCATGATCGCAATCTGGAACGTATCGCGAATCTTGATGATGTTGTCCATGAGTTCTTCCGTCTCGTGCGGGTTCATGCCGGCGGCGGGTTCATCGAGCAGCAGCAGCTTCGGCTTTGTCGCCAGCGCGCGCACGATCTCGAGCCTCCTCTGCGCGCCGTAGGGGAGTGACCCTGCGATCGCGCCCGCCATGTCCTGCATGTCGAAGATGGACAAGAGTTCCATCGCCTTTTCGTGCTGCTTGTTTTCCTGAATCCAGTAGCTCGGAAGGCGCAATACGCCCGAGAGCATCGAATACGGGATCTGGTTGTGCAGCCCGATGCGCACGTTGTCCTCCACCGTCATGTTGCCGAACAGGCGGATGTTCTGGAAGGTTCTCGCGATGCCCAATTTGGCAACCTGCACGGTCGTCATGCCGGCGGTGTCCTTGCCGTTGACCATGATGGAGCCGGACGTCGGCGGGTAGACCTTCGTCAAAAGGTTGAACACCGTCGTCTTGCCCGCGCCGTTGGGGCCGATGAGCCCCGCGATCTCGGTCTTGCCGATGACGATGTCGAAATTCTCCACCGCCTTCAGCCCGCCGAATTCCACGCTCAAATGGCGCGTCTCGAGCACGGGGATTTCGTTTACGTCGCGCTCGGGGATGAGCGCGTGAAAGGGCGGCTGTACCATCTTGACGCCCCGATTGCGCTTCACCGTCATGCCCGCCCCTCCCTTCCCTCGAGCCGCCTGCGCCGGAACGGATTGATTCTTTGCAGCGCAAAATGCAGCGTGTTGTTGTTTGTCACCAGCATCACGAGGATCAGGATGATTGCGTATACCAGCATTCGGTAGTCGGCAAACGCGCGCAGAAGCTCCGGAAGGACGGTCAGAAGCGCCGCCGAGATGATGGAGCCGCGGATGTTGCCGATGCCGCCGAGCACGACGAACACCAATACGAGGATCGACGTATCGAACTTGAATTTTGCCGCTGTCACCGTGGAGTAGTTCAGCCCGAACAGCGCACCCGCCATGCCCGCGAGGAACGCGGACGTGACAAACGCCATCATTTTGTATTTGGTGACGCTGATTCCGACGGATTCCGCGGCGATGCGCGCATCGCGAATCGCCATGATCGCGCGGCCCGCGCGGCTGTGTATGAGGTTGAGCACCACGAGCAGCGCAAAGAGGATGAGGGCGAAGCCCATCGGGAACGTCGAAAGCTTCGTCACCCCCGTCGCGCCTGCGGGGCCGTTCATGAGGAGCGTAAAGGACGGGTCCGGAACGGAATTGAAGAGGATGTGCAGCGCGTTTCCGTCCTTCGTGGTCTCGATCGCGATGTACAGGCAGTTGAAGACGTTTCTGATGATCTCCCCGAACGCAAGCGTTACGATCGCGAGGTAGTCCCCGCGCAGGCGTAGCACGGGAATGCCGATCAAAACGCCCGCGATGCCCGCGAAAATGCCCGCCGAAACCATCGCGACGATGAGCTGCACCGTGGGGTCCTGTACGCCCTGCGCCCGCAGCCACGCCGCCGTGACGATGCCCGAAAACGCGCCGACGGACATGAATCCCGCGTGTCCAAGGCTCAGCTCCCCGGAAATGCCCACCGTGAGGTTCAGGGAAATCGCCATGACGATGTATACGCATATGGGGACGAGCTGCCCCCTGAGGGATTTCGTCATGGCGCCCGCGTTGATCGCGAATTGGCATGCGATAAACGCGACAATGACGATACCGTAGGTGACGATGTTGCTTCTTGCGGTCTTGCTCAGCTTTTTCATGCGTATCACCTCAGACTTTCTCATGCGTGTACTTGCCCAAGAGCCCTATGGGCTTTACGAGCAGCACGATGATCAAGACGGCGAACACGAACGCGTCGCCGAGCTCCGTGGAGACATACGCCTTGCCCAGTATTTCGATCACGCCCAGCAGCACGCCGCCCAGCATCGCGCCCGGAATGGAGCCGATGCCGCCGAACACCGCCGCCGTGAACGCCTTGATGCCCGGCATGGAGCCGGTGGTCGGCTGCAGAGTCGGATATGCCGAGCACAACAGCACGCCCGCGATCGCCGCGAGCGCAGAGCCGATCGCAAAGGTCGTGGAGATGGTGAGGTTCACGTTGATGCCCATGAGTTCCGCCGCGCCCTTGTCCTCGGATACGGCGCGCATCGCCTTCCCCATCTTGGTTTTGCCCGTGAAGACGGTCAGCGCCAGCATGATGACGATGTTCGCGATCACCGTGAGCAGCGTCACGCCGCTGATGATGAGCCTGCCGCCAAGCAGGGAAAAACTGCCCAAATCCAGCATCGCGGGGAAATTCTTCGGGTTCGACCCCCAGATGAGCTGCGCGAGGTTTTGCAAAAGATAGCTCATGCCGATCGCCGTGATCAACACCGCCAAAGAGGACGACTGCCGAAGCGGCCTGTACGCCAGGCCTTCGATGGCGACGCCCAAAATCGTGCACACCGCCATGGAAAGCAAAACGCACAGGATCGCCGGAAGCCCGAGATACTGCGACGCACAAAACGCGATGTACGCGCCGATCATGATGACATCGCCGTGCGCGAAATTCAGCATTTTCGCGATGCCGTACACCATGGTATAGCCCAGCGCGATGATCGCATACACGCTGCCCAAGCCGATGCCGTTGATCAGGTGGGAGAGAAACAAGGTCATGAACGTCCACCCCATTTACACAAGTTCGAATATACACCAAAATCGGGTCGCCCGCGAAGGAGCGGCCCGACAGAGTCCTTTGGGAGATCAGTTGCCGTAGCCTACGTATACGCCGTTTTCGATCATGACGGCGGTCGGGGTCTTATCGACGGCGCCGGACTCGTCCCAGCGCATGGTGCCGGTAACCCCTACGATCTCGACGTCCTGGATCGCGGCGATCAAAAGCTCGCAGCATTCCTCGGTAGAGGTCGCATCCGTGATGCCGGCGTTTTCGATGCATGCATACAAAGTATACACCGCGTCGTACCCGTCGGCCGCAAACTGGTCGGGGATGATGCCATAGGCGTCGCGATACGATTTCACGAAGTTCACCGTCAGTTCGTCCGTTGCGTCGGCGGAGAACGGGGTGAGGAGCATAACGCCTTCCGCAAGGGAGGTGTCAAAGCCTTCGATGTTCAAAATGCCATCCATGCCGTCCACGCCGAAGAACACGGGGCTGTAGCCGACGGCGTGCGCCTGCTGCAAAATCATGGATGCGGGCGTGTAATAGATCGGCAGGAACACCAGCTCCGCGCCCGCTTCCTTTACGGTGGAGACCTGCACGGAGAAGTCGGTGGTTTCATCGGTGAACGTGGTCACGGAGACGACCTCCAGCCCGAGTTCCGCCGCCTTCTGTTCAAAGGTCTGGTAGATGCCGGTGGAATAGGCATCGGCGTTATTGTATATCACGGCGACCTTCTGCGCGAGCGCCTTATCCGAAATGTACTGCGCGGAAAGCGTGCCCTGCGCGGGGTCGGTGAAGCAGATCTGGAACACGTTGTCGTTGTTCTCGGTGACATCGGGCGAGGACGCGGACGGCGTCAGCATGAACATGCGGTCGGTATACGCCTCCGCCGCGACGGCGATGCAGGGCGTGGTGGTGACGGAGCCCACGATCATCTGCGCGCCCCAGTCCCACAGGTTGTTGTATGCGTTGACGGACTTTTCCGCATCGTGCTCGTCGTCCTGGCAGTTCAGCTCGAGCTGAATGCCGCCCTTGGCATTGATCTCCGCAACCGCCAGCTCCGCGCCGTGCTGCACGGACGTGCCGTAGCTCGCCGCAGCGCCGGTCAGCGGCCCGATCATCCCGATCTTTACGCCCTCCGCCGTCGCCGCAAAAGCGAAGGAAGAGGCGACGAAAAATGCAAGAAGTACCGCCAAAAAGGTCTGAATGCGCTTCATATTGAAATCCCTCCCGATTCATAATGCAAAATTATACCAAGTTCGCGCAAAGCCTGTCAAGCGCGCCCGTGCGAATTTTGTCGCATTTTATGTTAAGGGCATCCCTTACGAGATCGGCCCATACAGCGCGATGCCCAGTACCGCGCTCAGCGCGATCCACACGACGGGGTGCGGCTTTTTCTTCCAAGGGATTTTGGAAAGCGCGAATACGACTGCGAAAATCCCGACCGCCCTCCAGTCCACCGTCCCCCCGCCAGCAAACGTCGCATAGCCGATGGAATACGCCGCCGCGAGGATGAGGCCCACGACCGCGGGGCGCAGCCCCGAAAGCGCGCCCTGCACAATGCGGTTCTCGGAAAACGTCATAAAGAAGCGAACGACGATCAGTATGACCAAAAAGGACGGGAGCACCACGCCCAATGTCGCAAACGCCGCGCCGGTAAGCCCCTTTTGCTGCATGCCGATGAACGTCGCGATGTTGACGGCGAAGGGCCCCGGCGTCGATTCGCTGACCGCGATGAAGTCGATCAGCGTCTCCGTGTCGATCCAGCCCTTGGCCTCCACGGTCTGGCGGATCATGGGGATCATCGCGTACCCGCCGCCGAAGGTAAACAGCCCGATCTGAAAAAAGGAGATAAAAAGTTCCCACAGCATGCTCATTTCGCGCTTCCCCCCTTCTCCTTGGCGTAGAACACGCTCGCGGCGATGCCGCAAAGCGCCGCGCCGATCAGGATCAACTTGCTGTCCACCGAAAGAAATGCCGTCAGGATGAAGCCCGCGAGAAACAATAGCAGGGAAAACACGGTCCTCGGGCAGCCCTTTCCGAGCTTTAACACCGCGTTCACGATGAGCATTACAACGCCCGCGTGGATTCCGCGAAACGCGCAGGCGACCCATTTGTTCTGCATGAACGCGTGGTAGCACAGGGACACCGTGCAGATGACGATGTAAGAGGGCAATACCACGCCGAAGGTCGCCGCGGCGCTTCCCATGATGCCCGCCACGCGATAGCCGATGAACGTCGCGGAATTGATCGCCAGCGGCCCCGGCGTGGATTCTGCGATCGCCACGATGTCCAGCACCTCATCGGCAGTCACCCAGTGCTTTTCCTCGACCGCCTCCGTCTGGATCAGCGGCAGCATGGCGTAGCCGCCGCCGAACGTGAAAAGGCCGATGCGGAAAAACGTCCGAAACAGGTCCCATGTCTTTTGCGTCTTGTCGCTCATATGAGCCATCCTCCTTTACCTTGGCAACAATATGTATCTCGCAATGAGGTACGGCAGGTTCTTATCCACATAGAAGTACAAACTATCCACATCCGCATAAGCGCGGTACACGCCGCCGATCTCGGTCTCCTCGCGGGAGGACTTGTTTTCGAGCGCGACGAGCTGCTCCTTGCCGTCCGTCCCGACGTCCATGATGAGAATCTTTTTATCGCCCTCTATGACGATGTCCTTGATCTCGCCCTTGCACAGGAAGATCGCCCCGTTCCAGACGTCCGTCATGACCTTGAGCTGGTCGTAATCCATCGCCCACGCCTTGTCGCTGTATTCCTTGAGGGTCGGCACGTAGTACACCTTGACGGACATGACCGTGTCCGTCAAGCCCTCCTTGGATGCGCGGAAGGTGATGGTATTGTCTCCAATCTCCGTCATCTTCGCGTCAAAGGAGAAGCTGCCGTCCTCCTCCACCTCGATGGAATTGGGGTCGTATTTTGTATCCACGGAAAGCGTCGCCGTGGGATCGATGATGCCCGTCACGGTAAAGGTGGAGCCGGACGCCTTCGTCGCCAGATTTAGCGACGGCTCGAGCCGGATGCTCTGCGGCGCACGGTAGAGTATGATATCCTTGCGGTTCTGTTTGTGGTTTTTCGTATCCACGAGGATGGAGATCTTGTTTTCGCCCTGCGCGTAGACGTTGATGGGCAGCTTGAGCTTTCCCTGAAAGTCCGCCTCGTCCGTCACGTTTTCGCCGTTGACGTAGATCGTCGAATCCGGCACGACCTTGAGCGCGAGGTTGTATACGGACGTATACACCGTCTGATACTCGCCCTCGGGATCGACCAAATGCAGCGGCGAAACGGGCGTAGGGATGTTCAGTTCGATTTTAGGCAGCTCCTGCCACGCGCCGGAAGCGCTGATGCAAATCGGCGAGAGCGTCACGATCGCGCCCTCCGCGTCCTCGGGGTTCGCGTCGAACCAGTGCGCGTCCGCGACTTCGACGCGCGCGATGCTGCCCGTCACGCGGTACGCGCAGTCGAGTTCTGGGATATAAATGGTGTCGCCGTCCGCGCCAAAAAACGTAATCGCGTGGGCGAGCCTGTCGTCGTCCATCGTAAAGGTCTCGATTGTCGGCGCGACCGCGCCTCCGCTTGCGTAGTAGCGCTGCATGCGCCAGTCGGAAACCCAGTAATACGCCTTATAGATCGCCTGAAACAGCACGAAAATGACGCACGCCCCGATCGCAAGCCCCCGCAAAAGCGAAAAAAAAGCCTTCAGGTTCTGCTTTGGCGTGCGATCCCTTATAAAATCAAACCCGCATTCGCGGCATACCGTGCGGCTCGCATTGTTGTTCGCGCCGCAGTTCGGGCAAATCATATCCGGCAGCCTCCCTTATAGGGCATATCATACCATTTAGGCCGCCCCTTGTCACGTTAATTTCCAAGAACAAGCATAGCGATACTCCGCGCGGGCGCAAAAAGTGCGCCCGCGCGAAGCAAAATACGCAGCTATGTCCTATGGTCTTTCGCCGCCTTCAGTACGCGGAAAAGGTTTTCGCCCGCGATGCCGCGAAGCTGCGCCTCGGTATAGCCGTGGTCTTCCAACAGCGCCATCAATTTGGGGAAATCGTCCGGCGAGGAAAGCCCCTCGGGCGATGCGTCGATGCCGTCGAAATCCGAGCCGAAGCCCAAAACATCGATTCCGCCCAGCTCCGCGATCCCGTCAATGTGGCGGAGCACGTCGTCGAGCGTAGCATCCCTGTCCTTTGCGAGGAACGCGCTGTAGAAATTGATGCCGATAAAGCCCTTCTTTTCGATGATCGCGCGCACCTGATCGGGATACAGGTTGCGCCGCACGTCGCACAGCGTCCGCAGGTTGGAGTGGGATGCAATGATGGGGAGCTTCGTCCTCTCGGCGCAGTCCCAAAACCCCGCTACGTTGAGGTGCGACACGTCCGCAAGGATGCCCAGGGCGTCCATTTCGGAAAGCAGTTCCAAGCCAAACGGCTTGAGGTGCCCGCCGTCGCCCAAGACCGCGGGATAGCCGATTTCGTTTTCGTTGTTCCACGTGAGCGCGATCATGCGCACGCGGCACGATGCGTCAAATTCATGGAGGCGCGAAAGCTTTCCCTCCAAGACCTCGCCGCCCTCGATGGAGAACACGCCGTGCGGCGCATCGGGCAAATTCTCGGGGAGCGCGCCTTTGAGCATGGGAACCCCGATTCGCTCCGAAGATGCGAGCATCGCAACCGCGTTTTCATAGGGATGCCCCTCGCGCCCTTGTGCCCCGGCAAACATTGCGAACGTCTGCAGCGACACGCCGCCGCGCCGCAGATTCTCCGGGCGGACGGTGCAGTCCTCGGGCGCCTTCCCTTCGAGCACTATGCCGTACAGCGTATCGCAATGGGCGTCCACGATGCGGTATTTTGTCATTCCGCCGCCTCCGCGGGCTGTTCGGCGCCTGCGGTATCGAGGAAGCCGTCCGTATACACGATTTCGAGCGCCTCGGTCCACGCATCGAGCATGTCGCTAAAGGCAGTCGCCTTCGCGTTTTCGAGGTGGTCCGCCTTAAACACCGCGAAGTCTTCGTCCGTAAGCTCCACGGCGCCCTCGGGCAGATCTTTGTAGTACTGGATGATGTAGTAGCCGTAGCTGCCCAGCGTCGGCTCGGACACGTCGCCGACGTTTTTCAGCGCCATCGCGGCATCCTTAAAGCTCTGTTCGAACGTTTCGGTGGTATCGGATACGTAGTAGCCCGTCTGTGCGAAGCTGCTGCCCTCCATCATGCCGGGGTCCTCGTTGTACTGCGCCATCAGCGTATCAAAGTCTTCGCCCGCCGCGACGCGACCCATGATCTCCTCGAGCTTCGGCGCAACCTGCGCCGTCAGTTCGTCGTAGCGCACCTTCTCCTCGTCGGTGATCGCGCCGGAGGCTTTCTTTTCCTCGAGCGAGAGGATTTCGTCCGCGTCGTCCACTGCGATCAGAATCTGTTTCACGGCGCGATAGCCCGCGGGGATGTAATACACCGTCGCGCCGCCCATCGCGTCGTTGTCAAAGGCATAGGGATCGCTCGCGTAGGTTTCCTTCGATTCGTCCACGAAGCTTTGGTAATACGCGCGCACCTCGTCGTCCGTCACGGCGATGTCCCGCGTGGCGTACTCCGAAACATCGTCGTAGGTGGCGGAGGCGATCAGGTTTTCCGCGACCTTTTCCCGCGTGAGCCCGTTCTCCGCGAGATACGCCTCCGTATCCGCCGTCACCTGCTCCTCGTCCATGCCTTCCCCGCGGAAATACTCCTTATAGTATTCCAGCATTTCCTCGTAGTCCGCCTGCGCCTGCTTCGCGAGCTCGGCGAGCTTCTCCTCCGAATACGGCAGAACGCCGTATTCCTGCGCCAATTCGTTTACATACCTGTCGCGCAGGGTGCTGTGCAGCGCTTCGTCGCGCATGAGCGCGATGACGCCGGGGTCCGTCATGTCGAAGAAGCTGCCGTATGCGCCCTGAAAGTATTCGTAGGCGTCGCGAATATCGGCAAAGGTGATTGCTTCGCCGTTGACCGTCGCGATCACGTCCGCGTCCCCGAACTCCTTGAGCACCGGCGCAGGCTCCTCGTCCGCATACCCGTCCTCGTCCGACAATTCGTCCCCGAACTCGCCTTCGTCCATCACGTCTTCGGGGATCTCCGCATTTTCCTCGTAGTATTCGAGGAGGGCGGTCAGGTATTCGATCTCGGAATTTGCATCTTCCAGTTCGCGCTCCAATTCCGCGATGCGGGCATTCGCCGCGTCCAATTCCGATTGCAAATCCCCCTCCGCAAAACAGGGAATCGCGCAGAAGAGCGCCGTGCAGAGCAGCAAAGACAGCCATTTTTTCATACAAATAATCCTCCACTATTGATTTCGGCTTATTATACCAAAAAGGCGCGCCGGATGCAAGCCCCGGCGCGCGCGATGGCAATGGAAATTCACATGAAAAGGGTTCTTAGTCGAGCTCCACGCGGTAGAGAATCTCGCTCTCCGCGATCCACTTGGTGACGGTCGCGATGTAGGCGTAGGACATCTCTTCCTCGGTGCCGTTCAACGGATCGGTCACGTAGGAATAGATCTTGTCGTACAAATCCGTCTGCCGCTCGTTTTCCACCAAGAGAACCATGTCGTAGCCAATGCCCGTCAGGTATTCCTTCGCGAGCGATTCGGCTTCTTCCTCGGATGCGCCCGTGGTCAGGAAGAACGCCTTTTTCATTTCGAACGTCTCGGCGTAGGCGTATTCCGCCTGCTGCAGGTAGCGCGCCTCGTCCTCTTCCGTGGGTACGATGCCGAGCTCCGCCGCCTTCTGGCGGACGACTTCTTCCTCGATCAGCGTGTCGACCGCTTCGCGCATGAGTGATGTCAGGATGCCCGGATCGGTCACGTCCATGAAGCCCTCGTAGAAATTCAGGTAGTACTCGTACTGCCCCATGACTTCGGCAAAGGAAACCACCGTGCCGTTGATTTCGAGGATCGCCGCGTCGTCGGCCGCCCGGAAATCTTCCTGCACGAGCTTCGCCATCGTCAGCACCTTGCGGTCGTTGGTGGAAAGGAGGTCCTTGTCGAGCTGTGAGATGGTCGCATCCCTTTCCCCGATGGTTTGCGCCTGCTCCTCGACGGTCGCGTCCCTTTCAGCGATACCGGCTGTCTGTTCCGCGATGGTGGCGTCCTTTTCGGCGATGGTATTTGTCTGCTCCTCGACGGTCGCATCCCTTTCCGCGATGGTTTGCGCCTGCTCCTCGACGGTCGCATCCCGTTCGGCGATGATATTCGTCTGTTCCGCAATGGTGGCGTCCCTTTCGGCGATGGTTTGCGCCTGCTCCTCGACAGTCGCATCCCGTTCGGCGATGACAGCCGTCTGTTCAGCAATGGTGGCGTCCCTTTCGGCGATACCGGCTTTCTGTTCCGCCACGGTCGCGTCCCTTTCCGCGATAGCAGCCGTCTGCCCCTCAATGGTCGCTTCCTTTTCGGCGATTGATATCGTCTGCGCCTCGACAGTCGCGTCCCTTTCAGCGATAATAGCCGTCTGCTCCTCGACAGTCGCTTCCTTTTCGGCGATAGATGCCGTCTGCTCCTCAATGGTCGTATTCAATTCGACGATGGCAGCGTTCATATCGACGATGGCGGCATCCCTTTCGGCGATGGTGGTGTCCCTCTCGACGATGGTTGCATCCCTTTCGGCGATGACCGCAGCCTGCTCTTCGATGGTCGCGTCCTTTTCCTCGATGGCGATCGTCAGATTCTCGATGGTCGCAGCCTGCTCTTGAATCGTAGCGTTCTTTTCGGCGAGGAGCGTACTGTGTCCTTCGACCGTCGCGTCTTTCTCCGCGACGGCCGCGTCCTTCTCGGCGATGGCCGTCGCGTTTTCCGCGATAAGCACGTCCTGATCCGCTATGGTCGCCACCTGTGCCTCGATGGTCGCGTCCTGATCGGCGATGGTCGCCAACTGCTGCTCGATGATCGCATCCTTCTCGGCGATCAGCGCGTCCTGCCGGTCGATGGTAGCGTTCTTTTCGGCGAGCTCGGCTACCTGCGCCTGTATGGCCGCGTCGCGGTCGGCGAGTTCGGCTGCCTGCTTTTCGATGAGCGCGTCGTTTTCTATGCCGGCGGCAATGCTTGCCTCCACAAGCTGCGTCTTGACGGAGGCGAGATCCGCTTCCAACTGCACGATCTGCGCCTTCAGTTTTGTAATTTCCTCGTCCTTTGCGGAAAGCGCGGCAAGCTGTCCGTTGGCGGATTCCAATTGCTCGGAAAGCGCCGCGATCTCCAGCTGCATTTCGCCTGCGAGCGCGTCCTTATCCTCTCCCGCCTCCGTGAGCGTTGCGACATTCGCCTCCAGCGCCTTGATTTGCGCCTCGTAGGATGCAAGCTGCCCCTCGAGCGCTTCGACGACGCTCTCCTTCTCCGTCACGGCGCCGCCCAGACGCACCACCTCGCCGTCGAGCGAAGCCTTTTCCTCGGTGAGGGATGCGAGCTGTCCTTCGAGCGAGGTCTTCTCCTCGGTGAGAGATGCGAATTGCCCTTCGAGCGAAGCCTTCTCCTCAGAGAGGGTCTTGAACTCCCCTTCGAGCGAAGTCTTTTCCTCAGAGAGGGATGCGTACTGCCCTTCAAGCGAGGTCTTCTCCTCGGAGAGAGACTTGAGTTCCCCTTCGAGCGACGACTTGGCATCCGCAAGGGTCGATACTTCGCCCTCAAGGGTCGCAATCGCGCCGTCCTTATTCTCGACCTGCGCGCTCAGCTCCTGCACCTTGGAATTGCTGTTCAAGGCGAATATGCCCAGCGCGACGATGATCACAGCTGAGATTGCAAGGATTGCTATCGTCGACTTCTTGCCTGCCATGGTCTATCCCCCCGTATGCTTTCATTCCTGATCTGCCGCTTCTATTTCCGCAAGGAAATCTTCGCCCTTGAGAGAGACAATGAGTGCTTTGAGCTTCGTGTTCTCCTCGACGGTGGCGGCGTATTTCTCCGCGACCTTCTGATCGATGGATGCGAGCAGTGCGGCGTATTCCGCCTCCTTTTCGGCGAGCGCGGCCTTCAGGCTTTCGACAGAGGCGGCTTTTTCCGCTGCGTCCGCCTGAAGATCGGCGACGGTCGCATTGAGCTCGGCAATCGTTGCGGTAAGCTCGTCGATCTTTGCGGTATACTCCGCCTGCAGCGCTTCGGTTGCGGCGGCGTTCTCGGCATTGAGCGCCTCGACCGCGGCGGTGTTCTCGGCAGTCAGCGCCTCGATGGCGGCGGCGTGATCGGCATTCAGCTTCTGAATCTCCGCGTCCTTGGCGGAAATCGTTTCCTCCGCCGCAGTGAGGCTCGCCTTGGCGGCATCCAAGTCGCCCTTCTGCCTGTAACCCCACACGCCTACGGCGATGAGCGCAATCACCAAAATGATACAAAACACCTTCGTCTTATCCATGAAAAAAGTCCTCCTCCGTATTATATACTCCCATATAAGTATTATACCATGTTCCCGCGCAAAAGAAAAGCGTATTTGCACACTTTTTTCACGGCTTCCCCCTGTTATTTTTCTCAAAATAGGGTATACTATAAGTAGCATTCTATAATGGAGGGGTTTCATGTCGTTGCCGCATGGATTTTTATGGGGAGCCGCCACATCCGCCGTGCAGATCGAGGGCGCGTGGGATGCGGACGGAAAGTGCCCGAGCATATGGGACGAAGCATCCCGGCGCATCCGCGGCGGGGAATCGCCGAAGCGCGCGTGCGACCACTATTACCGCTATGAGGAAGACGTGAACCTCATGGCGCAAATCGGGCTCAATTCTTACCGCTTTTCCGTGAGCTGGTGCCGCGTGATGCCCGAAAAGGGGAAGATCAACGAAAAGGGGCTTAGATTTTACCGAAACCTGGTGCGGGAATTGCTTGCGCGCGGGATCGAGCCGGTTGTGACGCTGTACCATTGGGACCTTCCCGTCTGGATCGAAAAGGAGGGCGGCTGGAAAAACCCGAAGATTGTAAGCCTTTTCGCGCAATACGTCCGCGCGGTCGTTGACGCGCTTTCAGGCAGCGTCCGCTACTGGATTACGCTCAACGAGCCGCAGATGTTTCTCATGAGGGGGTATATGGTCGGCACGCAGGCGCCGTTCCGCTTTTCTCCGTTCTCTTTTCGGAAGCTTTTGCGCAACATGCTCCTTGCCCACGGCGAAGCCGTGTCCGTCATCCGAAAGCGCGCGCTGCTTCCGCCCAAGATCGGCCTTGCGGTCGCGTCCGCGACGTACATCCCGGACGGCGAGAGCGCAAAGCACGTGGACAGGGCGCACAAATATTCGTTTGAAGGGCCGATCGGCGAAATCGGGAACGGCATCTATACGGACCCCATCTTGCTCGGGAAGCCCTCCTTCCTCATGCGGGGCGCGCTTTCCGAGGCGGACCTTCAAATCATTTCGCAAAAGATCGATTTCATCGGGCTGAACGTGTACCAGCCGAACAACGCCTATTACCCGCATCAGGCGCGATACTGGTTCAAGCCGCGCAACATGCTGGGCTGGGTGATGGACAGCCGATGCATGTACTGGACGATACGGCATTACCATGAGCGATACCGCATACCCGTATTCATCACCGAAAACGGCATGCCGTGCGAAGATGCCCTATCCGAGGACGGCTTTGTACACGACAGACAGCGCATCCGCGCGCTGAACGACCATATACAGAGCATGTTTCGGGCGATTTCGGAGGGCATCCCCGTGATCGGGTACCAGCACTGGTCGCTGCTGGACAATCTGGAGTGGCGATACGGCTACAAGCCGCGCTTCGGGCTGATACACGTGGATTTTGACACGCTGAAGCGCACGATCAAGGATTCCGGCTTCCGCTATGCGGAACTTATTCGGGCGCATTCCGTCTGATATGCGTTCGGTGGCACACGCGCCGAAGGAAAGCGCCCCATTGGCGCGCTTTTGCGCGAAATCGGCTTGACGAAACCGCCTCGATTCATTATAATTTATGGTAGGGAAATATCGGGAAGGGATGAGATGCGGACATGACGAACAGAGAGCGCGTGAAGGCGATCCTCCATTACGAGAGCTACGACCGCATGCCCGTCGTGGCGTTCGGCTACTGGACCGAAACGCTCGAAAAGTGGGCGGCGGAGGGCTATATCTCGCAGTCGCACAGCGAAAACTACGCAAGCGACGGCGACAACGGCGCGGGCGACCGCGCCATCATGGCGCAGCTCGGCTTTGACTTCAACTGGAACAGCACCCTGGGCGGCAATTTCGGGCTGTATCCCGCACTCGAGGAAAAGGTGCTGGAGGTAGAGCCGGACGGCTGCAAGATCATCTCCGACGCGAACGGGCACATCGTCCGCGTAAAACCGGGTATCATTTCGATCCCTTCCGAGATCGGGACGCTGCTCACGGGCCGCGAGGCGTGGGAGGAAATCTTCCTGCCGCGCATGCAGGAGTGCGAGGAGCGCATAAACAAGGCGGCGGTAGAAAAGGCGCTCGCCGAAGACGCGGACAGGGATACCCCGCTCGCGCTGCACGCCGGCTCGCTCTACGGCCACATTCGCGACGTGATGGGCATCGAGGAGCTGAGCTTTCTGATCGCGGACGATCCGAAACTCCACGAGGAGTTCGTCGAGCGCAACGCAAATCTGTGCTATTACGTGACAGAAAAGCTCCTGCAGAGCAGCATTGACTTTGACTACGCGCACTTCTGGGAGGATATCTGCTTTAAGACGGGTCCCTTGGTGAGCCCCGTGCTGTTCCGCCGCGTCGTCGCGCCGTTCTATAAGAAGATCACCTCACTCGTAAACGCGCACGGCATCGACATCGTCTCCCTCGACTGCGACGGCTGCATCGACAAGCTCGTCCCCATCTGGCTCGAAAACGGCGTGAATACGATGTTCCCGATCGAGGTCGGCACGTGGAACGCCTCGATCGCTCCGTGGCGCGCGCAGTACGGAAGAGAACTTCGCGGCGTCGGCGGCATGGACAAGCGCGTGTTCGCGCAGGACAAAAAGGCGGTCGAGAAAGAAATCGAGCGGTTAAAGCCCCTGATCGATCTTGGCGGCTACATCCCCTGCCCCGACCACCGCATCGCGCCGGACGCAAAATATCCGCTCGTCGCCTATTACTGCGAACTGTTCCGCCGCACGTTCGGCTGAGGGATGCATGGCAGAAATACGCAACATCGGCATCTTCGCCCATGTGGACGCGGGAAAAACCACGCTCTCCGAAAGGCTGCTCTCCCACGCGGGCGCGATACGCCAAACCGGCTCCGTCGATGCGGGAACGGCGCACACGGACAGGCTCGACATCGAGCGGCGGCGCGGCATTTCGGTGGAATCGACCGCGGTGACGCTCTCGTGGAAGGGCACTGCGGTGCATCTGATCGACACGCCCGGGCACGTGGACTTCGCTGCCGAGGTCGAACGGAGCATGTGGGCGCTCGACGGCGCGGTGCTGCTTCTGAGCGCCGCGGAGGGCGTGCAGCCGCAGACGGAGCTGCTGTTTTCCGCCCTGCGGGAAGAAAACATCCCCATGATCGCCTTCATCAACAAGATCGACCGCGAGAACGCGGACATCCCCCGAACCGTCGCACAGATGCGCAGCCTCCTGACGGACGGCGCCTGCCTGTGCGATACGGACGCGCAGAAGATGGAGTGCCTCGCAGAGCACGACGAGCGCGCCCTTTCGGACTGGATAGACGGGATTCTCTACGCGCCCGACGCGCTTTCGCAAAAACTCGCGCGGCTCGTTTCGCGGCGCGAGGCGCTGCCCGTGTTTACCGGCTCCGCGCTCAGGGACATCGGCATCGAAGCGCTTTGGGACGCGATCATATCCCTCTTGCCCGCCCCGTCGGGCGATGCAACTGCGCCGCTATGCGGCGTCGTGTTCGCCATCGATACGGAAGATGCGATCATGGGGCGGTGCGCGCACGTGCGCGTGTATTCGGGCACGCTGCGCAACCGCGACGCGCTGTCCCTCCCCGCGCGCAGCGCGTTTTCGGAGGAAAAGAGTGTGCAGCGCAAGGTGACGCAGATTCGCTCGCTGTCCGCCGTCGGAAAGCGGGAGGACATGGGCATTTTGGAGGCGGGCGATATCGGCGCGGTATACGGCCTCGGCGACGTGCGCGTGGGCAATGTATTGGGGGATGCGGCGCTTTTACCGAAAAAGGTCGTCTCCGGCGCGTATTCGTCCCCGCTTTTGATGGTAAAGGTCTCGCCGAAGGACGAAGCGCAGAGAACTTCCCTTCAAAAGGCGCTCATGGAGCTTCGCGACGGCGACCCGCTGCTCGACGTGCACTTTTCCTCCGACGGAAAGGACATGCAGTGCCGCATCATGGGCGCGATCCAGCTCGAGGTCTTGGAGGACACGCTCCTGAATCGCTACGGCATCGGCGTATCCTTCGGCGCGCCGGAAGTGATTTATCGGGAGACCATCGCGCGCGCGGCGGCGGGCTTTGTCGATTATACGATGCCCAAGCCGTGCTGGGCGGTCATGAAATTTTGGATCGAACCCCTCCCGCGCGGCTCCGGCGTGGTGTTTGAAAGCGTCGTGCCGGTGAAGGATGTCATGCGGCGATACCAAAATCAGGTGCGGCAGGCGCTTCCCATCGCGCTCAAGCAGGGCATGTACGGCTGGCCCGTGACGGATGTCAAAATCACACTGGTCGAGGGAAACCACCACCTCATCCACACGCACCCGCTCGATTTCATCGTCGCAACGCCCATGGGCATCATGGACGGGCTGCGGCGCGGCGGGACGACGCTGCTCGAACCCCTGATCGAAGCGCGCATCGCCGCCCCGCGGCAGTATGCGGGCAGGATTTTAAGCGACATCTCGCAGATGCGCGGGAGCGTGTCGCAGCAGACGATCATGGACGGGCTCGCGCACATCCTGTGCGAGCTGCCCGTGAAGGATTCCATGGACTACCCCATCCGCCTTGCCGCCGCGACGGGCGGCAGGGGCTCGATGTCCATAAAGCTCAAGGGCTATCGGGATTGCCCGCTCGAACTGGGCGCTACGACGCCCAGGCGGGACGTGAATCCCCTCGACACCGCGAAGTACATCCTCGCCGCGCGCAGTGCGCTCGAAGGCGGGATATTCGATATCACATAAGCGGAGGACGCTATGACACACTTGACGGAGCTGCTTCATAAGGACAAAGACGCGCTTTTGGGCGACATACGGGCCGCGAAGGATATTTCCATGGCGGCGGATGTGCTCGTGCGCCATTTGGATATGTACCGCGTGAGGGTGCAGGACGATCTGAAGGACAAGCCGCAAAAGCAGGCGCTAAACCGCCTGTGCCGCGTGGCGTCGGAGGGCTGCCGCATGGTGCTTTGCGCATCGAAGGCGGAGCTCGCAGAGGTTTGCCTCCCCGAAAAGCAAAAAAAATCGCTTCGGGAGCTTTTATTTTACCTGCCGACCGCGCTTTGCGTTTCGCTTTCGGCGCTGCTCGCAGCAGAGGGCAGGTGGACATACGCGGCAATCGCGCTCGGCGCGGCGGCAATATGCTTCTTCACGGCGGGGCGCGGTGGCGATTCCGCAAAGGTGCGCTATGAGCCCGTGCCCGCGATCGATACGGACGAGACGCTGCGCCGCTTTGAGAGCCTGCTTCTGGCGATCGACCGCGCCATGGACGAGCTCGCGCCCGATGCGGCCGACCAAAGAAAGCTTCCGCAGGGGCTGATGGAGGCCATCCAGATGCTGAAGGAGGCGCAGCTCACCAGGGACGGCGCTTTCGCATTGCGCACGATCCCGCAGATGGAAAGCGCACTCGTGCGCGAAGGCATCGTGATGGTTCCGTACAGCAACGAAACGAGGCAGTATTTCGACCTGCTCCCCGCGCCCGAGGGCGGCCACACGATTCGCCCCGCGCTCATGCAAAACGGCGTTCTGATCGCCCGAGGACAGGCGACGATCCGCATATAGCCTAAGGAGGAAAAACATACGTGGAAAACTACATCGATTATTTCGGTTTCGATCTGGGCGACGGCGAAAGCGCCGTCGCGTGGGTCAAGGCCGATACGAGCGCGGAACCGCAGATGCTCGAAATCTGCGGCAAAAAGAGCATCCTGACCGCGCTGGGCGAGCACGACGAAATGGGGACGCTCATCGGCGAACAGGCGTTTCTCGCCGACTCCTCCAGGCTCTATGTGCGCTTCAAGAGCAAATTTCTGACGGACCCCGAGATCGCAAAGGATCGCCTCACGCGCTTTGCAGCCGCCGTGCGCGACGAATTGGTGCGCCGCGGAAAGCTGCACGACCCCGCCAAGTCGTTCTTTTTCATCGGCTGCCCGTCTGGCTGGAAGGAAGCGGAGCGCAGGGAATACAAAGAGGTCTTTTTGAAGGCGGGCTTCAAAAACGTGGACGTCGTTTCGGAATCCCGCGCCGCGTTCATGTTCGCGCGGGAATCGGGCGAATTGCGCGCGACGGACGAGGTGCTCGCAAAGCCCGCCCTCATCATCGACGCGGGCTCCTCCACCACCGATTTCACCTTCATCAACCGCCTGCGCACGCAAAAGGCGTACGATTTCGGCGAGACCATGTTGGGCGGCGGCCTCATCGACAAGCTCCTGTGGGAGAAAAACCTGAGCCGCCACCCCGAGCATCTGAAGCTCGGCGCGATCCTTGCGCACTATCCCCAGTACGAAGCGCGCTGCGAGCTCGAGGCGCGCAAGGTCAAGGAAATGTACTTTACGCGCAGGCAGCTCGGCGCGTCGGGCGGGTATTCCATCCCGTGCGAGTCGTCCGTGAAGATCTATTACTCGAAGCCGCCCATCACGGTGGACGTGACGGCGGACGACTGCGACATGGAAGAAATCCTGAACAAGCCGCTTCTGCGGCTCAACGGGCAGAGCTATCTCGAGGCGTATCGCGGCGGGCTGGAGCGCTTCCGCGACGAGCTGCGTGACACGCCGCCCGAGGTCATCCTTTTGACCGGCGGCGCGAGCCGCATGGACTTCATCGAGAACATCGCGCGGGAGGTGTTCCCCGACGCGCAAATGCTTCGCGGCGCGGAGCCGGAGTTTTCCATCGCGCGCGGGCTGTGCTACGCGCTGCGCATCGACATGAAAACGCGCCTGTTCGACGAGGACGTGAAGGCGCTGATCGATTCGGACGAGGTGGAAAACCGCATCATGCACGCGCTGCCGGGGCTGTTTGGCGAGATCGCGCCCGTAATCTCCGACCATTTGATCGAAAGCATCGCGACCGACGCCTTCAGGGCATGGAAAAACGAGGAATTGCAGACGCTCGCCGAAATGTCGGACTATATGCGCGATGCGCTCGCCCATAGCCTGTCCTCGGGCGATATCCGCCTCGCGCTGCAGCCCGTCACGCGGGCATGGATCGAGGCGCTGCGCCCGCTCATCGAAAAATCGACCGACCCCATCTGCGCAAAATACAACCTGCCGCTCACATCGCTGCGCCTGCCGTCCGCCATGTCCATGGACGCCTCGAAAATCCGCATCGGCGCGGACAAGTTGGTGGACCTGTCGCTTTTGCAAACCACTGTGGACGTGATCGTCGCCACGCTCGTCGCCTCTCTCTTGGGCGGCGGCGGCGTCGCGCTCCTGATGGCGGGCCCCGTCGGCTTCATCCTGAGCTTTTTCATCGGCCTTCTGGCATCGCGCCTCGGCACGAACATGGCGATGCGCCACATGGACAAATGGCGCGTTCCGAGGTTCTTCCGCAACCTCTTCACGGTGAAGATGTTCCGCAGGAGCCTCGAAGGCCAGCGCGAAAAGCTCAATTCAAACATCGAAAAGCAACTCAACGCATCGCTGAACCCGCCGGACGACTCCGTGCGGACGCTCGTGCGCAGCGTGAGCGACGCGATCGAACGACAGTTAGGCGACCTGTCCGAACAGGCGCGGCTTCTGATTCACTGATACGCCGCGCGAATCTGGGAGGGAGGAATCTATTATGGACACGAAAAAAGATGCAAAAAAATCTTCACATCATCCCGAGCATCGGGAGATACACGTGGGGAACATCCCCAAAAAGCTCGTGGGCATGGCGACGGAGGGCTGGTACATCAAGGGCGACAGCGATTCCCATAGCCGCGCGAGTCTCTTGGGCTATAACTATACGGCAAACGTCATCGTAAACCTCATCGGCGGCAGCTTTTTTACGGGGCTTCTGATCCTCATCAACGCGAGCGATTCCTTTATCGGAACGCTCACCATGATCGCGACCGCAGCAAACATGCTGCAGGTGTTCGCGCCGCTCTTCCTGGAGCGGTTCACAAAGCGCAAGAAGATGCTCATAGCGCTTCGCGCGGTGCTGCTGTTTTTCAACATCGTCGTGATCGGCATCATCCCCGCGCTTCCCGGGGGACAGCAGTTGCAGTGGACGCTCATGGCGCTATCGGTGCTCGTGGTGAACCTCATCAACGCCCTGATCGCCCCGGGGTATACGGTCTGGCACATCCAATGCATCCCCTCGGACATGCGCAGCAGCTTCTTTTCCCTCGTCACCATGACGGTCGGCGCGGTGGTCGCGCTGTGCAATTTGGGCGGCAGCGCGATCGTGGACGCCTTCCGCGCCTCGGGGCTCGAATATGTGGGGCTTTTGGTCGTGCGCGGCATCGCGGTTCTTATCGCAATCGTCGATATATGGCTTTTGACGCGCATCAAGGAGCTCCCGTATGAATGCGGCGAGAAGCAGAGCGTCAAAGACCTTCTGGTCAAGCCGTTCCGCGGGAAGGTATACCTGAAAACCGTCGCGCTGACGTTTCTGTGGAACATCTCCGCAAACATCCCCGGCAACTATTACACGGTGTACCTCCTCAAAGACCTCGGCATCAGCTATTCGTTCATCATGCTCTGCTCCATGCTGAACATCCCCGTCGTCATCCTGCTCACGCCCGTGTGGCGACGCGTCGTGCAAAAGCTCGGCTGGGTGCGATCGCTCTATACCGCGATGGCGCTGTATCTTTTGCATTACGTATTGATTGCCTTTACGACGAACGCCATGCTCTGGGCGTATCCGGTCGGGCTGCTATACGCCTTTGTGATGGCGATCGGCATCAACCTGCCGTTTGCCGCGATCCCCTACATCAACATCCCCAAGGAGAACCAGACCGTCTACATCGGCTTTTATTCGACCATCGCGAACATGGCGGCGCTCTTGGGCGTTACGATCGGCAAATTCTTCATCGACCTCACCGACGGCGTCAAGATACGCCTTTTCGGCACGGAGATGATCAACAAGCAGTTCATCCTCCTTCTGACGGCGTCCATGATGCTCCTCGCGGTGGTCGGCATATGGCGCGTGGAAAAGACCATGCCGCGCGAAGAAAACCCGCACAAGGCGTAAAGGAGGAAGCGACTTTGGCATTTTGCGCCTTTTCCGATACCGGCGCGATGTACGACTCCACGCCGGTAGAAAATATGTTCCTGCTCGAATTCATGCCCTACGCGCCGGACGAATACGTCAAGTGCTATCTGTACGGGCTCATGCTCTGCCATCATCCGGTAAAGGATATGACGGCGGAGAGTTTTGCGCGCGCGCTGCAACTGACGGAGCAAAAGGTCATGGACGCCATGCGCTATTGGGAGCAAAAGGGGCTGCTCGTGGGCGTGAGCGACAATCCGCCCGCGTTCCGCTTCGTGAGCGCGCGCGTCGCGATGCTGCAAAGCCCGCAGGAGGACGACGGCGCATACCGCTACCGCGATTTCAACAACAGATTGCAGTCGATCACGGGGCTCTTGCACCCCAAGCAGTTCCGCGAGGCGATGGAATGGATCGAGGAGCTGCACATCCCCGAGGACGTCGTGCTCGAAATGGCGCAGTTCAAGGCGGAAGCCGCAAAGGCGAAAAACGGCGGCAAGCCGCGCTCCGTGCAGTACCTGTTCAAAATCTTTCGGGACACCATGTTCGACTGGGCGAAGCGCGACATCCGCACGCTCTCCAAGGCGCGGATCGAGCTGTCGAAGGACTTGCCGAGCTATAAGCTCGCCGAAAAGATCCTCAACTACTTCAATATGCGCCGCAACCCGACCGAGGCGGAGCTCGCCCTGTGCGACAAATGGATGTACGAGTGGAACTACGAGGAGGCGACCATCCTAAAGGCGCTTCCGGCGACCGCATCCGGCTCGAATCCTTCCTTTGCGTATCTGGACGCGGTGCTGCGGGAGCACCTGTCGCAGGAGGCGGGAACGACGTTTGAACAGTCCAAGAAGGTGTTCGACGACGCAAAAGAACTCTTGCAGACGCTCGGCGCAAGATCGACGCGCCCCACCAAGGAATTTCTCGCCGCGTATGAGGCGCGGCTGTCCGAGGGCTTTGAACACGCGGTGCTGTTGCGCGCCGCCGCAAGCTGCTGTGAACGCAACATCCATTCGCCGGAGCAGCTCGCGCGCCTGCTCGACAAGTGGGCGGATTTGGGGCTTCTGACGGAGGACGCCGTCGCGGAATACCTGAAAGTGCGCCATGCGCTTCGCAGCGGCATGAACCGCGTATTCGACGCGGCGGGGCTAGACAGGCGGCCGAGCGAAGCGGAACTGGAACAGTTTGGCGAATGGAGCAAGCGGCACGGGGAGGATGTCATCCTCTTTGCCGCGCAGTGCGCGCGGGGAACCGCCATGCCCGTGCGGCACATCGATAAAATCCTCACAGAATGGGCGGCGGCGGGCGTCACCAGCCTGCAGGACGCCCAAAGAGAGCGCGAAGCGCACAAGGCAAAGGCGCCTTCCGCGCCGAAAAAGGAAAACCCCGCCCTGCGCTATACGCAGCGCAGCTATACGGAGAGCGACTTTGACGATTTCTTCGTGGACTTGACCCAACCCGTAGGAGGTGATGCGCCTTGACCCGCTCCGAAATCGTGGACAAACTCCTTTCCGAATATCGCGGAAGGCAGCGGCAAAACGAGCGCGACCGCGACAAAGCCGTCGCGGAAATTCGGGCGCGCGACCCCGAGATCAGGCGCCTGCAGGACGAAAATGTGCGCCTTTTCGGCGAAAGCACGCGAAAACTCTTCGCCGAGCGTGAAAATGCGCTCGCGATCGCCCAAGCCCTGCGGGAAAAGGTGATGCGAAACCAGGGGATCATAAAGCAGCGCCTCGTTGCGATCGGGCTTCCCGCCGACGCGCTGGATCTGCACTACGCCTGCCCCGTGTGCAAGGACACGGGCTACGACGGGAACCGCTTCTGCACCTGCTTCGAGCAGAAACTGCTGAAGGAAATGTTTGCCATATCGGGCGTCGAGGCAGATGCCTCCGAGACCTTTGAGCGCTTCGACGAGGGCATCTACCCCACGGCGGAGCAGCGGCTTCAGGCGCTCAACGCGAAGAAAATTTGCTATCAATATGCAGACAGTTTCCCCGCCACGGATGCGCGCAATCTCCTGCTCATGGGGACGAGCGGGCTCGGGAAGACCTTTCTGCTCAACGCCATCGCGGAGCACGTGCTGTCGCGCGGCATTCCCGCGCTGCGGGTGACGGCGTTTCGGATGCTTGAGGCGATGCGCGCCTGCCATTTCGGGCAGGTCGACGGCAGGGGCGGCGAATTCGAGCAGATGATAAGCGCACAGCTTCTGCTGATCGACGACCTCGGCACGGAGCCGCTGTTCAACAACATCACCGTGGAATACCTGTTCCTGCTGCTGAACGAGCGCACAGCCGCAGCCAGACACACCGTGATCGCTACAAACCTCACCACGACGGAATTGCAGGCGCGCTACGGCGAACGCATTATGTCCCGGCTTATGGACAGGCGCAACACGACCTTTTTGCGGCTGACGGGGGAAGACCTCCGAAGGACCGCGCGGAGGACACAGGAATGAACGAACAAGCAACACAAATTCTGCGCATTTTGGACGAAGCGTCCGTCCCGTACGACGTCGCGCGCCACCCCGCAGCGTACACGATGGAGGACTGCAAGATTCCCGAACGGGAGCTCTCCTGCATCGTGCCGAAAAACCTCGTTTTGACGCCGCGCAACAAGAGCGCGTACTTCCTGTGCCTCTTGCCGCCCGACAAGCCCTTTCGCACGGCGGATATCTCCAAGCAAATCCCCTCCTCGCGCCTGAGCTTTGCGGACGGGGACGATCTTTCGCGCCTTCTCAACACCTTCGCAGGCGCGGCGAGCCCGCTGGGGCTGCTGTTTGACGAGGCGCGCACCGTGCGCCTACTGATGGAGGAATCGCTCCTGCGCCTCCCCCGCCTGGGCTTTCACCCCAACGACAACGAATACACCGTCGCAATGGAGACCGAAACCTTCCTGACGCGCTTCCTCCCGCTGACGGGGCGCGTGCCGCAGATGATATCCATATAAAAAAATGAAAAATAAACCACGCCCCGTGCGCAGAGATTTTTGCACGCGGGACGTGGACTTTTTGGCGGCTTTCGGGGATGACGCGCTTATGCATCCACTTTGCGCAGCAATAAGAGGCACACGCAAGCGGCCAAAAGGAAAATGAGGATCAGCGGCAACAGATTCTCAAACGAAAAGGCGCTCCTCGTCATGAGCCTGTACCCCCATGAAGCCGGAAAAATCTTCCCTATCGTTTCAAAGGGTTTCGGCAGCAGTTCGGCGGGGAACATGATCCCGGAAAGCATGATCGAGGGCAGAAAGGCGATGATGGAAACCATGGGTGCCTTCGCCTGATCTTTTACCGCCAGACCGATGATGTCGGCAACGCCGAGCGATACCGCGATGAATACGGCAAGGCAACTAAAGTGCAGGCAAGGATTTTCCGGCACTGCGGCGTGGAACGCGAGCGGCGCGGTGAAATAGAGGATGACGCTCATCATAAACAGATGAACGAACGCCGAGATGTTCGTCAGGGCGAGGCCGAGATATATCGGCACGCCTGTTGCCTTGTACACCTTCTTCACGTCGCTGCCATAGATTTCGACGAGAGAGGGCGGAAGGCCGATCAGCGCACCCATCGTCACGCCGAAAACGCTCATGGACTGGATGAGCGTGTATTTCGCCTCCGGCGAAATCGACGTGAATATCCCGCCCATGATCGCAAAGAACAGGAGGGGAACGATGTAATACGTTACGAGCGATGACTTGCTCCGTATATCCATCTTCCACTGCAGTAAAACCCCGTAGAAAAAAGCGCCCATCCGTCATGCCCCCTTTGCGATTTTCATAAAGTGCTGTTCCAAAGAACCGCGGCGTATCTGTATATCGGAAATCGTTTCCCCGTTTTCCTTGTACCGCATGAGCAGCGAAAGCAACGTTTCCCCGATATTGTCCGACGCATATTCTTCGGTTCCGTTTTCGGTTTGGATCGCAATGGTATAGTGCTTTCCCACCGTTTCGTTGAGCTGATCGACGGTTCCGAGAAAGGCGATCTTTCCCCCGGTCAGGATGGCGATCCGATCGCACAGGGTCTCCACCTCCGCCATATCGTGGCTCGCCAATACGATCGTCTTTCCGCTTGCCTTGAAGTGCCGGATTTGCTCATGCAGCGACAGCCTACCCTCGACGTCCAGCCCTGCGGTCGGTTCGTCCAGAAAGAGGATGTCCGGGTCTCGCGTCAGAGCAAGCGCCAAATGGAGCCGCCGCTTCTGGCCGGTCGACAGTTGATAGTATTGCTTTTTCGCAAATTCAGAGATACCGAGGGCTTCAAGCATCGCCTTATCGGGCGGCGTCCCGTTCCATTTGGCAAACAGCCTGACCGCCTCCGGCGCCTTAATGTGCTGCGGCAGAGAAGCCGACTGCAACTGTATGCCCATTCTGCCGTTTACGGCGATGGTTCCGCCGTCGTATGTTCGTAAGCCTTCGATACATTCGAGGCATGTGGTCTTCCCCGCGCCGTTTGCGCCGAGCAGGGCGAATATCTCCCCTCGCCGTACGCTGAAATCCAAGCCGTTTAGCACGACATGACTTCCGTAGCTCTTCCTTAAGCCGCTGACCTTGATTGCCTCGTTCATTTTTCTCCCTCCTGAAACGGATCGACGCCCGAGCGGGAAAAGTAGAAACCCAATGCCTGCTCGATATAGCCGATGGCAATGTCCCGTTTCTCTCTTCCCTCTCGGTCCGTGTTTTGGGATTGTCCGAATTCGATGAGTTTGGAAAGCATTCCCATGTCGCCGCCGGTGAAATCCGTAAGCATATTCCAATAGTCTTTTGCAAAACGCTGCCCTTCCTCGCTGTTTGCGGGAACGCCTTCGTTTCGGAGCCGTATCGCTTCATTCTGAAGCCGCATAAACGTGTTCAGAAACGCCTTGCCGCGGTCTTTGTCAAAATGGCTGCGGATATCGTCGAGGGTTCGGTCGTCAAAGTGTTTGATCAGCCAATAGAAGTCGTTTTTCATCTGCAAATTCACAATGATGTCGGCGTATTTTTTGAAATCGACCGACTGCATTTGAAGGACTTCCTCCCGCAACGCCTCCAGCGCCCTCAACGATTCGGACAGGCTTTCTATTTTCTGCCTGCACGCGGCGGCCTGCTCCGCCAAAACGGCGGCGACTTCTGCCGGCGTATCGAGCAGGATGAGCCGATTCTTTATATCGCCCAGCGAAAACCCCAAATGTTTGAGCGACAGAATCTGATGCAGTTTGACGATGTCCTTATCCGTATAGAGTCTGCGCCCGCCTTCGCTCATGGCGGACGGGGAAAGCAATCCCTCTCGGTCGTAATGTTGCAGCGTTCGTACGGTAATGTCCATCTTCTTGGCGACTTCGCCGACGGTCATATAGCCGTCCGGTATGGTCCTGTGTGTATCCACATCGATCACCGTGCCGACGCGGCGCTCGGCATAACGGTTTATGAAAGCTCCGCCGCAGGATTTGAGCTTTCAAACAACCCCTCCCGTATATAGTATATCTCATTACGCTACGTCACAAGCAAGCGTTTTTTGGTAGATTTGAAAATTAATTCGGGAACCGTCGCAGCGCAAAAACCCGACATCTGAATTCGCGCTTAACGCGGCATTTGCTCGACAAAACCGCCATTGTGTGGTAGAATACCCTTCGGAAGAAAAGGAGGACATCCCGATGGTTTTTTCAAGCACAGAGTTTTTGTTTGTGTTCCTGCCGTGTGTGCTGTTGGTGTATTATCTTCTAAGGGGGCATCGCGCGCGAAACACGTTTCTCACGATCGCGAGCCTTCTGTTTTATGCGTGGGGCGAGCCGTGGTTCGTGCTCGTCATGCTGTTTTCCATCGCCTGCAACTGGCTCTGCGGAAGGC
Organism: Christensenellales bacterium; assembly: GCA_050946115.1. Lineage (GTDB taxonomy): Bacteria > Bacillota > Clostridia > Christensenellales > Aristaeellaceae > CAYFRC01. The sequence continues at coordinate 195,072 of JBMNUF010000001.1, forward strand.
GCATCGGCGACGCGCCCGATCCGAAGGCGAAAAAGCGCGCGCTCACGTGGGGGCTGGTGTTTAACCTCCTTCTCTTGGGCGTTTTCAAATACCTCATGTTCGTCATGCGAAACATCAACTGGGCGTTCGGCCTGCACCTGCCCGTGCCGAACGTGGTGCTGCCCATCGGCATCTCGTTTTTCACGTTTCAGGCGATCTCCTACATCATAGACGTGTATCGCGGCAACGGAAAGGCGCAGAAATCGTTTATGAACGTGTGCCTGTATATCGCGTTTTTCCCGCAGCTCATCGCGGGCCCCATCGTGCGATATGAGACCATCGCGCTCGAGATCGACTCCCGCCGCGAAATCTTGGACGATTTTTCCCTGGGCGCGAGGCGGTTCATGGTCGGCCTCAGCAAAAAGGCGATCATGGCGAACTCGCTCGCGCTCCTCGCGGACAGCGCGTTCGCCGTGGAAACGGGCTCCCTCTCCGTCGCATCCGCGTGGCTCGGCGCGATCGCCTATCTGTGGCAGGTGTATTTCGATTTTTCCGGTTATTCCGACATGGCGATCGGCCTTGGCTGCATGTTCGGGTTCCATTTCTTAGAGAACTTCGATTTTCCGATGCTCGCGCGCTCCATCACGGAGTTTTGGAGGCGCTGGCACATCTCTCTGGGCACTTGGTTTCGCGACTATCTGTTCTTCCCGCTCGGCGGAAGCCGCGTGAAGAGCAAGGCGCGGCTGCTGTTCAACATGTTCGTGGTGTGGTCGCTCACGGGATTGTGGCACGGCGCGGATTGGACGTTCCTCCTGTGGGGCGTGTTGTTCTGGCTGTTCCTCGTTTTAGAACGCATGACGGGGCTCGGCAAGGCGCTCGCGAAATCCCCGTGGGGCAACCTGTACGCGATGGGCGTCGTCACGGTCATCACGGTGCTCATCCGCTCCTCTTCGATCGCGGCGGCGGGCAATTTCATCGGCGCCATGTTCGGCATAGGCGCAAACGGCTTTTTCGACGAGACCGCGATGATGTACCTTCGCGAATACGGCGTCATCACGGCGCTCGCGCTCATCGTCGCGCTCCCCGTCGGGCAGTTTCTACAAAAACTGCTGCACATTCCCGATCCCCTCATGCGCATTCTTCGCATGCTTGGGCTGATCGCCGCGTTTGCCGTCGCCCTCAGCTTCATCGTGATGGGCAGCTACAACCCGTTCATCTACTTCAACTTTTGACGAAAGGAGAATGCCGCTGTGTCCGATAAAATCGTCAACCGCGTGCTCGCGCTCGTCCTCGTCGTATGCATGTTCACCATCGGCGGCTATACGCTCGCAGCGAACGCGAGAAGGCTCGCCTACGCCGCGCTGGTGAGCTATGTGCAGTACACGGATAGCGACGCGAACTTCTTTGAAGGCATCCGCGCGCGCATCAATTCTTTCACCACCTCGTTCAACAACGCGCTCCTCGGAAAGAGCCTGTTTCAGAAATTCAACGCGCAGATGCAGCTTTCCATCGGCAAACAGATGCTCTCCTTCGGCGACAAGACCATGGTGCGCCTGAAGACGGGGCAGCTCTACGACCTGATGGACGACTGCGACGTGACGAGCGAACTGAACAAGATGGAAAAGATGCATGCCTATCTCGCCGAAAGGGACATCCCGTTTTTGTTCGTATACGCGCACACAATGCTCTACGAGGACGATCTTCTGCCGTTCGGCGCGGAGGATTACAACATCAAGGTTGCGGACGACATCGTCTCCGGGCTGCGCGCGCGCGGGATCGACACGATCGATTCGCGAGACGTCGTGAAAGAAGCCTCTTTGCCGCTCGAAAAAGCCGTCTTCCATACGGACGCGCACTGGAACATCTATGCGGCGTTTTCGGTCTATCAGAAAACCTGCGCGTGGCTCCGCGAGAGCGCGGGCATCCCCGTGCCCGAGGAGGCTTCGGACGAAAGCCGCTTCGATATCGAGGTCCATCCGAGGCGCTTTATGGGGTCGGTCGGCGAGCGCGTCGGCGACGGATACGTCACGCCCGACGATTTCCCGATCATCACTCCCAAATTCGATACGAACATCAAGAGCAACCTCCTGACCGCGGATGGATATGTGGAGACCACCGGCCCCTTCCGCGACAGCGTGCTCAACATGAACGAGCTGTTTGAGGACGGCAACAAATACGCCAACTGCTACGACGTGTACGGCTACCACAACGAAGTGGTGTATTACACCAACGATGCTGTGCCAAGCGGGCGCATCCTCGTCATCAAGGATTCCTTCGGCACGCCCGTATCCTCCTTCCTCGCCCTCGCCGCGCACGAGATCTGCGCGATCGACCTGCGCAAGGGTCGCATTTCCGCGGAGGAATTCATCGGATCGTTTGCGCCCGACGCGGTGATTATCGTGCACTGTCAGGAAATGCTGCGCGGCAGAAACTACGCCTTTGTGGACTGACAGGGGGAAACGCTATGCGCATCGAACAAAACCTGCCCCTTTGTGCCTATACGACCTTTCGCGTCGGCGGCTGTGCCGATTTCGCCGCGTTTCCGACATCGGAAGAGGAGGTCTTAGAGGCGCTCGCGTTCGCGAAGGCGCGGTCGCTCCCCGTGCTCGTGATGGGCAACGGCTCGAACCTCGTCGTGCAGGACGGCGGCTTTCGCGGCGTGGCGCTCATCTTCGCGGACGGCTTTTCTCGGGTCGATATCGAGGGGGAGCGCGTCTCTGCCCGCGCGGGCGCGCTGCTCTCGAAGGTCGCGCTTGCAGCGCTGGATGCGGGGCTTTCGGGCTTTGAGTTTGCTGCGGGCATCCCCGGCTCCGTCGGCGGCGCTTCGGCGATGAATGCGGGCGCATACGGCGGGCAGATCGCAGATGCCCTCACCGAGTGCCGCGTGCTGCGAAACGGCGAAATACTGACCCTATCCAACGCGGATATGCGCTACGGCTACCGCCAAAGCGATATCTTGTCGCGCGGGGGCATCGTGCTTTCCGCGACGTTTTCGCTATGTCGGGGCGATAAGGATGCGATTCGCGCGCGCATGAAGGAGCTCGCACAAACGCGGCGCGAAAAGCAGCCGCTGAACTACCCCTCCGCGGGCAGCACCTTCAAGCGGCCGGAAGGGCATTTCGCGGGAAAGCTCATTGAGGATGCGGGGCTTAAGGGCTATACGATCGGCGGCGCGCAGGTTTCCACGCTCCACGCGGGGTTCATCATCAACATCGGCGGCGCGACCGCGAAGGATATTACGAGTCTCATCGAACACATTCAGAAAACGGTCTACGGGAAATTCGGCGTTGCGCTCGAACGGGAGGTGCGCATCGTCGGCGAAGAGGAGGCGTGATGCATGGCGTTTTCCACCGATGTGCGGCGCGAGCTCGCCCGCGTTCCATGCGACAGGCAGTGCTGCGCGCTGAGCGAGATAAACGGCATGGTGCTCGCCTCGGGCGGGCTCTCCTTTCGGGGGCAGGGCAGATACGGGCTGGAAATCCGAACCAAGCACAACGGCATCGCCCGCCGCTATTATACGATGATGCGCAGGTGGCTGAACGCCGGAAGCGACATCCGCATCGCCAAGACGCGCCAGCTCGGCGAGCACAACCGCTATATCCTGTCGCCCGCCGCGGAGGACATCCCCGGCATGCTCTCGGCGCTGGATCTTCTGGACGAAAAGCAGCCCTTCGGGATGCGCTCCGTGCCCGATCGCGCCTTTTTGCGGCGCGAATGCTGCCAGACCGCGTTTTTGCGCGGCGCGTTTCTCGCGGGCGGCTCGCTGAACAACCCCGAGCGCGCCTATCATATGGAGATCGCCGTATCGGACGAAGGACTCGCCGCCTGCCTCTGCGAGCTTCTGAACCGGCGAGGCATCCCCGCAAAGACCGCCTTGCGCAAGAGCCAGTACATCGCTTACGTCAAAAGCGCGGAATCCATCGCCGATTTTCTGACGCTTTTGGGCGCGAACCGCGCGCGGCTCGATTTTGAGGCCATTCGCATGAACAAGGAATTGCGCAACGAAATCAACCGCCAAATGAACTGCGACACGAGCAACTTAGACAAGGCGATCTTCGCCTCCGAGCGGCAACGGAGCATGATCGAAGCCATCGACAAATCCATAGGGCTCGACGCGCTCGAACCCGCGCTGCGCGAAATCGCCGAATTGCGGCTGCGCTATCCCGCCGCGTCCCTTGCGGAGCTCGGCAGCATGACCACGCCAAGTATCTCGAAATCCGGCGTAAGCGCCCGCATGCGAAAGATTCAGGCCCTCGCCGAGGAACTCGTGAACGAATAGACGGAGGAACGTCCCTTGCGCGCATTTGATTTTGACGGCACGATTTTTGCGGGCGACAGCACCGTGCGCTTCTGCCTGTTCTGCATAAAGCGGCATCCGTTTCTGATAAAGCATCTCATGAAAGGTGTGTTCGCCCTGATCGGATACCGAAGAGGGCGCATCGACAAGACGCAGGCAAAGGAAAAGCTCTTTTCGTTCCTTGCATACCTGCCCGATCCCGAGGGAGAGGTAGCGGAATTTTGGAGGACGAATATCCGCCACCTCCGAAAATGGTACCTGAAGATGTGCCTGCCAAGCGGCGTAATCGTCTCCGCATCGCCCGAGTTCCTGCTGAGGATCCCCTGCGAGGCGCTCGGCGTGCATACGCTCATCGCCTCGCGCGTGGACGTCAAAACAGGCGCGTACACCGGCAAAAACTGCGACGGCGGAGAGAAGGTCGCCCGCTTTCGGGAGGTGTTCGGAAAAATAAGGCCTGAGGAGTTTTACAGCGATTCCCTGTCCGATGCACCCATGGCAGAGTACGCGCTGCGCGCGTATCGCGTCAGGGGCGAGAAGATTTCCCCGTGGGGATAGAATGTTTCCGTCATCCGCAAAATGCCGTTCATCATTTCACAAACAGCCCATCAGAAACCGGAAACGATACTCTGCCTTGCCGCGAACGCGCCGCTTGCGATTTCGGGCTGCCGTTCCGTAGCGTGACGCCCCGCATCGCGATATGCCCACTACCGCATCGCCCGAAAAATGTTTCTCTAAAACCCTAAATTCTGATCGAAAAAGGGATCGCCGCGGCGATCCCTTTCTTGTGCTTTATAAAGGGTATTACGTAAAGGTCTCCATGCTCTGGCTTCTTCTGAGGGAAAACAGACCCAGGGAGGCGAATACCACCAAAAACCCGGTGAGCGCCAAGAGGTCCGTGCGCTGAACCAAGAGCGACTGCCCCTTTTGAATGAGCGTCATGGCGTCGAGCGCCCAGTAGTGGGGAGTGATCATGGCCAGCTTCTGCATGAAGGGCGGCATCAGCCACAGCGGCCAGAAACTGCCGCCCAACATGGCGAAGATCACGGTCACGATGGGGATGAGCGAGGAATACACCGCCCGGGATTTGACCGTAAGCGCCAGGAAGATGCCGAAGAAAATCCATATGAGCCCGTAGTAGAACCACAATAGGTACATCAAAAACGTGGTCTTCACCGGCATCACAAAGCGGGTGATGAGATACAGCGACAGAAGGTTCAGGATAAGAAAGATCACGGCGGTCAGGAAGTTTGCCATCAGGAAGCTGAGTTTCCCTACCGGCGCCTGGCGCACGCGGCTTAAGGTGTTCCAGTGTTTTTCCTCCAGGATGAGGCTTGTAGCCTGCATCATGCTCAGGGTCAGCACGTAGAACAGGAAGCCGCTCGCAAAGTTCAGCGCCGCGCTGACTTCCCCCGAAGTGATGCGCCGCATCTCGAACCGAATGCCGTTTGCATCGACCTCCTGCATGGCTCCCACCAGCGCTTCGGCGCTTTCGGGCTGCCGAATGTCCCTCATCTGGGCGAGGCTGGACAGGGTGATGTCGATGCCGGCTTTGAGGCTGCCCGTGACCTCCTGCCCCTTTAGGGTGCGGATCGGGATTTCGGGCACGCGCGCCTGCATGAAATCCGCCTCGAAGCCCGCGGGAATCGTCACCACCGCCTCCACTTTCCCTTTCAGCAGGAGATTGTCGATATCCGCCTCGTCCACCGCCTGCACTTGGCTTCCGTCCTCCGAAAGGAGGGCGGTGAGCGTTTCGGACAGCAGCGTTTTGTCGTGATCCACCACGCCGATGTTCATCTTGGCGTTTAGGGAAGAATTGTTGAGTAGCCCCAGGGAAAACAGCGCGATCGGAAGGATCAGCAGTACAAACAGCATGCCTTTTCGTGCCAGAATGATCCGGCAGTTGTTCTTAATTAGCGGCCACAAGGTCACTCCCCTCCTCTCTTCTGAAAAGCACATAGGCGATCAGGAGCATGATAAGCCCCAAACCGAGCAGCCTCAACCCGGCGGACAATATGGCGCCGGTTTCACCCTGATAGATGTAGGTGAACAATCCTTTATTGATCCAGCCGATGGGCGAAATCCGATACAGCGTGTCGAGCAAACCGTTGTCGGAAGGCAGCGCGGTGTAGCCCTGTCCCATGAACACAAAGGCCACGGTAATCAGGTTCAGAAATGCCGACGCGGCGTTGTCATTGCGCAACACCTGATAGGATGCCACCCCAAGGGAGGTGACAAATACCGCCAAAGGAATCAGCATCGCGAGCACCATGCCGATATTCCGATACTCTATGCCATAGGCGAAACGGTTGACCAGGATTACGATCAGCGCCTGCATCAGAATAATCCCGCAGGCCGTCGCCGTTTTCACAAAAAACACCCGGTTCATGGGGTAGGGCGACACCTTCAGGCGCTGCGCCGTTCTGGCGTTTTTTTCCAAAGCCAAGAGCGACATGGCCTGAATGGAGCCGTACATGATGATCATCGTGAGCATCGTGACGCCGTAGTAGCCAAAGGAATCGGGCTCGTTTGCGCCGTCTATGCCCTCCACGCTGGCAAAGTTCTTAAATTGCGGGGCAGCCTTGGCGAATTTCCCTTCTTTGATGGCCAACGCGGACAGATTTGCCTGCTTGATGAAGGCGGTGGAGTACATCTTCACCAACATCGATTCGATGCTGCCCTGGTCGTCGCTGTGGAGGGTCAGCTCCTTGTCTTTCAGCTCCACATACCCCTTGAGCGTGCCCGCGGCTATGCGCTCGTCCACCTCCGCCTGCTCCGTCTTTTCAAAGGTGATGCCGGCCTCGCGGCTATTTGCAATATAGATGTCCGACAGCATGCCGCCCTCCGACACGATGGGCATATTTACCTCGGGCAGGTCGAAGGTATGCCCCGTTGCGGATGACAGAGCGGTGCCCAAAACCCACGTGAGCGCCACCGGAAACAATATCATAAGCAGCAGCGTCTCGGGCGCCGTAATCAGGTGCAGCGCCTCTTTTTTCAAAAATCGCAGTGTACGCATGCTCTGCCTCCTAATCTCTCAACCGCTTGCCGGTGAGTGTCAAAAACACGTCCTCCAGGTTGGGCTCCTCGGTCGCCATGTCCTGAATCTCGATTTCGCGCTCGGCCAACACGTTCAGGATATCCCGCAGCTGGGTGTGTTTGTTGATGCAGCGGAAGCGCAGGGCGTTTCCGGATACGTCGATCTGCTCCACCCCGGGCACCTTGCGCAGCGCCTCAATCGGCGGCGTTTCCTTTACCTTCAGGTTGATAAACCAGTGCTCCTCGATCAGCCCGCGCAGTTCGGCAAGATTGCCCTGCGCCACGATCTGCCCCATGTCCATGATGGCGATGCGGTTGCACAATTGCTCCGCCTCCTCCATGTAGTGGGTGGTGTAGAGGATGGTCATCCCATCCTTGTTGAGCTTTAAGATGGACTCCATGATGTGGTTTCGGCTCTGCGGGTCGATGCCCACGGTGGGTTCGTCCAAGATCAGCATTTTGGGGCGGTGCACCAGGCCGCAGGCGATGTTGAGCCTTCGCTTCATACCGCCGGAAAAGGTCTTCACCTTGCTCTTCGCCTTGTCCTCCAGCCCCACGAGCGCCAGCGTTTCCATGGCTTGGCGCTTGAGCTCGGCGCCTTTTAAGCCGTACAGCCCGCCAAAGAAGCTCACGTTTTGATACGCCGTCAGGTCGTTGTAAATCGCCAGATCCTGGGGAACGACGCCCAACAGGTATTTCACCTGATTGAGCGACTTGTCCAAATCCATTCCGCCGACGGTGACGGTGCCCCCGTCCTTTCTGATGAGGCCTGTGATGATGTTGATGGTGGTAGACTTCCCCGCGCCGTTCGGCCCGAGCAGCCCATAGATTTCCCCCGGGGTGACAGAAAAGCTGATGTCGCTCACTGCCAGATTGTCCCCATACCGCTTCACGAGTTTCGATACTTTCAGCATATTTTTCCCCTCCTTCTGCTTCAATTATAGACAAAAAAAGGGCGACTTCCAAGTCACGAAAGTCACCAACGGGCATGACGAAAGTCACATTTTTATAGTTCGCCCTTCATGTGGCTGATGGCGATCTGCGTGCGGTGGGAAAGGCCGGTCTTGTTCAGGATGGCGGTGATATGGTTTTTCACGGTGCCCTCCGAAATAAACAGGGAATCGGCGATCTGGCGGTTGGAAAGACCTTGGGCGACGGCGGCGACCACCTCCGCCTCCCGCTCCGAAAGCTGTGCCAATTTGCCCTGCCCCGTCCCCTCCGGCTTCATGCTGCGCCTGAGCGCATCCATTGCCACATCGTCAAACACGCTCTTCCCCTGATGCAGCTGTACGATCGCCTGAACGATCGCCTGCGGCTTTGCGCTCTTCAGCAGGTAGCCGTGGGCGCCCGCCCGCAAAGCGCGCACGATCTCAGCGTCGTCATCAAAGGTAGTCAATACCAACACGCGGGTCCTCTCGGCGACCTCCGCAAGCACGTCGAGCCCGCTTTTCACGGGCATGCGCAAATCCAGCAGCATCACATCGCACATCGCCGCCCAATTTAGCGCGTCGACGCCGTTCTCCCCTTCGCCGACGATGCAGATATCCTCCTTGCCGTCCAACAGGATCTTCAGGGATTCCCTGATCAGCGCATCGTCATCGACAACCGCTACCCGTATCATTATGCATCTCCCTTCTGGGGATCAGCGTGATTATCCGCATCCCCCCGTCGCTTTGTATGAGCAGGCTGCCGCCGTATTTCGCCGCCCGCTCCCTCATGCCGCCGATGCCCATGCCCTCGACGGGGTTTTCGCAGCCCCTGCCGTTGTCGCGCACCTCCAGCCGCACCACGCCCGGCAGAACCTGAAAGCGAATGTTCACCTCAGTCGCTCCGGAATGGCGGATGATGTTGGTGAGCCCCTCCCTAAGGTTGCCGAGGATCACCGGCCAGAACTCCGTGGGCAAATCGCCCGTCTGCCCTTCCTCGTCAAAAACGGTAAACATGCCGCTGTCCAGGCGAAAGCGGTCGATCATCGCCCGCATCTCCGCAGCCTTGAGCGAGGGCACATCCGCCCGCATTTGGTGCACCGCCTCGCGCACCTGATCGATGCCCTGCCGCATCATGGAAAGGGCGCTGTGCAAAAGGCGTCTCGCCCTTTCCGGGTCGTCGTCCAAAAGCTCCTCCATCGCCTCCAACTGCAAGATGGAAGCCGTCATGCTGTGCCCCAAAAGGTCATGAATCTGCTGCGCGATCGCCCGCCGCTCCTCCAGCCGCAGGTTGAGGGCGATCTGGCTGTCGTAATTTTCCTTGAGAAACAGATAGCGGAGGTTGTTTTTCTGGTTCACCTTCAGCTGCGTGTTTTCCCGGGTAAGCGCGAGCCTCTGCTCCTCGCGCTTGGCGAGAAAGACATACAGCGCCGCGTAAAAAAGGTACGCCAGCGCCAAAATCTCCGGCTGATAGGGCCACAGAAAATAGAGCAGCCCCATGTTGATCGCCGTGAACGCGGGATGTACCGCAAGCGCCAGCACCCGTGCCGCAAAGAAAAACAGCAGCAGCACGAGGATCGTCTCAAACGCCTGAAAGGCGTGCAGGGCATACGCGCCGTAGGCAATCAGAATCACCGCATCCGTCAGCAGCAAAAACAGCTTCACCCTGCTTCACCTCCCTTTTGGCATCGCTTCCGCGTGCTTCTCTTATGCAGAAGCGGATGCGATTCCGCCATACATTTATTCCTGATCGTGACAACGGTGCACCGTCAATGACAAAAAGCCGACAATTCTTCTGAATTATTCATCCTCAGAAATCGTTTTCGCCAATTCGATATATTCCTTTAGCTTTCTCTGCAGTAGCTTTTTATCGATCAACTTCAGATTATATTCAGAAACCATCGTCGGTGATAAACTGCGACTAAGCGCAAATTCTACAACCTCGTCATCCTTGCTCGCGCAAAGGATAACGCCTACGCTCGGATTTTCGTTTTCTTTTTTCATTTCTCGGTCAAGTGCTTCCAGGTAGAGATTCATCTTTCCGACATAGTCCGGCTTGAACTCCCCGATCTTCAGTTCAAATGCAGCAAGGCAAGAAAGTCCTCTGTGGTAGAACAGCAAATCGATGTAGTAATCATGTTTTCCGACTTGTACACGGTACTCTTCTCCAATGAAGGTAAAATCCCTACCGATTTCCAAAATAAAGTTCTTCAGATTCTTTATAATTGATTTCTGCAAATCACGCTCCGACACGCTTTCCGGTACATCGAGAAAATCAAGGGCATACTTATCGAGGAAAATATTCCCCGTCGCTTTTTTTGATTCTTCGATGGCAGGCATCAGCGGTTTTTGCGATAGCATATATCGTTCATAGTACGCACTGTCAATTTGTCTTGCCAATTCTCTTGCGCTATACTTTTCTTTTTTTCTTTTATGCACATATTCATGTAGAATATGCGTTCATCCATCGTCTTACACGCCGACATTATCTTTAAATGATTCGACCAGTTCAATTGTGTCAACAGCGTTGACACAATTGGATTGCCCTTGTAGAGCTCATAAAACTGCTTCATTCTATAAAGCCCGCGGCGATTGAATCCCTTCATATCGGGGTAATTCTCCGCAAAAAAGTCGGCGAGCTTCTGCACGAAAGCATCCCCATATTCGGCATTCTCGGATTGAATGCTAATGTATTCGCCTATATCGCGATACATAAAAATCAATTCTTCATTGACCTTACGGTAAACACGTTCTTTGGCGGATTCAATAATTCCAACGATTTTTTCAAATTTTGCATTTTCAACCGGAACCATCTTGCTTCCCCCTCGATCTCTATTGCCGACGTTTCGGATACCCGAAGGCCTTTTCCGATATCAACGGCCGCTAAACCCCGACGAATGCTCCCGTCATGCGCATTCCGCCTTTCCCAAGATGAGCGTCAGGGGCAGCATCGCAACAGGCAGGGTGATATACGCCATATAAATCAAAAGGGCGGTGTGCAGCAGATATACCAGGGGCGTATACAATAGGAGGATGAGCACGATCGATGCGGCGGAGACGATGGGCGCAATGGGGCGGAGCAAAAACCTTGCCCTTATCACCAAAAGCCCCGCCAAAACCGGCAGAGAGAAGAGATAACTCGCTGCGGGGAACCCCCATGCGCATACCTCCCCCAAGAGGGCGGGCAGCAGCAGCACGCCCATCAGATGCGCATATGGATTCTCTGCCTTCGGGCGCCTTTTCGTTCCGCGCCATACCCACCGAAGCAGCAGCGCCGCGCAGGCGGCAAATGCCGCGAGCAGGGCGAGGAATAAAATACCGGAGTGTATTCCGTAGTGCCTCTCGGAGATGAGCACGTCGGAGAAAAAGCCGTACCGATAGTGCAGCAGATACATTCCCTCAAGCAGCGCCCAGGTGATTCCACCGCACAGGAGCAGAATCGTCACTTGCGCGCCGAAGGTCTTAAACACATCAGACAGCTTGATTCGCTTTTTCCAAAGTAAGAAGATCAAGGTCAACAGCGTACAGCCCGTTGCGATATGTGCGAGGGCATTGGCGACGCGCTCGGGCATAACGAGAAGTTTCCCCGGAAAGAAGGGGAAATGCACTGCGTCCTGCGCAGCTTCCAGGTGCAATTCCTGCGTCAACGCCAGATGGGTGACCAAGCCTACGGCGGTGTGCATATAATGCAGGGCGCTGTCCCTGCAAAATGTCTCATAATTGTCCAGTTCCGTGTGGTAGACGTGCGCGCCTTCGATGGCCGCCAGGTTGATGCCCGGATACCCCGCGCGGATAAAGTGGGTCAGGTCGGTGTCGTTGGGCATGGTTTTGTAAATGCCGGTTGCTATGGACGTGGAAAAGGGGTAGGGAACCGCCTGCCGGTAGGTTTCGATGAACCCCAGATTGTGCTGCGTGGTCTCGAACAGGACGACGGCTCCGGCATTGCCCCGAGCCTCCACATTCACCACAAGGCGGGTGCGTGCTTTGTATTCCGGGTGGTCTTCGACGAATTTCGCTGCGCCCAAAAGCCCCTGCTCCTCGCCGTCGGTAAACAAAAACAGCAAATCCCTCGCGATTTCTTTTCCCTGCACGGCGCGCAAGCCCTCCAGCAGCGCGGCCACGGAAACGATGTCGTCAAAAGCGCCGGGGCCTTGCAGGACGGAATCGGTATGCGCCATAAAAACAACGGTTTCATCCGTGTCCGGCGCATCCACGTGCACCAAAATATTGTTCAGCGGCATTGCATCCCGTTCGCCCAGCCCGGCGCGCCCGCGGATTTCCTCCGGCGTGGACGTGTCCGTCTGCCCATGGTATCGGGCGCGCACCTGAAGCAGCCGCTGTACTTCTTCCATGGAGAGCAGATACTTCTCCTCTTTGTAGGGATAGCCCATGTCTTCGAGTCGCCCTTTCAGGTACCCCTGGGTGCGCTCAAGGCCGGAACTTCCCACGCAGTGCGGCTCCGCCGCCATTTCGCGGATGTGGGTCAGCATCAGTCGAAAGTCCGGCGGCTCCGCCGCATCGCTTAAGGCGATGGGCTCTTCGTCCAAATCTGCGGGCGATTTGGGCGGCAGTACTTGGCGGTATCCCAAAAAGATACCTGCAAAAACCGCAATGAGCAGAAGGATCGCCCGAAAGCGTTTGCCCTGCAAATGCTATCCCCCCTCACGGAATTCTGGTCTTCTGCGCATGGACGAGCGTCTCTTCCAGCAGTTGCTTGAGGTCGATGTCGGCTTCTTTCAGGCGCTCCAACTCGGCGAGCACCGCCTTGCCCGCCCGCGCGGCGCCTTTGCCCGTATCTTTCAGGGAGCGCCGCGCCTGTTCCGTCGCGTCCGCCGCCTGTCTGGCGGCGCTGCGATAGGCGCCCAGCGCTTCCTGCTGCAAATTGACGTTCAGCGCAAGCGCCAACTGGCTTTGCCACAGGGGGAGCGCAAATTCCGTCATCTGTTTGAGCTTTTGCGCCACCACCTGTTGGTTATACTGCGTCAGGCGGATTTGTACCGCCAGCTGCATGCCGATGGTTTTGGACTGCCTGAGCTGATATATGCGGTCCGAAAATGCGCCGACTGACGCCTTTGACCCCATTGCATCGTTTTCGGCCTGTTTCCGCTTTGCAAGATCTATCGCCTGTTCGCCCGCCACGATTTTGCCCTCCAGCGCGCGGCAGCAGGCAAGGTTTTTCTCATAGAGCGTATCGAGCAGACCGATTTCCTTTTGCAGCGTCAGCCGCGCCATGTCAATCTGGTTGGCGAGGCGATCGAGCATATAGGATATTTCCGTATAATCCCGGCGCAGGGCGGCATATTGCCTCTTGCCCTTCGAAAACAGGGACGCGAAAAAGCCCTTGGGCGCCGCGAGGGATGCGATGTCAAGGCCTGCAATCTGCTCCTGCAGGGCGCGTATGGCATCCACCGCCTCCGCAAGGCCGCTGCCGGAAGCCCTTTTGAGCAGCATATCCGACAGTTCCCCAAGGTCGCGCTGCTCCTTCGCGCCATACCCGGTCGCGGTGATGGCGTCCTGTGGGTCGATATCGCGCGCGCTGAGCAGGGCCTTTTCCCTTTCCTCCGGCGCAAGCTGCAAACGGGTTTCAAAATCCTCTGCGATTTGCGCGGGATCAAAAACCGCTTCCATGCCGCTCATTGCCCCAGAGCCTTAATGAGTTTCTCCATGACCTGAGAATCCGGCATCTGGATGATCTGCGATATCACCGGCGCAATGCCCTGCACGGGGATGTTGGACACGTCCATGTTCGCGGCGTTGATGCCCGTGCGGAAGCCGTGTTTCTCCCACGCCAGGGTCTGTATCTCCGGCATAAGCAGCGCTTCCAGCCCGATCTTTCCGTTTTCGCTTAAAGCGATATACACATGGCTCGACCAGACGGTGGGCACGGGGTACAGCAGCACGATGTCGTCTTTAATTTGTTCGTAGTCCTTCGGATTGGTGTTTGCAAACTCCAATAGCTGGCTTTCGTAGCCCGCCACCAGCGGCCTTGCGCCCACGCCGGTTTTCAAAAACTGGCTGAAGATATCGGCGGAGCTCGTTTCCATATAGCCCAGCCGTTCGATCAGCGCCTTCAGGCGGGGAATCACGGCATCCACGGTATCCAAGGTGACCACATTGCCGTCGTTGATCATGTTGGCGAGAAGCCCCGCAAACATGTTGCCGGAATTGGATTTGGTGGGGTTGGTGGTAGACACCAGAACGGCGCCGTACAGCGGCAGCCCCAGATTTTCCCAGCGCTCGCCCTTTTCCAGCACGGGGAGGAAGGCCTTCATGTCAAGAAAATGCTCGCCGTCCTTTTCGGTTACATACCCCGCCTGAACCAGGGCATCCGCTACCATTTGCCTGGTGTACAGCACGATGGGCGTGTTGAATACGATCTCGCTTTTGGGGGGCTTTCCAAAGGTCTTTTCATACAATTCGAGCGCGGTCTGGCTGGACGGCCAGAGGTAATCGCGACCCGCGTGATCCAGGCGGATCATGTCCAAAGAGCCGGCCTTTTGGTAGTCCAAGGTCAGTCCCTTTTTATCCAGAAGAATCTTTTTGACCGTCGGGTCGTCGACCAAGCCGATCTTCTCCCCGCCGATATAGCCCGTAATCTCTACCTGCTGCGCCTGCCTGCCCTGAATCCACGAGTACGTGCCGGCGACGAGAATCACCAGCACGAGCAGCAACAGTCCCCAATACTTTGTCTTCATAGCCCGCCCTCCAGATGCAATGTTTTCTCCAGCAAGTTGATGTCTGCCTCTATATCCATCACTTCATTCTGCATGAGCTTGTTAAACTGCGTCATGAACGCGCCTTGGAGGATGTCCAGTGCCCGCGCCGTCTCCGGCGTCAGACCCTGCACCTGCGGACTGTCCGGATTGGAGGCGATGAGGTCCATGTATTTGGTGAGGATGTTGGCGGCGGTAGCCAGGTAAAAACTGAAAAAGCGCCGCGCGGAGGAGATTTTCTGCGGGTTATTGCCCAAGTATTTGAGCAGGCGGTCGCCCAGCTCGTACAGCTTTTTCGCCTTTTCGTCGATCCCGGCATCCAACGGGGTTTGGGAGGCCTTCAATATCACCTGCATATCGTCGTGGGCGTCGTTCATGATCTGCAAGAGCTCCTGTCCGCCCTGAATGTTGTCCACGCGGGTCTTGCCGATGCGCGCTATAGGCTTGGTCAGCAAAAAGACCGCGCCGTATATCAAAATCGCAATGATGCCGCACACCGCAATGTGCCAGGAAAGCCCAAAAAACAGCCACACAAACACGAGGAGCGCTACCAGAAAGGCCAGTACCGTGCGAATGCCCTCTTTCATACTCGCCACCTCCTCCGTCAGTTGTAGCCCTTGGCTTTTTTGAATGCGTCGATCAGGTTCTTGTCCCCGTCAAAGACGCGCGCATGCGTCCACTCCGCCAAGGTTTCCAAGGTTCCTACATCCGCCTGCCCGAAGGAGATACAGAACACCGGAATGTCCCGCCCGTGGTCGGCATACGCTTTCCGGAAGTCGCCCATCTGCATGATGCCGTTGGCCTGCCCGTCCGTCATGAGGATGATGGCGGGCGTGTAGCTCTCGAGGTCGTAACCCGCCATGATTTCGAGAGCTTTGTCCAGCGCCTCGAACATGGCTGTTCCGCCGGTCGGTTCCTGTCTATTTACCACGGGGAAGAGCTTTTCGATGTCGATGTTGCCCGTCTCCTTATCGATGCTCAAAACCTCGCTGCTGAAGAGGATGACGATGTTTTCCTCCTGCTGGGAGGCCTGCAGCAGATTCTTCGCCGCCCGCTCCTGCAGCAGGATTTCCGCCATGGCATCCTTGAGCTTGCGGCTGGGATCGCCGGTCATGGAGCCGGAGAAGTCCAATACGTAGGCGGTCAGAGAGGGCTTGCGGAACTCGGTCTGATACAGGTCGAGCGCCTCCCAGAGCACCGCGCTATCGGGCATGCGAATGGGCGACAAAATGCTCTCGGCATCGGCGCCCCATTCCTTGCGCCACACGTCCCTGTTTTCGGGCAGGACGCCCTGATAGCCCGTACGCCTGCCGTAGCGTTGAATTTCCTTCTGGATTTCCTCGGACATGAGGAAATCCCGCAGCTTCAGGAAGGCTTCTTCCTTCTTTTTGTCGCCCTGATCCACATAACCGAGGGGGGCGTCGGAAATGGACAGCCCATCATACGGATATACCAGATACAGCGGTTCTCGCCCCTGCTTCAAAAGCTCTTCATTGGTGCTGAGGATCAGGCTTTCGTAGTTGACCATGGCGTCAAAATCTCCCTGCAGGAACAGCGTCTTGAGCCATTCGCTGCTGCCGGAGGAACGGTCCACGCCTTTGAGCAGCGCCTGAATGTCCGCCCTGAGCCCTTCCTGATGCAAACTCTCCGAGGTGATGATTTCGGGGTTGTTCAGGAGCGCGTACAGAAAGCCGATATACGCCGAGCAGCCGGAGTTGGACTGGGTGGCGCTCGTCATGCAGAAGGAAAGCTTTCCGCTTTGAATCTGCGCCAAAATGTCCCTGACGGATACCTGCTTGCCCACAAAGCCGATCTCCTCGGCGAGCGATTGCCGAATGCCGAACACGACCGGCGTGATGGACACGGACTCCGCGTACTTGACGCGGTGTTTGGTATCCCCGATGGAAATCCACATGCTGCTCGCCGGCCAAACGGCATCATATGGCACCTCTTCCTGCCCCAAAATCCGGGAAATTTCCACGGAGCCCTGATACTTCATCTCCAGCGCAATGCGGTTCTCCTTGGAAAACCGCGAAAGCAAGGGCTCGAGTTCCTTATTTTCGGAGCCCGATACGATGCGCAGCGTGATCGGATACGAACTCTCCCCAACGGTGGGCGTACCGCCGTTGTCCGCATTCTCCGTCGAGCAGGCGCTCAGAAACAGCGCCAAGGTAAGAAGCAGAACCATGACCGCCGACCATTTCTTCGCAGAACCGATTCTCATAGATTTCATGTTTCCCTCCAAACGTCGTCCCAGTGTTCAAAAAGCTGCAACATGAGCCCATCCTCGCATCTGCGGGGTGTCCAAAGTGAAGCACCTAAATATATACCTATGTTGCCACATTCATCATAGTCCAATCGGTGCCGTCTGTCAAGCGCATTCGTGCGCCCACTTTGTACACGCGGGTTAATTTTCGAGGTCGATCGCCAAGGGAAAACACGGTCAATACAAAGAGGGATTGCGTTTGGTCCTTCGATTTGGGCCCTCAATCCGAACCTGCGAAGTGTTTTTGTAGAATTCGGGTAGTTGCTATTACGGATGCGTTTTCGTCCCCCGAAAGGCGGCCTCACGCCGGCATGAACGGCACCCAAGGGGTGTCCTCCCCTCAGGTCTATACACCGTCCGGCGGATTGAAAACCGCGCCGTTTTTATTTGTGGATGTACATGCGCGAGGTTCCGCCTGCGTCGTTTTCTGCCATGCAGAAAAACTCCCAGCCGTACCGCTCGTAAAGTGAGGTGTGGTCTGTCAGTAGGTAAAGCGTTTCGATCCCCTGTTTTTTCATGTCCTCGCATGAGCGGCTTAAAAGGCGGCCGCAGATGCCCCGGCCGCGATACATTTCCTCGGTATACACTGCGCAGACGTTCGGCGCGAGGTCTTTGCGCTTATGAAAATCGTTTTCGATCACGCCCATGCCGGCGATGATCTTCTCCCCGTCGAGTGCCACATACCACGAGGGCACCGCGCCGCCGCACAGCGACGATTGCATACTCTCCAGATACGCCTCGAGCGGTACGCCCCACTTTTCGTGGAACCACTGCGCCGCTTTTTCCCGCAAATGCGGCGCGTCCGAAATGCGCACGATATCGTACTTCATCTGTCCTTTCTCCTGCCTTTGTACTCGCTCGGAGAGAGCCCCATGTTCTCGCGGAACACCTTGGAAAAATAGCTCTGGCTTTCAAACCCCGCGCGTTGTGCGACCTCCGTCACGGAGAGATTGCCCGCGTCCAAGAGCCTCAACGCCTCCTCGATGCGAAGCGCCGTGAGGTATTCGCGGAAGGAGGCGCCGAATTTTTTCTTGAACAGCGTCGAAAAATAGCTCTCCGAAAGCCCCGCTTCCCTTGCGACGTCGCGTAGGGTGATGTTCTCCGCGTACTTCGCCTTGATGAATTGTGCCGCCTTTTCGAGCGGAGACGCTGCGGGAAATGCCTGCGCACAGAACCGCTCGACCGCGCTTTGCATGAACTGGCATACGCTCTCGATGCTTCGCGCCTGCCAGAGCGTGCGCATGAAGGCGCGGTTCATGTCCAGCGCGTCGTCCGCGCCGGAACCGCCCTCGATGATCGCGCGGGACAAAAGCGCGCAGAGCTCCGCCGTCCGCGTCTTAATCGTCTCCAAATCGCCGCCCGTGGCGAACAGCGTGTAGCCCAAAATGTCGTTTAACACCGCATTCGCCTTCTTGCCGTCGCCCGAGCGCACGTGGGAGACCAGTTCCCGCTCCTTCTCATACGGGTAGACGCGCATGGGCGAGGAAAAGCCCTTATACATTTGGATGGATTCGCCGATGCGGCGCTGCTGCGCGGAGAAGTTGCGGCGGCTCGCCATCGCGCGCGCGCCCTGCGCGTCCTCGAAGAGATAGAACACCAACTTGCACAAAGCGCCGGCGGCCTCCGCATCGAGCACCTTCAATTCGCTCGCCGCCTCGTACAGTTCGAGCAGTGCGTCCACCGGCATCGGATACCGCCGCGCGACCTCCTGCACGAGCGATGCGTCCAGCTCACCCAGCACAAAGGGGCCTACCAGCACCGCACCCTCCATTTCCTTGAGGCGCAAAAGCGGCAGCGCGATATGGCACACGCCCGCGTGGCAGCTGAACAGATACGCTTCGCCCAGATCGAGCGCGCGCCGCGCCGCGAGCATGTGCGTCTCTCCGCAGGACTGCCCCTCGGGCAGGTGCTGCTGAAAGATGCGGCAATACCTGCAGGGTGCCTTCCCCATGGCGATCTCCCTGCCGAGGCTGTCAAGCGCGAGCACGGGAAGGCGCGTCACGCGGCTCAGGGATTCCACGCGCTCCATAATCTCCTGCCGTTCCAAGGCCTTCTCACCTCCCCGTTTTTCATTATACTAAACGGCGCAGGCAAATGCAATAAAAAAACACTTGCGCATACAGCGAAAATCGGTTATAATGAACACAGTAAATGACGCACGACTGAAAGACGGCGAAGATGATGGAGGTATATTTATGAAATTAATTATCGCAATCGTACAGAACGAGGACGCCTCGCGGGTCGTCAGCACGCTGATGAACGAGGGCTATGGCGTTACCAAGCTGGCTACGACGGGCGGTTTCCTCCGCGCCGGCAATACGACGCTGCTGCTCGGTGTGGAAGACGACAAATTCGACGGCGCGATGGCCGTCATCGAAAAGGTCTGTAAGAGCCGCAAGCAGGTCACGACATCCCCATCCCCCGTCACGGGCAGCATGGGCGTATATGTCCCGTACCCCATCGAGGTCATGGTCGGCGGCGCGACGGTGTTTGTGCTGAACGTGGAAAAGTTCGTGAAGCTGTAATTGAATTGGCATGATTTTCGCGGGTCGGATTCGATCCTGCGCCTCGTCCGCGCGGAGGGGGCGCAGGCGTACCTATTCTTAGGTGCGCCCGGAACCGGAAAAAAAAGCATGGCAGCCATCCGCGCGCGCGCGCAGAATTGTACGGGCGCGCAAAAGCCATGCGATGCATGCCCCGTATGCAGGCGGTATCTTGCGGGTACGCACCCCGATATGCACGTGCTCACAGCCGAAAAATCCATCGGCGTCGCAGACATCCGCAGCCTCGTCGATGCGCTTTCCATGCAGCCGTTTGAAGGCGGCTCGCACACCGTCGTCATCGAAAATGCGGACAAAATGACGCCGCAGGCGCAAAACGCGCTGCTGAAGACGCTGGAAGAGCCGCCGAGCCGCGTGCTGTTTATTCTGGTCGCCGAAAACGCACAGGCGCTGCTTCCGACCGTCGTTTCCAGATGCCGCGTCGTGCGCTTTTTTCCGCCGTCCGTAGAGGAAGCGGCGGATGCCCTTATGCAAAGGGGCATCGAGCGGGACAGGGCGCGCCTCTTGGCAAGGCTCGCAGGCGGTTCGATCGGGCAGGCGCTTTCACTGGCGAATGACGAAGCGTACTGGGACATCCGCAGCCGCGCGCTCAAGGCGCTGTTGCTCCTCAAAGGGCCTGATACCGTGGGAGACGCGGCGTTGCTCTTCAAAAACGACAAGGACAGCGCGGATCGACTGCTCGACGCGCTGGAAAACAATGCGCGCGACATCATGGCGATTCGGGATGCAAACGGCAACGTGCTGCAGGAGGATATTCTGGAATCGCTCGCCCGTGTGCCGATCGACGGCGCGCACATGCTGCAATCGGTTTTCGCGGCGCGGCGGCGCCTTCGCGCGAATGTGAATTACCAATACACGCTGGAAATGCTGTTTTTTGATTGCCTCGGAGGACAAAAGATATGATTACAGTCATCGGCGTCCGCTTCAAAAAGGCGGGCAAAATCTATTATTTCGATCCCACGGGCGTCTGGCCGAACCCGGGCGATTACGTCATCGTGGAGACGACGCGCGGGATCGAGCTTGGTGAAACCATCACCGGCGCGCGAGAGATCGACGAGAGCGAGATCGTCTCCCCGCTCAAAAAGGTGCTGCGGCTCGCGCTGCCGCAGGATCTTCAGCTCATGGAGGAAAACGAGCGGAAGGAAAAGGAAGCCGTCGCCATCTGTGCGGATCGCATCCAAAAGCACGGGCTCGAAATGAAGCTCGTGGATGCGGAATACACCTTTGACGGCAGCAAGCTAATCTTCTATTTTACGGCGAACGGGCGCGTGGATTTCCGCGACTTGGTGAAGGATTTGGCGGGCGTGTTCCATATGCGCATAGAGCTTCGGCAGATCGGCGCGCGCGACGAGGCGAAGATGCTCGGCGGGCTCGGCGCGTGCGGCAGGCACATCTGCTGTGCGGCGTTTTTGAGCGATTTCCAGCCGGTCTCCATCAAGATGGCAAAGGAACAGAACCTGTCGCTGAACCCCGCGAAGATTTCGGGTCAGTGCGGAAGGCTCATGTGCTGCCTGAAGTACGAAGCCGACCATTACTCGGCGGTTCTGAAGCGCCTGCCGAAGGTCGGAAAGGACTGCATCACCCCCGGCGGCCGCGGCGTCGTAAACGACATCAACGTCATCCGCGAAAAGGTCCGCGTGCGCCTGCGCGGGAGCGACGGCTCCTTCTCCATTAAGGAGTACGACCTGGACGAGGTAAAAAAGCCCTCCGACGTGCGGGAACCCGTTCAGGAAGAGGATATGGCGCTCCCCGAGGGGCTGCCGCCGGAGCTCTTGGAGGATGAAAAACCCAAGCGCGAAACAAAGCCTCCCAGGGTGCAGATTCCGCGCCCGAAGGCGAATAAGCGGGCGCTCACCGACGCCTATTTTGAAAGCCTCGAAGACGCGGAGGACAAATAATGTGCCTTTCCTTAGGTCGATATCCCGCCCTCGGATGCGTTTTCCGGGGGCGTTTCTTCGTCCCCAATTGGTTACACAACCTTTTCTGTACAAATTCCGTCAAAGATGGTATGATATACGAAGCATACGAAAGGACGACCTGTCTATGAAACGGACGCTGTATCTCCTGTCTGCCCTCCTCCTCGCGCTGATCTTTGCCTCGTCCGCGTTCGCGGAGGATGCCGCATATAATGCCGAGCATCCCGAAACCCTTTCCGCTGCGCACCTTTCGGGACAGGCCTGTATCGCGATGGACATGGCGACGGGGGAAATCCTCTTTCAAAAAAACGAACGGACCCGCATGTACCCCGCCTCGACCACCAAGATTATGACGCTGATCGTCGCGCTCGAAAAGGGGCCCTCCCTCGATACCGTCATCACCATTCCGAAAGAGGCGGGAAACGTCCCCAAGGACTCCTCCAAGGTCCCCGTCAAGGTCGGGGAGACGATGACCTTTGCGGATCTTCTGTACGGCTTCATGATCCAGTCCGGAAACGACGCCGGCAACTCCATCGCGATGATCACCTCCGGCTCGATCTCCGATTTCGTCTCCGAAATGAACAACAAGGCGCAGGAGATCGGCTGTACCGATACGCATTTTGTGAACCCGCACGGCTATCAGGACGCTTCGCACTACACCACCGCTTACGACCTTGCGCGCATGGCGCAGTACGGCATGCGTAACGACGTGTTCCGCGCGATCGTCGCCGCCAAGGAATACACCATGGCGCCGACCGCGCTGCGCGACAAGCTGACCTTATCCACGAAAAACTCCATGTTCGTTTCGACCAGCAGCTACTATTATCCGTATCTGAACGGCGTGAAGACGGGCTGGACCTCCTCCGCGGGCCACTGCTTCGTCGGCTCCGCGCAAAAGGGCAGCGCGCAGGTGCTTTCCGTGACGATGAAAACCACCAAGGAAGGGCGCTGGACGGACACCAAAAAGCTCATGGAGTACGCCTTTACGCGGTATCAAACCTATACCTTCGACGATCTGTATTCCCGCTCGCCGATCAAAACCTATATCGAGGGCGCGGACAGCGACGATGCGGAAAACGGCTATCTCACGGTGCGCGTCGTGCCCGGCTCCTCGCTCTTCGATTACGAGGTGAACGCGCTCCCCTCCGCGCTCGATGGCGTGCAGCGCGAATTCGCGGACGCGCTCGAGGTTACGTGGTCGCGCGAACTGAAGGCGCCCGTCGCGGCGGGCGACATCTTGGGAACGCTGTCCCTCGATTTCGACGGGCAAGTGCTGTCCGGCCTTCTCGTCGCCGAAAGGGCGATCGAAAAGGCGCCGGAAAGGGTCTCCATCACGACCGTGTTCCCCGCGCTCAAAAACCGAGACCTTTCCGCTTTCCGCCTGATTCTGACCTTCTCGCTGCTTCTGATTGCAATCCTCATCATTCTGCGCACAGTCGCGGTCGTAAAGCGCAACCGCCGCAGAAAGCAGATGCTCCGCCGTCGAAAGCGCATATACGAGCGCTACCGCAGGAGCAGGGAAGAATAAGAAAAATACCTATAGCAATGCCCGGGGCGCGCGCCTCGGGCATTTTCCGTCTTATATCTTCTCTACCGTATACGCCTCTCCGAACGTCTCCGCGCGGACGGAGGCCAGTTTCTGTTCACAGGTGGGGCGATCCGCCCTGCCGGTCTCGCAGGTCGCAATCTTATCCACCGCATCCATGCCTTCCGTGACCTTGCCGAAAGCCGCGTACTCGCCGTCCAGATGCGGCGCGTCGGCGTGCATCACGAAGAACTGGCTGCCCGCGCTGTCGCGCATCATCGAGCGCGCCATGGAGAGCACGCCGCGCTCGTGGCGGATGGGGTTTTTCACGCCGTTGCTGCGAAATTCGCCCCTGATACAGTACCCGGGGCCGCCGGTTCCCGTTCCCTTCGGGTCGCCGCCCTGAATCATGAAGCCCTCGATGACGCGGTGAAAGATCAGCCCGTCGTAAAAGCCGGAATTTACCAGCGTCACGAAATTCGCCACCGTGTTGGGCGCGTGTTCGGGGTAGAGTTCTGCCTTGAATACGGAGCCGTCCTCCATGGTAAAAGTAACGATCGGGTTTTGCACTTTCCTGTTCCTCCTATCAGTCCTCGATTTTTTCTACCGTATATTCCACGCCCTTGGTGTCCACCGTGACCCTTTTGATCCTGCGCTCCACGAGCGGCCTGTCCCCGCTGTCCGTGGGCGTGTTCGCGATCGCATCCACGACCGCCATGGACGCATCGTCCACGACTTTGCCGAATGCCGCGTACTGCCCGTCCAGATGCGGCGCCGCCGCGTGCATGATGAAGAACTGGCTGCCTGCGCTGTCGTTCGCCGCGCTTCTCGCCATGGAAATCACGCCGCGCTCGTGCTTAATGTCGTTTGGCACGTTGTTCGCGGAAAATTCGCCCTTGATGGAATACCCGGGGCCGCCCGTGCCGTTTCCCAAGGGGTCGCCGCCCTGGATCATAAAGCCCGCGATGATCCTGTGGAAGGTGAGATTGTCATAATAGCCCGACTGCGCGAGCGTGACGAAATTCGCCACCGTATTGTAGCATACGTTGGGATACAATTCCAGGGTGATCGTGCCCAAGTCCTCGATTTCCATCGCCACGATGGGGTTGGGGATCGCCTCGCCCGACTTGTCGGGCTTGCGCGTCAGAACGACCGCGATGACGATCGCCGCCGCGACGAGCACGCACAGCAAAACGATAATGAGACCCTTGTTTTTCATGGAACCAAAACCCTCCTATTTTTTCGCGAGCAATGCCCGCTTTCTTTCGACCATTTCGTCTACGCGCACAATGTATTCTTCGATGTTTTTGACGTTCGGCGCGCGCTCGATGCGCAGCTCCCTCGGAAACAGCCACTTCGTGATCGCACCCGCGCCCAAGGCGAGGATCGGCGCGGTCTCCTCCATGATGTCGATGTTGTACAGGCATGCGCAGCCCTCTTTGCTGTAGCCCACGTTTTCGAGGTTTCCCGCCATGTATTTCTGCCGATACAGATAATACGGCAGATAGTGGGCTTCCGTCAACCTTTTTCGCGCCTCGTCGACCATGCGCGCCGCTTCCGTCGCGTCCGACTGCGCATATTTCTTTTCGTGCAGGCGGCTCGAGCGCTTGATCGCAAGCGTGTGCACCGTGATGCTCTCAGGCGCAAGCGACAGCGCCTTTTCGAGCGAGAACAGAAATGCATTTTCGTCCTCCCCCGGAAGCGCGGCGATGAGATCCATGTTGATATTCGAAAAGCCCTCTTCCCTCGCGAGCGCAAATGCCGCAAGCGTGTCCCGCGCCGTGTGTGCGCGCCCGATGCGCGCGAGCGTCTCGTCAGAAAAGGTCTGCGGATTGACGCTGATGCGCCCGATGCCCCGCTCTCGCAGAGCCTTCAGCTT
Organism: Christensenellales bacterium; assembly: GCA_050946115.1. Lineage (GTDB taxonomy): Bacteria > Bacillota > Clostridia > Christensenellales > Aristaeellaceae > CAYFRC01. The sequence goes on from JBMNUF010000001.1 coordinate 220,170, forward strand.
GTCACGCGCGATCGTGTCGGGGCGCCCCGCCTCAACCGTCCATTCCCTGGCGTTGGGAAAGCACTCCATTGCGCAGTCCAGCACGCGCGCAAGCTGCTCCGCCGAAAGCGACGTCGGCGTGCCGCCGCCCATGTAACAGGCTCTGACGCGCAGTCCCATATCTTTTGTAATTTGCGCGGATGCGCGGATTTCCCTCTCCAGCGCCTGAAGGTACGGCTCCACGAGCCTGCCGTCCCCGATTTCGCCCGAGGAAAACGAACAGTACGTACACCTCGTCGTGCAAAAGGGGATGCCGATGTATACGTCGAACTCGTCGTCCTCGCGCTCGATGAGCCCCTTTTGGACGGACACGATCTCCCCCAAGAGCCGCGCCTTATGCTCCGAGACGAAAAAAAGCTCCGAGATGCGGGAAACCGCCTCATCGAGCGAGAGCCCCTCCTCCAGCATTTCGTAGACGAGCCGCGTCGGGCGGATGCCCGTGAGCGACCCCCACGGCGGCATTTCGCTCCTGTCGCGCGCGAACAGGCGGAACAACCCCGTCTTGACCGCGCGCTTCAGAAGCCGCTTTTCGAGAAGCCCTCCGTGCGCGGCCTCCGCCTCGTGAAAAAGCGGCTCGCCGCCGTCGATGCGCCACGTTTCGCGCCAGATCGCGCCACCTTGCAGCTCCTCGTGGCGGTGCAGCAAAACCGCGTCTCCGCCGTCCGGCGAAATCTCCGCCGTCGGCTCGAACAGCCGCACGACCTCCGAGATGTCCGAAAAAAACTGCGGCGTGTCCGTCCGCAAATGGTATCGCAACTGCCCATCCCCCTGCAAAATATCTATCTTATGCCGAAGAACGCGCGGATGTCGTCCAAGGGTGATTCTATATCGTGCCCCGCAAGGACGCGCGGGTTCCCGTCCCGAAACATACTAAAGATTTTCTGGAGCGACTGCCGAAGCGTAGCCGCGCTCCCGCCCTCCATGTCGAACCTGCCGTATCCGTGCGCGAACAGCGTATCCCCCGTAAAGAGTACATCCCCCACCAAAAAGCAGGTGCCGCCCGGCGTGTGCCCGGGGGTGTAGATCGTCTGTATCTGCATTCCGCAGATTTCGATCTTCCCGTCCCGCGGGTAGAACGCATCCGCCGCAAAGGGCACATAGTGCGCCTGATATTGGTTGTCCATAGCGCCCGAGAGCATTTCTGCGTCGCCCTCGTCGATCCATATCTTTGCGCCCGTTTTGCACCGAAGCGCGTCCGCCGCGAGCATATGGTCGAAATGCCCGTGCGTGAGCAGGATGTCCGCAAGCGTCCTCCCCGAGCGCACGACGGCGGCGGCGATCTTTTCGGCATCGTCGCCTGCGTCCACCAAGAAGCAGTCCGCGCGCCCTTCAGGGAGCACGAGATAGGTATTCTGCGCGTATTCGCCGCAGAGCAGCCTTTTGATTTCCATATCAGAACCGCCTCCTGCTGTCCAAAAGAATCGTCACCGGCCCGTCGTTTAATAGGGAAACCTCCATGTGCGCGCGGAAGCGCCCAGTTTCGACCTCTACGCCCTGCGACAGAAGGTATTCCTTCATCGCGTCGCACAGCGCCTCCGCCTTTTCGGGCTCCTCCGCATCGGAAAAGGAGGGCCGCCGCCCGCGCCGCGCGTCCCCGAGGAGGGTGAACTGCGACACGAGCAGGATTTTCCCGCCGACGTCCGCTACCGAAAGGTTCATCTTGCTCTCGTCGTCCTCGAAGATCCGCAGCCCGCGCACCTTGTCCGCGCAGTAGAGCATGTCCTCTTTCGCGTCGCCCTTTTCGGCGCCGACGAGCACCATCAGCCCGTGCTCGATCGCCCCCGTCACTTCGCCGGAAACTTCGACCTTCGCCCACCGGACCCTCTGTACGACCGCTCGCATATGTTTTCGCTCCTATTCTATAGACGGCGGCGCGGGCGCGATAAACTCCGCCTCCGCCTCCTCGGCAATGGCAAAATCGAAATACGTATTGGGATACGGCTCGTCCCGCAGGCTGTAATGCCACCACTCCGCCGAATACGGCTGAAAGCCCGCGCGCCGCATGATGTTTTTGAGTATATTGCGGTTTTCCGCCTGCTCCGCGGATATGCCCTTTGCGCCGTGGTGCGATCTCTCGTCCATGAGGTCAAACCCGCCGCCCATGTCGATCTCCTCGCCCGTCTTGGCATCTACCAGCGTCAGATCCACCGCGCAGCCCCGCGAATGGCCGCTGCGCCGCGCGATATAGCCGTTTTGGAACAGGCTCGTTTTGGAAAGGTTCGGATAGTGTTTTTCCTTGGTCGATCCGTCCTCGGGCTCGCGCGACCATTCGACGAAGCGATCCACCGCCCGCTGCGGCCTCGCGCTGTCCCATACCAAAAGCACGTATCCCTTTTCCGCGGCGATGTCTCTGGCTTTGAGAAGCCCTTCCATCACTTCTTCGGAGCAGGCGATGCGGTTCGCCTCGTATCCGTCTACGACCGCGCCGGTAAAGTTGTCCTTCGTCGCGTATTTCGCGTCCCACAATATGTCGCCCGATTCTTCGTCCAGATACACGAACCCGTCCGGCAGCGTGCTTTGTATGTGCTCGATGTAGGCGATCGTCTCCGCCATCAAAGTGCCGTCACTCTCCTTTGTAAGTGCTTCGATATAAAAACTCACGGGGCGAAACCCGTCGTTGCAGGAAATCATCGCGCTTCGCGCGTTTTTCATCCAGCCGTCGTATAGGTTTTTCCCGCCGTGCGCAAGTGCCAGAACGTAGGGATACAGGTTCTGCCATGCGCTCGCGCAAAAGCCCTCGGGCATTTCCGCGTTTTCCGAAAGGAAGACCTGCCCTTCTTCCATAGAACATGGATTTTCCGTCGGATTTTCGTATTTCGCCGAAAGATCGGGATACTCCGCCCTTCTGACGACCGTTATGCGGCAAGCGAACATTTTCCTCCGCCTTTCTATTCGCCAAATGTGTATATATTCGACACAGCGGCGTATATTCCTCTTTTATTTTGGATTCGTCATAAATTATCTCGATTTCGAAACAATTTTCCGCGTAAATATTTCATTTTCCTCTTGACTTCGTCATACTTTCGTAATATAATAGGTGCAAAGTATTTTAGGAGGGTTTTCGATGCGTACATCCTGCTGTGTGAAAGCCGTTTTGCGGAAATTTCTGTCCGCGCTTCTCCTGTTTGCGCTGTGCTCGTCGTTTTGGGCGGCAGACAGCACGCTCGCCGCATCCAAAAGATATTCCGTCCGGGCAAACGCGAAGGTATATGCCAGGGCATCCACCTCTTCCAAGGTCGTCGCCTCGCGCGGGAGGGGATCGACCGTCACCGTAACGGGCGTCAAGGGCAAGTGGGCGCGCGTGAAGAAGAACGGGAAATCCGGCTATATGCTGAAGAGCGCGCTGGTAAAGCCCTCCGCGGCGAAGAATCGCGCTTCTTCCTCCGTCAGGAAGACCGCCTCCTTTAAGAAGGTCAACAAAAAGGCGTATGCAAAGACGGCCGCGAAGATCTACAAAAAGCCCTCCGCCTCCTCCAAGGTGCTCGCAAGCCGCAGAAAGGGAGCATCCGTCACCGTGACGGGCGTCGGCAACAAATGGCTGCGCGTGAAAAAAGGCTCGACGACGGGCTACATGAAAAAGAGTCTGATCACCTTCAAAGCGCCGAAGTCCCGCAGAATTTCCACCTCCGCCGTGCAGCGCAAGCTGTGCAGGCTCGGCTATCTGAAGACCAAATACGTCAACGGGAGAGGCTCAGGCGCGTATAAGAAGGCGCTGCGCCAGTTCCAGATGATGAACGGGCTTCAGGTATCCGGCAGGGCGACCGCGTACACGAAGCGGAAGATCCTGTCCACATCGCGGAAGAAGCCGTCCGTCAAAAACGTCCCATGGCGATCCAGCGGCATGTCCGCACGCTTCCCGCGCGGAAAGGTCGCATCCATCGTGGAGATCAAATCGGGCATCCGCATGAAGATCCGCCGCGTCGGCGGCAAAAACCACATCGACGCCGAACCCGCGACCATAAGGGACACCGCGAAGCTCAAGAAAATGTATCGCGGCAAATTCTCGTGGTCCACAAAGCCCGTGCTGCTCGTGGTGGGCAGAAGCTATTACGCAGCGTCCATCAACAGCTATCCGCACGGCAAGGAAATCAGCAAGACCAACGGCTACAACGGCCAGTTCTGCCTGCACCTCAAAAATTCCAAGCACCACTTAAACGGCAAGCCCGATATCCGTCACCAGCGAAGCATCAGGGCCGCCGCGAACTATTTCGGGTAATTTGCCTATCGAAGGGAGAGATTTGCCGTGACCGAAGAGGAAAAACTGCTTTCCGGGAAGATGTATTGCCCAGGCGACCCGTCGCTAAAGGCGCTCAAGCGCAAGAGCCATGCCCTGAGCGCGCGCTATAACACGCTCTTTGAGGACGAAACCGAGCTGCGCGGGAAAATCCTTCGCGAGCTGTTCGCCGAATTCGGCGAGGGCAGCTTCATTCAGGGGCCGATGCAGATTCACTACGGCTGCCACACGAAAATCGGCAAGCGCTTTTTCGGCAACTTCAACCTCACCATTCAGGACGACGCAAATGTGACCATCGGCGACGGGTGCGATTTCGGCCCCAACGTGACCATCGTGACGCCCATTCACCCGATGATCGCTTCGGAGCGAAAATACCTGCTGAACGACGCGGGCGAAAAGGTGCGCCTATGCTACGCAAAGCCCGTCGTCATCGGCGACGAATGCTGGCTCGGCGCAAACGTGGTCGTCTGCCCCGGCGTCACCATCGGCGACGAATGCGTGATCGGCGCGGGGAGCGTCGTCACCAAGGACATCCCGCCGCGCAGCTTTGCCGCCGGATGCCCCGCCCGCGTCATCCGCGAAATTGCGGAGCAGGACAGTATGAAATACAAGCCCGACATCTCGCAGGGCTACCGCCCCGAGGAATAGGAGGCACTATGCGCAAGAAGGGGATCGCGGTCGCCGGAAACACGGTCGTCGACATGCTGTACCCGATACGGGGATTCCCCGGCCCCGGGGAGCTTACGACGATCACGGGCGAGAAAAGCCTTTCCACCGGCGGCTGCCTTTGCAACGACATCATGGACCTCGCGATTTTGGACCCCACGCTTCCGCTCACGGCGCTCGGTCGCGTCGGCGAGGATGCGGCGGGGGACTTTGTCATGGAAAGGCTGAAACGGTTTTCCAACATCGCCCTCGACCAAATCCGGCGCAAGGGCGCGACGTCGTACACCCTGGTGCTGTTTGACGAGATCACGAAGCAGCGCTCCTTCTGCCATTTTCGCGGCGCGAACGCCGAATTTTGCGAGGCGGACATCGATTGGGACGCGCTGGACGCAGACATCCTCCACATCGGCTACATCCTGCTGCTCGACGCGCTCGACCGCGAGGACGACGAATACGGCACCAAGATGGCGCGCCTTTTACACAACGCGCAAAAGCGCAACATCAAGACCTCTGTCGACATCGTCACCGAAGCGGGCGACCGCTTTCGGAAAATCGTAACGCCCGCGCTGCGCTACACGGATTATTGCATCATCAACGAAGCCGAGGCGCAGGCGACCACGGGCATCCGCCTTGTGGACGATGCGGGCGCGCCGATCGAAGAAAACATGCTGCCCGCGCTCAAAGCGCTCAAGGCGATGGGCGTCAGCACATGGGCGGTCATCCACTGCCCGAGCGGAAGCTACGGGCTCGACGAACGGGATGCGTATTGCGCGCTGCCGAGCCTGAAACTGCCCGAGGGCTACATCAAGGGCTCCGTCGGCGCGGGAGACGCCTTCTGCGCGGGCGCAGTATACGCGGCGTGGAAGGGGCAATCCATCAAGGAAGCATTGATATTGGGCACCGCTACCGCCGCGTGCTCCCTGAGCGAACAGGGCTCGACCGAGGGCGTTCTCTCCTACGAAGAGACGCTGCGCTTTTATGCGTCCATGGTATGAAGGAGGCGCTATGCAATGAAAAGGGCCGTGGTCTACGGAGCCGGAAAGATCGGCAGGAGCTTTATCGGGCGAATCCTCGCGGATTCCGGGTTTGACGTATGTTTTTTGGACATCCTGCATGAGGTTGTGGACGGAATCAACGCAAACGGCGGCTACACGATCCGCATCGTATCGGAGGGCGGTGAAGCGTATAAAGCCGTAAAAAGCGTGCGCGCGCTGCATTCCCTGACGGATGACGCGCGCGCCGAAATCGCGCGCTGCGACATCGCCTGCACCTGTGTCGGCGCCAATTCCCTGCCGCTGATCGCGCCCATCCTCGCGCAAAGCATCGTCGAGCGCATGAAAAAAGGCGGCGGCGCGCTTGACATCCTCCTCTGCGAAAACCAGATCGGCGCGGATGCGCTCATGCACGGTTGGATATACGAATGCCTCTCCGAGGAGGAGAAGGCATGGGCGGAGCAGCACGTGGGGCTCGTTCAGGCGTCCATCGGCTGCACGGCGACGCTTCGCGACGCACAGGAACCCGCCGAGAACCCGCCCGTCGTGACCGTCGATTCCTACAGCGAGCTCCCCGTCGACAAGGCGGGCTTTCGCGGGGCGATCCCCGACATATTGGGGCTGTTTCCGTACACGCCGTTCGATTTTTATATCAAGCGAAAGCTCTTTTTGCACAATGGCGGGCACACGATCTGCGCGTATCTCGGCTACGAAAAGGGCTACACGTACATCTGGGAGGCGATCGCCGACCTCGAAATCCATTCCGCCGTCGAAGCGTTCATGCAAGCCTCCGGAAAGGCGCTGATTGCGCGCTTCGGCGAGGAGATACGGGAAAACGTCGAACAGATGATCCCCTCTCTGCTGTCGCGCTTTGCGGACAGGGCGCTCATGGACACGACCGCGCGCGTCGGCGCGGACCCCATCCGCAAGCTGCGCAGAAACGACCGCCTGACGGGCGCGGCGCTGCTCGCAGTAGAGCAAGAGGTAGACCCCGCCCCGATCGTACGGGGCATATGCGCAGCGCTTCGGTACGACAATCCGAATGACGCCGCCGCGCAAGAGCTGCGGCGCGCGCTCACAGAGAACGGAATCGACTTCGTGTTGCAAACGGTTTTGGAACTTGCGCCCGAAGAGGCGTTATATAATATCGTCAGGAGGTGTTTTGCATGAAACGCTCGGAAATCAATCGTTCCCTCCGCTGGGCGAAGGACTTTTTGGAGGCAAACAACCATCGCCTTCCCCCGATGGCGTATTGGGATATGGCAACCTGGAGGGCGCACAAGGCGCAGCTCGACACGGTAAAGCGCACCATGCTCGGCTGGGACATCACGGATTTCGGCACGGGGAGTTTTGCTGAGCTCGGGGCGGTGCTGTACACGATCCGAAACGGCCTGCTTGCGGATTCCTCCGTCGGCGTTCCGTACTGCGAGAAATTCATCCTCATGAAGGACGGGCAGCGGCTCCCCAAGCACTACCACGTGTACAAGACGGAGGATATCATCAACCGTGCGGGCGGCACGCTGCAGATCTTCCTCTGGAACGCGGACAGGGATGGCAACCAACTGGACACCGACGTGCGCGTGTATATGGACGGCATTTTGCGCACAGTCAAAGCGGGCGAGGAAATCCGCATCGAAAAGGGCGCATCCGTGAGCCTTCCGCCCTACGTCGCGCACGTGTTCGGGCCGCTTCCCGCATCCGGAGACCTCTTGGTCGGCGAGGTGTCCAAGGTCAACGACGACAACACGGACAACTTCTTCTTGGAACCCACCTCACGCTTTGCGGATATCGAGGAGGACGAGGATATCCTCCACCCGCTGTGCAACGAGTATCACCTGCTCTAAAATAAAAACAATCGCTCCTCCCGAAAGCCACATTTCGGGAGGAGCGGTCTTATCCATGCATTTCTACTTCAGGCACATGGCGAATACGTAGCCGTATACGTCTTCATCCAGATAGTGCACATACGTCCAGTCGCCGTATTGGGCGAGCGCCTTTACATAGTCGCCCTTGCTGATCATCGTCACTTCTTCGCCGTTGGGCTTTTCGCGGATCGTGAGATCCGCCTTCGCGGTCTTTCTCGCGCCCTTTGTCACGAATTTCGCGGCGACATAGCCCGTCACGTCGCTCGAGGTGCGCACCTTATACCAGCCGCGCGACCTGGACAGGAGCTGCAGCTTCGCGTACCGCCTGAGGTCCGCAAGCAGCAGCGATTTGCCACTGCGCCTTGCGCGAAGCGGCGCCGTCACGTAGTCGGCGGAGACGTGCCCCCAGTCGAACGTCTTCCGCGGGCGCTTCGCGCCCGAAATATACATGTTCTTGATGTAGCCGACCCGATTGTTGTCCTCCACGCGGATGCGCGACCAGGTCTTTCCCTTTTTCAGGACGGTGATGTCGTCCCCGTCGTGCACATACGCCGTCGGCTTTGAGCTCGTGTTCGTCGCGGAGCGCACGGTGAGCGCCCTGTACGTCTCCGGCAGAACCACCGTCGCCTCCTTCGCCGCGAACGCAGCAAAGGTCGAACACAAGAGCATGATCGCCAGCGCCAATGCCAGAATCCGATTTTTCATGTCCATCGTCCTCCCGTTTCCTTTCTTCTTTGGCGTATTTCACGCCCGTTTTGTTGCGAAATTAACGAAGAATCACCGTAAATTCCTGCGTATGCGTCCTCCTGCCGATGAAGAGGTGCGCGTCCAGCCCGCTGCTCCAGGAGAGGTTTCCGCCGATCTGGCCGTGCGCCGCGTCCAGATGGATGTACGTCTCCTCCCTCTCGGGCAGTTCGTGGTCGTGTTTGGCGGTTCTGTAATCCTCGATCGTGTTGTGGTGCGCATCGAAGTGCAATGGTGCGGCGCAGACGATCTCGATCTCGCGCCCGTCTTCGTGCAGAAGGCGCAGATACCGCATGCCCTCATGGCCCCCGTTTTCGGACGGCGGCACGAACGGGAAGTGCTCGTCCGAGACGGTCGATTCGTATACGCCCAAAGGCGATGCACCGAGCCTGTCGCAGTAGCTCTCGATCTTCCCGTGCGCGTAATAGGTGAGGCGTTCAAAGCCCCTTTCCGTCACGAGTTCCAGCCCCGCCCGCTGCGCGATTTCGGGTACGATCGCCACACGATGCCGCACGTGCAGCCCCGCGCCGTCGATCACGTACTGCAAAAAGCCCTTCGCGAGGAGCGTATCTTCGTATCTCGTCTCCCGCTCGACTTCAATCGTCGCGCGGTCACCGCAGCACTTCGCATATAGCACGCGGGAATGCGTGGTAGCCTTCGCAAACGGCGCGCGCTCGGGGTTGCACGCCCAGATTTCCTCCGCCGTGTCCTGCCCCGTCCTGCCGCGCAGGAATACCGATATCAGCCCGCGCTTGAGGTACGCCTTTCCCGCCTTTTCCGCGGAAAGCATCTCGCCGGTCTCCGCACAGAAGGCATATCGCGCGTCCCCCACGGCGATGCGGATGGCGCTTTCGTCCTTTTCCATGGATACGGGCGCATCCGAAGCCTTCAGTTCGCGCGCATACGGCGCGCTTTCCAGCGGAAATTGTGTGGTAGATACCGTGTCATTTTCCCCTTCAAACCATGCGGGCGCCTTCCGCCGCACGACGAATTCCACCGTGCACTCGCGTTCCCTGTCGCATTGTGCGTCGAAATACACCTTGCCCCACGCACCGCATGGTACCTCAGGCAGCGAAATCTCCGTCTTCGAGCGGATTTCTCCGTTTTCGCGCACGATCGCCTCGCATACAAAGTCCGACATCGGGCTATCGTCGCTCTCGTTGTAGACGATGTAGTCCCCTTCGCTGTTTCGCGTCCACGGGGAGGAGGCATCGGGCTTCGCGAACGAGATCGGTGCGTACGCCTCCTTGATCGCGTATGCCACGGGCTTCCACATGAGGTCGGGCAGCACGATGCCGTTGCACGTCATAAAGCGCGGGTTTTCCGGCTCCGTGTATTCCTCGCCGAAATCCCCGCCGTAGGCGAAGAATTCCCTCCCGCTCTCATCCTTGGCGATGAGGCACTTGTCCTGCCAATCCCACACGAAGCCGCCCTGAAAACGCGGATAGCGCCTCGTAAGCTCGCGGAATTTGTGAATTCCGCCGCCGCTGTTGCAGATCTGATAGAGGTACTCTACCAGCACGATGGGGCGCGTATCGCGCGGGTCGGCGATCTTCTCCAGAATTTTCTCGATCGGGCAGTACATGCTGCCGCGAATGTCCGAGATGTTTTCCGCGGGGTCGCCCGCTTCGTATTGGCATATCCTGTCCTTGTCGTATTCCTTGATAAAGCCGTACATCGCGGCATGCCCCGCGCCGTAGCCGCTCTCGTTGCCCAGCGACCAGCCGTAGATGGAAACGTGGTTTTTATACGTCGTCACCATGCGCATCGCGCGCTCCACATAGGCGGGCGCGAGCGAGCCGTCGTGCGAAAGCATCCCCGCGACCGCGTGCGTCTCCAAATTGCACTCGCACAAAACCAAAATCCCCATCTCGTCGCACAGCGTATACCACAGGTCGGAATCGGGATAGTGGCTCGTGCGCACGGCGTTGATGTGCATCCTCTTCATCTCGCGAATCTCGCGGCGCATATGCTCCTCGGGCACGGCGCGCCCCATGGGGTAGTGTTCGTGTCGGTTTACGCCGCGCACGACGAGGCGCTTCCCGTTGAGCAGCAAAATCCCGTCCCGAATCTCCACCTTCTTAAAGCCGATTTTGAGCGTCTCTACCTGCACGATATCCCCTTTGGGGTCGAGCAGGCGGACAGACAGCGTATATAGCTTCGGGTTGTCGGGGTTCCACAATTCGATTTCCTCTACGTCAAACGCGATCCGCGCCGTGTTCGCCGTGGCAGACCGTACCTGATCGTACCAACAGGCGGGCATCGGCTGCGCGGAGCCGCTCCCGAGGCAAGTTTCTCCGTCAGACAGGCACATTTCAAGCGCATAGTTCGCAAAGCCTTCCGCGCGCGTCACGCGAATGTCGCACGACACCCTGCCGTTGCCGTTCAGATCGGGCAGCGCGCGGACGTGGAAATCCTCGATCGCGACCTTCTCCCGCGCGCATAGCCACACGTTCCTATGCAGCCCGGAGAGATACCAATAGTCCTGATCCTCCAAAAACGTCGATGTCGCATAGCGCACGACCTTGACCGCGAGCAGGTTTTTTCCCTCGCGCACGAATCCCGTCACGTCGAATTCGCAGGGCAGCTTGCTGTCCTCCGTATAGCCGACGTATCGCCCGTTCAGGTAGACATATGCCGCCGCCTCCACGCCTTCGAAATAGACGGATACGCGCTTGCCCGCAAAGTGCGCGGGCAGGAGGAACTCCCTTCTGTAGCAGCCCGTTGGGATGTCCTTGGGCAGATGATAGAGATCGGGCTGACTCCCCTTCCCCGTATCGATGCCGTATTCCTCGTATCTCCACGGAAGGTGCACGTTGGTGTAGATGGGCTTGCCGTAGCCCTGCGTCTCCCAGTTGCCGGGAACAGAGATTGTACCGAAATCCGACGCGTCAAACGATTCTTCGTAAAACGCTGGCACGTCTTCAAACCTGTCGTACAGGCGGAAGGCGTATTCCCCGTTCAGGGAAATGCGGCCGGCTTCCTCCTTACGGAATGTGAGCGGCGAACGCGCGGGAAGCCGATTGTGCGAGGTGATATATGGGTCAAGATGCAGCATGGGCACATACCCCTTTCCGAATCTATTTTTCCGTATCTATTGTATCATGTTTTGATGAAAAAGCAAGTGCCGGTTAAAATTGTTAAATCGCGCAATTTCTATTGACAGACGGCAGTTTCGCGCGTATAATATATATTCGTTGAGCGGTAAAAAACGCCTATGGATCATTAGCTCAGTCGGTAGAGCACCTGACTCTTAATCAGGGTGTCCAGGGTTCGAGTCCCTGATGATCCACTCATCCCGTCCGGGTAAATCCTTGGGCGGGCTTTTTGTTTGCTTTCAGGGGTTCGTCAAAGCGAACGCCGCGCCAGAATAATAATTTTTGGTTATTTCGCCTCCCACCCGTTGACAAGTCAGCATCGGGCAACTATAATAGATACGTGAGTTAGCACAAGCTAACTAATCGCGCAGAAAAGGATGATTGCCTTATGATACCCTTGAGCTATGCAAACACGGACGAGGACAATGTGATTCGCAGAATCGGCGGCAGTCCCGAAGTGAAAAAGCGTTTGGAGGATCTCGGCTTTGTCGTCGGCGGAAACGTCCGCCTCATCGCATCGCTGAACGGCAACGTCATCGTCAAGGTAAAGGAATCCCGCGTCGCCATCAACGACGAATTGGCGCGCAAGATCATGGTATAGGAGAGGAGTAGGGGCATGAAGACATTGCGAGATGTGCCGATCGGCGGTTCGGCAAAGGTCGTGAAGGTTCACGGCGAGGGCGCGGTCAAGCGCAGGATCATGGACATGGGCATCACGAAGGGCGTAGAGATCCTCGTGTGCAAGGTGGCTCCGCTGGGAGACCCGATCGAGGTCAACGTGCGCGGCTACCAGCTTTCCATCCGCAAGGCGGACGCGGAGAGCGTCGAGGTCGAATAAGGCGGCATAGACGGCCGCAAGGAAGGGAGATATCGCTGTGAACATCCGCATCGCATTGGCGGGCAACCCGAACAGCGGCAAGACGACGCTGTTCAACGCACTCACGGGCTCCAACCAGTTCGTCGGGAACTGGCCGGGCGTGACCGTAGAGAAGAAAGAGGGCAAACTCAAAAAACACGACGGCGTGACCATTACGGACCTGCCGGGCATCTATTCGCTTTCGCCGTACACCCTCGAGGAAGTCATCGCGCGCAACTATCTGATCGGCGAGCGCCCCGACGCGATCCTCAACATAATCGACGGCACGAACTTAGAGCGCAACCTCTACCTCACCACGCAGCTCACGGAGCTGGGCATTCCCGTGGTGCTCGCGATCAACATGATGGATGTCGTCCGCAAAAACGGCGACAAAATCAATACGCAGGAGCTTTCCAGGCAGTTGGGCTGCAAGGCAGTCGAGATTTCCGCCCTCAAGGGGACGGGCATCATGGAGGCGGCAGAAGAGGCGATTCGCGCGGCGAAGAGCGGAAAAACCGTGCCGAAGCATACCTTCTCGGGCACGGTCGAGCACGCGCTGGCACACATCGAGGAGGCCGTCGTCCATTCGATGCCGGAGGAACAGCAGCGGTGGTACGCGATCAAGGTCTTCGAGCGCGACGAAAAGGTGATGGAGCAGTTAAACATCTCGCGCGATACCCTACGGCACATCGAAGAAGACATCGCCGCCGCCGAAGCGGCGCTCGACGACGACGCGGAATCCATCATCACCAACGAGCGCTACATCTACATCGCGGAGGTCATCAAAGCCTGCTACAAAAAGCGCAATGCGGGGAAGCTCTCGACATCGGACAAGATCGACAAGGTCGTCACCAACCGCTGGCTTGGCCTGCCGATCTTCGCGCTCGTCATGTTCCTGGTATATTTCATCGCCATGAAGGGCATCGGCGCCATGGCGACGGATTGGACGAACGACAACCTGTTCGGCGACGGTTTCCACCTGTTCGGAAAGGGCGGCGCGGAATATGAAGCAGCCGTCGAACGGTACGGCGACACGGACGCGATCCTCGAAGCGTTCGCCGAAGAGTACGGCGTACAGTTCAACGAGGACGACCCCGAAAGCGCGCTGAACGCGCTAATCGAAGCGACGCCCGATGACGCTTCCATCACCTACCTCACGCAGGACGAGGAGACCCTTGAGGTGACGGAGCATCCCGATACCGATAAATCCGCGCTGGAAGAAGCGGTCGCGGAATACCTGAACACCGAATATAAGGCGGATTTCGGCGAGCCGGATCCCGCGACCTACGGCACGTGGGTGCCCGGCATCCCTGCGCTCGTCGAAAGCGGGCTGGATGCTGCAGACGCGGCGGACTGGCTAAAGGGTCTGATTTTGGACGGCATCATCGCGGGCGTCGGCGCGGTGTTGGGCTTCGTTCCGCAGATGCTGGTATTGTTCTTCCTTTTGGCATTTCTCGAGGGCTGCGGCTACATGGCGCGCATCGCGTTCGTGCTCGACCGCATTTTCCGTAAATTCGGCCTGTCCGGCAAGAGCTTCATCCCGATGTTGGTCGGCGTCGGCTGCAGCGTACCGGGCATCATGGCATCGCGCACCATCGAAAACGAGCGCGACCGCCGCATGACGATCATCACCACCCCCTTCATCCCCTGCGGCGCAAAGGTGCCCTTTATCGCGATGATCGCGGGCGCGATCTTTGCCGGCTCCGCGTGGGTCGCGACGAGCGCGTATTTCGTCGGCATGGCGGCGATCGTCGTGAGCGGCATCATGCTGAAAAAGACGCGCATCTTCGCGGGCGATCCCGCGCCGTTCGTCATGGAATTGCCTTCGTACCACCTGCCGAAGCTTTCCTACGTGCTCCGCTCCATGTGGGAGCGCGGCTGGAGCTTCATCAAGAAGGCGGGCACGATCATCCTTTTGTCCACCATCCTCGTATGGGCGCTCTCCCGCTTCGGCACGGTCGACGGGACGTTCCGTATGTTGGAGGAAGAGGAATTGGATCGCTCCATCCTCGCGCTAATCGGTAATGCTGTCGCGTGGATCTTCGCGCCGCTCGGCTGGGGTAACTGGCAGGCGGCCGTGGCATCCGTCACGGGGCTGATCGCCAAGGAGAACATCGTCGGCACGATGGGCATCCTCTACGGCGGAACCGAGACCTACGCGAACATGGCTGCCGCGTTCACGGGCATTACGGGATATTCCTTCCTCGTGTTCAACCTGCTGTGCGCGCCCTGCTTTGCGGCGATCGGCGCGACGCGGCGCGAGATGAACAGCGCGCGCTGGACGTGGTTTGCAATCCTCTACCAAACCGCATTCGCCTATGCCATCGCGCTCATGGTCACGCATTTCGGATACCTGTTCGCGGGAACTCCGCAGACCGCAGGGCTGATCGCCTCGATCGCGATCCTCGCCGTCCTCGTCTATATGCTGTTCTTCAAGAAGTATACCGAGGCGACGAGGCTTACCAGGAAAATCTGAGGAGGCGGGCGCATGAATTTCGGAACGGCTGCCATAACATTGCTGCTCGTCGGCCTGGTCGTATGGATCGTCCGCGGCATTCGGAAAGACAAACGGGAGGGAAAATCCCCCTGCGGCGGAAATTGCGGCAACTGCCCGATGGGCGGAGCCTGTCAGGGGCACAAATGAATTCGCGCGGCTTGTATCATTCTCGATACGAGCCGCGCATTATACTATAAAAAAAGCGCCCTTCTATATGAAAGGCGTTTTTGTATGGAATCCGGCAGCGACCTACTCTCCCGGGCCGTCTCCAGCCAAGTACCATCGGCGCGTGAAGGCTTAACTTCTGTGTTCGGGATGGGAACAGGTGGGTCCCTTCAGCCATTGCCACCG
>JBMNUF010000002.1:0-203621 GCA_050946115.1 Christensenellales bacterium
AGACCGGTTGTGCATTCTGCATGGTGCAGAGCCTGGACGAGATGTATAGCACAAAGACGATCGATGAAGGAAAAACCTATTTTGACAAGCTGTGCCGTTGGATGCGTAGAAGTCGTTTAGAGCCGATGAAAGTGGCAGCGCAGACGCTCAAGGAGAACGAGTGGGAGATTCTGAACTATTTTGCCGCTCGACTGACCAATGCTGTTTCAGAGGGTCTGAACAGCCTGATCCAAGCCGCGAAGCGGAAGGCACGGGGTTTTCGGACTTACGAGGGATTTCGCTGTATGATCATGCTTATGGTCGGAAGGCTCAAACCGGACTGCATCCCGCTCTTTGAGTGACTTTTCACGGTAATGAGAGAAGAACCTTTTGAGCGGTAGTTGTTGTGTGCCGTTTCCTATGCATTGTGCGAAAACACTTGCATAACGGGTATCGGAAGCGGTATAATAAAACCACGGACAAACAGCGGGGTTTGTCGACAATATCGGATGCGCCAACGGAAATCAGGGCACCGAGAGTAGGCGAATCGTGCAGCGTTGCCTTGGCGTTTGGATCGTACTCCGGTCGGTGCGCCACCGCACCGCGATGGAAAAAAGGAAGGGGCGGGAAAATGTCGAACTATGTAGAGGCGGCCGTCGAGACATGGACGATTCCGACGTACGTCGTGCCACCGTCTGAAGAAATGCCGATGTTTGCGGAACATAGGCAACACCAGGGGACGAGCGGGAACCCGTATCCCAACAGGGTCACGCAGAAGGTCGAAAGGGAGCGCCGCGTGGATAAGGAATACGAGGTTGTTCGCCTTGAAAACGACTATATTCGCGTGGTCATCATTCCGTCGCTCGGCGGTCGGATTTTTGAGGCATACGACAAGGTCAATGCCTATCACTTCCTGTATCGGCAGCATTCCATAAAGCCGGCGCTGATCGGCGCGTTCGGCTCCTGGATATCCGGAGGCATCGAGTTCAACTGGCCGTATCACCATCGGCCGTCGACGTTCATGCCCGTGGATTTCACGATAGAAAGGCCCGATGACGAATCCGCGATCTGTTGGCTTTCCGAATGCGATCCGTTCGACAGAACGCGCGGGACGGTCGGCATCGTTTTGAGGAAGGATGCTAGTTTTTTTGAAACGCGCGTTCGGGTGTATAATCGCACGCCGCTTGCCCGCTCCTTTCTCTGGTGGGAAAACGCAGCGGTATCCGTAAACAAACAATACCGCCTCGTTTTTCCGCCGGATGTCACCTGGGTGCATCACCATTACGATAGGAACCACACCACATACCCGATCGCGCAGGGGCGCTACGGCTCCGTCGAATTCGCGGAGCCGACGGATATCAGCTGGCATCGCAACACGCCGGAGTCCTGCTCCTATTTCTCTGCCCCGTCTCAATTCGATTTCTGCGGCGGGTACGATTATTCGGTGGATTGCGGCATACTGCACATCGCAAACCATCACATTTCCCCCGGCAAGAAGATGTTCACATGGGGGTATAACCGCCTGGCGGAAAGCTGGGAAAGGGCGCTTACGGATGCGGATGGCCCGTACTGCGAGCTGATGGCGGGCTCCTATACCGACGACCAGCCGGACTTTTCGTGGCTCGCTCCGTATGAGACGAAATGCTTCTCGCAGTATTGGTATCCCACGCGCCTGCTGGGCGGCGCGACATACGCCAATCTGGATGCAGCCGTGTCCGTGGAGAAGAACGGCGCAGGCAGCAAGGTGCGTTTGAACGTCACAAGGGCGATCGACGGCGCAACGCTGCGCGTCTTTGACGGCGCAAAAACAGCACTCGAAACGCCCGTTTCGTTGAATCCCTGCGCGTGCTTCGAATGCGCGGTTTGCCTGAGCGATGATTTGTACACGGTGGAATTGACCGACGGGCAGGGCAAAGTGCTCCTTCGGTACAAAGAAATCATCCCCGATTTCATTCACATTCCCAAGGACAACCCCGGAATCCCGACCCCAAACGCGCTGAAGACCGCGCAGGAGCTGTACATCGCAGGGCTGCATATCGATCAGTACCGAGACCCGATCTATAAGCCCGATCAATATTATTGCGAGGCACTGCGATACGAACCGGATCATCTCCCTTCCCTGACGGCGCTCGGCGAGTATCTCTACAGAACGGGAAAATATCAAGAGGCGCTCGATGTGTTGCACCGCGCGCTTTCCGTACAAAACACATACAACCTGAACCCGAAGGACGGAACGATTTCCTATCTCATCGGCCTGTGCAATTTGGCCGCGGGCAAGGACGACAAAGCGTACGATTGCTTTTATAAGGCGTGTTGGAGTTATCCCAGCATTGCCGCCGCAATGACCCAGCTTGCGGCTTTGGACGGGCGGCGCAGGGATTGGGCATCCATGTATGCGCATGCCTGTGAGGCGTTGGCCAAAGAAGATCGCAATACCATCGCAGGCGTGTACAAGGTGTGCGCGCTGTGGAAGAACGGAAAAATCGCGGAGGCGAAAAATGCGCTGGAGGGCATACTGGCAGCCAATCCCCTCGATTCGCTGGCATTATGGATCGACGTGCTGATAAACGGGAAAAAGGCGGAGGATTTCTTTTCCGCCCTGCGCTCGAATCCGTCGCAAACCGGCATGGACATCGCGTTCGACCTCGCGCGGGCAGGGCTGTATGAGGAGGCAGCATCCGTTCTTCGGGAACTGGACAGATACGATCGGCTCTCGACGATGGCACTGTATACGCTGGCGTATATTTTGGAGAAGACGGGACATAAGGCCGAAGCGGGCGCTGCGCGAAGCAAGGCATCCGCAAATGCGATCGTCGATGTATTCCCATATCGTTTGGACGAGATAGCCGTTCTCGAGGCGGCTTGCCGGGCGGATGCCAAAGACGGAACGGCAGCATACCTTCTCGGCTGCGTCCTTTACGACAAGAAACAGTTTGCGATGGCGGTCGATTGCTGGAAGCACGCCGTAGACGTAAGCCCGGATTTCTATATTCCGTACAGAAATCTGGCAGTGGCATATTTCAGCCATCTTGGGGACCGCGAGCTGGCACTTCGGTATCAGAAGCAGGCCGTGGAGTTGAATCCGACGGACGAGCAGCTGCTCAACGAAGCGGCGTACCTCATGGCGGCGCTGGGCGTGCCGGGAGAGGAATGTGCGCGGTATATCG
This sequence comes from Christensenellales bacterium, assembly GCA_050946115.1. Lineage (GTDB taxonomy): Bacteria > Bacillota > Clostridia > Christensenellales > Aristaeellaceae > CAYFRC01. The sequence goes on from JBMNUF010000002.1 coordinate 3,147, forward strand.
CCGCGCATATGCCGGATGGGTGCGGCGACGATCTGTATTTGGAACTTGCAAGGGCGCATATTCGGGCGGGACAGTATCGCGAAGCGACAAAGGTCATGCTGTCGCACAGCTTTACGCCCGGCGAAGGCGGAGAGTTTGCCATCGCGGAAGTGTATATGTTCAGCAAATTGGCGGAGGGACGAAAGCAGTTAAAACACGGCAACCTCGGGGACGCGGCAAAGTGCTTTGAGGAAGCCCTGCACCTGCCGGAGAATCTGCATTCCGGATTCTGGAACATGAGCGTGACGATTCCGTATAAGTATTATCTGGCGTTGGCTCTGATGCGGTTGGGGCGCGAAGACGAGGGCAGGAGCGTCGTGGAGGAAACCTTGTGCTATGACAACAGCGGCATGTGGAACATGGGCGGCGAATTCGTCTATTATTATGCGCTGCTGTTGCGTTTGGCAGGCCGTGAATCGGAAGCGATGAAGGTCATGCGCGAGGCCATCTTACGATGGGAAGCGCTCTTGGCCGACAAACGCAATCCCGGAGAAGTGCGAAGAAGCAATCGTTTCTTCTATTTGTCCTTCATCGAAGACAGATATGTCGCAAAGGAAGCGGAGCTCCATTACATGTTAGGGCTTGGCATGCTGTTCGTCGGCGACAAAGAGCGCGCGAAAACCCATTTTGCATCCTGCCTCGAAATGCATCCGGACAACGCGGGTTGCATTCTGGAAATGCGCATGCTCGAATAACCCGCCTCCGACAGGTGCTGAGGCCGCGACGCAAAAGAGCGTCTGCTTTAAAGAAAGTGAGGGGATATCGTGAACATCGATTGGAAGGATGCGCTCTTGCCCGGCACAAGGCTGGATGGGAATGTGCTGACCCTCCCCGCCGAGGGCGGCGGATTTGTCATTCGAGAGCTCGCGTCGACGGCGCAGCGCTGGCTGAACATGACGCTGACGGTGCTCGAAACGCACTCCATGGCCTTTGAGCTGCGGGTTTACGGTGCGGAACAAGAGCCAAAGGTTGTCATCCGATTTGGCTTGATGCCCGAGTATCGGGCGAATATCCCGATCGATATGAACTGGCTGGACGGCCACATATTGTTTCCGGGCCATTCGGTGGGCATGTTGAAGGTGGTATGCCACGGCTCGCGCATAGAACGCAAAGACGTAACGCGCGCCGAGATGGTCAACATCGCGTCATCGCATGCGATCAGGCTATGTGTCGAGGACGTCTCGCTGGAGGATGCCCCGCGCCCGCCTGCAGAAGTGCCCCAAGTGCCTTTGATCGACGAAATGGGGCAGTACATACCAAAGAGTTGGCCGGGCAAGCAGAAGAGCTTCTATAAAATGGTTGAAAATATCGTTCGGCAGGCGAAAAAACCGAATACGTGGCCCTTTGCAAATTGGACCGAATGGGGCGGATATGCCCCGATGAAGCTTGGAGAAGGGACGGGCTTTTTTACCAATATAAAGCATGAAGGCAGGTGGTTTTTGCTCGACCCGGACGGCTGTGCATTTTTCAGCATGGGTCCGGATTGCGTCGTCGCCCGCTGTGACGCGCGGATAGACGGCTTAGAGCCGCTGCTCAGCCCGATACCGGAGGACCCCGAACTCTGCGAACCGATGGACCGCAAATGGGGCGAAGAACCGCGCCGAAACGGAAAGCTTTTCTCCTATGAGCGAGCAAATCTAAAGCGTGCATTTGGTGATGACTGGTATGAAAAATGGCGAAAAATGATTGTCGCACAGCTAAAGCAAATGGGGATGAACACCTTGGGAAACTGGTCCGATCCGAAATTGTTCGGTCGTATGCCGTATGTGACCAGCCTTCCGAGGTTTCCCGCGACAAAGCACACGATCTTCCGCGATTTCCCGGACGTGCTTTCTCCGGAATATGTGGAAGACGCAAAACGGTGCGCGAGCGAACTGACCGAACGATGCGACGACCCGTATATGATAGGCTATTTTCTGCGCAATGAGCCGGGATGGGCGTTTGTAGACGACCTGATTCTTGCGGATGAAGTGCTGCGAGACGCCGAAGATACGTGGTGCAAGAGGGCGCTTATCGACCGCATGAAGGAACGGTACGGTTCGATCGACGCGCTGAACGCTGCGTGGGAAACACAACTGACGGATTTTGCGGATTTGAAGCGCCCGATCGCAAAAGCATCCGCTTTTTCGGAGAATGCGGAGCATGATCTGCGCGCATTCTCCGAGGAATTGGTTCGCGCATATACGGCGATTCCGTCCGACGCATGCCGGGAGGCAGACCCCAATCACATGATATTGGGGATGCGGTGGGCATGGATTTCGGACCCGGCATTGACGGCGGGATGGGAATGCTTCGACGTGTTTTCTATCAACTGCTATGCGGCGGAACCGACGGCGGCAATAGATCGCGTCCGCGAGCTTGGCGTGGATTTGCCGGTGATGATCGGCGAGTTTCACTTTGGCGCATTGGACGTCGGGCTTACGGCCACCGGGTTGAGGGCCGTAGCGACGCAGGCAGACAGGGGCAAGGCATATCGATATTACGTCGAAAAAACGGCCGCACATCCGATGGGCGTAGGCTGCCACTGGTTCCAATGCTACGACCAGTTTGCACTCGGCCGATTTGACGGCGAAAATTACAACATCGGCATCTTCGATGTGTGTTTACAACCGTATCCCGATCTGGCAAAGGCGATTCGCGATTGCGGTGCGACGATCTACGATGTCCTTGCGGGTAAACGCGCCCCGATCGAAGACGAGCCGGTCAGATTGCCTATGATTGCGTACTGAACTTCTCTTGGGTATATCCCGCGTTGACATAGTCCGTTTTCCGGCGTGCTATTCAGACCGCTGAGTATCATGACGGGAAACGGGCTATTATATAAGTGCTTTCAGGTATTGCGTTGCCCTGAAAGCGAATGGTGGGCAAGCTGTGACAGTAACCTGAACCGGCAAGGGATTATTTTAGGGAAATCAGCTCGCCGTCTATGATGACATCGCCTTCCAGTGCGCGCAAAGCGGAATCCAGTGCCGCGTTGACAGATTTCCCAACGCGGGCAACTCCACATTGTGCCGCCAGTGAGCGATATAGACCGCTTTTGTCGGCGGTCACATTCTGCCTGAGGATTTCACGCATTCCCGCCGCCAATTCTTCCGGAGCAATATGCCTGATATCGCGCGTGATATCGCCCGGGATACGAAATCGAATCTCTTTATCAAGATACAAGAATCCATCCCTTCGTACGATATCGTATCGTTGGTATCCTCGCATTCGCTCTTCGTACATGCGCTGCACTACATTTGTGACCTTCTCGCGACCGAAGCACGGGACAATCCGCTTTAGAAGCAATTCTTCCGAAAGCGGAGCTTCCACATCCAAAATTGCTTTCACCATACCCTTCAAATCATGCGATCCGTATTTTCTGCTCAGCATAGGGATGTCTGCTGCTTTATACTGCGGAAATGAAAAATGATTTTCGTCGACGACCTCTTCAAACGTTTCTACCGGCTCACTTTCTATATCCTTCGCTTCTGTTCTCGATGGGGTCTTGATTGCGTCTGCTGCTGCCTCCAAAAGCCGACGCTGCTCAACGGACTTGTTTCGGAACCAATCGGTAGACCAGATGCGGTAGAATTTCTATCCCATGCGCTCTAAGACTTCTTGCCGCAAGCGATCGCGGTCGCGTGCATTTTTCGCAGAATGGTATGCCGGACCATCACATTCAATGGCAAGGACGTAATCGGAACTGTCTGGAATCTTTAAGCCGAGATCGATTCGGAAGCCGGAGCACCCAACTTGCGTATCCACAGAGAATCCCTCAGAACGCAGGAAGTCGCATACTTCCGATTCAAAATCAGAGTCAAATTGCTCAAAGGGATTTACACGAATGGTGCGTTCAAACGCGATGGCGCCATTCTCCGCAAAGTCAAGATACTCTCGAAGCAGTCTGGCGCCTTCTGCGGATGTTCGACTCAAATCGATATTCGTGTAATGCATAGAGGAAACCAACTGGAGGTTGCATTTTGCACGCGTAACGGCAACATTCAATCTTCGCTCGCCGCCGACGCGATTCAGCGGACCAAAATTATGCAGAAACCGTCCCTGGGCGTCTATGCCATAGGCAACGCTGAATATGATGGTGTCCCTCTCATCGCCTTGTACCGTTTCAAGATTCTTGATGAAAAACGGTTCATTGCCATCTTTTTCGAAGAAAAACTCTTTCTCCGGTGTGTTCTGCCGCCGTTTTGTGAGCAGCTTGTCGATCAAATCCTGCTGAGCAATGCTAAACGCAACAACGCCTAAACTGCGGCTCGGGAATTCGTCGATGTTTTTGTAGATCAGATCAACGACAAACTCTGCTTCGTTCCGATTGGTATGTGCCTTGCGATCAAAGACGCCATCCACATGGTAATAATCCACCCCAATCCCCGGTCTATCTGCCTTCGAGGATGGGAAGGTCACGAGTTCACTGTTATAGAAGTTATTATTGGAGAATGTAATGAGCTGCTCATAGCGACTGCGGTAATGCCAGCGCAAACGGATCTGCTGCATGGAGGTTGAACACAAATCCAAAATGGACTCAAAATCCGTTACATCGCCGGTTTCCTCGTCGCTATTCTCGTCTTCGATGGAGGCATTAAAGAAATTGCTGGGCGGCATCTGCTTGGAATCGCCCACGACGATTAACTGCTTGGCTCGATATATTGCCCCGACTGCATCTTGCGGGAAAATCTGCGATGCCTCATCAAATATTACGACATCGAAGGAAACCGAGTCGGGTGCAAGGAATGTGCTGACGCTCAGCGGAGACATAAGAAAACACGGCTTAATCCGCTGTACAAGCTCGCCGGTTTCTGCAAGCAAAGATCGAATGCTCTTTTGTTTTCGCTTTTTCTCACCTTCCCGAAGCAGTATGGCCAATGCACTTCCCGATGCAAGCATATCGAGAGAGGGGCGTTTTGCCGATAGCTCTGCGCGAATCTTGGCCTTGTTGATTTCAAACTGTTCGATATCTTTCTTGGAAAATATGCGGATTACCTTATCATGAGAGATTCGATTAAATGCAGACAACGTCGGCGATTCCGATACGATCAAATAGATCCATTGATAATAAAACTGCCTTTGAAACGCTCCGACAACGTGCCTTGGCTCAACATTATTGTCGATGGCGGCGTCTATAAAGGATACAACCTGTCTATCATCAAGCTTAGAAAGCAAATTTCTGAAATGACACCAATTGTCCACCTTGTCTATCTCCTGCAAGCAATCACTCAACCGAGCCAGCACAAAAGAACAAGGGGCCTCATAGATATTCAGAATCGCCTTATCAAAATATCCTGAAATGCGCTTTAGAATGTCATCATCACAGGATGCGAAGATCGAACTACAGCTTTTCGCATAATCCGCAAATGCATCCCGTTCGGAAGTGAAATCGGCATAATCCTCTAACGCACCAAAGGAAATACCGCCTGCGAAAACCGCATCCAAGGCGGATATTTGCTCCGTTACATAATTCCAATCCGTTTCAACGCCCTTGTATGCCGCTCCCAAATAAGCTTTGATCGGGGCCTCTGCCTCGCCGTATTCCATGCTTTTATTTTGATAATATGCGAGCTTCTCTGTCACCACAACAGCTTCGCTATAAGATAGCTTTTTCCCATCCTTCTTACACAAGCGCAGATTGGTGACGAGTTGCTTATATTCAGCATTGAAAAGTCTTGAAAACACTCCTGTAAATTGTTTCGTCAGCTTCTTATGATATGCCGCTCCATCCAATGTATATATATCGTCATCAAACGCGGCGCTCAAGACTGAACGGGACGCGAGAATGTCAGAACTCAGTGCCCGCAATGTATTCAATGCAGAATTGAATGTGTCAAAATGTTCTCTATGTAAGAGCAACGGTGTGATAATTTGGGACGTTGCAGCGAGGTTAAAGAACATTTTCCAGACGCGGGTATCGTCAATACCAGTACAATGTATCCCATATCTTTCGGAAATTTCCTGCTGAAAAGGAATCAATGCTTGCAAAAGCTGTACAGCGGCAGAGAGATCGCCTTTCAGTGCGGATTTCGCCTGATACGATGTGTCCTGATTTATATAGCCGTACCAAGGGTTGTTTCTGAAGTTGTATCCAATGGACGGTATATAGTCTACATACTGCTCCAGAAGAAAGGTTGTTTCAGTAATATATGTTTCTCCCTTGGAGGCAAGCTGAGGAACAGACCATTCTACATCCGGCATAGAGCGAAACGCTGCATACGCATCATACAGTTGAAAAAGGCTTTTTTCAATGACAGGGCGCTGTTTATGAAGCTCAGCCGCATAAATATCCAGCTGCCGTATGCTCTTTTCTTTAATAGCTATTTCGGTATCCGCCTTGGATGAGACGACGCTTTTCCCCGTGCGAAGTGTGTTGCAGATATCCGCAATCACATCTTTTTTGTTTGCCTTGTGGCTGTGAAGCTGCAAGCAGAATTCCGCAAGTCCCGCTTGCTTTAGTTTGTCATAGACCACATTCAGCGCCGCCAGCTTTTCGGAAACGAACAGAATCTTCTTCCCGTCGCTTAGGCATTCTGCGATGATATTGGTAATTGTCTGGCTTTTCCCTGTTCCGGGCGGTCCCTGCATAACAAAACTCTTTCCTGATTTTGCCATTTCAATCGCTTCGATCTGACTGGAATCGGCATCTACTACACTATGTAGTTCGATCAACGGATTGGTAACAGGTGCAGCAGATTTGCCGTCATCGAACAAGTCCTCAGCGGCGGTGGACTCTCCGAGAAGTTGACGGATATTCCGGTTGGCTAAAATTGTCGGTGCATTATCCTTCAAATCCCGGTACATATTGATTTTAAGGAATGAGAAAATGCCGATTTTACACTCCGCTGTAACGGTCCATTGCAGCTTAGAAACGAGGCGGCGCACCTTTTCGAGATATTTCGCGAGCCCCTCGTCATCATACTCAGGGAGCTTCACTCCGTGTTCAGCATCCATCTTGTAGGCGAAGGTTGGATTGAGGATGATTTCGTCCTCCGCCGACTTGATGAAGTACGGCTCCACAGCAGATTCCTGTTCCAGTTGAATCGGCACGAGCAAAATGGGGGCGCGGTAAACGAAGTTCGAGGTGTCACTTTCTTTCCAATGGATAAAGCCGAATGCCATATACAGAACATTGACACCGGTTTCCTCTATGAATTGTCGCGCCCTCTTATCGATTTTTTTAATCGCCGCAAGTGGATTTGTTGCTGCATTATACAGTAAAATCTGGTTTTGTCGTTTGATTTTTGCGGAATATTGGAGCAAAAAAGCATCTCTTTCGCTTGTATCTTCCGGAGGATCTGGTGTCTCGCTTTGTGTATGCCCAGAAGCAACATCATCCTCAAGTTCATCGTCTTCCTCGATGATTTTAGGATCAAACACCTCAAAGGAAGTTGCCCCGTCAATCTTTTCAAACAAAGACTCGCAAGAAGGGAGCAGCACTTCAACCGTAGAAGTCTTTGTATCCTTAAAACTGATTAGGTTGTTGCGCTTCCCTGTATCCAGCAACAGCTCAGCCCACTTTTCCAGCTTTTTTATATCCACGGTTCGATTCGCCTCCATACATCCGGTTTTATCGCTGATTTCTGGATTTATCTGTATTCTCCATGCTGTCGCTGATATCGCAGAGCCGTGGAGTTTTTTATATCTTTCAGACACAAATCGTACTTCTGAAAAGCACAGCTTTGAAGACTCGAATCCGCTCCTTTTTCGATAGAAATCCGCAACTCGAATAATTATAGCATGTAATTGCATAGTAAACAAGCTTTTGATTGTAAATCCATATTGGTTTGTGCACTGGCGTCAAATAAAAGTAACAGGATAAGAGGGCGTATAACAGCCCGAATAGAGGGTGAGTTTTCCGGCTATACGGATACCGGAAAATGTTCCTTTCGAGTGATTCTTTGTTGTGTAGTGCCTCTGTTTTATCACTTCGCTCTCTGCCTTTCTCCCCTTCTCTGGCTGTGTCCTCCGCGTTGGAACCAAAATCATTTTTTGCATTTATTTGGCTGACTACTTTACAATCCTGAGGTATACTATTGAGAGGACAAGAGATGACCGCGGACTTGCTCCCAAGCGCCAATATATGAACGACCAAAAAATGTAAGCTCGTTCGTTTCAATAAGCCCCCCGGTAACAGTCCGCACATTGCCAAAACAGCATACGAGGTGAATATTGTGACAGAACTCCGCCCAATCTCGATCTCTGACAAGGAGGTCATTGCGAAGCGCCTGCGAGCCGAGAACTCCAGAAGCGCCGACTACAATTTCGGTAACCTGGTTATGTGGGATTCTCGGTTCCGGAAGCACATTACTGTCGTTGGAGACAGGCTAATCATCCACGCGCAAAGCAGCAAATACCCGCGTGTTAAATGCCCGTTTTTTCTCTTTCCCGCAGGATCCGGCGCGCTTCAGCCGGCGATCGACTGCATGAAGGAATATGCGGATCGTAAAGGCTGCGCTTTCATCATGCGGGGAATCACCGAAGAGCAACGCGCGCTTTTGGAAGAGGAATTTCCCGCGCGCTTTGAATTTTCCGAGACGAGGGATTCCTTCGACTACATTTACCTTGCGGAAAAGATTTCCACCTTCGCGGGGCAAAAGCTTCACTCCAAGCGCAATTTCTGCAACCGCTTTCAAAAAAACTATGCCTGGGATTTCGTCAGATTGACGCCGGATCTCATCCCCGGCTGTCTGGAGCTGTTTGACAAATGGGTCCTGAACACCGACGCATCCGCCGACGGCATGTCAGACGAATACAATGCCATCACAATCGGCTTTCAGAATTGGGATGTGCTCGACCTCGAAGGCGGCGTGCTTCGGGTTGACGGCGAGATCATCGGATTCGCCGTTGGGGAGCGAGCATCCGACGACACGTTCGTCGTTCATTTCGAAAAAGCGCTAAACGCGTATTCCGGCGCGTATCCCATGGTCTGCCGCGAATTTGCAAAGCAGATTATGCACGATCACCCGGACATCGTCTATATCAACCGCGAAGACGATATGGGCCTCGAGAACCTTCGCAAGGCGAAAATGGACTGCTATCCGGAATATCTCCTGAAAAAGTATACGGCAAAGGAGAAATAGTCATGGGAAGCATCCGCGACCGTATTTCGATCCGGCGCTGCTTGCCCGGCGACGAACACGAACTAAAAAAGCTGTGGCGGGAAGTCTTTCGGGACACCGACGAATTTATCGATGCCTTTTTTGACGTGTTCTGCGAGCCGGGCATTGCGTGCGTCGCGCTATACGATGACATCATCATCTCGGCGGGATACTGCCTGACGGGGGTCCTCGCGCGAGGCCGAAAGTGTTCGTATATCTATGCAATGGCCACATATCCCGAGTACCGGGGACAGGGGGCTGCGGAAAGGATCGGCCGCCGACTCATCGACGACGCGTTTGCCGAAGGCGCGGACGTGGTTGCCACATTGCCCGCCTCCCTGCCTTTGGTTGGCTGGTACGAAAGAAAACTCGGAATGACCCCGACGTTTCGCAAAGGTCTCCCCGGTGCGGTGTTTCCCGAAAAATGGCATCGCTTTTCCGATATGTTCGGCAACTTGGGCAGCGGAAGCCCGGAATATCTCTCCGCCGTCGCAGCCCCGGGCATTGACCTGAATGACCTGATCGGGTTTGGCTGGGAATTGACGTTTGAATAAAGTGTATCGTGCGAAGGAGCAAAGCCCAGCATCCTTCGAGCGGATACTGCATCCATCCGTACGGGAAGACAGATTGCCGAAGAAGGCGTTCGTGCTCGCCATATATGCAGGTGCAATTATGAACGATGGATGAAGGATGGAAGGGGAATCTTTCGGCTGCCTGCCGTCGAAATCAAGGCGAGACTCTTCTAAATATAGTGTATGCCGCCTTCCGATTCGTCGCCTTACGGATTGAAAAACGGAAGCTTTCGATGCCATTGACGGTGCAAATCGAATATCCGCGGGATACTTCAATAGGCGCCGGAAACACCCGAAATTGTCCCCCGGAATCCGAACGGCTGAGGAATACCATTTCTCTTGAAACGTCCTTAGCGCCTGTTTGGCCGCACCTGCGCCGAAAACATGCCGATTATCGTTTTTTACAGACAACCGTCAATGCAGGCGAACCCGACCTCTCTACGCTGCGGGCTTTCGGCATGCCGACCAAAAAAAGAAGTACTCCTTCTTTCCGTCGCAGTTGACGCCCGGGATGCCGTATACCGCATATTATTCGGCTCGCTTGTTGGGTTTCAGGTTGACCGTCAGAGCATCTGCGGATATCATCTTTTAAAAACGTCGATTCTGCCATTCTACCACCCTCTGCCATACTCGATTTGACGAACGGTTTTTTGGGCAATCCCCGTTCCGACGATTGCCCGTTTCTTTGGCTTGTTTACTTTTTTTCAGATTGGCTCTGTGTCGAGTTCGGCGGTCAACATCTTTTCGATCGTGTCCTCGAAAATGTCTTTGGATACGCCTTGGGTATCCCAAATTGTCTCATCGTTCGCAACTCCCCTTATCTTTAGCACATTCTCGGGAGTATAAGCAATCCATTCTGCCTCCTCACGGTGCAAGTGCCGTTGCCGTTTCTGAAATGCGGCACGCCGCGGAATTGTTAATTTTCTGCGGTCCAATCAGATGTTTCACGTTTCGTGCTATACTATAAGAAGCACGTTATTGTAAATTCGCCGCGCCTGAACAGGAGGGACCGAACATGATTCCCGCGAGGCTGCACAAGGGAGATGCCATCGGCATTGCATCCCCCAGTCGCATCGCAACGCCCGAAATATATGACCCGGTATTTCGCACCATCGAGGAAATGGGGTTTCGCGCTCGGCCGGCAAAAACGCTGTATGCCTCTGGTTGGGGTTTTTCCGCCACGCCGAATGAACGCGCCGAAGCGCTGCACGAGCTTTCCGAGGACGACAACGTAAAGATGATCTTCTTCGGCGGCGGGGAGGGCGCGGATGACGTGATTCTTGCACTGGATTATGCACGGATCGCCCGGCATCCGAAGATTTGGTTGGGGTTCAGCGACGCCACCAGCATCTTGCACGCCGTGCACAACCGCTGCGGCTTCGACGTGTATTACGGCTTGTCTCCGATCGATCTGATCCGCAGCGATGATGGAACGCGCGACGGCTTTCTCGCCTTTGTCGCGGAGGGTGGATGCGAATGCCATCGAAAAAGCAGTTCGTGGCATATCCTCACGCGCGGGCGCGCCGAAGGCATACTGAGCGCGGGGTATCTGGAAAACTACACCTATCTGGCGAACGCCGGTTGGATCGTCCCCGAAGCGGATAAGAAATATATCCTATGCCTCGAGGAGCACAGCATGTTCTTCGGCGTCGAGCATGTGTCGGGCGAAATCGGGCGATTGGAGAACAGCCCGATGATGGCGCATACTGCTGGCATTCTCTTTGGCGAGTATTCCGAGGAGATCGACGAGCACCTCCTCTTCCGCCTGCGCGTTTTGGGCAAGAAATACGGCATTCCTATGGCGTATTGTCACGATTTCGGACATGGGAGAAATAAGTCCATCTTCCGTATCGGCGCACGAGTCGCATTGGATACTTCGGGAGACGGAGAACTGCGGTATCTGCGCGATGACGATGCGTGAAGAAATCGTCGCGCGGTGCACTTTTTCTCCGCCGCGTACGAAGGCTGCCCGTTTTCGGATGAAGATCGGGCAGCGTACCGTGGTCACACCAAATACGGCCCCTCGTAGATTTTCGAGCGGAGCGGATGCATGTGGGTGAATGGTTATCTCGACCCGACATGGACCGTGCGGTGCCTGACGACGAAATTCGCCGCACAATCGTCGAAAACTGCGACCTTTGCATAAAGAAATGATGCACCGGAGGGAATCGAATTGGTCTTTTCCAGCATGACGTTTCTTCTGTTTTTTCTGCCGCTGACGCTGGCGCTGTATTTCTGTCGGAAATCCATCAGCTGGCGCAACGGCGTATTGCTGGTGGCGTCGCTCGTGTTTTACTCGTGGGACAGACCGGTGTGGATATTTGCCATGCTGGCGAGCACGGCCGTGAACTATGTCGCGGCGATAAAACTGGCCGCAGTCAAGCGCCGCCGCCAAAAAAAGCGCATGTGGATGCTGGTGGGCGTCGGGTTTTCGCTCGGCATGCTCTTCGTCTTCAAATACAGCGCTTTTTTTCTGAACGGGCTGCTATCCCTGTTCGGCGCACGCATTTCCGGCATCGAAATGCCGATCGGCATCTCGTTTTACACATTCCAGATTATCACCTACACGGTGGACGTGTACCGCGGGACGACGCCCGTGCAGAAGCGCTTTTCACGACTGCTGCTGTATGTGTGTTGTTTTCCGCAGCTGATTGCGGGACCGATCGTTCGGTATGACGACGTGGCGAAGCAGCTGCAATCGCGCGAAAGCACGATGGATGACTTTTCCGGCGGCATGTCGCGATTCGTCGTTGGGCTCTCGAAAAAGGTGCTGCTTGCCAACATCTGCGGCGCGGCGCTGGAAAAGACAGCGCTGGCCACCGGCGGCGCGGCGCTGTCGTTTATAGGGGCATGGTACAGCGCACTGCTGTACACATTGCAGATTTATTTTGATTTTTCCGCCTATTCCGACATGGCCATCGGTCTCGGGCGCGTTTTCGGTTTCCGATATCGCGAAAACTTCAACTATCCTTATATTTCTAAAGGCATTTCTGAATTCTGGCGGCGCTGGCATATCTCCCTCGGCACCTTTTTCCGGGAATACGTGTACATCCCGCTCGGCGGAAACCGCGGCGGTGCGCTGCTCACCGCGCGCAACCTGATGATCGTGTGGGAGCTGACGGGGTTGTGGCACGGCGCCAGCGCAAACTTCGTTCTGTGGGGGCTGTATTATGGCGCACTGCAGCTGCTGGAACGGTTTATACTGGGGAAAGTATGGAAAAAGCTTCCTTCTATCTTCACGTGGTTCGTCACGCTGGTGCTGGTGATGATCGGCTGGATGCTGTTCTATTATACGGATGTCTCCTGTGCCTTCCGCCACATCGGCGCGATGCTGGGCATGGGCAGTGGCGGCTTGCTGGACGCCACCACCCGCGCGGTTATGCGCAGGTATTCATTGTTTCCCCTCATCGCCTGCATATGTGCGTTGCCCGTTGCGCCGATGCTGCGCCGCCTTTTCGCGCGGCGGGCAGACATGGTGCGCATTGTCTGTGCCACGTTGCTCTTTGTCATCAGCGTAATGGCGCTGGTCGGGCAGAGTTATAACCCGTTTATCTATTTCCGGTTTTAAGGGGTGCTGCACATGGATCGCAAAACATCATTCGTCGCGGCGCTTTGGTGGGTGCTGTCGGCGTTTCTTCTGGGGTTATGCCTACTGCTGTTCGCAAATAAGGACGGCGGCATCTCCGAAAGGGAAAATCGCATGCTCGCCGCTTTTCCGAAGGCGGGGATCTCCGAGATTCTGTCGGGAGATTTCATGCGCGGTTTGGAGACGTGGTGCAGTGACGGTTTTTTTGCGCGCGAGAAGGTGATCGACTGCACGGACGGGATGCTTTCCGTATTCTCCCGCACCACGCAGGATGACGAGTATCTGTTGGACGACACCGAAGAGCGTATCGCCCTGCTGGACGCAGATGTCGCTGAAGGCGAAGAGGACGCCCCCGAGGAGATGGAAGAAGACGGAGAAGCTCCCGCAGAACCGGAGGAGGAAATCGAAACCGCCGCAGACGCGCCTCCGGAAAACCGATTCGTATTGGTAAAAAACAGCGGTCGATTCAAGCATGTATATTCGTATTACGAGAAGAATCGCATACGGCTTGCGGAAACCTTGAGCATGATCCGCGCCGTGCTTCCGGAGGACGGTAGCGTGCATTACGCGCAGGTGCCGGTAACCGGCGTGGCCAAACGCTGGCTATTGCAGCCGGAGATCTACCGCGGCTGGGCATCTACCGGCGAGGAAACCATACAGGCACTGTGTACGCAGGGAGTTGTCGTGCACAATGCGCCGGCGCTGCTCGCTCCGTATATGATCGAAGAAAAGTGCTATCTGTATACCGACCACCACTGGTCGGCGCGCGGCGCGTATCATCTGTGTATGGAGATCATGAAATCGCAGGGATATCCGGAAATGCCGTTTGACGAATACGAGTACCGCGTGAACAAGACGGGAAAGACCTTTCGGGGCGAGGCCGACGATCTGGAGATTCTATCCCCCCTGCAGCCGGTAAAAAGCCTGGTTGTGACAAACCGCACACAGGAAAAGGAAATCTCCCTGATGAACAGGAAATCCACCACCTATGTCGCCTTTATGAATAACTCGCGCCGTCCCTGGCGGCGCGTGATCACCGGATATCACACCGGCAGAAAGGCGCTGGTCATCGGCGATTCCTTTGCCAATGCATTCGCGCCGTATCTGCTGCCATATTATGACGAGGTACACATGTGCGACGTGCGGCACAACTACTATAAAAAAGCGCAGGCGGGCGGCAATGTGGCAGAGCTTGTGGCCTATTGGGGCGTTGACGACATCTATATCATCATGGCCACCGCTAACGGCATCAATTCGAAATCCAGCCAGAAGTATCTCCGAGAGTACTTCTTTGAATGAACCGCCCGCAGAGGAAGGGAAGATCGCATGGAAACAAAGAAAAATGCCTCACGGCAGAGAGAGCGACGTTTTGTACGGATGGCGGTGACGCGCAGCATTGCGATATTGTGCCTGCTCTTTGCCCTGATATGCATTGTGCGGGGGATTGTGCGAAAAAACATCGGCTCGCAGCTGCCCGACGCGCAGAGTTTGCTCCTGAACGAACCGGAGATGTCCGAAGATCTGCTGGTACAGGCACGGTACCACGCCGCGCAGGCATATTTCGATGCGAAGGAGTACGAAACCGCGTCCGAACTGTTTGCGGCATGCGGCGTATATGCAGACGCACAGGAGCGTGCTTTGGATGCGAGGTACGCGCTTGGTGCTTCGCTGCTGGAGGCCGGATCCTACGCACCTGCGGAGCGCACGTTTCTGGCGCTGGGCGGGTATCGAGACAGCGCGCAGCAGGCGCAGAATGCGCATCTGTTGCGCCGGCAGAACACGAAAATGGTGCACATCTCCATGGGAGAGCAGGATCGCATCGCCTGCGGACGCGCGCACACCGTGTATCTTTCGCAGGACGGCATGGTGACCGCCAAGGGAGATAATACCTACGGACAGACAGATGTCAGCGGACTGCAAAACGCCGTGCAGGCAGATTGCGGAGCGTATCACAGCGTGGTGTTGCTGTCGAACGGTACGGTAACAGCCTCGGGCGACAACACCTACGGCCAGTGCGACGTATCGGGATATACCGATGTCATCCGCGTGGCCGCGACGGCTTATGACACCGTGGTGCTGTTTTCAGACGGCACCGTTTCCCATACCGGATGGCACGAGTATCCGATAATGGACGAATGGAACGATGTTTCCTATATTTCGGCAGGCAGCTATGGCGTGGTTGCCGTTGCGAACGGAACCGTATTGGCCACGCACCCGTCCATGTCCATCGAGGGCGACGAATACACCTTTGCCGTTTGCACCACCGCCTGCGCAGCGGCGCTGAAAGCGGACGGCAGTTGTGCGTTTTCGTTTGACGGCGCGCCGCAATGGCAGGATATCCGGTCGCTTTTCGCGTGTGAAACCGCGATCTTCGGCATCGACCGAAACGGGCGCGTGCTGGCGCACTTTTTCCGCGCAAGCGATGCCTTCCCCGTGGAAACGGCGGAGCCTGTGCTTGCGGTAGCGGGCAGCGGCACACAGTATGCATTCCTCATGCAGTCGGGCAAGGTTGTGCAGAAGGGAGCGCGCTGATTCACGTGCAGAATAGCCGCACGGGAGCGCCCGTCTTCTCTGCGCAGCGCAACCTCCAAGCCGTCCGTCAGACGGCGGCACCGTCTCCGGCATAACCCACGGATACTTTTCCTTCAGCCCTATCACGAATTCCATCGCGAACATGTCCATACCCATCGCTCTGCCCGAAAGAAAGTACGCATAATCCTCACCATGAGGTTGCTCTGGTTCGGCATACAGCCAACTTTTGAAGTCCTCGTATTTCCTTCTTGAATACTTTCTCGTTCTAATAAAAGATTGACTAAAGCCTGAGGACAGTGTATAATATGCTTAGTTATTAGAATAATAACATTTTGTAGATTCCATAGAACGAGGGCCCCCCGCTCTGACGATCGCAGTGCCTCTTATTTAGAGAATCCGACTCGCCTATCCGCCTGATTACACGCTTTTTCGCTAACAACACAAGAACGAGCAGTGATTTGTCTGACGAACAAGACATTTTTCTCCCGAGTTCGTACCTTTAGAAAGACGAAAATAACTGAGGTTGCCAGCTGTACTGCATTTTCCAACAAGACGCGAATACCTTTCGTCCAATTGACGCCACGGGTTCAGGAGATATATCGGAATGGAGGGCATTTTCTGTGTACAAGATGATGCTGCTGGATGATGAGCCGATTATCATCGAGGGGCTTGCCAAAACTGTGGATTGGCAGGGAAACGGTTTCACACTGTCTGCAACCGCAAGAAACGGCGTAGAAGGGTTGGAAATCTTTGAAAGAGAGCAACCTGACGCAGTGATAACAGACATTCGTATGCGGCAGATGGATGGACTGCAATTCATCCGGAAGCTGCGGGAAAGGGGATATGACACCGAAATAGCGGTTCTTACCGCCTTTGACGTGTTCGATTATGCAAAAACAGCATGCTCGCTGGGTGTGACAGAATTTATCTTGAAACCCATCAACGATGAGGATCTGGAAAAAGCACTTTCGCACATGCTTGAAAATCTAAAACGGAAGGCAAAGGAGAAGGACACCGTCGAGAGCGCACGGAAGCTTCGTTCACTTCTGAACGAGCTCGTGTCTGAACCGGGAGAGACGAGCAAAAACCCCATTGTCCGTGCAGCGGTGGAATATACACGTGCGCACATTTCCGAAACGTCGCTTTCCCTTATGATAGTTGCGAAAGAGTGCAGCGTTTCTGCGGACTACCTTGGAAAGCTATTCAAGAAGCACATGCATATTGCCTATAATCAGTATCTTAACCGCGAAAGGATAAAGCTTGCTTGTCGTCTTTTATTGGACGAACGCTTTTCAGTCGGCGATGTCGCCTCCGCAGTGGGCTATGAAAGCCAAAGCTATTTTCAACTCAACTTCAAAAAGGAGACCGGTATGACCCCACGCGGCTACCGAATACAAAAGTGAACACGATCAAACGAATGTCGCAAAGCCTGCTTCTTAGGGTAATTATAGTTTTTATTGCCGTACTGGTGCTATCCAACAGTGTAACTTTCACGTTCATGAATGGAGTCTTTCGCAGCAATACATTCAGCGAAGTTCTGCGTGGACAGATCTATTCCATGCAAAAAGTGAAAAAAGGCTTTGAAAACTGGACGGATCATTTGGAAAAGTCAACACTGGACATCATCTATGACAGCCATGTTCAGCAGTCTCTCATAGACATGGCTGATGGAGTTGGCATTTCACGCAGATTAACACAGCTTGCCTATAAGGAAGGGCTTTTGATCCTCTATGCTGACAACAAGCAGAACATATACACATCCAACAATGTATTCCGTCCCGGCGCAGATGCAGCATATTATATGCAAAGCGACCTGTACAACAGTTTTTGCCAAAGCTATGCCAGTCTGGTGTGGCGTGGAGAGGGTAGTTCGTTTTTACCTGTGAAGCTCAAGACCAATGAACTGATTCTGCTAACAGCCGGACGACAGGTGCGTCACTTGGAGTTAGACGTCGAGCCCGGCTTCCTGCTTATACAGTGCGCACCCGGAAAGCTTGCTCTCCACATTGAGGATTCTTTCATGAAAGAGGGCACACGTTATCTTCTGCTTACGCGGGATGGGCGGGTGCTCTATGATACACAGCAGGTGTATATGGCAGGCGATATCTTCCCTGATGCAGTCCTCTTGGGTAAAGCGCAAGGTAATGTAGAATACTATTTCGGGCATAGCAAGTTCGGAAAGCAGTTATACGTATTCGACCGAACGGAAGAAACTGACCTGATTCTTCTATCTTGCCTGCCTGAGGATTCTATCTATGAAGAAACCTTCCTCACCAGAAAGTTGTTGAGTGTGCTGCTGCTTTCCATGCTTTCCATTACCGTTATCGTACTCACGGGCATCTCCGGTTTTGTCAAGCCGCTTAACCAAATCATCCAAGCGCATAGACAGGTGCGAAACGGCGAATACGGCGTTCAGGTGGATGTGCGCCGTGCAGACGAGATCGGCGAACTGGCACTTTCTTTCAACAAGATGAGCCGGGATTTAAAAGTGCAGGTAGCGCAGATCCACGAAAACGAGCAACAGCTGAAAAATGCGGAAATGGACGCATTGATGTACCAGGTTACACCGCATTTCCTGTACAACACGCTGGACAACATCAACATGCTTGCTAAGTGCAGTGATGAAAAGCGCATTTCTATGCTCATTACAGAATTAAGCGCACTCCTACGCGGTTCTCTGTCTGTGAAGACAGAAACTGTGCCTGTGAAGAACGAGCTTGCCTACACAGAGCACTATCTTAAAATCATGCAAATTCGTTATCCAAACCTATTCACGTATTCCATTGATTGTCCCTCCTCCCTTAAAAACGTGCAGATTCTCAAACTGATACTACAGCCGCTGGTAGAAAACTGCATCCATCATGCCTTTGAGTTCATGGATGAAGGTGGAATAATCCGCGTATCTGTCTGGAAAGAGGAAGAATGGCTTTATATCTGCGTAGAGGATAATGGTCCGCGGCTTTCCGAAATCAAAAAAAATCAAATGAATTATACTATCCGAAACGGGTCCGTGGAAAGGAACGGCGGAACAAATGTGGGGCTTGCCAATGTATTCCGCCGCGGTACCATCTATTATGGAGAAGATACGTTTGATTTGTTTTTATCAGGCTCGCGGTTGGGCGGATTGTGCGTGCGCGTAGCAATCCGCCGTGCAAATTGACGGATTTTTTATAGAAACGGACGTTTATCTGCTATATTTAACGGTGTTCTCATATTATAATAATGATACCTAATAATATAGAGGAGGTTATAATATGCGTAAGATTCTGTCGGTAGTTCTTGTTCTCATGATGGTACTTTCTACAGTTTGCTTTGTTTCCGCAGATACCGTCACCATTACCACACTGCATTCCGCAGGAGGGAACGAAAGCCACATCGAATACTGGCGAAATCAGGTTGCACAGTTTTCCGAGTATACCGAAGGCAAGTATGTGGTAGAAACCGAAGAGATTCCCGGCGTTGCCGTTGATGTACGCACCAAGCTAAAAATGCTCAATGCCGCCAACAATCTGCCCACTCTTGTGAGCGATCTCGGCGCGGAGCCTGCTTTTCGCGACCTGCTCATCAGCAACAACCGCCTGGTCGACCTTAAACCCTACTTTGACGCTTCTCCCGAGTGGCAGTCAACTGCTTTCCCTGCAAGTGTTGCTTACAACACCGATGAAGAAGGCCATATGTACACTGCGCCCGCCACTTCTACCGACTATGTAGGCATATACTATAACAAGGAAATGCTTTCTGCTGTCGGTTATGATGAGTTCCCCACCACTTGGGATGACTTCTGGGCATGCTGCGAAGCCCTCAAGGCTAACGGCATAGCCCCCATCGCGCTACACACCACCGAGACCGGTTGGTGTCCCATGTTGATGGCGACTGCATATGTCGCGACTCTTGGCGAAGATGCCGGTGCCTTCTTGCGTATGAATTTTCCCTCTGACTTCAACAACGAATATATGATTGCCATGGCTGAGTGCTTACAGAAGCTATTCCAGTACACCACGTCCGATGCAATCGGTGGCACTTACTCGTTGGCCAGCAACAACTTCTGCGCAAGCAAGGCTGCGATGATTGCCAACGGTCCGTGGATGGCCGCATCCTTTTATGACACTCAATATGCGCCCGAAGGTTTTGCGGAAAAGGTTGGCTATGCTCCCTTCCCCGGCGGTATCATGCTAACTGATGAGGGAGAAAGCTATGGCTATGGCGTTTCCGCAGATTCCACCGAAGAGCAGATCGAGGCGGCTGTCGAATTCATCAAATTCCAAGCTATCCCCGAGCAGATTATTGCCGGAAGCCTTGAGTTTGGCTCCTTCTCTCATCTGGTTCCCATGGGCGAAGAAGACATCTCCAAGCTTTCTCCCATCCTGCAGTCCGCAGCAGAAGCCGTTACCAAATGTACCGGCACTGCGCCACGCTATCAGGGTAAATGGGACAGCGTCGTGCAAACCGAAGTTATAGAGCAGGAGCTGCCCAACCTCGCGATGAATCTAATCACTCCTGAAGAGTTTGTGAACAAGATGACCGAAGGTGCGCAGCGCTACCTGACGGAAACGCAGAGCTGACTTGAGCAAGAAACGTTTTTTACGCAAAAGGGCAGTAATGCCCTTTTTGCATATTTTGTCAAAGGAGGATTCGCCGTGAGCAAGAGCTATACCAAGTGGATCGTTATGTTTCTTGCACCTACTATTCTGGTGTTCCTGCTTTTTTTCCTCTATCCCCTCCTTTCTGTGCTAATCACAAGCTTCACCAACTGGAACGGATACAACATGCCTGTGTTTATCGGAATAGAAAACTACGAAAAGTTGTTCACAAACCCGACATTTCATCAAGCGCTCAAGAACACACTCATTTGGGCACTATGCGCAATCGCGATCCATGTGCCATTTGGTGTACTGGTTGCATTGATTTTGCATCGCAAGATGCGTTTTTGGCGCTTTACACGCGCTGTTTTCATGCTGCCCAATGTGATCGCTCCAAGTGCTATGGCGCTATTATACACATTTGTGTTTAAGCCGGATGAAGGTATTCTAAACAGCATTATCCGTGCCCTTGGCGTAAAGGACTTCCATCTCAACTGGTTGTACAACCCCAACACAGCCCTGCTTTCAGTAACACTAATCTGGCTATTTTATGCTGCGGTCATTACACTCATTACACTAAGTGAGCTTCTAAGCGTTCCTGAGGAGCTTTTTGAGGCTGCTGAGATTGACGGAGCAAACAGCTGGCAGATCGACTGGCATATCAATCTTCCTCTTTTAAGAAAAATCATCGGTACCGGTATGGTTATAGCAGTCACAGCTGTTTTTAAGAAGTTTGACATCATCTATATCACAACCAACGGCGGTCCGGGTAATGCAACCATGACAATGTCGGTCATGATGGTTAATGCCATTTCCAACACCATGAGCTATGGCTACGCCAACGCCATAGGTACAACGCTGATCGTAATGGGAGTAATCGTGATGAAGGTATGCAATAAGGTGTTCTTAATGAATAGGAGCTCTTATGGGGAGGATGCATAGGTATGAGGATGAGAAAGAAGAAAAACCGGAAGTGTTCCATCGGGACGTACATATTGAGTTATTCGGTCATGGCATTTGTTATGCTAGTATGCCTGTTCCCGTTCGTATGGCTGCTCATTTCCTCTTTCAAAACAAACATGGAGATTTTGGGCGGCGCATTCACATGGCCACAGACACCGTCCTTCTATGGCTATAAGACCGCCATTGAGGTCAGCAAGATTCACTTACGCTACACCACATCCATCACTGTAGCCGGCATTTCCACCATACTTGCACTGTTTCTTTATTCTATGTCAGCCTATGTACTCGCCCGTTATAAATTCAAGGGACGTGATATTATCTTCACCATCCTCATGCTGACACTGCTAATTCCGAGCGAAGCCACTATTCAGCCAATCTACAAGCTCATCAATGCATTGGGACTGTATGACACGAAGACAGCGCTAATTTTAGTATACACTGCATTTGCCATGTGCATGTGCCTTTTCATGCTGCGTAGCAATTTTGCAGACATCCCGAAAGATCTTGAGGAAGCCGCTTATGTAGAAGGTGCCGGTTTCTTCTACACGTTTATACGCATTATGCTGCCGCTGGCGAAACCTGCGCTTGTGAGCGCCGGCGTACTGACATTCATCGGCAGCTGGAACGAGCTACTTTATGCGTTGCTTCTGACTTCCAGCGAAAAGAACCGTACGCTTCCGTTAATGCTGAAATATTTTACCAGCAGCTTCTCCTTCAACTACCCCGCTATGTTCGCGGCTCTTATCATGTATATCACACCGAGCATCATCATCTATATTTTACTACAGGAACAGATCAACACATCCATGGTGGCCGGCGCCGTAAAAGGCTAAGAAAGAGAGGTGTATTCCCGTGACGGACAGAGAGATTCTTCGTACACTATCAGAAAAGGTCGCATCAATCGCCGCACTTCCCATACAGAAGGACACGGCGGAATTATACAGAGCAGTCAACAGCCGTCGCATGATCCGCCCGGTAGTACTTTTGGACGAATTGCCGTGGAACCAGCTCAACGGAGACGGTGAACTGACACTGCACTGCGCCGATCCTTTTCTGCGCACGGTGGAGGAGAAGCTGCGCAAAACACTATATCGCTGGAACCACTGCCGCGGCGATTTGTTGGTAGAACCGTTCTATATGCTCGAACGTCGTGTCGAAATCGGCGATATCGGTGTAGATATCAAGGAGCGCATCACCGACTTCGACAAGGGCAATACCATCGTTTCCCATGCATATATCGACCAGTTTTCGGATATGGAGTCCATTGAGAAGCTGCACGTCCCCGAAATCACGGTAGATGATGAAACGACGCAGCTGCGCAAGGCAATTTTGGAAGATATATTCGGCGACATTCTCCCCATTCGCATAGTCGGCACACAATATGCCACTTACTACTGTCCGTGGGATAATATCGCAATGTGGCGAGGCGTGGAACCTATCTACTGCGACTTGTACGACAATCCGGAGCTGCTACATGCGCTCATGCGAAAAGTCGTAAATATTCGAAAGGACGTTACAAATCGCTTAGAGGCGCTGAATGTCATGGAAAGCCATTCTCCCTACCTTCACTGCACAGCCGGTCTTGTAGACGATCTGCCCGGTGAAATCGAAGCCGGACACGTAACTCGCAAGAATTGCTGGGGGCGAGGCATGGCGCAGTGCTTTGCTTCCGTCTCTCCCGCCATGACAGACGAATTCGAGATCGAATATGCCAAAGAGTATTTCGACGGTTTCGGGCTCATCTATTACGGCTGCTGTGAGCCGCTTGACAAGAAGATTGAAGTCGTGAAGAAATTGCCGAACCTGCGCAAGCTGTCCATAACGCCATGGGCAGATGTACACAGTTGCGCTGAACAGATGGGAAAAGAGCTCGTGCTCTCCCGAAAGCCTAATCCCGCTGCCGTTGCCGTACCTGCACTTGACAGAGATTTGCTGCGCAAGGACATTCTCGAGACACTTGAAGCCTGCCGCGAGAATGGAACCTCTTGCGAGTTTGTGCTCAAGGATATATCCAGCGTGAATTACAACCCGCAGAATCTGACAGACTGGGAAGCAATCGTCATGGAGACCATCCGCCACTTCTGATTTCGACGGCCATTCGCGTACGTGTTTTTTATCAAGAAGAACTTGCAGAACCTCTGCACGCATATAGATTTCCCGAAGAGATCCGAATGATGGCATGTACCACGGATACCGCCCGAAGCTTCAGCGATACCTGCACACGCTGACAATGGCAATATCGGTTCGCCGGACGGGCTACCAGCCTTCTTTAGTTGTTGTATCTGGCGACGATGAATGCCACGAAATAGTGTGGCTAGCAACGATAGGACCACAATCCGATCCGAGTGCATCTGTCAGGTTATTTCGCAAGCCGTATTTGTCGGTAAAACGTCGGGGTTCGGCAATCAAGCGACAGGATTTGTGCAGAGGCACTTTGTCTCAGGCGTCACCCTTGGTGCCATCAGAGAATAAAACCGGAGGTATATTCATGACAAGCAAAGAGATCGTCAAAGCCGCCATTCATTTCGGCAGACCGGAACGGATGCCTCTCAATTTCCCTGCCCTGGGCATGACCGACTATGGTGACGCAGGCTGGAACCAAACCGGCACCGGTGACAGACGCCTCAAACGTACACTGGACGAGTGGGGCTGTACATGGGGGCGGACGGATGTCAAAAATATGGGGCAGGTGGTCGCCCACCCGTTGGATGACTGGAGCAAACTCGACGGTTATCGATGGCCTGATCCGGACAACGAGGCCTTCTTTGACGGAATGGAGCGCCGTTTTGACGGCAAAGAAGACAAGTACATGGAAACCGGTATATTTATGGTGCTGTTTGAGCGCATGCATGCCCTGCGCGGTTTCCAGAACACCCTGGAGGATTTGTACCTGGAACGAGAAAAGATAGAGATGCTGGCCGATCGCATCGTGGAATTTGACGTGCGCATCATTGAGAATATTGCCTCCCGCTTCCCGGGCATGATTGACGGCATAGGCTTTTCTGACGACTGGGGCACAGAGCTGAATACATTCATTTCTCCCACACTCTTCAACGAATTCTTTCTCCCTCGCTACAAGATTCTTTTCGCTGCCTGCCATAAGGCGGGCTGGGATGTCACGCTGCACTCCTGCGGCAAGGTAAACCGATTTATCGAGCCGCTTATATCAATCGGCCTGGATGCAATCAACCTGCAGCAACCGCGTACATTGGGCATAGAGGAAATAGGCAGGCTGTATGCCGGACGCATCTGCTTTGTGTCCCTGTGTGACATTCAGCATACACTGCCTTTCAAAGGAAAGAAAGACATCGAGGAAGAAGCAGCGCTGCTCATCAATTGCTGGGGCACGGACAGAGGCGGTTTCATACTTTCGGATTATGGTGACGGTGAGGCCATCGGAGTGCCCGATATTAAAAAGCAATGGATGCTCGACGCGTTTCTTGCCAACGACCGATGGAAGGAAATTAACGTAGATAAAGAGTCATGAACGTGCACGTTAAATTGGATTGGGTCGATTGCCAAAGTAAACGCAGCGGCAGAGCAAAGAGGAATTGCCTTTGGTCGGGCAAAGGAAGGGTAGCATTTAGCCCGGCATAAAAACTTCGGCAGTGTGGGATTCTTTCTGTTAAGTCCCTTCTTTGGCTTCAAGCGTGGACAGACAGAGCGCCTTCAGCGCATGCAGGCTCTCTATGGCGTTGGTGGTATAGATTATCGTCTGTACATCCTCGAACCTGCAGAACCTTCTTCTGTTGTGATGTTCCGCTTCGCCATGATAACAGCATCCTATGTTTTATTATCACAGAACCCTTGCCCCTCTCCTATTTACAGACTTTTTTGACAGGCTCAAAGAATATGCAAATACGTTATCTGTTGCACGTCGGCGACGGCGTTGCGCAGACGATCAGGGCCATCTTGAAATGGCTTTCCTATCCTTAATTCATACATAAAGCGCACGTAATATTTTCCAAACCATTGACAAGGCACATTGTTTAGGATAATATAGTATTATGGGAATGGATCGCTCTTTTGTCAGTGCGATATCTTTTGCAAGAAGATTTCGGGCAGAAGAGGAACCCAACGCTTCCTTCGGAAAGGCACAAGCGACAGAAAGGAGAACTATCCATGAAATACCCGACGGACACGTACCGGCTTGCCAACGGGGTTGGCATCCCCTGCATAGGCTTTGGCACCTGGCAGACCCCCGACGGAGATGTAGCTGTCAACTCTGTTCTCAGCGCCATCGAAGCGGGATATCGGCACATCGACACGGCACAGGCGTATGGGAACGAAGAGAGCGTCGGCAAGGCCATCAGGCAAAGCGGCGTTCGGAGAGAAGACCTGTTCGTTACAACCAAACTCGCGAACAACAAGCACAGCTATACTCTCGCCATGCAATCCTTTGAGGAGTCCATGAACAGGCTCGGTTTGGACTATCTCGACCTTTTCCTGATTCACTGGCCCAACCCCATCGCCTTCAGGGATCATTGGCAGGAGGCCAACGCGGAAAGCTGGAAGGCGATGGAAGAACTCTACGAAGCGGGAAAAATCCGCTCCATCGGCATAAGCAATTTCCGCCCGCATCACATCGAAGCGCTGCTAAAAACGGCAAAGGTCGCTCCGATGGTCAACCAGATTCGGCTCTGCCCCGGAGATACGCAGGACGAAACCGTCGACTACTGCCGGGAGCACGGCATGATTCTCGAAGCGTACAGCCCACTCGGCATCGGCCGCATCTTCGAAGTGCCGGAAATGCAGCAGCTTGCGGCGAAGTACCAGCGCAGCATCGCCCAGGTCAGCATCCGCTGGAGCCTGCAACGCGGCTACCTGCCGCTGCCGAAGTCCGTCACCCCCTCCCGTATTCGGGAAAACCTCAAGGTGTTTGATTTTGACTTGTCGGCGGAGGACGTACAGTTAATCGCGGACCTCAAGGGTTGCGTCGGTTACGCGAGCGACCCCGACCAAACTCCGTTCTAAAGTACCCTAACCCTTCCGAGCATTCGGAATACGAGGAGGGAATGTGTGTGCGCATTGCGGATAAGCAAATCTATCTGGCGGAGCTTTGCGACGCCTTATCCATGCCGTGGCCGAAGAACGAAACGGTCAACATCGTGTGCCACGGCCACAGCGTGCCGTCCGGCTATGCCTGTACGCCCGTTGTGGATACCTTCAATGCCTATCCGCATTTGGCACACAAAACGCTGAAACAGCGCTTCCCCTTTGCGGTGATGAACTGGATCGTCACCGCGATAGGGGGAGAAAACGCGGATTGCGGTGCGAAGAGGTTTTTATCGGATGTACTGCCGCATAAGCCGAAACTCGTAACTATCGACTACAGCCTGAACGACAGGGCTATCGGCCTTGAGAAGGCGGAAGCCGCATGGCGGAATATGATCGAAACGGCATGCAATGTGGGCATCAAGGTGATACTGATGACGCCAAGTTGGGATCATACGTGGTTCGCTAAGGATTTGGCCTGGAAAGAGCTTGATAAACACGCACAACAGGTGCGACGGCTTGCGGGCGAATACGGCGTAGCATTGGCGGACAGTTTTTCGGCGTTTGAACGGTATATCGACAGCGGCGGCGATCTGTCGGATTTGCTCAGCCACGTGAATCACCCTTCACCCATCGGACACGCTCTGATCGCGCGCGAAATAAGCAGTTGGTTTCCTGCGAGATAGTTTATCGAGCCAAAATGGCACGTAGAATTGAGAAACGAGGAGGAATGCATCCGTGAAAGTCATAAAAATGGCGATCGTAGGCGCAGGTACTTGGGGCGCAAACCACGCCAAGATTTATAAAGCGCATCCGTTTGCGGAAATCGTCGCGATCTGCGATACGAATCGGGATCGGGCGGAGAAGGTTGCGCAAGAAGAAGAGATCCCGTTCGTCTACACGGACTACAACGAAATGTTCGCAGAAAGCGATTGCGACGCCGTCGCCATCGTGACGCCCGATTTCGCGCACGCGGACATCGCGGTAGCGGCAGCCAATGCCAAAAAGCACATCCTGATCGAAAAGCCGCTCGCGACGACGAGGGAAGACGCGCTGCGGATTCTCGAAGCCGTAGATCGCAACGGCGTGCGCGCCATGGTGGACCTGCACAACCGATGGAATCCCCCGTTCCACGCCGCCTATCAGGCCGTTCAGAGCGGGGATCTCGGCAGGGTATACAGCGCGTATTTTCGCCTGAATGATTGCCGCTGGGTCGCGACGGACATGCTGCCGTGGGCGGCGAAATCCTCCGTTTTGTGGTTCCTCGGCAGCCACAGCTTGGACACCTTGATGTGGATGTTTAATTCAAGGCCGAAGCGCGTGTACGCCGTCAGCACGAACGGCATTCTGAAGAGGGAGGGCGTGGATACGATCGACGAATACCTGTCCACCATCGAATTTGAGAACGGCGCCGTTGCGCAGATGGAAAACGGCTGGGTGACGCCCAACGCGAACCCGTGCGTGAACGACATCAAGTTCAACCTGTTAGGAGACAAGGGCATGATCGCAATCGATGCCTCGAACCACAACATGATCCAGAAATACACGGATACGCAGGTCACCGTTCCGGATGTGATCGTGCAAAACAACATCTTCGGCCAGCCGAAGGGCTTTGCGTTTGAAAGCATCCGCGCGTTTGTCGATTGCCTGATCAGCGGGAAAGAATTCCCCGTTACGATAAAGGAAGCCGCATACGGCGTAATGGGCATTCTCGCGATCATGCAGTCCGCGAAGACGCGCACCCCTGTGTGCGTGGAGTATGAAGGGCTATAGCTTTCGGGAGCAAGGGCCGGATGACATCGAATGGGGAAAAACAGAGGTGCCGTCAAAGGCTTGATTTTAGGGGTATGCCTGCGCCCGGCATTTCGCTTTGGGTGCAGTCGTATCTGCGGGGAGCGTGGCTTGGGGCGATAGAATACATCAGACCGCTTTCCCGCGAATGCCTATACATAGGCTCCTTGTCATGGATATCTTTCTCATCATCAGCGCCGCCATGTGTATCATCGCGTTTGTCGTATACAGATCTCCATCCTTTATCATTAGAGCGGGGGTTTTGGCAGCGATCGGGTTCGCGATTCCTCCGGTAACGGTGAGCGTTTATTTGGGGCGTTCGCCGTTTGGACATCGCCCTATCTTTTGATTCCCGCCCTTATCCTCTTTTGCGGGAGAAGCCGGCGGAAAATTACAAAGAAAGTGGCGACACCTTGAGAAAAGGGATGTAATTCCCGTTTGTGCGGATGATGCTTTTGCGCCGAGGAGACAGGCACATGGCTGCCGACCGATCGGGAAAAAACGAGTTATAGGCACGTATATCGCGAAAAAGGCAATGCCGAGCATAGGGCAACCAACCGACATTCCGAAGAACGGGGATATGTCGGTTTTTGCTATACCTTTGTTCTATATCCACAGCGGCGGAATACGGCGTACCCCCGGATATAACGGCTAAACGAAATCGTACACCAAGGGCGGAAGCGTAAACGAATGAGGCCGATTCGCAGCAACAATTCTCATAGCATTCGCGTCCAATAGGTACTGAAACCGAGGAGGTGGAGCTATGCGGACCGCATTTACCAAATGCATTTGTCTTTTCTTGTTCGTTTGCATTCTGTGTATGACGACTTTGGCACAGGCGGAATCAACCATCCACATCCTGCCCGCACCTGTGTCGAGCCTCGAACTCGAAGAGCTTTCCGGCGGTTTCTTCACAATCAGCCTCCCCGAAGGTTGGGTGATGGAAACGACGGGCGCTTACATACGGTTCGGGTTTCGGGCTTACGATCCGGCGAACCCCGCGAGGCAAATCTTCTATTACGGAAAGCTTGAGCCGTTTATCAAGAGTTACGCCGCCCGCGAAATCTATGCGCATATGGATGCGATGGGTGCAACGAACCCGGGGCTCTTTTCCGAAGCACCTGTTTTGGAACCAAGTACGATCGACGTGTTCTTTTGTCAATTCGACGCGATCACGCCCTATGCGAACAGATTCGGGAATCCGCATCAATTCCCGATGATGGAGGATATCTCCGTCGTCGAGCGATACGAAACATATTCAATGCTCAGCCCCTACGCATATGACGAGGCGGTTGTACGGGCGCAATTTACGGCATGCAACGGATTGCCGAGCGAAGGTCTTTTCTCTGCGGTGCTCATCGACACGGGATATTATTTCGTAAACGGCATCGATATGGCGCCGATGTATGCTTACAACGTGATTGGCATCATGGCGCCGGCAGATGAGTTTGAAGAGATCCAAGATGTACTGAGGGAATCTCTGGCAAGCTTTAGGCTATCCGAATCCTATATCCAAGCATCGATCGATCAGACCGCGGCGGAGACGGAAATCCTCCTCCAGATCGGAAGAACGCTGTCGGATGCGAGCGATTCCTACAATGTCGCATGGCACGCACGCCAAATACGCTATGACGCCATTTCTCAAAAGCGAAGCGACGCCGTGATGGGATATGACCGAGTGTATGATGCGCGCACCGGAGAGATCTATCGAGCCTATAACGGATTTTATGAGATGTACGATCAAAATCGCGCAAGCTTCGACAATCAGGACCTTTGGATCGTCGAAGATGCGGATTACGAGCGATATGCCCTGCCGATCACGGGCTATATCGAAGAATGAATCCACACGGAGACCGTAAAAACATCCTAAGGGATATAAGGAGGCGTTATTGATGAGTATCCTTCGTGAAATCGTGCTCTTTCTCCTGCTTGCCGCGACAACCGCATCTCCCCTCTGTCCGTCAACCTGCTTAGGCGGCAGAGTACTCTCAGGGTTCCTCCAAGGGGCGACCAAGGCGACGGAACCGATTGAGGTTCGTTGCCCTCAATGCGGTTCCGAGAATGTGATCGAGATCGTCTACGGATATCCGACGGAGGAGGCGCTCGAAAGAGCCGAGGCCGGCGAACTGCGCTTGGGCGGCTGCGTCATCGGCTATTGCGACCCGAACAGGTACTGTAAAAACTGCGAACACGAATGGTTTCAGCAGTAAAACCCAAGTTTCTTCCGTCCATGGGCAGCACCCGTCATTACCCATACCTCGGATGCCGTTTCCTCCCTTTCATATCGATTTGCATCGATGCTGCCACCGCCGCTTTCGGCGGTGGCGCTTTCGTGTCTGGCATCCTGCCGCGGAATAACCGTCGATGTGGCGTTTGTATGCCTTGAATCGGCTGTCCCTTAAATATTCTCCGCGCGCAAAATATATGCGTCCTGTTCGACCTTATCCATGTTGTTCCACAGCTGATTCCAGCCGCATACGCGCACCTGCAGGTTTTTGTAGTTTTCGGGATGCTCCTGTGCGTCCCTCAGTATTTCGGGATTGAAAATGTTGAAGTGTATGGAACCGCCTCCTCCGCGCACGTATCCCATCAGCACGCCGTATAGCGCTTCGAGTCCCTCCGCCCCCTGCACCGCCGAGGGGTGCAGCATGGCGTCAAGACACATGCCGCTGTTGAACAAGTCGCTGTCCAGCGTGTTCGCGGATCGAATCAGCGCGGTGATGCCGCTTCTGTCCTGACCCGGCGTAGGTGAGACGTTTTTTGACATCTCCTCCCCCGCCTTGCGCCCGTCGGGCGTCGCGAGTGTGCGGCTGCCGTGTATCAGGAACGCTCGCGCAGAGTGACCGTCTATGGTCGTAAAACCGCCGTGCGCATTCTTCCGCCCGGCGACGTCGCCCGCGCACACATGGCGCATAATGGCGCGCGCATACTGATCTGCCATGTAATCGCCGTTTCCGTACTTATGCTTGCAGGACAGCGCTTTGCGGTGCAGCAGCTCGTAGCCCTCCCAGTTCTTCTCCAAAGCGTCCTTCAGCTCCGCCAATGTGGTAACGCGATTCTCAAACACCAATTCGTACACCGCCATCAACGCATCGACCGCCGTGCCTATGCCGCCGAATATAATCTCGGATTCGTTGCGTACGCCGCCCTCCAGCGCGTCCGTAAGCGTCGCCACGCAATCGGGCAGCGTTCCCGAAAACATCAGCGACGGATTTATGCCCGCGTTGTGCGCCTCGATATTGTTGGTCGCATCCAAGATAATTTTTATCTGCGTCGTCAGTTGGGTAATGTACGCGCGGTAAAACTGCCCGAAATCGGTGAATTTGCATACGTCGCCAGTCTTCGGGCCTATCTGCTTGCCGCTGAAACGGTCAAAGCCGTCGTCAAATACCAGCGAAATCGGCTTGAGCGGATTCGGGTAGACCGAACTGA
The DNA here is from genome assembly GCA_050946115.1 of Christensenellales bacterium. Lineage (GTDB taxonomy): Bacteria > Bacillota > Clostridia > Christensenellales > Aristaeellaceae > CAYFRC01. Next base: position 34,720 of record JBMNUF010000002.1, read on the forward strand.
TGTTCACCGACCCCGCCTTAAACTTATACTCGTAGCAGCCGCTGATCACCGCATCGAGCGCTTCCTCATATGTCGCCCCGCGCGACATCATCGCCCGAACGATGTGGTCTTCGCTGCAGAACACAATTGAGCTATTGCCGCCGCGTATCATCTCCAGCGCCTGCATGATAAAGTCCTTCGGCGTGGAACGGCCGACCTTTATCTGAATCTTCGGATTGTATATGCCCAGTTTGTCATACACCTCTAAGATCAACCGCGACAGCTCGTTCACGCGCGTGGTGCCGTCGAGATTCGTGCCGCCGAGGTAAAAAGGCTGCCCCCAGTAGTTGCCGATTGCGGACCACTGCATCAGAAAATAGCTCAGTAGCTCGGCTATATCGTCCCGCGTGAAGCGCCCTTCCGATATATCGTTTCTGAAAAACGGCAAAAGCGTCGCGTCGAGCCCATGCCCGAGTGAGCGCACCTGATAATGCTCCACGCTCTCGCTGAGCATAAAGTACAGATATATCATTTGCATGGCGTCGTATGCGCTCTTCGGCGCGCCGTCGCGCAGGTTCTTCAGACATTCGGCGATTTTCGGCGCTTTTTCAAACGTCTTGCTGCATGCGTAATCGTAGAGGCGGTCGAGCAGGCGGAGTATCGCCTCGTATTCGATTTTCACGCCCCAGTAGAAAGCCTCCTGCCCCTCCGTGAACGTCCCGGCGTCAGCGTGCCTTTTACGGCTTTCCTCTATGCGCTTCAATATGCCGGGGAAGCCCAGCGCCATCAGCGAATCCCAGTCCGGCACGGTATGGTCGAAGTCCAGCGGGCTGTACCCGGCGCTCTTGCCTCCCCCGTAGTGCATTCCCGCGTCCGCTGCGAGCTTCAGATGCGCTATATCGTCCCCGCAATGCTTTTCGAGCGTCTCATCGTGCCATTTGTGCAGCGTAAATTTGGAAATCGGCCTGTTCCATGTATATATGCCGACGAAATAGTCGTGCTCGTTCACGTCTATGCGCGTATTGTCCAGCACATACTCGAACATGCGCGCCTTCTGTACCGGATGCGGCAGGCCCTCCAGCCGCTTCGACAGATCTTCGAGCCCCACGCGCATCTCTTCGTCCGTCATGCCCGTCGACGGGTCGTACTCGTAGCCGTGATACGCCATGCGGTTGTACGCATCAAAGGGCTCGTCCGTGCGATGGTATTTGTTTTCCAGATAATTCCGATCTTCCGCGGTAATGATTCTCATGTCGCTACCTCCTTTTCCGCATATTCCGTTCGTACAGGCGCCTCGGCGCATACCGCAAAAGCGGCGGTTGCCGTTCGGCGCGTATACGCCGGTCTTGCTTTTCAACGGTTCCGATACATACAAACCGTGCGCCCCGCAACGAATCGAGCTCTCTTTCGGGAATATGTCCTTCATTCGGTCGCTTCCATCCGCCTGCGCACCCTCTCGTACTCCGCGAAATATCTGCGCCCGAACTCGCGATAGGACGCGCCGCTGAAATGGATGCCGTCCGGCCCTATCGTCAGACCCGCCGCGCTGACGATGCCCAAATCGTCCCTCTTTGAGGCGATGTCGCGCAGTACATCGTTCAGTTCGCCCGCATACGGCCACCTTTGGGGCAGCAGTTCCGTGATCTCGCCGAGTATGAACGGCACCCGAACGCCCAGGGCGTCCGTCAGGGCATCGTACATGGTAAAGAATCGCGCCTCGTATGTTTTGACCGTGTCCATATCTGCCGCGTCGCTCTCGCCCTGATGCCAGAGTACGCCGCGCAGCTTCGACGTGCGAAGCGCCAGCTTCGTCATCATCACCGCATGGTCGAACAGAATTGCATCGGGCTGCCACTGCGCCAGCCTCGTCCCGCCGTCGGCGCAGGGGATCAGCCCTATCTTCCTGTCGAAATTGTCTGCGTAGCACTCGGCAAAGCTCGCCGCCAATGACACGCCGCTTCTGAAGTCCGTATCCCTTTCGACGAAAATGCGCCTGTCCGGATTGATCGGCTCGCTCATCGGCTGCCACAGTCCGTTGCGCAGCATGTACATTTTATCCCTCGGGTCGATCGGCGGCACGGAGCCTATCGCCCCGCGTCCGCACATGTTGGACTGCCCTATAAGCAGCACCGAGTCGATATCCGGCGTAGCTAATCCCTCCCCGATACGGCGTTCACGCCGCGCGCGCGTAAAATCTCCACCGCGCGCCGCAACATATCGTCCGTGGGCGGCTCGACATCAGGCATCGTGTCCGTTTTCCCGAGCGCGGCGTATTTCGAGCGCGCCAGCGAATGATATGGCAATACCTTCATGCGCTCGATGTTCAGCGTTCCGAGAAAATCGCCGATCCTGCCGACGGTCTCGTCGTCCGCGTTGTGCTCAGGCACAAGCGGCATGCGTATCTCGATGCGCGTTCCCGTATCGGACAGCTTCTTCAGGTTGTCGAGTATCCGTTCGTTGCCCCGTCCCGTCAACTCCCTGTGCTTTTCCGAATCGATGTGCTTTACGTCATATAAGAAAATATCCGTGACGGGCAATACCTTCTCAAATTCCTCCCAGCCCACACAGCCGCAGGTGTCCACCGCCGTGTGAATGCCCTCCTCGCGCATCCTCCCGAAGAGCTCCATCACGAAGTCGGCATAGAGCAGCGGTTCGCCGCCAGAAACGGTCACGCCCCCGTTCGACGTGGTGTAGAATGTCCTGTCCTCTAACACTATGCGCACGGCCTCGTCCACGTCTATTGTACGCCCGAAGCGCTTCATCGCTTCGCCGAGACACGCCGTCTCGCAGGCGCCGCAGGCGGTACACCTTTCGCGGAAAAAGCGATGTTCTCCGCCCTCAAAGGAGTGTGCGCCGTTGGGACATACGCCTATACACTCGCCGCAGCCGATGCACTTATGCCGGTAATACGCCATCTCCGCCTTGGCGATAATGCCCTCCGGATTGTGGCACCATATGCACTTCATCGGGCAGCCCTTCAGAAACAGCGTCGTGCGCACGCCCGGTCCGTCGTGCACGGCAAACTTCTTTACATCCATCAAAAGAGCTGTATTGGGCACTCCCATCCTCTCCTTACTGCGCCGCCTCTGCCTGCCTGATATAAAATTCTTGCTCATCCTTCGTCATGCTGTTCCAGAGTACGTTCCAGCCGCAAACGCGAATTTGCAGGTCCTTGTATTTTTCGGGATCGCTCTGCGCCGCGCGAAGTACGTCCGGAGAGAATACATTGAAGTGGATCGCGTGCCCATAGTTTTCCAAATACGCCGTCAGCAGCGCGTACATGGCATCCAGCCCTTCCTGCCCCTGCACCGCGCTCGGCGACAGCGCCACGTCTATCGGGAAATCCGCCTTGAACAGTCGGCTATCGAGCTTGGCGATGGAATTGAGGAGCGCCGTAGCGCCTTCACAGTTCATGCCCTGCACCGGTGAAGCGTTTTTGGAGCACTCCTCGCCCGAAAAGCGTCCGTCGGGCGTCGCCGCCGTCTTCCAGCCCATCTCGAGAAACTGCTTGGCATTGTGCAGACTCGTAGCGCAGAACCCGCCGCGCGCGTTCCGTCGGCAGTTGTTGCGCTTTGCCACTGCCTCGGTAAAATCCTTCATCAGGCTGTCTGGCAGGTCGCGGTTGTTACCCCACTTGTCGCGGTCATTGAGAATGCGCCGCCTCAGTATCTCCCCGCCCTCCCAGTTTTTATCCAACAGGTCGCGCAGCTCGACCAGCGTCAGCTCCCGCTTTTCATATACGTATTTCTTGACCATCGCCAGGCTGTCTGCGGCGGTGGCTACGCTGCAGAGCAGCACATCCGCCGTGTTGTATTTCGCACCGCCCGAATACGCATCAAACGCGCGTTCGAGACTGGTCTGTATCGTCGCCGAAAACATCGGCGCGGGGTTGATCTCCCCCGTGTGGCTCTCGTACGCGTTAATTATGCCAAAGCCACGCTCGTATATCTCGAACGCCTGCGCCATGAACGCCTCGTAGAACTGTTCAAACGTCGCCATATCCTCCGCGCGCCCCGTGTGGGGTCCGGATTGAAAGCCGTTGAAGAAGTCCCAGCCGTCATGCAGCGCCAACTCGATCGCCTTCGGGAAGTTGACGTGTACATTTGCGGTACCGACCTCGTCGCCCGCCGCGGCGAACTCGTAGCAGCCCTTTATATCGCAGGTGCGGGCTTCCTCCTCCGTATAGCCGTATGAAAGCATCGTGCGGCGAATGGCCGGTTCACACACGAAGTTGAAGCTGGAGTGTCCGCCGCGTATCATCTCCAACAGCCTGTACACAAACCTGCGCGGCGTGTTGCGGTTAAGCTTTACCTGCACCTTCGGGTCGAATATGCCCAGTTTGTCGTATACGTCAAGTATCAGGTAGGATAGGTCGTTCACCGCGCTCGTCCCATCCGCATTTGTTCCGCCCAAGTAAAACGGATGACCGAAATAGTAGTCCATTGCGCTCGCCTGCATGAGAAACGCGGCGAAAAAATCGCGTATGTCCTCATCGGTATAACGCCCGGACTCTATATCGTTTTTGTAATACGGATATAGCATCACGTCGAGGTTGCCGAACGAACGCACCTGCAGGCAGTCGACGTATTCCGACAGCAGGAAATACAGCCATATCGTCTGCAGGCACTCGTATATGTCGCGCGGCGCGCCTGTGCGCAGCTGCTCGAGACATTCGGCGATGCGGTCGCACTTGGGGTTGCCCTTGGAGCTCGCGTAATCTCGCGCACGCGCCAGAAAATCGAGTATGGCGGAATACTCCGTCTCTATCGCGTCAAAATATGCCGCCTGCCGTTCCGTAAGCCCTCCGCCGACCGCGTAGGCATTCTTGTCCGCTTCGCTTCCGGCGTAGAGCATTTGCTTCGCTTCGCCTTGGGAGCCTTCGCGGCGCTTTCTGTAGCCTCTCGCGCGCTCGCGCAAACCCGGAAAGCCGAGGCGCAATACCGCCTTCCAGTCCGGCACGCTGTGGCAGTAGTCCAGATATAGGAGATGGCTCTTGGCCCGATTATGCAGTATGTCCAGCTCGCTCAGAAGCGGTGCGCAAATCTCGCGTACCTCGGCGTACCACTTCGAGCAAAACTCCCCGTCCATGGACTTCTTGCTCCATTCGGACAGCCCCACAAACCAGTCGTGTTCGCTTATGTCTATCCGCGCATTGCCGAGCACGTAGGCAAAGCCCTTCGCCTTTATACGCGCGTGCTGCTCGCCTTTGGTCTCTTTGAGTATGCGCCGCAGCCCTTCGCGAATGGCTTCATTGTCCAGCCCGGTCGCGGGGTCAAAGCGCATTTCGCGGTATTTTTGCTCTATATACTCCCTGTCCGCAGTCCATGTAGCTTTCATGGCGCATCCTCCATACCTGTTCGTTTATATACAGTCTATAGCCTTTTCATCCGAATATCAATAGCACCGAAGCGCGAGTTTATCATTTTCGACACCGATATTATTTGTTGCGGTTCTTCTCGTTCACATAGTTGCTCGGCAGAAATCCCGTGTATTTCTTGAATACACCCGTAAAGTGGTCCACGTCCGAATATCCCACGCACTCTGCGATCTCATACACGCGCAGGTCGCCTTTCTCGAGCAGTTCGCAGGCGGCGCGCATCCTAAGCTTGAGTATGCGGCTACTCAACGTCGAGCGGTACGCCTTATCGAACCGACGATAAAAGTTAGCCCTTGAGCCATACATCCTGTTTGCCAAAGTCTGCGAATCGATGTTTGCAATATTCTCCATGATGATCGATGTCATCTTGCGGGCAAATTTCCAGTCGTTTTCCCGTTCGGCAAGCATATCCGTCAGCGCTTTGCGCCCTTCATTCCACATTTTCAGCGCCGCATCGGGCTCCCGCGCCTTCAGCAGCGATGTTTTGAGCTCCTCAATGTGAAGCTCCGCATCCTCGAGGCAGATTTCATCTTCGATGTAGTCGCACAGCGATATCATTCGCGCGCGCAGTGTCTCAAACGGCGGCTTGTCCGGCTGAAGGCCGGTGAGTGCTCCGCCCAGCACCCGCGTAAACTCCGCCGCGTTCGGCGTTTCGAGCGCCTTGCGCAAAGGCTCGCGCCAAATCTGTTCGTCATACGCGGACAGCCGCGACGCTTTTTCGGCACGGTGCACCGCCTGGTCCACCGCAAATATCAATTCTTCCGTCTTCATCGGCTTGAACAGAAAATCCACCGACTGACTCCTCAATGCGCCGCGCAGATACTCCACGTCCTGATACGCGCTCATCATGATTATCTGCCCGTCCCAGCCCTCGTCGCGCAGCGTATTGGCAAGTTCTATTCCCGTCATTCCCGGCAGCACGATATCGGTGAGCAGTATTTCGGCGCCACTTTTGCGGATCTCCTCCAGCGCCAGCGCGCCGTTGTCCATGCCCTTCACCGCATCCACGCCGTGTTCACGCCACGGAAAGCAATCGACAAGCCCTTCGCGGATCATGCTGTCATCTTCAACGATCAAAAGACGTATCATACGCAACCTTTTGCCTCCCTCCCAATGCGCACGCCCGGGAATACGCATTCCATCGCTACTATCCCTTTCGTGTTTGGGTAGATTATGAAGACCGGCCGCAACATGCGGGTGCTGCGGCCGGAGAAGAAAAGCGATTACAGGGTGGTGTACCAGGCGTTTAGCGCGTCTACCACGCTGGTCAGGCCGACCGCTTCCAGCTCATTCAGGTAGGCATCCCACTGATCGAAGGAATACTCGCCCATGATGAACTTGATGAAGTAGCTCGCCGCTACGTCGTCCATGTCGGCCTTGCAGTCTTGATATTCCTCAATGACAGGCATGGCGGCAAGGGGATCCTCGACCTCTTTGGGAGCGTACCACGCATCCATCACGTACTCGAAATCGTAGTAGGGGGTGCCTGTACCCAGGCGGTCGATACGCTGATCCTTAGACTCGGTGAAGTAATAGTACACGTACCACTGCGTGCCGGAGAAGGAGAAGCCCGCGCCGATCTGGCTGTCCTGATTGCGCCAGCGGACGCCGTTTTCGTCGTAGTAGTAGTCCTCGCCTTCCTTGCCGAAGAAGCAGATGTCATAGTACTCGGGATCGAGGAACACCTCGAGGAGGTTGACCGCTTCCTGCGGATGCTCGCAGGCATAGGACACGCACATATACCACTGATTGAGCGCGCTCTTGGTCTGCCCCTTGGTGGCTCTGCCGCCGTCGATGATGTTGACGTACTTCCAGTTGCTGGTCGTGCGCTTGCCCTGTTCGTCTACGGTCTCGATATTCCTCCTGTATGTGCCGGTGTAGTCGTACCACGCGCCCATGAAGGATACGCAGCTGTTCTCCATCAGCTTGGGCAGCAGGGTTTCCTTTGTGGTCACCAGGAATTCGGGGTCGAGTATGCCGTCCGCATAGAGCTTATTCAGGTATACGAGGCATTCCTTCATGTCTTCCGTGGCCAGCGCGTATTCCAGCGTACCGTCTTCCTTGACGCGGAAATTGTTGGCGATGCCGAACGCGCCGTAAATCTCCTGAAGGCCGTTGACCCACGGAGAGTTCGTGCCGTCGCTCGCACAGCCCATGATGACCTTGTCGGGATAGGCTTCCTTGAGGGTGTGCAGCACCTTGTCGAAGTCTTCGAGCGTCATCTCGCTGCCTTCGATTTCGATGCCGGTTTCCTTGACCGCGGCGTCGTTGTACCACCACAGGAACGTGGTCGCGGACTGGTTTCCGGGAGTGGATACGGCGTAGTAGTTGCCGTCCAGTATGCCCAGCTTGTTCGCACCGACCGTATCATACCGGAAGTAGTCGTCGGGATTGGGGATGTAGTCATTCAGCGGGAGAATCATCTCATCCGCCGCGTACTGCAGGAACTTGTCGCGGCTGCCGCTGCCGATCATCAGGATATCCGGCACTTCGTCGGAAGAAGCCATCATCGCGTTCAGCTTCGCTTCGCCGTTCTCGGTGGGCAGAATGTACCACTCGAGATCATAGCCCGTGCGGTCCTCGAGGTAGCGGATAATGTAGTTGTTGTTCTCATCCTCGCCCTCGAAGAAGGACTGGATGTTGGAGCTTACGACGACCTTCAGCTTTACCTTCTCTTCAGCGAGAGAGGGCATTGCAGCGATCGCCAACAGCATAACCACGGCCAGAACAATGCTTAAAAAGCGCTTCATGCATGCAAACCTCCATTCACTTATATCGCACATACGCGACAAACGCTTCTTCCCGCAAAGCGGCGCTTGCGCATACATATGCCTCAGCCCTTCACCGCGCCGATAGTCATTCCCTTTACATAGTACTTTTGCAGCCACGGATATACCACGATAATGGGCAGCGCCGTCGCGACGACACAGGCGCCCTGTACCGCCTCGTTGCTCGCCAAGTTTGCAAGCTCATCCATGCCCGCATCGAGATTGGCGTTTTGCGTGCTGGTGAGCATTTCGCGCAGATACACCTGTAGCATGGTCTTATCGCGCGTATCGATGTATATCAAAGCGTTGAAGTACGTGTTCCAGTAACCGACCGCGCAAAACAGGCCTATGGTCGCCAGCGACGGCAGCGTAAGCGGAAGAATAATCCGCGTCATCAGCTGGAACTGCGACGCCCCGTCTATCGCCGCCGAATCGTCCAACTCCTTCGGCAGCCCCTGTATGTAGTTGCGCATGAGGATTACGTTGTATGCCGACACGAGTCCGGGCAGTATCAGCGCCCAGTGGTTGTCGAGCAGACCCGCCTGACTGACCACCAAATACGTCGGAATCATGCCGCCGGAGAACATCATCGTAAATATGTACAGGAACATGATGATCTTATTGCCCGGCATGTCGTCTCTCGATACCGCGAATGCGACGCATACCGTAAGCCCCAGATTGAGCGCCGTACCGACCAGGGTCACCTTCACCGTGTTCATGAACGTCGTCACGTAGCGGTGGCTGTTCAGAATATACTGGTACGCATTCAGGTTGAAGCCGATCGGCCATACGCCCATGACCTTGCCCGCGTACACAGCCTCGTCGCTGGAGAGCGACTTTGCAACGATGTTCAGGAACGGATACAGGCATATGATGCCGAACAGCGTGATGAAAACATAGCTGAATGCGACAAACATCCTGTCGCCGAACCGCTCGCGCGGCGCCCCGATTTTCGCCTTGGGCATCCTTTTCGCACTGTTTACCATAAGCCCTGCTCCCCCATCATATGCGCGATTCTGTTCGTAATCAGTATCAGGATCATGCCGATGACGGACTGGAACAGCCCCGCCGCTGAAGTCAGGCTGTAGTCCATCTTTCCCAAGCCCTGCCGATATATATATGTGCCCAGCACGTCGCCTACGTCGTATACCGCGGTGTTGTAAAACAGCAATACCTGCGTCACGTCATCCACCATAATGGCGCCGACCTGAAGGATCAATAGCACCACGATCGTGGAGCGTATGCCCGGCAGCGTGATGTGCCACACGCGCCGAAGCCTGCTCGCGCCGTCCATGACGGCCGCCTCGTACAGCTGCATATCGATGGCGGTAATCGCAGCCAAAATAACTATCGTATTCCAGCCGGTATTCTTCCATAGCGCCGAAATCACCAATATGCCCCGGAAATACCTGCTTTGCGTCAGATACACCACGGTTTTGCCGCCCAGTAGACGGTTGAGGGCGTTTATAATGCCGTTGGTCGAGAGCATATTGTTAAACACGGCATATACGATGACCCACGACAGAAAGTGCGGCATGTAGGACACCGTCTGTATCACGCGCTTGTAGCCGATGTGTGCGCATTCGTTGAGCAGAAGCCCGAACACGATCGACAGCGGCAGGTTCGTCGTCAAATGCAGCAGGTTAATCAGAAGCGTATTCGCGACCACCTGCGTGAACTTAGGCGTGTTGAACAGCTTTATAAACCACTTCCAGCCGACGAACTTGCTGCCGAGTATACCTTTTACGATTTTGTAGTCTCTAAATGCGATTTGCAGGCCGTACATGGGGTAATATCTGAAAAAGAGCAGCACTGCGATAGCCGGCAGTATCAAAAGATATATCTGCCAGTACTGCCTGATTCGCGGCAACAAGGTACCCGCCTTGGACCGTCTCGCCATCCCATCATCTCCCCTTTTATCTTATGTTCAGTCTACACGAAAACAGCCTATCGCACAACAGCAATGTGTATCATAATTGCACGAAATCCGTCTCATTTCTTCACATTCTTTGCAAAACAGCACCACGGCAGTTGCATATCGTACATATCAATCGGGATACAAAGGGGTGTATATGCGCACGCAAGCGCCTCCGTCGTCCAGAACGCTTATCGCCATCGAAGCCCTGTCCTTGTAATACACCCTCAGCCGCCTTTGCACGTTGCTCAGCCCGTAACCTCCTTTGCCGCCGTTGATGCGCTCGCACTCCTCCGCAGTCAGCCCGCTGCCGTTGTCCGTTACCGTAAATATCAGGTTGCCGTCCTGTTCCCGAACGGATATTTCCACCCTGCCGTACTCGGCTATGCCGTGCAGTCCGTGCTCTATGGCGTTTTCGACCAGCGGCTGCAATATCAGCCGCAGCACATATACATTGTCCATATCTACCGGCGCGTCTATCACCAAATCTATCGCGTCGCTGTAGCGCATATTCATCAGCTTTACGTATTCCGTGATGTGCTCCAGTTCATGCCTGAGCGGTATGAAAGCGTCGCCCTTGCTGAGACCCACGCGGTAAAATACCGCCAGCGTCTCCAAAAACTGCGCCGTCTTCTCCGCGCCTTCTCGCTTCGCCAGCCACTTGCCGCCCTCCAGCGTGTTGTACAGAAAATGCGGCTTCACCTGCTCGAACAGGCTGTTGATCTCGGTCTGGTCGCGCTCATGCTGTGCCTCGTATACGTTCTGAATCAACTGACGTATCGAGTCCGTCATGATGTTGTGGGACTGCTGCAATATGCGCAGCTCGCTGATTGTCGAATCCTCCTCCGTTTTGGTGAACTCCTGCCGCGTCAGCGCGCGGTTGACCTCCACCAGTCGGTTTATCGTGCGCGATATGGGCTTTGATATGGCGTAAGCAAGCGCCGGTATCATCAAAAGAATAATACCGAACAGCACCAGCAGCATCGTGAACGGATACTCGCCGACATTGCTGTACCTGCTCAGCGGCAGCGCCACATGTACGGTCCAGCTTCCGGCATTGAGCGTTTGCTCGTACGCATCCGCACTTGCCTCGCCGTAGGTCCACAACAGTTTATCCCCCGTGTATATCCTAAAGCGGCCATCGAGCCCGATTTTCTCTACGACGGTCTTCAGCCGAGCGTCCGATATCTCCAGCGACAGCACGAATTCGCTCAAACGGCTGTAAACTGAGCGATAATAATACACGGGATTACCGCCCTTGCCCAGCGTCCAGCCCGACAGGATGCGCCCGTCGCGCATGGCCTCGGGCAGCATACCCTCCTCGATATCGTCCAGTGAGAATATGGTAACCTTTTGATGCGTCACCAGATTCGACGGCGGAAGGTAGAGTTTGAGTTTTTTCACCTCGTCGTTCGTAAGCGTCAACGATATCACGTTGCGCAAATCCGTATATATGTCTATCTCCTGCCCCAGCGTCGCGCCTCTTCTAAACTGTTTGCTGGTCTTAATGAGTATTTGGTCGCTGCCGAGGGTCTGCGCGATGTTCTCAATCTTATAGCAGAGCCTTTCACATTCGTTTGCGAAAGATTCCGCATCGCTCTGCGCCTTGCCGTATGTCGCCGCATTCAGGGTAGAGGTACGGTAATCGAGCAGCGTCGCCAGTAAAAACAGCATCGGCACCAACGCGAACAGCGTCATTACGGTGGCTATTCTCCCGATAAACGTATTTCTGTGAAACATACTTTGATTCTCCTTCGCCGGCTAAGAGAAATACTCCTTTCGATAGTCCGTCGGGCTGTAGCCCGTCTCGCGGCTGAACGAACGGCTGAAACTGTAGAGACTGTCATAGCCGCAGCGCCGCGCGATCTCGGTGACGGTATCGTCCGTCGCGGTTAGCAGCTCCTTCGCGCGGGCGATTCGCAGATTCGTCAGGTACTGCCGCGGCGTCATGCCGTACACCTGCCCAAATTGATTGCGCAGGTGCGTCCGGCCGAGCTTCGCCTGCCGCATGGCCTCCTCGACGGAAAGCTCCGCATCGCCATAGTGCGCTTCCATATATTCGCCGACTTTCTGTATCTCCCTGAGCCGCGCCACGGGCAACAGCTGCTCCACATACTGCTCGTCCATCAGCGCCATGATCCTGTACAGCGTGGAGAGACAGCGCGCAACATGCCCCGCGCGCGGCGTGTTCCACTCGGTCAGCAGCTCAAAAAACAGGCTGCGCAGCGTACCGAACGAGCGCGGCTTGAACAAAAAGGCGCGAGTGCCCGAAGGTGCGCACAGGTGAAAGTTGACGGCGATGCAGTCCGACCGTTCGAGCCCATACACGTTGTACGGCACACCCTCCTCGAGATAGAGGATGTTCCCCGCCTCGTTCAACAGCGCTTCCTTTCCGTCCACCACGTATTTCGATGCGCCGCCCAGCTGGCACACCAAACCGTGGTAGCGGCGCGGTCCGAAGCGCTTCACGCTGCCCGCCGCCCTGTCTGTCGTGACGCGCACCACCATGTCAATCCCCGTGACCGTCAAGCTGTCGCTATCCAACATATTCCATTCCCCCAAGGCTTTATACTACCATTATAATTCCTTATCGCGGATTTTGCAACGGTGTCGCCATAAATCCCATTGTCGAAAATGATAAATGCCGTCGCCTTTGCTATTGCCTGCCCGCCGGAAGGCGCATATGATATAGTTGACTAACGGTTGGGAGGCATTGCATATGTTTGGCTGCTTTGATAAAAATCGCACCGCGATCGAGGAACAGTACCGCCAAACGCGCTGGAACGAAGCGAGCGGTCTTCCCGAAGAGGAATTGATACAAGCCGTATTCGCGCTGGATGAGCGGCTCGAATCCGAGGGGCACTCCAAAGAAATCATCAAGGCGCGCCTGTTCGAATATGTCATGGACAACGCCCACCTCGCCGCACAGCCCGAGGATTTCTTTCAGGATCACATACTCCACGGCTTCGCGCTGCAAAAGGTGCGCGAAAAATGGATTGCCGCGGTCGTAAACGGCGACCTGAGGGCGCTTTGGGAAGAGCGAAACGCGCTCTACAGGGACGGCGTCGGTTCCGCCTGTTACGACTTTGGCCACACCGTGCCGGATTGGTACGACGTGCAGGCACTGGGATTGCCGGGTCTCCTCGCCCGCGTGGAAGCCGCGCATACGTCCGCCGCGAGCCTCACCCGCGAGCAGGACGATTTCTACACCGCCTGCGAAATCGTATATCGCTCCGCAATGCGATACTGTCTGCGCCTTGCCGCCGAATGCAAGCGCGTCGCCGCCGCCTGTGAGAAAGGCGATGATGCCGACAGGCTGCGCTTCTGTGCCGATGCGCTTAAGAATCTGACCGTGCGCGCGCCCGAAACCCTGCACGAGGCGCTGCAGCTTGCATACATATTCCACATTCTTCAGGAAGAAATAGAGGGCGAAAGGTTGCGTTCGCTGGGTGGACTCGACCGCATATACAGGTGCTTCTACGAAGACGATATCGCCTCCGGGCGCTTCACGAAGGCGCAGATTTCCGAATTGTGGCAGAACTTTTTTCAGAAGTTCCACGCATTGACCGGCGATCAGCTGTTCGGCGAACCCATGTATCTGGGCGGCACGCTGCCCGGCGGCGATTGCGCGGTCAACGAGCTGAGCTATCTGATTTTGGACAGCTACGACAGGCTGGACATCGCCAATCCCAAGTTCCACATCCGCATATCGAAAAACACCCCGCGCGCATTTATCAGGTGCGTATGTGAATGCATACGCGGCGGCAATTCGAGCTTCGTATTCGTCTCGGACGAGTGCGCCATCCCCATGATGATGAAGGTCGGCGCGACCGAGGACGAGGCGCGTGAATACGTGCCGATCGGTTGCTATGAGCCGGGCATACTGGGGCGCGAGGTCGCCTGCACGGGCAACGGCGGCTTCAGCCTGCCCAAAATGCTCGAGCTGGCGCTGCACGACGGCATCGATCCTCTCACGGGCAGGCAAATCGGCCTCCGCACGGGCGATCCCGCCGATTTCGATACCTTTGACGACCTAAAGAACGCCGTCCTCGCGCAGATGAAGTTCTTCATGCGCAAAACCACGGACACGGTGATCGAGCTTGAAAAGCATTATATGCGCATGAACCCCTCGCCGCTCTTCTCCGCAACCCTGCGCGAATGCGTGGAAAGCGGCAAGGACGCATATGCGGGCGGCGCGAAATACAACAACTCTTCCGCATACATGTACAGCAACGCGACGCTTGTCGATTCGCTGGTCATGATCGATAAATTCGTCTACCGGACCCATGAATACACCCTGCCGGAGTTTATTGGTATCCTCGACAGTGACTGGGAGGGGCACGAAGCTCTGCGGCTGCGCGCCCTGAGGGACGAGGACAAATGGGGCAACGACCGCGATCTGCCCGACGCGCTGTGCGTGGAGCTGTGCGAGGAGGTCGCGCGCTACGGTAACTCCATACAAAACGGACGCGGCGGCAGGTTCAAGGTCGCCATGTATACGATCGATTTCAACCGCTTTTACGGCGAGCACACCGGCGCAACGGCGGACGGGCGCAAGGCGGGACAGATTCTTTCACGCAACCTCGGCGCGAGTTCCGGCATGGACCGTTGCGGCGTGACCTCCCTCATGCGCTCCTGCACGAAGCTCGACCTGACCGAATTTCCGACCGGCACCGTACTTGACATCATGCTGCATCCCACAGCCGTCGCGGGGGAGGAAGGGCTCGGGGCGTTCGCCGCGCTGATTCTCTCGTATATGGAGATGGGCGGCTACGCGATTCACGGCAATGTATTCGATGCCGCCGTGCTGCGCGCAGCGCAGAGGGAGCCGGATCGGTACAAAAACCTACAGGTGCGCGTGTGCGGCTGGAACGTATATTTCGTAAACCTGAGCCGCGCGGAACAGGAGGAGTTCATAAGGCGCGCCGAACTGGCACAGGCCGGTTGATATTCGGTTTTATGCGATGCCTCGTGGCTTTTACCTGTTTTTTGTCTCAAAACGTGCGATGAAGGCGGGATAATCATGCCGCGGCGTTTACATCCATTCTCCGTTATGTTAAGATGGTAACCATATGGATTACGCCCTATAATCGAAAGGTAAAGGGTGGTGCGTATGACGGCGAAGAGAATCGCATTTGTAGCGCCCTGTGTCGCGCGCCTCGAGGAATGCGAAGTCGGCATGCCACAAGTGGGCGAAGTCCGGATTGCTATGCGATATACGGCGCTGAGCGCCGGCACGGAATACGCCTTCCTGACAGGCGCGCCCAATACCGGCAGCGGGTTCCCGCGCTATCTCGGCTATTCCGCCTCGGCTGTGATAACCGCCGTCGGAAGCGGCGTGTTCGAATACGAAGTCGGTCAGCGCGTCACGGTATATCACGGCAGGCACCAGAGCGTCAACAACGTCCCTTCCGAGCGCGTCGCACCGATCCCCGACGGCTTGGACGACCTGAGCGCGTGCATGACCGAAATAGGCTGCATGGGCCTGCAGGGTGTGCG
The DNA here is from genome assembly GCA_050946115.1 of Christensenellales bacterium. Lineage (GTDB taxonomy): Bacteria > Bacillota > Clostridia > Christensenellales > Aristaeellaceae > CAYFRC01. The sequence goes on from JBMNUF010000002.1 coordinate 50,258, forward strand.
CAAGCTGCGCATGGAGCTGGGCGAGAGCGGCATGGTAATCGGGCTGGGTTTATTGGGGCTTTTTGCCGTGCAGGCGATGTATGCCTCCGGCGTGTCGCCGGTAATCGCCGTGGACTACAGCGAGGAGCGGCGCAATCTGGCGCTCGAACTCGGCGCGCGGTATGCGTTTTCTCCCGACGACCGCGATGCTCCGGAAAAAGTCAACTCCGTCACACGCGGGCGCGGCGCAAACGGCATCGTCGAGGTGACGGGCGCGGAATCGGCGCTGCAACTGGCGCTGAAGCTCGTTTCGCGCGAGGGGCGAATTGCACTCACGGGATGTACGCGCGAGTATCGCGAGCCCGTGGACTTCTACGCGCTGGTGCATAAGCCCGGCGTGACGATAGTCGGTGCGCACAACGCCGCGCGGCCGGAACGCGATTCCCGTCCGGGCTACTGGACGCGAAAAGACGATGAGATGGCGCTCATGGAATTGATGCGGGACGGCCGAATAAACGCGCGCAGGCTGATACACAACATCGCATCGCCCGAAGCCTGTGAGGACGTGTACGCGCGGCTCGTAAATGGCTCTCTTCCGCTTGGCACGGTATTTGACTGGACAAAATGTTAGGAGACGGCAGTATGTTCAAACCGATCAAAATAGGGCAGATTGGCATCGGCCACAACCATGGCGATGCGACCATGGCGACGCTGCGCAATTTCCCGGAATACTTCGACGTGGTCGGCGTCGCGGAGGACGACGGCTTCTGGTACGAAAAACGCAAAAGCCTGCCGCCGTATCGGGGGCTGCGCTTCATGAGCGAGAGCGAGTTGTTAAATACGCCCGGGCTGGAAGCGGTTTGCGTCGAAAAGGACATGCCGGACATAGAGGCGGCGGCGCTCAAGTGCGCCGGACGCAACCTGCACATCCATATGGACAAGCCCGGCGGCGAGGACTACAAAATGTTCAAAGAACTGGTAGAGACGCAGCGCGCGAACGGCAAGGTATTTCAGATGGCGTATATGTACCGCTATAATCCCTATATCAGGCAGTGCCTGCATATGGCGCGCAGCGGCAAGCTTGGCGACATCTTCGAAATCGACAGCCAGATGAGCAGCACGCACCCGAAGAGCTACCGCGACTGGCTGGGGCAATTCAAGGGCGGCAACATGTACATATTCGGCTCCCACCTGATAGACCTTATCGTATACATGCTGGGCGAGCCTGAAAGAGTGGTCTCCTTCAACAAAAACAGCTTTCCCGAGGTATCCGGATGCGTGGACAACGCGCTGGCGGTGCTGGAATATCCGCGCGCGAGCTGCACGGTGCGCTGCACGTCCATGGAGGCGAACGGCTACTACAGGCGGCAACTCGTCGTCTGCGGCACGAACGGAACCGTCGAAATAAAGCCTTTGGAAAGGCCGACGATCATGTCCGTAGCCATGCAGGAGGCGTTTGAGGGCGACGAGATACACACAAACGCGCATCCCGACTCCCGAAAGTACATCGATGTGCCGATTGTCGAAGGGCGCTACGACGCACAGCTTATCGACTTCGCGAAGGTGATTCGCGGCGAGCACGCCAATCCGTTCGATTACGACCACGAGCTTATGGTAGAGCGCACGGTGCTGCGCGCCTGCGGCATAGATATTGAGGAGTGAAAGTATGCGATTTGCAAGTAAGGTCGCGTTTGTTACCGGCGCGGGCGGATATATCGGCGGAACCGTCTCACGCATGTTCGCCAAAGAAGGCGCATCAGTCGCCGTGTGCGATATCAACGAGGAGACCATCGACAATACGGTGCGCGCAGTCGTCGAGAGCGGCGGAAGCGCAGCGGGTATCCTCGCCGATGTAACGCAGTCGGCGAGCATCGACGCTGCCGTCGCCAAGGCGGTCGAACTCTTCGGTCGGCTCGACATCATGGTACACGTCGCCGGCGGCAGCGCGCGTGCCGACGCAAAGCCTTTGGTCGAACAGAGTGACGAGGTCATAGAGCGCATAATCAGGGTGAATATGTTCGGCGGCATATACGCGAGCCGCGCTGCGGGACGACAGATGATAAAGCAGGGCGCGGGCGGGCGCATCATCAGTATATCGTCGGTCGTGGCATTTAACGGCGTGAAGGGCTGCGTCGAATACGGCGCGTCAAAGGGCGGGCTCATCGCCATGAGCCGCGGGCTGGCAAAGGAGCTGGCTCCATACAAAATCACCGTGAATACGGTGGCGCCGGGCATCGTACAGCGCCCGGGCGAAACGAACGACGCCGTCAATACCAACTTCCTCGGCGTAAAGTGTACGGCGGAAGACGTAGGAAACGTAGTGCTGTTCATGGCGAGCGATGAGGCGCACTTTATCACCGGACAGACCTATATCGTGGACGGCGGTCGGGGACTTGCCATGAAAGGAACGGACTGACATGAAGGCAATGCTTATCAACAGGAAAGACGGTTCTCTCTGCTGGGCGGACGTCGAAAAACCGTCTGCAAAGGCGGACGAAGTGGTAATAGAGATATATGCGACGGCACTAAACCGCGCGGATCTTTTGCAGCGCGCGGGCACGTATCCCTCTCCGAAGGGCTGGCCTGAATGGATGGGGCTCGAAGTTTCGGGGATTGTGTGCGAAGTCGGCGCGAATGCGAAGCGTTGGAAGGTCGGCGACAGAGTCTGTGCGCTGCTGGGCGGCGGCGGTTACGCCGAATACGTCGCCGTGCCCGAGAACATGGCAATGCCGATACCCGAGGGCATGAATTTTGAGACCGCCGCGTCGCTCCCCGAAGCATATGCCACCTGCTACCTGAATCTGTTCATCGAGGGCGAATTCAAGCCCGGCGAGACGCTCTTCTTCCCCGCCGGAGCGAGCGGGCTGGCATCGGTCGGCATACCGATGGCGCATGCGTTCGGAGCGTATGTAATAACCTCCGTACTGACCGCCGACATAAAGCGCAGGATACGCCACTTGCCCGCAGACGTAGTCATAGACACGTCTTCCGAGGACGCGGTCGATGCGTTGCGGCGCGAGGCCGAAAACGGACATCCTATCGACGTGGCGATAGACTGCCTCGCCGGAGAGACCATAGGCAAAGTATTCCCATACGTGAATGAAGGCTGCCGATGGGTGCTGATTTCCACGCTCGACGGCATCACGACGACCGTGCCGCTGCGCGCGCTTTTGACGAAGGGCATCACCTTCAAGGGCAGCATGCTGCGCAAGCGCAGCGTCGAGGAAAAGGCTAACTTGCTGCATATGCTCGTTCGCGACGTATGGCCGAAACTGGAATCCGGCGAGATAGTGCCGACGATATACAAGGTGCTCCCCATAGAACAGGCGGATGCGGCACACGATATCCTCAAACGCGGGGAGCACGTGGGCAAAGTCGTGCTGCGCGTAAAGTCAGGCTGACGCCCGCTTATGCGGCGATACATACGCATTGTTTTCGATGATTCAAGTCGGCTGCGGTGTCTTCGACATGGATGCGTCCGACGACGCGAGCATTCTGCTGTGCGCGCTTTGTGCTTCGAAACCTTGTTTCGCGCTTCGAAGGGCATATTCGGATTTCGCACTGCAATCCCAACGGCACTTTGAAACCGTCTGGCAAAATATAGATCTAAGGAGGTGCCTGAAAATGCTTTGGAATCGCTATGAAACGGATCGTCCCTTTCTCAATATGTACATTCGGGAGCATTTCGAGTCCGGCAGCGGCATAACCGACTGCGAAGCGCTCAAAAGGGAGATCCTCAAAATCGAATCCGATATGCGCGGACAGCCGCGTTGCATCGTCAAGGCGACGGCGTTCGCATTCGTACTCGAACACGGCGCGATCGAGGTCAACCCGCGCGGCTGGTTCGGCGTGAACGTCGCAGGGCTTCGCTTCGGCGGCAGCCCCAAGGGCATACGTTTTCAGAACGCCAACAGCGGCGGCAAGACGGTAAAGCCTCTGCAGGTGCTTTGCGCCAAGTGGAAGGACGAATTGTGGGAAACCGCACCCGACGAGGTCCGCGCCGCCATGGACGGCATTTGGGAAACCGGCGCCGGCTCATTCTGGATGGACTTCGACCATAGCGTGCCGGACTGGGATGCCGTGCTGCGCTACGGCTTTTCGGGGCTGCGCGACCGCGCCCGCGAAAGGCGCGCCGAGATCGGCATACTTACCGAGCGGCAGCGCGCGTATTTCGACGCAATAGACATCACGTACCGCGCGCTGGTACATTTCATGAACCGTCTGGCAGACAGCGCGGAACGGAGAATCTGCGAGGACGCGCGCATGCCGATGCGCGCCGAGTGCCTGCGCCGCTTGGCGAACGGCGCGCCGTCGAACATATACGAGGCTATGCAGCTGATATACATATTCCACCTTATCCAGCAGTATCTGGAGGCGGTGCAGGCGCGCTCTTTCGGCGATCTCGACCGCCTGCTGTATCCGTATTATCTGAAAGACATAGACCAAGGGCGCTTCACGCCCGCGCAGGTCAAGGAGCTGTTCCAGTACCTTTTCGTGCAGTACGACTATCAGAACCACCCGTACAACCAGCCCATGGCGATAGGCGGCGAGGACCGAAACGGGTGCGCCATCGCAAACGAGCTTTCCGGCATAATCTGCGATGCATATTACGACGCGAACGTATCGAATCTGAAGATATTCCTCTGTCTCACAAAGGATACGCCGGATTGGCTATTGCGCAAGACGCTCGCACAGGTGCGCGGCAATCGCGGCTCCTACGTCTACATGAATTTCGACAAGGCCGCCGAAATCATGGCGCGCTCCCGCAAAATGCCCGATTTGAAGGCGTGGCAGGTCGGCACATGGGGCTGCTTCAACCTGAACATTAAGGGCGGGGATACGGACTGCCTGCACACCCGCATCAACACGGCAAAGCCCATAGAGCTGGCGCTGAATAACGGCATCGACCCGATTACCGGCATCAGAATAGGGCCCGAGACCGGAGAAGCCGAGAGCTTCGTCACTTTCGAGCAGTTTGAAAACGCCTTCTACAGGCAGTTCGACGCTCTGCTCGACCGGATGATCGCCATATCGAACTTCTATGATCAACACATAGACGAGATAAACCCCGCCCCGATGGATTCCGCGACGCTCTCATACAGCCTCGAACGCGCCGAGGATGCCTTCCGCTACGGCGTTACGAACGTCTGCTGCTCCTGCGCCGGCACTGCGGCGGATTCTCTTGCGATGGTGCGCAAATACGTATACCGTGAGCGCCGCCTGACCCTGGCGCAACTGCGCGACATCCTAAATCGCAACTGGGAGGGCGAGGAAAAGCTCCGCCTGACCATAGGGCGCGATCCCGAGAAGTACGGCAACAACATCGATTCCGCGGATCAGTTCTTTGTGGACATAATCAACCATGCGGATGCGTATCTCGACCGCAAGAATTGCCGCAACGGGCATTTCCAGCTCGGCGCGGCCTCGATAGACTATCACATCCGATACGGCGAACAGACCGGCGCGACACCCGACGGCAGATACGCGGGCGAGCCGCTTTCAAAGAACATCGGCGCATCCATAGGCAAGGACCGCAACGGTCTGACCGCGCTGATGCAGTCCGCGACCAAGTTCGACAGCGCGAAGATTCCCGGGAGCGGCGTACTCGACTTCCTGCTGCATCCGAGCGTCGCGCAAGGCGAAGAGGGACTCAGCGCCATGGCGGCGCTGGTTCGCGCCTATTTCGCGCGCGGCGGGTATTCGCTGCAGGGCAACGTCACGGATGCCGCCACCCTGCGCGACGCGCAGAAGCACCCCGAAAAATACGAAGGGTTGCAGGTGCGCGTCACCGGTTGGAACTGGAATTTCAACGACATGACGCCCGACTATCAGGACGAGATCATTCATCGGCTCGAGGGCGTGGAGTAAGCATCAAATCGCTATGTCGCGGAACACTATTTGGCCTGCGCGCACGGTCAGCATCGGGCGGAAACAGGAATTGCCCACTACGGTCTCTCCCGTTCCATCCGTAAATTCCATGCGCCTTTCCTCAACGCGCAGCACGGCGATATCCGCGGTTCTTCCTATCGACAGGCTTCCCGCAGCATCGGCTATGCCCATCATGCGCGCGGGCGCGATCGTCGCCATCGTCAATACGCGCTCGACGGTCAGCCCGTAGCATAATTGTCTGCTCATGCAGTAGGGCATTGAAAATGCGCCTGAGGGCTTCTTATACAGCCCCCTGCAAGTCATGTCCGTGCTGACGGTATCGGCATATACCCCCGCCCCGATCGCCTCTCTATACACTTCTCCCGAAAAGTGCCAGCATGCGTCGCCGATATCCAGCCACACGCCGCGTGCCTGCGCCCTGCGCGCCGCCTCCATGGCGCCGCTGCCGAGAAGCGTCTCGCCGTGCCCGTAGAAAGCGTGCGTGAGTATGTCGCCCACGCCGAGTGCGTCCAATATGTCCCTCATGGGAACGTCGCTGTTCGTCGGATGTACCATCAGGCGCGTTCCGGCCTCCCGCGCGATGCGGACAGCGGCTTCCAAGGGCTTCATGCCGAGTCCGCGCAGCGTTTCCCGCCCCATGCGCAGCTTCAATCCGATAACCTCCGGATATTGCCTGACCATTTTTGTGATTTTCGGCACATCCCATGTGTCGGGGTCGATGATTTCGCCGTAGCTGCCGAGCGTACTCAAGCCGCCCGCACCGAGATTTATCAATACGCGCACGTTCACGCCCATGGCCGCCACAGCCGCGCGATATGTTTCATAATTGAGCCAGCCCGCGCTGCCGCCGTCTACAGCGGCAGTCACGCCGCTCGAAAAACACGCGCTTTCGGGCTGAATCCCCATCGGCATCAGCGGCCACAGATGGCAGTGCGCATCGATAAGTCCGGGCACGACCATACAGCCATCCGCGTCTATCACCTGCGCAGCTTCATCCGTCGCCGCGGAAATCAGTCCGTCTCTGACCCCGATATCCCCCACGGCATCTATTCCGTTCGCCGGATCGAATATTCTTCCGCCGCGTATGATCAAATCGAGCATCGTCATACCTCCGTATTATTCATTTTCCGATACAGTGAAGGCGAAACGCCGTAAAACTGCTTGAACGTCCGGCTCAAATGAAATTCGTCGTAAAATCCGAACAGCCGCGCAATCTCAGCCAAACGCACGTCCGGCTCGACTTTCATGTGCGCCGCAGCCATCTCCACCTTGCGGTGATTCTGGTATTTGGCGAATGGCATGCCCGTATATCGGCGCATCGTCGCCTCGATGGTCTTGGTGCTTACGCCGTACCGCAGCGCAACATCCACGCATTTGAAGCGCATGTGCGGATGGTCCGTAATCAGGCGCACGATCGCCTCGCCCAACCCGCCCGCATTCGGCACATCCGTTTCGGCAGACAGGTCGCTCAAATACAAAAAAAGCATATTCAGCTCGGCGTTCAGCCGTTCCTGCCTGTGCGGTTTATCCATCCAGAAATCGTGCACAATCGTCTCAAATGCGCGCTTTACGGACGCGTTGCCTCGCGCATTCAGGCGGGGCGGCAACAGCAGACAGCCCTTCCCTTTGCCATCGTCCGCCGCCTCGCGCGTGATGTGAATGCATATGGTTCGCGTCCCCGCCGCACACGGAAACCTTGTATAATGGTGGTGCCCCGCCGAAAGCAGCAGCACATCGCCCTTTTCGACCGGATAGTCCGTATCGTTCTCCGTAAACGTCCACTTTCCCTCAGCAAGATAGATCAGGTCGTGATACTGCAGCGTGCGATTGAGGTACAGCGGCTCGGTAGGCTGCCCGTAATAATGCCTGTTCGCCGCGACCACGCGACGAGGCGCGTTCAGACATATCGAAAAAAACATAGCGGCTCTTCCCTTTTGTACATGTCGTTCCGTTTTGTCTATGGACATTCCGTCACTTTTATTATACCATAGCATCGGGCAAATGCTCAAGCAGTAATCATAATACGAGCGGAGGGAATGAATGTGAAAGCGATTTTGGTAGGCGAAGACAAGCTGTTGCACTGGACCGATGTGCCCGACCCCGTACCGAAGGACGACGATGTCCTGCTTGAGATACACGCGGCTGCGCTTAACCGCGCCGATCTGCTGCAAAGGGCGGGACAGTACCCGCCGCCGCCCGGCTGGCCGGACTGGTTCGGGCTGGAGGCGGCGGGCATCATCCGCGCGATGGGCAAACAGGCGGAAGCAGCCGGACGTTTCCGCGTGGGCGATGAGGTCTGCGCCCTGCTGGGCGGCGGCGGATACGCCGAATACGTCGCCGTGCCGGAGGGTATGCTCATGCCCATACCGAATGGGCTTACGATGACCGAGGCGGCGGCGCTGCCCGAGGCTTTCGGCGCCGCGTACCTGTTCCTGTTTACCGAAGGCGGACTGAAAGCGGGCGATACGCTGCTCATGCAGGCCGGCGCGAGCGGGCTGGCGAGCGTAGTGATTCCCATGGCGAGGGCTTTCGGCGCGCGCGTCATAACGACGGTATTGACAGACGAAGTCGCCGCCTCCATAGCGCATCTGCGCGCGGATCGCGTCGTCGTGACCGAACGCGAGCGTCTCTCCGAGGTTATGCTCGAGGAAAAGGCGGCGGGGCACGGCGTCGATATATGTATCGACTGTCTGGGCGGCGATACGGTCGGGGAATGCCTGCCGTGCATGAGCCACGGCGGACGCTGGATCATGATAGCGACGCTCGCGGGCAACCCGACCACCGTGGATCTGCGCAAGATGTACGTCAACAACACGCGCCTGATAGGCACGACGCTCCGCAGCCGTACGCCCGAAGCGAAGCGCGAGCTCCTCGGCAACATGGTGCGCGAGATATGGCCGAAGGTGGAGACCGGCGAAATTCGACCCACGATCTTCAAGGTGCTCCCGATACAGAAGGCGGAAGAGGCACAGGCGATCATGGCGGCGGGCAAGAGCGTCGGCAAGATCGTGCTGACGGTAAAGCCATGATGCAGATCGTATTTGACAAACCCAACTCTGCCGTATTGTGGGACACCCCCGACAGGCCGACCGGCGCGGGCGAGGTTCGCGTCCGCATGGCGTACACCGCGCTGAGCGCGGGTACCGAGCGCGCCAATCTTGTGGGAGACCCAAACGTCGCCGGGGCGCGCACCGCCGGCGCGCCGTCGTTTCCGAGGATGCTCGGCTACTCCGGAAGTGGCATCGTCGAGGAAATCGGAGAAAACGTATCCGATTTGCGCCCCGGCGACAGGGTGATTGCGCGCTGGGGTTGCCACAGGGAATACAACACGCTGCCGGCGTGCAACGTGATGAAGATACCGAGCGAACGCATTTCGATGGCCGACGCTTCCTTTGTGTTCATCTCGACCTTCGCTCTGGCGGCGGTGCGCAAGTGTAGAATCGAGCTCGGCGAGAGCTGCCTCGTGGTCGGGCTGGGGCTCCTCGGCATGTTCTCGGTGCAGTACGCGCGCCTCGCCGGGGCGATGCCCGTCATCGCGGCGGATTTCAACGCCGAAAGGCGCGCGCTGGCGCTGAAGCTCGGCGCGGATTGCGCGCTCGACCCGTCCGATGCGGATTATGCCGAAAAAATACGGGAACTGACCCGCAGCGGCGCGGACACCGCAATAGAGGTTACGGGCAGCGGCGATGCCTTGAATCAGGCTCTCTTATGTACCGCGCCCTTGGGGCGCGTCTCGCTGCTGGGCTGTACGCGCACTCCGCCCGTAATCGATCTCTATCACGACGTGCATTTCCCGGGCATTGCCCTTATCGGCGCGCATACGCACGCGCGCCCGAAATACGAGTCGTACCCGGGCTACTGGACAGAGCGCGACGACTGCGATGCGGCGCTGCGATTTCTCGCGTCGGATCGGCTCGACATCCGCAGTGTCATCCATGAAATCCACGCGCCGGAGGACGCGCCAGAGGTTTACGGCCGTCTGGCGCGCGATCCGCGTTTCCCGATAGGCATTGTGTTCAAATGGACTTGACGGAGGGACATATCGATATGCGAAAGAAAAAGGTATTGCTCATCGCCGGCGGCGGCACACTCGGCAGCTACACTTCATATGAGCTGTTGAAGGCGGGCTGTGCGGTCGACGTCATAGCATTGGAGGATCTGAAGAGTCTGAATAAGAACCTTCGATACTTCAAGGCATATGTGGATGACGCGCTGCTGAAGCGGCTCTTCGAAGAGAATCGCTACGACGCCATCGTCGATTTCATACACTACGCCGATCCCGAAGCGTACAAACCCCGCGCGAGGCTGCTTTTGGCGAACACGGACCAACTCGTGTTTCTCTCGTCCTACCGCGTATACGACGACGCGGCGCACCCCATCTCCGAGGACTCCCCCATGCTGCCGGATGTCTCGAAGGACGAATACCTGCTGGCGCATGAGAACTACGGCATACCCAAGGCGAAGAGCGAACGCTTTCTGCGCTCATTGGGCGTAAAGAACTTCACGATACTTCGCCCCTTAATCTCGTTCTCGCACTTCAGGCTCGATCTGGTGACGCAAGGCGCCGCGCCGCTGCTGTTTCGCTCGGCAGCCGGCAAAAAGATACTGCTCCCCGCAGCGTCGAAAGATGTGGTCGCCGGGGTCGGCTGGGCAGGCAATATAGGCAAGATGATTGCGCGGCTGCTGTTCAACGAACGCGCGCTCGGCGAGGCGTTCACGCTGGGCACGGGCGAGGTGAACACATGGGGGCAGGTCGCGGACTTCTATAAGGATCTGCTCGGAAGCTCCTTTGAATGGGTGGACACGGTCGATTATCTCGAAAACGCCACACCCAACACCTATATGGATCGGTGCATGATCTATCACGACCGCCTGCTGGACAGGACCATCGACAACCGAAAGCTCTTGGCGGCAACGGGGCTCGCGATGCGCGACTTCACGCACTGCTACGACGGCATCGTCACCGAGCTCGAAATCCTCGCGTCCCGCCCCGACCTCGTTGCGCGCTTCGACACGCCGACCTTCAGGGCCATAAGCGAAAAGACGGACGCATATCTCGCGTCGCATAAGGGGTGATTGTATGAAGCAGAAGATCAAGGTCGTCCATTTCGGCATCGCGCACGACCATTCCACCGCAACGTTGATGTGCGCGCGCAGCTTTCCCGACGTATTCGATGTGGCCGCCATCTGCGAGCCGGACGCGGATACGCGCAGGCAGTTCGAACATGAGGATGCCTACAAAGGCATACCGTGGATCACAGAAGAAGAATTGTTCGCCCGCGGCGACATAGATGCCGTATTCTGCGAAGGATACGAGCTGCGCAGCGTTTCCGACGCACAAAAGTGCATCGATCGGGGGCTACACGTGCACCTCGACAAGCCCGGCGGAACGGACCTCGCGACGTTTGAGCACCTGCTGAAAAGTGCGGACGAAAAGGGGCTCACGCTACAGATGGGCTACATGTACCGATACAATCCCGCGTTCAAATATACGCTCGATGCGGTCAAAAGCGGCAAGCTCGGACGGATTACGGGCATAGACGCGAGTTTTTCCCGTCAGGACACACCCGAAAAGCGCAAATGGCTCGGCCGCTTCCCCGGCGGCATGATGTTCTACCTCGGCTGCCATATCTTGGACATGATACTGCTCATAAACGGAATGCCCGAAAGGGTTATCCCGTTCAACCGCAGCTCGGACTGGAATAACGACGGCAGCATGGACTCCTCATTCGCCGTGCTGGACTATCCGCACGGCGCATGCTCCGTGCGCATCAACGGCAACGAGGTCAACGGCATGGCTTCCCGTAGGCTGCGCGTGGTTGGCACATTAGGCACTGTCGAGATTCTCCCTCTGGAATATCCGACCGTAATGACAGAGGCGCTCCTCAAGGACGCGGAGAATGCAAACAGCGCCGATGTCGCGCGCCGCATATTCCCCGGCTATATATCGGGACGCTACGACGAGATGATGCTCGATTTTGCCGCCTGTGTGCGCGGCGAGAAGACAAATCCCTATACATCGGGCTACGAGCTCGCACTGCAGCGCGTGTTACTCGAAGCCTGTCGCTGAATTCAATCCGCTAATGAAGCTCTGCCTTGAGCAGAACGAAGCGGCAAATCTTCAGCAATACGTAATACCACAAAACGGAAGCGACAAACCAAGTACAAGGAGTTCCTGATGCACGGCGAAACACGCCCGTGCTCCGGTAATGCACCGATCAAAAAAGGCCCATGCGTGAGGTCTTCTATTGTGTGGGGCGTTGAACCATAAACGGAGCTTTCATAACCACTGTGACCATTCTTTCAGATTGTGCATCAGCGGTTTGTTTCTATTACGTATTGTTTTGTGTTATAATGTTTTTAGGCGGAATATACAGATGCTCAGACGCTGCCGAAAGAATACAAGAATCCGTCAGAGAGAATCGGGGCTACATCGCCGGAAGGAAGTCCTCGAAGACAGGATCGATCCTTGAAGAGAGGTGATATTGGATAGTATGGATAATCAGAAAAACCATCATCCCCCGCACAAGCGGGTGACGCGCAAAGACATTGCCGATATGCTGGGCGTATCGGTATCGGTCGTTTCCAGAGCGCTCAACAACAGCGGGTATGTAAAAAAGGAAACCAGAAGAAAAATCCTTTCGCTCGCGGAACAGTTGCATTATACCCCCAACCCGATCGCCATGACGCTTCAGCAGAGAAAGACGAGACAAATCATGTTTGTCTGTAAAGATTTGCACAATTCCTTTAATATCGATCTTTATTATGGTATGTTGAACGTGGCGGAAGAGCGGGGATACATGATCTTACTGAACGGGAAGCTGGATTTCGCCCTTATCCGGGAAACACTGATAGACGGAATCATTCTTCCAAACGATTACGCCGCCTACGAATATGATCAGCGGTGTGGAAAAACCTATTATCTGCCTGCCGTCAGCGCAGGATTTGGAAACCGCTTTCCCATGTCCAAGGCAATGCCCATTGTGGAATGGGACTTGTATAAAGGCATGGAGGCGGCAATCGCTTATCTTCGGGAAAGAGGTCATACGAAAATCGCCTATGCCTGTTCCGATTCGTATAGGGGATCGGATCCCAGAACCATTGCATGGCATTACCTGATGCGGGATGAGCTGGGCGACAGACTCCCACTCTTTCACTTGGGCATTAACAGCATCGACTCGAATGAACTGCCGGGGAAGGATATGCTGGGAACTGTGGAGGAACGCGAGTTCGCGCAGGAAGAGGAGGACTTTTTCGAGCACGGTCTGCTTGCGGCCAAGGTTTTTCAGGAAAGAAAGCTGGATGCGACCGCAATCATCTGTTTTAACGACGAAATGGGCTTTGGTGTGCTGCAAGGGCTGCTCCGCTTGGGGATTCACGTTCCGCAGGACATTTCACTGGTTAGCTTTGACGGCTGCTATCGCCTGCCGCAGACTTCGCCAAGGCTCTCCAGCGTAACCTGTGAGCCCATGAACATGGGGGCCATGCTTGCCGATCAGCTGATTCGGATCATTTCCGGAGAAGAATACCGCTATGTGAATCGAATCCCCAGCTATGTACTGGAGGGTGAAAGCGTAAAGCATCTGTAAGCAGAGGGGGCTGCGAATCAAATGGTATTGATCCGCAGCCCTTTTAGCTTTACTTCCGGTAAACCTTTGTTTCATACGGCGCAAGAGAGATTTTGCCGATTGTCGCCTGCTGCGTATCCATATCCACCATGGATTGTTTCAGCTCGATGGCAGTACCTTGCGCAGCGTAATTTAGGATAAAATAGTACGTGATGCCATCCTTTTCCTTTACAGCCAGCTCGCACTCCGGAGGCAACTCGATCACCTCTTTGTAAGGCGAAATCGCTCTTGTGTACTCTAAAAACTCTCGGACGTTCTCTCGGGTAAAGGTTCCGCCGAAATGGAGCACACGGCCTTTTTCGCAGGGGTTTTCTACCAGGGCCGCACGCCCTTTGTAATAATCCGTCTCATACGCAGCAAGAATCTTGGCGTTTTCTCCGTTCACATGCAAAACATCGCTGAAAACCCCAGTGAGTACCTTTTTGCCATCCCAGTCCATCGACTGCGGGTCATCTGCGGGGCCAATCAGGGTAAATTCCGCTATGTCGCTGCCTGTGATGGGAGAAAGCAGACCAGGCATGGGCTTCATGACGCATTGCCCCGTCAAATCTTTCATGCCGGTTCGGGCGCCGAGGATCAAGGTTCCGCCCCGCTCCACATACACTTTCAGAACCTCTGCAATCTCTTGGGTAAGAATCAAGGCATGGGGATAAAACAGGACGTCGTATTTAGCCAGTTCCGCAGGCTCGGTATCCTTTGTGAGCATGACGTGATCCAGCGGCGTGTGGCTGACCTGACACGCATAAAAGATTTCTTGCTCACTGGGCAGGGCCAAACGTTTGTGCCAGTTGTCTACCTGCGCATCCCAGATGTTGTCATAATCCCGAAGCAATCCCACCTTCGCTCGATAGGACGCGCCGGTCGTTTGAGCGATTGCATGAATCCGCTTGCTAATGTCCTGAATCTCTGCCAGCTTTCGATTGTCTCGATTGTCATAGTCGAGGATGCCGTGCCAGTAGATTTCGGTTCCCTGTGTTGCGGTACGCCACCTGAAAAAGCTGACGAAATCGGCTCCGTGGGCAATGCTCTGCATGGTCCAGAGCTTGATTTGTCCTGGCTTCGGGGCGGGCGCTTCCATGCGGGTGTTCCACCCGTTGGCATCCGACTGCTGCTCCATAATCCCAAAATGGGCGCATATGGAGCGAACCGCCGTCAGATTTGCGCTCCATTCCCTGTCATTCAGCCCCGTGCTGCCTTTGGGATCCTCGCCCAGACAGTACGCAAAATTGGGATAGGAGTCATAAGTATAGATATCCAGCGCTTCATCCATCATCCGGTGGTTATCCAAACTTCCGAACATGCCATTGGTTGTGATGAAATCGCCCGGCTTTATGTACTTGCGCAGGATGTCGCTTTGCATTTTGCACCAGCGGTTTGCACTGTCTGACACAAAGCGGACATAATCCAGGCACTCATGCGGGTTGGTGCTGTTGTGAATGGTCGGGCGGGGAACGTAAATCTCATCCCATGCCGTGTACGTCTGATTCCAGAATACCGTACCCCACGCCCGGTTCAGCGCGTCCAGATTCTTATATTTTTCCTTCAGGAAATGACGGAAAGCCAGCGTATCGCTTTCGGAGTAAAACTCTGCGGTTTCACAGTTGATTTCGTTGTCAATCTGCCAGCCGATGATGGACGGATGGCCGCCATAATGCGCGCCGATTTTTTCCACGATTCGGGAAACCAGCTCCTGATATTTCGGGGAGTTGTAGTTATAGTGGCGGCGCATACCGTGGCGATACAGCACACCGTCCTGTCGGGCATTGAGCACCTCCGGGTATTTCTCCGTCAACCATGCGGGTGGCGTGGCAGAAGGCGTGCCGAAGATCACTTTCATCCCTACCGAGGTCGCCACTTCCAGAAAATCGTCAAAGAAAGCGTAGGTAAATTCCCCTTCGCGTGGTTCCACTTTGTTCCAGGCAAATTCGGCGATGCGAATCGTCTGAATGCCGACGGAAAGCATCCGCTCAAGATCCTCCCGCCACAGGCACCTGTCCCAGTGCTCCGGATAATAGCATGTGCCAAGGTTCAATTGGTTCCAGTAGTAGCTTTGTTCTTTTCTCATGTTGTCCTCCTATCCTTTCACTGCCCCGGCGACCATACCCTCCATGATTTGCCTGTGAAGCGCCACATAGACGATGATGCTGGGTATAATGGTAAGAACCACGGCGGCGATCATGCCCACATAATTGGTGGAGTATTGTGATCTGAAGTTCGTAAGCCCGACGGGCAATGTCATTTTTGTTTGATCGGTCAGGAATATCCTCGGGAGCAGCAGGTCATTCCAGACATTGATAAACTGCACAACCATCACGGTCACGATGGAAGAGCGGCAAATCGGCAGAATGACTCTTCCAAATAACTGGAAAATCATACATCCGTCAATGACGGATGCCTCTTCCAGCTCTCTTGGTATGGATCGCATAAAACCGCAGATGATAAAAATCGACATCGGAAAGCCCAACGCGATCTGCGGAATGATGACCGCAATTCGGGTGTTGATAATCCCCATTTTCTTAAAGATGGAAAACAGTGGGATAATCAGACCGTAGATCGGAACCATCATACCCATCAGAAACAGCGTATAGACAAATTTTGAGAGCTTCCAGTCCATTCTTGTGATGGCATAGGAAGCCATGGTCGCCAGAATCGAGGTGATTATTACGACGGATACCGCGATGATCGCTGAATTCCCGAAATATCTCAATACGCCTCCCGTGACGATCGCGTCCCTGTAATTGACGAAGCTGAAGGTCTTTGGCAGTCCCCATGCGTTCATGTACAGCTCCTGATTCGTCTTGAAGGAAGAAAGCACCAGCCAAAAGATCGGAAATAAGCAGGAGATGGCAAAGAATATCATCGCGATATATTTGATGACCAGCCAAACGATTTCAGATTTACTTTTCTTCATTTGTCTCACCTCATTCCTCGGGTCTGAACACGACATTGGACAGCCTGACAGAAAGCATACACAATATCAGCAGGATGACGCCGATGGCAGCAGAATACCCGTACCGTAGGATATTAAACGCCGAATAGAACATGTAGGTGGACATAACCTCCGTCGCGTGGTTTGGCCCGCCCGCTGTCATGACCGCGATTAGATCGTAGTATTTCAGGGAGCCGGTTATAATCAATACCGCATCGATGGCGAGAATCGGCCTAATCAAGGGGAGCGTGATGCTTTTGAACTGCTGCCACTGGGTCGCGCCGTCAATTTCCGCTGCTTCGAAAAGATCGGCGCTGATATTACGCATGGCAGCGAGCTGGATAATCATGTGATATCCGACGTACTGCCACATGACCACGATGATAATCATGATGATCGCGATATCCTTGTTCGCCAGCCAGACCTGTGTGAAGCGTCCCAGACCAATCGCCTTTAGAAAAGCGTTGAGTAAACCGTAATTTCCGTTGTAGATAAACGTCCATGTCAGGCCGACGGCGACACCGCAGATGACGCACGGCAGAAAAAACACCGTCTGGAAGAAGGAGGCACCCCTAATCTTTTTGAAAATGGCGTTGGCAAAGAACATGGCCAAAGGCATATGGGCAATCAGGGAACCGATCACCATGGTGATGTTGTTCTTCAGCGCCATCAGGAAGGTGCCGTCGCGAAACAGATCCACATAGTTTTTTACGCCGATGAATGTGTTGACATTCATCAGATTGGTATCAAAAAAGGAAAGGTATATGTTATACACAATCGGAAACAGCGCAAAAACCGTGTAGATCAGCAGAGCCGGAAGCACGAAAACCGCGATGGATTTTTTGTTTCCCATTACTTCTTTCATATGAAAACCTCTAACAAAAGGAGCCGACCTCCCATAGGAGGAAGGCTCCGGTCATTGCGGGATGGAGGACTTACTTCGCCCTGGTCTCGGCGTAGGCCTGAAGGGCATCGAAGCACGCCTGAGGATCATCCCCATTGGCAATTGCGACAGCCTGATTGTTGAACTCATTGCCGATGTCGGCATCTACGCGATCATACCACGGGGTCATGTTCTTCTGCTGCGTCATCAGTGACGTGCATTCCGCCAGAAGCGGGGAGAGCCTGCTCGTATCCAGCGTCCAGTTGGTGCAGGGGATACGGCCATAGT
Organism: Christensenellales bacterium; assembly: GCA_050946115.1. GTDB lineage: Bacteria > Bacillota > Clostridia > Christensenellales > Aristaeellaceae > CAYFRC01. The sequence continues at coordinate 67,854 of JBMNUF010000002.1, forward strand.
CGTAAGCCAGCATGGTGGCATTCTCTTCGTTCGTCCAGTATTTGATGAAGGCAACCGCCGCGTCCGGATTCTTGCAGTTCGTGGTCACCGCAAAAGACGTGTCGACGGAGCCGAGGGTTACGCCGGTGTTCTCAGGATTGATCTTCGGAACCACGAACGCGCCGATGTTCTCAGCCTCCGGGCAGGCGGCGGGATCGGCAATGGAGGAAATCTCCCACGCGCCGTTGAAATACATCGCGGTCAAACCCATGCGGAAAAGCTCCCTCGCTTCGTCGCCGGTGACGCCGGTAAAGCCGTCCTCATAGTAGCCGGCTTCTACTTCCGTCTTGAAGAGCGTCGCAGCTTCGACAAAGGCGGGATCGTTCCACGCACCGGTTCCGTCATTCAGAGAAGTGAACAGTTTGTATCCGCCGATGCCGTTGCTCAGCTCCTGAATGTACTGAGATACCAGCCAGGCATCGGAAGCGGTAGACGCCAGTGCGATGGGCGTTACGCCATTGTCCTTGAGTGTCTTGCAGACATTCAGGAACTCATCGTAAGTGGCAGGCACGGAAAGACCGTTCTCCTCGAAGATTCTCTTGTTATAATACATGATGCCCATGGTCTGCTGAGTCGGAATACCGTAAACCTCGCCGTCGTAGGTCAGCAGATCCAGTACGCCGCCGTTAAAAGTGGACACCCAAGCTTCGTCCTCGTCCAGATAGGACTGGAGGCTGATGATTTTCCCGCCGTTCACATAATTGCCCAGGTAGCCAAGTTCCCAGGTAAAGATGATGTCCGGCTGGGAATCGGAAGCCATCATGGTCGAAAGAGCGGTCTTGTAGTCCGCATTGCTGTAGAAAACGGGTTCGACCGTTACGCCGAATTCATTGGTTTCATTGAAGATCTGGATGATCTTCTCGTAACCGGCACGCTGGGAGTCGGACGCGGAAGAGTTCATCATCATAGACAGAGATTCGGCGCTCGCGCTTGCCATGCCCAGAAGCAGAGACAAGCAGATCAGGATTGACGCACAGATGCAGAATAGCTTTTTCATGTGGAACCTCCTTCTAAATGTCGATAGTGGTTCTTGTAACTTCCATAATAATATTATAACCTACTGTGCGAGAAACAATCAACAATCATATATATGGTCGGCCGTCCACATTTATGCCATTTGACAATATCATAAAATTGGGGGTCTTCTTTCATTGCTGTGAAAAAGTCACGACCGCCAGCTTAGCTATCGGTCGTAACTGTCCCTGTTAGTGGACAATTAAACCGCCGTATACGGAACAGTACACGGCGGTGAGAGATCGGTTGTGGCTCGCAACCACCCGATTAAGTTGCAGCCGAGACACTCTTTGCGACGGCCCCCATCAATGTTTTGCAGGCCTCCATGTTTGGCGCATTGCCTACGGCGAGCATGGCCAAGTCGGTTTCGGATACGACGGAATTGTCCGCAATGCCGCTGCCCGTGATATCGATGCCGCAAACGGCCGTCTTTTCACCGGTAGGGTTGCCCTCCTCGTCGACCATTTCGTACTGAAGCGCCTTGTCGCCCAGCGCGGCAATCTGCTCTTCGCTGAGCATTTCGCTCAGGGCACAGAACATATCGCTTCTGGCGTTGTAGGATGCGTTGCTCTCATCTGCGATGACCACATCGATTTCGCCCGCCGCTACGCCCATCGAAACCCTCAGTAGCGACGCCATGTGCATGGACGGATCTTCGCTGGCGGTCGATACCCCGATGATGCTGACTTCCATATCGCTGCCAAGGTATTCCTTGATCTTGGCGGACACGGCGCTGTTCGCATCGTCATTTACGTACTCGGCGCAGACATACACGTTGAATGTCTTCGCTGTCGACGCACTGTTGTCAGAGTTCGAACAAGCGGATAATGTGAACACCATCACAAGGATCAAACACACCGCTAAGACGTTCTTGATTAACCTTTTCACAAAAAACACCTCCTCATGATTTGTCTATAGTATAAATCGATGTTTTGCAAATGTCAATGGAGAGGAACATACGTTTCACGAAAAACTACATTTATTAAAATCGGTTATCAAAGGCACACATACGCTATGTCGACGGTACACAAATCTCGCCCACGCAGCGGCTGAATTCGTGCAACCTATGATCCCTGAAGGTTTGCCGCCTGCAGAGCTTCCTTTGTGGCGTCATCCCACGCTTCGGGCAGGGGCGTTTCCGGCCAACAGTTCTCCTCTCTCCACCAGTCGTATCTTTCGGAGTAGAGCCAAACATAGTCATCGGCCGTTTTAAGCGCGTTTGTGACGGTAGATTTCCACGTAGCGGCATCCATGTCGTCGCAGGCGTCATAAATTCCGAACGAGGACGAGAGCGCATTGCTCCAATATGGTCTAAAATCCTCCGGGATAATTTCGCTGTATTTTGCCATGCCGTCCTTTTGCCAGTATTTGATTGCCTGAAATTGTTCCAACGTTCTCGCACCGTAGAATTCACCGCCGTCGATAAATCTCGCTTCTGTGCCGTAAGCCGACTGCATCATGCCCACAAGAAGCGACGCATTCATGACGTTCGCCCACGCGACATCGTTGGCGGGCATTCCGTTCTCCGCGAGAAATTGGAAGGTGGCGCTGTCGCTCAGGTAGGGACCGTGCGTCGACAAAAAACGCACGTCGCTCCATTCTGCACGCATCGCGTCCATGATCTGCCGCCCCCGTTCTCTCATTTTGCTTCGGGCTTCCTCGACCGTTTTGTCTTCCCCGCAATTCGTCGGATAGACGAGCGCGTCTCCAAAGTACTCTTCGATGTCAAAGAATATCCCTTCGACGCCAACCTCTTTCGCCGCCCTTGCGAGATTGCCGAAGTTCTGCACGACGACGTCCCAGCCTTCCTCAAAGATATTTCCGGCAGGCGTCGCGAAGACGATGATGAAGTTGTGTTTAAGCGTCGGGGAGTTTAATTTCGCGAGGGGGCGCAGGTTTTCCGCAAATTGCGCATAGGATATGGGTTCTGTCCGCATGACTTTTTCGCTCAGATTATCGTCCATGCTGATTGCGACGCCGTCGACGGGCCGTTTTTCCATCGTCCGAATGTTTTCCGAAACAAAGGTGACGGTGGGAAACTCCCAACCGTGTTTTACGAGCAGCGGCCTTTGCGGTTCAGGGCTCGGCATGCTCTCGCCGATCGCTATGCCTTGATACCGCAGCATCGCAGAAACACAGAAGGCAATGAGCACTATGCCCAAAATTCCGCGCATCTTGCCGGTGCATTCGCCGACTGTCAGCGCTCGAATGCGTTTGAACGGCAGGAAAACTGCGACGCCCAACGCAATCAGAGCTAAAAAAAGTATCCTACAGTTGCCATGAGTACGCATACTTTCTCCTCCACAGCCAAATGCAAATATCTTCTTCCGTCATTCCGTCTCATCATAGCATATTTTCGGCAGGTATTCAACCGAATTCCGCGCGAAGCAAACCTTGCAGGCGCCGATGCCATATGCGATTTTTTCCGTGCTTTCGCAAAAATGCGCTTGACAGCGCGTATCCATAGGATTATACTATGATTGTCTCCTGACATTAGGCGCCGAATCGGGTGCCGCGTGAAAGGTGTCGTCGTTTTTTGCGACATCTTGCCACGCCTTGGAGCGTGGTTTTTTGTATCAACAGAGAGGAAGAGGAACTGCATGCAGACGCGCGTAGCCGTAATGGCCATCATCGTGGAGAAGCCTGAAGCCGTCGAGCTGCTGAACGCCACGCTGCACGAGTACGGGCGGTACATCATCGGTCGAATGGGGCTGCCGTATCGCGAAAGGGATATCAACATCATCTCGCTGGCGTTGGACGCTCCGCAGGACACGGTTTCCGCTTTGGCGGGACGGCTCGGCAACATCAAGGGGCTGAGCCTCAAGACGGTGTACTCCAACGTGCGCTATGAAAAGCACACCGTTTGACCTGATCGAGCGCCTGGAGCGCGAGCATGCGCTCCCGTTGGGAGACTATGAGGCGCTGATTTCCGGGCAAACGGCGGAACTTTCTGAATTCGCCGCAAAGAAGGCCGATGCCGTGCGAAGAAGCATATACGGCGCGGACGTGTACGTGCGTGGGCTGATCGAAGTGGGCAACATCTGCAGAAACGACTGCCTGTACTGCGGCATCCGCAGATCCAACGCGCATTGCGAACGGTATATGCTATCCGATGAGGAGATTCTATCCTGCTGCCGCGAAGGGTATGGACTGGGCTTCCGCACATTCGTGCTGCAGGGCGGCGAAGGTACGATGAAGGCGGTTAGGGTGTGCAGCTTGGTTGCCCGAATCCGCGAACGGTATCCCGATTGCGCGATCACGCTGTCCCTCGGCGAATACGAGCGAGAGGAATACCGCCGCATGTACGGTGCGGGCGCAAATCGGTACCTGCTGCGCCACGAAACCGCGGACCAGGAGCACTACGAAAAGCTGCACCCGAAGGAACTGTCCTTCGCGAATCGGATGCGGTGTCTGCACGACCTCAAGGAGATCGGCTTTCAAACGGGTTGCGGGTTTATGGTCGGTTCGCCCTTTCAGACCGTGAAGACGCTGGCGAAGGACCTGAAGTTCATCGAGGAATTTCAGCCCGATATGTGCGGCATCGGGCCATTCATCCCGCAAAAGGACACGCCCTTTGGGGAATATCCCGCAGGCTCGGCGGAACAGACGCTGTTTCTCCTGTCCCTGATTCGGCTGATTCGGCCGAACATCCTCCTGCCTGCCACGACCGCGCTGGGGACGCTGGATTCCTTCGGGCGCGAGAAGGGCGTACTGTCGGGCGCAAACGTAATCATGCCCAACCTCTCCCCTATGCAGGTGCGCGCCAAGTACGCCCTGTATGACAACAAGATTGCGACGGGCGACGAATCCGCGCAGAGCCTCGAAAACCTGAAAAGGCGGATGGAGTCCATCGGCTGCAGGATTGTGACCGCGCGCGGCGACGTCAAGAAAGAAACCTAAAGAACAATCCATCTGACGGGAAGAGCGATCTGACCGCAAAGAAAGGAGCCTATTATGGCAATGTACAATCCCAAGTCCCTAAAAGCGGAGGAATTTATCAACGATCAGGAGATTCTCGACACGCTGCGCTATGCCGACGAGAACAAGGACAATTTCGAGCTGATCGACAGCCTGTTGGAAAAAGCCGCCCCCAAGAAGACGGCGACCGGCGTCCATTGCGAGGGGTTGACCCATCGCGAAGCGTCCGTGCTGCTCGCGTGCGAAGACCCGGTGCGCATCGAGCGCATGTACCGCCTTGCGGAGGAAATCAAGCTCGCGTTTTACGGCAACCGCATCGTCATGTTCGCGCCGCTGTACCTGTCCAATTACTGCGTCAACGGCTGCGTGTACTGCCCGTATCATTTGAAGAACAAGCGCATCCCGCGCAGGAAACTGACGCAGGACGAGGTGCGCGCGGAGGTCATCGCGCTGCAGGACATGGGGCACAAGCGGCTGGCGATCGAATCGGGCGAGGATCCGAAGATGAACCCCATCGAGTACATCCTCGAGTGCATCGACACCATCTACTCCATCCACCACAAAAACGGTGCGATTCGCCGCGTCAACGTCAACATCGCCGCAACGACGGTCGAAAATTACAGGAAGCTGAAGGAAGCAGGCATCGGCACCTACATCCTCTTCCAAGAGACGTACCACAAACAGAGCTACCTTTCGCTGCACCCCACCGGCCCCAAGCACGACTACGACTACCACACCGAAGCGATGGATCGCGCCATGGAGGGCGGCATCGACGACGTGGGCTTGGGCGTGTTGTTCGGGCTGGAGAAATACCGCTACGAGTTTGCGGGGCTGCTCATGCACGCCGAGCATTTGGAGGCGGTGCACGGCGTCGGCCCGCACACGATCAGCGTGCCGCGCATCAAGCAGGCGGACGACATCGACCCCTCCGCGTTCAACAACAGCCTGAGCGACGAATTGTTTGAAAAGGTCATCGCCTGCATCCGCATCGCCGTGCCCTATACCGGCATGATCATCTCCACGCGCGAAAGCCAGGCCGTGCGCGAACGGGCGCTGCGGCTGGGCGTTTCGCAGGTCAGCGGCGCGTCGCGCACGTCCGTGGGCGGATATACCGAGACGGATCGTCCGCACGATACCGAGCAGTTCGACGTATCCGACCAGAGAACGCTGGACGAAGTCGTCGCGTGGCTTATGCAGCTTGGATACATACCCTCCTTCTGCACCGCCTGCTACCGCGAGGGGCGCACGGGCGACCGTTTCATGAGCCTGTGCAAGAGCGGGCAGATTCAAAACTGCTGCCATCCCAACGCGCTGATGACGCTGAAAGAGTATCTGATGGACTACGCCTCGCCCGAGACGCGCGAAATCGGCGAAAAGCTGATCGCAAAGGAGCTTGAGAAGGTGCCCAACGAGAAGGTTCGTGACATCGCACGGCACAATCTGGAGGCGATCGCAACGGGCGAGCGCGACTTCCGCTTCTGAGGGAGGGAGAGATATGGCCAATAACACCCCCTCCGCTAACCGCCTGCACGTCGGCTTCTTCGGGCGCACGAACAGCGGCAAGTCGTCGCTCATCAACGCGCTTGCGGGCCAGACGGTCGCCATCGTATCGAATGTTCCCGGAACCACGACGGACCCGGTGCACAAGGCGATGGAGCTGCACGGCGTGGGCGCTGCGACGCTGATAGACACCGCCGGCTTTGACGACGCAAGCGAACTCGGCGCGCTGCGCATCGAACAGACGGAAAAAGCCCTGCAGCGCTGCGACGTTGCGGTGCTGCTCTTTGACGATATCGATATTTCCAAGGAACTGGAATGGTACAAGAAGCTGCGTGATGCCGCAAAGCCCGTCGTATGTGCCATTACGCGGAGCGATGCGCGCGACCCCGAACCCGTCGCCGCCGCCGCGCGCAATGCCTGCGGGGAGGAGTGCATCATCCTTTCGGCATCCGACAAAGGCGGCGTCGAGCGCCTGCGCTCCGCCATCGTCCGCGCAGTTCCTGAGGACTGGGGGCAGCGCTCGATCACTGCGGGGCTTGCCGAGGACGGCGATCTCGTGCTGCTGGTTGCGCCGCAGGACATTCAGGCGCCGACGGGGCGACTCATCCTGCCGCAGGTGCAGACGATTCGCGACCTTTTGGACAAAAAATGCCTCGTCGTGGTCATCACGACCGACAAATTGGATGCGGCGCTCGCCGCGCTCTCGCGCCCGCCGAAGCTCATCATCGCCGATTCGCAGGTGTTTCGGACGGTCTGGGAGAAAAAGCCCGTGCAGTCGCTTCTGACCTCGTTTTCGGTGCTGTTCGCCGCGTACAAGGGCGATATCGACTACTACGTCGCGGGCGCGAAGGCGATCGACGCGCTTACGGAGCATTCCCGCGTGCTGATTGCCGAGTGCTGCACGCACGCGCCGCTGACGGAAGACATCGGCAGGGTGAAGATTCCGCGCCTGCTCCGAAACAGGGCGGGCGAGGGCTTGACGGTGGACGTCGTCAGCGGAACCGATTATCCCGAGGATTTGACGAAGTACGACCTCATCATCCAGTGCGGTGCGTGCATGTTCAACCGAGGCTACGTCACCTCTCGCATCGACCGCGCGAAGACGCAGCGCGTCCCCATGACCAATTACGGCGTCGCGCTCGCCTATCTGAACGGGATTTTGGACAAGATCAGCCTCGGAATCGAGTAATCGGACCAATGTGCCGTATGCTCCTTGACCTCGCACGTGCGATATAGTATAATGGAAATGGTAACAGCGGCGTTTTGAGCGCGAAAGCAGGCAAGAGACAGTCCTCACTTTCGCGTCCGAAACGCCCCATCTGTGCCCGATATCGATACGAATGCGCGCCGTACATATGCCTTGAGAAACAGTGTGACAGATGTCGGGTGGGAATGGTGCGCTCCGAACGGAAACGGAAAGGATGGTACAATGATGAAGGCGGTATTGTTCGACCTGGACGGCACGTTGCTCCCCATGGACATGGATGAATTTACAAACGGGTACTTCAAGCTGCTCGCGAAAAACCTCCATGCACACGGGTATGAGGAAGAAAAACTGATACGGGCGGTATGGCGCGGCACGGGTGCGATGGTGAGAAACGACGGCAGCGCCACGAACGAGGAAGTTTTCTGGCGCGATTTTGAAAAGACGTTTGGCGAGCGCGCGAATGCGGATAAGCCCCTGTTCGAGGCGTTTTACGCGGGCGATTTTCAACAGGCGAAGCGCTTTTGCGGGTTCGCGCCCGAAGCGAAAGAGGTTGTACACTTCCTAAAAGATGCGGGGTACCGCGTCGCCCTCGCCACAAATCCGCTCTTCCCCTCGATCGCGACGGAGAGCCGCATCCGCTGGGCGGGCCTGCAGCCGGAGGATTTCGAACTGTATACGACCTATGAAAACTTCAGCTATTGCAAGCCGAATTTGGAATACTATCGGGAAGTGGTGCGCAGGATGGGCTTGGAGCCCGAGGACTGCCTGATGGTCGGCAATGACGCGGACGAGGACATGGTGGTAAGGCAGCTCGGGATGGATGTGTTCCTCCTGACGGATTGCCTGATAAACAAAAGCGAATTGGACATCGCGCAGTTCCCGCACGGGGATTTTGCGGCGCTTCGCAGATACCTTTCGGATCGCATCGGAGCATAATCCCGTTTTCAGAGTGATACCAAAAGAGCCGTTGCAGCGATTATGCCCTGCAACGGCTCTTTCCATATTGTCGGTTTCCGTTATACGGAATACACGCCGTCCTCCGAGATGCGTACCTTTCTGCCTTCGCGCGCGGATACGTAGCAGGCGAGGACAAGGCGGAGCGAATTGCGCCCCTCCTCCGCAGTGCAGATCGGCGCGCGCTCGCCCTTTAAGAATTCCGCAAACGGCTTTGCCTGCGCGGCAAGCCTTGCGCCGTGGTTCGGCGGGAGCGGGATGCCGGAATCCGTCCAGTTTGCATCGCCCTCGACGTAGTATTTCAGCCCCTTTGCGCCCTCCGGAAGCGGTACGCGCATGGCGGGGTTGTCGCCGTAGTAGTGCTGAATCGCGCCGCCGGAGAAGTAGACTTCCGTGGTAATCTCGGCGGCGTTGCATGTGAAAGAGCAGGAAATTTCGCAGATCAGCCCGTTTTTGTACTGAAAGAGCGCGACGCAGTTGTCGTTTTTCACCTTCGGGTTCACCATGGTCGACATGTCGCAATAGGCGGTTTCGGGCATGCCGAACAGCCACTGCATCATATCGATGGGGTGCGAGGAGTCGTCCGCGAAGATGTCGCGGTTGAGCGCGGGGTCGTTATGCCATGTGTTTTCAAAGCCCGCCCACGTGTGCGTGGCGAGGCAGTGCCGCCTGCGGTACAGGCATACGGAGCCCAGCTTGCCGGAATCGATCAGCTCCTTGATCTTCACGTTGTGCGGGTCGATGCGCATCTGCCAGCCCATCGTGAAGCGAACGCCGTTTTTGTTCACGGCATCAACGATGCGGTCGGCATCCGCCATGGAAAGCGCCATGGGCTTATAGAGGATGATGTCCTTTTTCGCCGCTGCGGCCTTTTCCACCAGTTCCGCGTGATACGCCGTTTCGGACGAGATGACGACGGCAGAGATATCCGAACCGAGCAGCAAATCGATCGAATCAAACGGCCGAATGTCGCCGAGCTTTTTGCAGCCGTCTTCCATGCGCGCCCTGTCCCGATCCCATCCGCCCGTGATCGCAATGCCCATCTCCGGGTGCTTGACCCACTCGCCGCCATAGGAAAACACATGCCCGTGCGCGAAACCGAGTATACCGACGTTGATCATAGTGCCTCTCTCCTTTGTCATTGATATGCCGCCGCCATCTGCGCAAAATCCACCGTTTCGGAAAAGGATTTGGAGCAGTTTTTGATTCGCTTCAGCACGGAAAGCGCCTTCTCGCCCGAAAGCAGCTTCGGCTGAAAATCGTTCTTCTTCGTGCTGCCGCTCGTCTGGATGGGAATGAGGGCTTCCGACTGATAGGATACTTCCTCCGCGTTTGGGTCGAACGCAAATTCCACGCGATACAATGCCGCAGCGAAGCTGAACGGCGTGTCGTTTCCGCCAAAGCAGAGGTTGCCGAGGCTGTAGATGATGCGCTTGCCCTTATACACCTCGACGCCGCCCACGACGTGCGAATGCCCGCCGACGACGAGGTCCGCACCCGCATCGATCGCGGCGCGCCCGAGCTTTTTCTGCGCGGACAGCGGCTTATACGCCTTTTCGACGCCCCAGTGATAATACACGACGAGGATATCCACATCGCTCCGCAGGTTTTTGACCGCGGAGACCATCTCGGACTGCTTCGTTTCCCACTGTGTAAACCCGAGGAACCCGAGCCTAATGCCGTTTACTTCGGTGACAAATTGCGTCTTATACCCAAAGGGCTCGACGCCCACCTCTTTGCAGGCGGCAGCGGTGTCTGCCAGTCCTTGCGAAAGGTAGTCCCGCGCGTGGTTGTTCGCGAGTGACGCCGCTTCGACGCTGCCTTCCGAGAGGATCGCGGCATACGCGGGGTCGCCCCGAAAATTGAATTCGCGGTTGGAGCGCTTTTTTGTTGCCGTTGTGAGCGGCCCCTCGAGGTTTACGACGGTGAGGTCGTCCTCCGAAAACACTTCCTTCAGGTTTTGCAGGAAATACGCATAGCCCTCGCGCTCTGCCACCTTTGCGAAGCGGCGGTTGTTGCCGTTCATGTTGCAGCCGAGCGTTGCGTCGCCCGCAAACGTCAGCCTGACGGATGCGATCGGCAGGATCGGCGCCTGCGTCGGCGCGGAGGTGAACGTCGGCACGGGGGTGGTGGTCGGCGCCGTATCGGCCGGGAGTTCCGGCGATTCTTCGGCGGCGGTTACGGCGCTTTGCGCAAGCGAATCCGGCGCTCTGCCGCGCAAAATCAGCAGCAGCGCGCCCGAAAGGATCAATGTGCCCAAGAGGATTCCCAACCCGAAAAGCAGCTTTTTGCGCTGCCGTCTTTTACGCTTTTGTGATCGTTTTTCCATATCCGTCCTTTAAGAGATTCCCTTTTCTTCAAAACCCGGTGCGCTTGTTGCGGCGCCCCGGGCTTTTCGTTTTTCTCTAACTACTCGATGATCGGGCGAATGGAGAACCGCGCGGAATACCTTCGGATCTTCTCCTTTACGCGATCCGCCGCGTCGCCCGTCAACTTGATCGGCTGGGCGTTGTTGGAGCCCGTTGAGCTCGACATGCTCGCGGGGATGATTCGGATGCCGCCGTCCTCCACGCCATTTTCGGAGACGTAGAATTTCTGTCGGAAGGCGAAGGTGTCCATATCCTTGGGCGTCGCTACGCAGGAGGAGAATGTGCCAAGCCCGTAGACGATGTGCTTGCCCTTGTAGATTTCGATACCGCTGACGACGTGCGAATGGTGCCCAAGCACGAGGTCCGCCCCCGCATCCACAAGCGCGCGCCCGTATTGAATCTGCTGTGCGCTCGCGGCGTAGGCGTATTCCTTGCCCCAGTGTACGGACGCAATCAGGAGGTCGCAGCGCGGGCGAAGTGCCCTTGTGACCTTCGCAGCGACGGCTTGCTTTGTATCGCCGATATGGAAGCCGCAGATGCCGATTCTGACGCCGTTGACCCGTGTGATATTCGTCACCCCACCGTAGCAATACGCGATGCCCTTGCCCGCCAGGGTTTGTTTCGTTTCGTTGATGCCCCTTGCGCCGAAATCGTTGCAGTGGTTGTTCGCCATGTTCGCCGCCTCGACGCTCGAGGAGGAGAGCACCTTTACATATTCCGGCTCCGCCTTCAACACGTAGCTCTTTTTTGCGTGCGCGGTCGCGTTCGTGAGCACGCTTTCGAGGTTCACGATGGTGAAATCGTCGCTCTCGAATGTGGTTTTGAATTTGCCCAGAACGCCGCCGTATCCGCCGTGCTTCTCAACGAGCTGCTCATAGAGCCTGTAGGAACCCCTGCGCGGGTCCCCGCCGATCGTGATATCGCCCACGGCGGTGATGACGATGGGCGTTTTCCCCTCACCGGAGGAGCGCACCAAGATGCGGACGTTCGCACTCTTGCGCCCGCCGTCCGCAGAGCATTTGATGATCGCCGTGCCCGAGGACTCCGCCTTGATCGTCCCGTCCTCCGATACGGACGCGACGGTGGGCTTTGAGGAAGTGTATGTCACGTTGGGAAAGGAGGCGTTATCCGGCTTCACGGTACAGGAGAGCGCCTTTTCCTCGCCGATTTCCATCGCCGCATAGGTAAAGGAGGGCGCGACGGATTGCACGCGAACCGCCAATACCGTGATCTTCATCGAGGCAGTTTTTCTCGCCGAATCGTTCGAGGTAGCGGTGATCGTGGTTTTCCCCGGAATCAGCGCCTCCACGTAGCCCTCGGTGCTCACGGTGGCGACGGCGGGGTTGCTGCTCCTCCACGTGAGCGTCCTGTCCGCAGCGGTGGCGGGCGTGATCTTGACGGTGAGCGTCTTACTATCCCCCACCTTCATGGAGAGCGACCTTTTTACGAAGGAAACCCTGGAAACGGGGATCATGGACACCTTGACCACGCACGTCGCGGAGACGTTCGTGCCCTCGATGGTCGCATTGATGAGCGCGGTGCCGAGGGATACGCCCGTAATGGTGCCGTCATCCGTTACGGAGACGACCTCCGGCTTGGACGATACCCATGTGATGGTCTTGTAGGTGGACTTCTTGGGCGAAATCTTGCCCTTGAGCTGCATGGAGTAGTTCGGCGAGATCGTGACGGACTTCTTGCTGAGCGTGAGCTTTTTTGGCTTCACCGCGTTGACATGGACGGTTAGGGACGCTTCGCCGCCCGCGTATTTTGCGGAAACGTTCGCCGAGCCTCCCTTTACGGCCTGTACGACGCCGCCCGCAACGCGGACGACCTCGGGATCGTCACTCTCCCAATAAGCGTTGTCTGCCGCCCCTTCGGGGCCCATGACGGCGGGGCGAAGGTCGTAATTCTGCCCATGTGCGAGTGCCATCTCCGTGATGGCAAAGGAAATGACGCCCTCGCCAAAAGCGGGAATAGCCGACCCCAAAATAAGACCAGCCACAAGAAGCGACAGCAAAAACCCGCGCCATCTCTTCACAGTAAAACAACCCCTCATCGTTTAATCGAGCAAAAAGCCTGTAATCTTGGAAAGCGTTTTGCTGCGGTTGGGCACGAGGACGCTCATGCCGGAAATGGTCTTGCTTGCATACAGTTCGTCGATCGGTACGCGCATCTGGCGCACCTCCGCGTCCAATAGCTCGAACGCGATGGGCGCTATCTGCACCATGTCCGACAGCGTCATATCCGTGGACACGCGCTCGATGTTGTTGAGCGCAAGGGCGGCCAAATCCTTGAGCTGCATGGATTTGAGCTTGTCCATCGATTTCAGAATGACCTCGCGCTGGCGCGTAACGCGGTCAAAATCGCTGGAGCCGTAGCGGTAGCGCGCGTAGGCCTCGGTCTGTTTGCCCGTGAGCAACTGTCTGCCGCCTTCGGAGAGCAGCCCGTCGTCGATGTCGATGCCCAGCACCTTGTTGTCCATCTTGATGACGGCGTTGATGCGCTTGACGTACTTGGGATCCACCGTGACTTCCAGCCCGCCGATCTGGTCGATCACATCCGCAAGCAGCGAGAAATCCACCGCGACATAGTAATCGACGGACACGCCGAAGTTGTGCTTCAGCGTCCGCTTGAGGAGATCTGGCCCGCCGAAGACATATGCGGCATTTAGGCGGTTGTTCTTCTTGCCGGGGATCTCCACGTACAGATCGCGCATAAAGGAAATCATCTTGATGCACTTGTTGTCGCTGTCGAGCGTCATCAAAATCATTGTATCGCTTCTGCCAGTCTTCTGTCCGGGTCTCGCGTCGAGACCGACCAGCAGGATATTGATCATCCCGTCGATGGCGTCGAGCTGCTGCGCGCTCTGCTCGATGCGGGCGACGAGCTCGTCCAGAAACGCCTCTTCTTCGAGCGGCTGCCCTTCCCCGTCCAAGTCACCGGCGGTATCGCCAATCGTTTCGTCGTCCTCGTCCTCGTCTCCGGTGCCGTAGGAATCGAACAAATCATCCGCCGTCCCCCAGCCCTCCTGTTCAACCAGCGCAGCCAAATCGATATCATCCGCATCCTCCGCAAAGGACGCACCCGCAACCATAACCAAAGAAAGCGCAACGACCAAAAACCCCGCAAAAATGCGCCTCGTCATATATGTAATCCCTTTCTTATACTTATAAAAGTAGAGTTTCTATTCCTCCGCGAAAACCGCCTGAATCTCCGCTTCCGGAAGACGCAGCGCGAGTTCCTTCGCGAAATCCCTGACCCCGGGGCGCGCCGAGCGCCCGACCACGACCATGATCGCCTCGTTTTTCCGCGCGTATTGCACGATCGTGCCCACGATGTCGTCCGCGCGGAGCACCGTCATTTCCGCGCCGTATTCCGATGAGACCGTGTATAGGTATTCAATCGCCTCGCCCTCCACGGGGTTCCCCAAAAAGCTCGTCCCGGGTTTCGCCACATGCAGTACGGAAAGCGCACAGCCCAACTCTTTTGCCGCTTTGCAGCCTTCTTCGATCAGCTTTTCGCAGCTTTTTTGTCCGGTGACGCAAACGAGTACCCGCATTTGTGTCCCCTCCATATACCCATCATCTATTCGATCTTGATCACGTAGTTTCCGAAGGATTTGACGCGAAGCAGCTGCCCCTCCTCAAACGCGGGGATCGGCTTGTCGTCGTCCCACAGGAACAATCGTTCGTCCTCCTCGGTATTTCCGATCGTTACGATCATGTCGTGCACGGCAATGCCGTCGGAAAGGCGCGTCTCGGGGCTGATGCGCACGAAGCGCCCCACGAGCTCCCTCGAAAGCCCGTTTCGCATATCCTTGAGCCAAAGCACATAGCGGATGTGCGGAAGGCACTTGATCTGCAGCAGCGCGTAAAACAGCCAGCTCCAAATAATCGCCATCGCGATCACGAGGATGCGGTAGCGCAGGATGAGCCCCATAATGAAAAATGCGAACGGCACAAGGCAGATGAGCATCGAAATGAGGATCGCCCTTCGCATGGCGTTTTTTGCATTGATAAAATCCGCATCCGTGTACATTCGGTTCTTCCCCCCTTATATAAGTACTATACCGCAATTGCGCGATTCTGTAAAGAGGAAATCGGCAATGTTCACGAATTATTCAGAGTTTCGTTGCGAAAATTGCCCCACCGCCTCTATTTCTTTGACGGAAAGCAGACACAAACGGTTCCCCTCTATGACAGAAACGTGATGAGCATTTCGACGAGGAACACGGCGGCGCATGCGGCGACCGCGACCTTCAGAAGGCTCGCACCCCGCCACGCGATCGCGCACCCCAAAAGAAGCGCGGCGATTCCGGAATAAACGGATTTGGTCGCGTAGATCATGTCGGGAAAGGTCATGACGGCGAGGGTCACATATGGCACATAGTAGAGAAACGAGCGCAGGAAGCGGTTTTTGATCTGCCTGCGGATCAGCGTGATGGGGAGCACGCGGATGAGATAGGTCACAAACCCCATGACGAGGATGTACGGATACGCATGTGGGATCATGGCTTCTCCTCCCTGACGGGGAAGCGCCACGCGGCGAACCCCGCGATCAAAACGGTCAGGAGGATCGTGCGAATGCCGGGCGATATGGCCTTAAAGAGCGGCAGCGCCGCCATGGCAAAGCTCGAAAGCATGGAAACGGCGATGAGGACGGCGAGCGTCCTGTTTTGCCGCGCAGGCGGCACGATGACCGCGAGGAACATGCCGTACAGCCCGACGCTGAGCGCGCTCATGACGTTTCCGGGCAGTACCGCGCCCAGCGCGCAGCCGAGCGCCGTACCGATCGACCAGCCGGGGATCGCGACGGCGATCAGCCCGTATGCGTATGCGACGGGCAGGGGGCCCTGTATCGCCATGCAGGCGCCGAACACCTCATCCGTGATGTCGTAGCCGATCGCGAGCCTGTGCAAAAGCGGCGTGTCCTCCGAAAACTTCTGGCTGAGCGCGCAGGACATGAGAAGGTACCGCGCGTTTGCGACCAGCGTCATGAGGATCGCCGTCAAAATCCCTTCGCCCGCCGCGAGCACGCCCAGTGCCGCGTATTCGCCCGCGGAGGCATTCATGGTGAAGCTCAAAAGCGTCGCCTGCCCCACGGTGAGCCCGATGCGCTTGGCGGTGATGCCGAGCGTGAAGGAGACCGCCATATAGCCCAGAAAAATGGGCATGCCGTCCCTTATGCCGCGAAGGAAATACCCTTTGTTTTCTCCCTGCATACGCTTTCCTCACAATTCGTTTTGTCTTTTCAGTGTACAAAACCAAGGCGGAAACCGTATGATGCTTTCGTTAAATGGACGTTGTGAATGCGGCGCATGCATTTTCGTGCATTATATCAGGGTTTCCACCTGCTCGCAGTCGTTGAACTTTGTAAGGCGCTCTATGGCTTTATCGATCGCCGCCGAAAGGCGCTTTCCCTGCCTTACATTCTCCTCGAACCAAATGTTCTTTACGGCAAGCGTCCCCGCCTTCGCCGAAGCCTCGATTCTCCCGATCAGGTTCTGCCCGTACAGCATCGGAAGCACGTAATACCCGTATTTGCGCTTTTCCGCCGGCGTATAGATTTCCCATGCGTATCGATATTCCCAAAGTGCTTCGATCAGCTTCCTGTCCCACAGCATGGGGTCGAGCGGCGCCAGAAATTCCAGCCGCGCCGCATCATCGATCGCGCCCGAAAGAACCGCCTCCATCAGCGGCAAATCCTCCGCAAAGATGTAAAAGGGCGAACGGATGCCCTCCACCGCAACGGCGTGAATCGCCCCTGCCGCTTCCAAGGCGGCAAACGCTTGGTTGCGCTGCTCCGTGGTCATGTCGATCCCAAGCCATGCGTCCGACCGCCTGTTCCACAACATACCGACTGCGCCGATGCGGCGCCTGACGCGCCATTGCAGAAGGGACATTGCGTCCGGGCAGGGGTTTTCCGCCGCCAAGAGCGCGGGATCGATATGATTCTCCGCCAGATCATAAAACTTTCGGGAGCCGTTCTTGTGGTGTATGATGAGCACGCCGTCCGTATACAGTTGCTCCAGCACGGAACGCGCAGCTTGGGACTCTCTGCGCCGATTGCCGCTCCAGTGCATGGAGGAATGCCAAAAAATCTTCCCCTCGATGGGCAGCGTATCGCCGCTGACGGGTCCGTGCTCGCGGATGTAGGCGACAGCGCGCTCCGACAATTCCGCAATCCCTTCAAACCGCGCGCCGTGCGCCCTGCTCGTTTCGCGATATTTGGAGAAATACGGCCAATCTTCCGCAGGCCAGATCGAAAGCTCCTTGTCGCTGTAATCGACGAGCAGGCGATCCTTGTAGAGCAAATCAGCAAGCATCTCCTTAGTAAAGCCCTTCACACGGGATTGCAAGGTCAATTCGGCGTTCTTCCCGCACACGTCCACCGGGTCGTACTGGATGCAGCCCGCCTGCCTGACGTATCGGTACGCGCCGTCCTTTCCGTGAAAGCGGTGCTTCCCCAACAAACCCTGCTTGCTGAGGATGAACCGTTTCGCCTGTTCCCGCGTGATTTTTGGCATGTTGTTTAATCTCCCTCCATTTTAATACGAAAAAGCTACAGGTTGAGCGCGGCTTCTATGCACAGTTCCGGCGTCGCCTCTATCGAATCCCCGCCCTAGTTGCGCGCGTCGTAGCGCTCTATGTCGGCGAGTGTATCTGCGGTAAACAGCAGTTCGCTCCAAATCGCACCGCGCATCTGCGCGCAAGCCGCGAGCGCCGAGCACTCCATCTCCACGACGGAACACCCTCCGCCCTTTCTATAGGCGATCAAGTCCTTTGTCTCGCGGAAAAAGCCGTCCATAGATCATGTAGTGACTTCCGTATACTTCAGCCCGCGATTTTTCAGCGCCTTTTCGATGGCATCTCGCGCCTCTTGGGACACGTCCACGAAGCGGGAGGGCGGGAGATAGTGGTACGAGGTTCCCTCATCGCGAAGCGCCCTGTTCGGGACGAGGAATACATTTTCTTCAAACGCCATGAGCGCGCCGCAGGAACCCCCCGCTGATGATTTTGCGCGCGCCGTAGCCGATCATCCGGTCCAGAATCTGCGCGGCAGGAGCTGCGCCGACGGGCGCCTGCATCAGGCAGAGCGTCCGCCCGCAAACATCCATGCCGTACATGGGGTATTCCTTCGTCGCCGATACGAAGCGACCTATTTCCGAAGCATTATGGCGCATCGCGTACCGCTCGACAGCGTCCCCCAAAAAGGCAAACACCGCCTTTTCGGGCAGGCGGATATCCAAGCCGTCGTGACAGGGCATGATCACGGCATCCATGTCCGTATCGTATTCCAAAATGGGAAATTCGTGCCGCACGATGCCCATATTTCTGCTCCGCCTTCTCTTAAACAATCTTCCGGGCAGAGAGCGCTACGGGTTCGGAGAAATCCAATGCGTCAAAAAGCCCAGCTCCTCCGCCGTAACGCCATCGCACACGACGCAAAACGGAATCTTTTTCCCCCACATAAAACACAAACGCCAAAAGGCACAGAGCCATTATCCAAAGCACGGTTACGGCTCTGTGCCCTGTTCGATGTTTCTGTCAAATCCCCGTCGAAATTGCCGCCGCGATCGCCGCGTACAGGCATACGACGAAACCGGATTCGTTATGCACAACTTCGCCATATGTTTCCAACGCATACCAAAGCAAGCCGCACGCGGAAAGCGGAAGGATTAAGAGAAAGAGCATCGGCACTACGGGCTTTTTTCATAAACGTGCGATTACCGCGCCTCTCTTGGGACGGAAGCCAGATCGACAAAGCGCGTATACTCCCCGCGCCAAGCGAGAGTCACGGTGCCGAGCGCGCCGTTTCGCTGCTTGGCGACGATGATCTCCGCGTAGTTTTTCTGGTCGGAGTCCTTGTTGTAGTAGTCTTCCCTGTGGATGAACATAACCACGTCCGCATCCTGCTCGATCGCGCCGGAATCGCGGATGTCCGAAAGCACGGGGCGGTTACCCGCGCGCCCCGTCGGCGCGCGCGAAAGCTGCGACAGCGCGACCACGGGAACCTTCAGCTCCTGCGCGAGCCCTTTAAGCGCACGGGAAATGCTCGATACTTCCTCCTGCCGGTTTCCGAATTTGCCCACGCCGCTCATGAGCTGCAGGTAGTCGATCATGATGAGGTCGAGCCCGTTTTCCATTTGCAGCCGCCGCGCCTTGGAGCGAATCTCCGGCACGGTCATGCCGCTCGTCGCGTCGATGTGGATGGACGATAGGGCAATCACCGCCATCGCGTCCGTGAGCTTCAGCCAATCGTCGTCGGACACCGCGCCGCGGCGCACCTTTTGCATATCGACCTGCGCCTCCGTACACATCATGCGCATGACGAGCTGCTCGGCGGGCATTTCGAGGGAGAATACCGCCGCCTTTTTTTGCGCGCGGATCGCCGCGTTTTCGACGATGTTCATGCCGAAGGCGGTCTTTCCCATGGAGGGGCGCGCGGCGATCAGAACCATTTCTCCGCCGTGCAGGCCCGTCAAAAGGTCGTCGAGCTCGCGATAGCCCGTCGGAACGCCCATGATCGCGCCCTTGTTCTTATAGATTTCCTCTATGAGCCCGTATGTCTCCACCAAAATCGGCTGAATGGGGCGGAGCATTTCGCCGCCCTTGCGCATGGTGATGTCGTAAATCAGTTTTTCGGAGGCGGCAAGGATGTCTGCCGTCTCCATCTCGCCCGCGTAACTCATCCTGTCGATCTCGGCGGACGCCGCAAGGAGCTTGCGCAGCGTGGATTTCTCGTCGACGATGTTGATATAGCTCGAAACGTTCGCTGAGGAGGACTCGAAATGCGAAAGCTCGAACAGGTACTGCAACCCGCCGACGCCGTCCAACTTGCCACGGCGCGAAAGCTCCTCGTCGAGCGTCACCAAATCGACGGGGCGCGAAGCGTTCACCAGGTACGCCATGGCGGCAAAGATTTCCCTGTTCGCGGGGTCGTAAAAGTCGTCCGGTGCGAGCCTTTCAGGCGCCAAAAGCGCAGCATCCTGCGATAGCAGCATGGAGCTGAGCACGCTTTTTTCCGCGTTGAGGTTGTGCGGGGGGATCCTGCCCGCAAGCATCCTGTCTTCCAAATGCGTTCCCTCCGAGAAGTGCAGGGCTTATTTGTCGGCGACGACGTTCAGCAGCATCCTGGTCTGCACGCCCGCGACGAGTTTGACCGTGAAGGCAGCCTGCCCGAGCGTTCGGATCGGCTCCTCCGTTTCGATCTTGCGCTTATCGATCTCGCAGTCGTGCTGCTCTTTGAGCGCCTGCGCGATCATCTCCGTCGTGACGGAGCCGTAGAGCTTCCCGCCCTCGCCCGCGCGCACCTTCAGGATGACGACCTTGCCCTTGAGCTCGCGCGCCTTGGCCTCCGCCTCCGCCTTGGCGGTTTCCTCGCGGAATTTCTGCGCGGATTTCGCCTTTTCGATGGCATTGAGCGCCTCTTTCGTGGCTTCCCTCGCGAGCTTTCGCGGGAGAAGGTAGTTGCGGGCATACCCGTCGGCGACTTCGACCACCTGTTCCTTTTTGCCCGTGCCGCGGATATCCTGCAGTAAAATGACCTTCATGATGTGTACAGCCCCTTTTTTTAGAATTTGTTGTCGTCTTTTCGGTTCTTATTGCGCCGTTTGATAAAACCGGAGATGATCCCCTCCGAGCCGAAGAGCGCGGAGAATATGCCCGCGATCGGGAGCACATTGTCCAGGGTGAATGCCAAGAGCAGCACGATCATCAGGGTGCGCCTTGTATCGGGCAAGTGGGCGCGCTTCATCGCGCGGTCGACCGCCGCGATGCCCTGCACCGCGAACATCAGCCTGCCCAGCGAAAACAGCACCGACGCCGTGCTGCCCGCAGCCGCAACGCCCATTTGACCGAGCAAAAGCGACGCAAAGAAGATCGCGGGGATTCCCAGCACCATGTGCTTCGGGAGCCGCCACTTGGAAAGATGCACGATGTCGACCTGCGGCTCCTCGCCCCGCCGCACGAGGATGCGGCACGGCAGCGCATAGGTGAGAAGCCCCGTGGAGACGGAGAGCGTCATGAGCAGCGTCGGCAGCGCGATGCGCAGCGCCAGCCGAATTGTGTCTAAGAAAGCGGAGATGTTGTCCTTCGTTACCGCGATCCCGAACCGCCGAAACATCGCAAACGTGATCTGCTGCATCTGTGCGTCCTGCGATTTGTAAAAGCCCACGAGTATGTCCGCGGCGAGGTCGGCTACGTTTTTCCCGGTCGCCGTCCAAAGTACGACTACGCCAAGGGCGGTAAAGGCGCACTGCACGGCGACGGACGCAAACAGCCCCTTGAAAAAGGGCGGCCGCCTGTGCAGAATGTAGATGCTCCCCCACGCGGGAAGAATCATCACGGCTGCCACAACGTTCATGAGCAGTTGGCCGTCGCCGCCGTAGGCAGTGCCTAAGATGTTTGCCATCGCGGCGATGCCGACGGAAAAGATGCCCGCGGGGATGAAGCCCGCCCACGCCCACAAAAGGATGACCAGAACCGTCGGCAAAAACACCCTGAAGAGCGCGACGGTCATCAGCGGGGAGAGAAGAGCCAGCACAAACGCCAGGATTGATGCGCCGAGTATGCGTCCCAAGCCATATTTTTTCACGATACCCTCCGACAAAACGTATTCCTTTGTATAGTATACCATGAAACGGCGGCGCTTTCAATCGTTTTTATTTGGTGAATTGTGAGAAAGCGCGGAACTTTTTTGCAGGGGAAAACGCCAAAAAAGTGGGACTATATATTGTAGGAGGAATATGGTATGAGACACTTCAAAACGGCGCTTGCCTTGGCACTCTCGCTGATCGTGCTGCTTTCGGGCACTGCGGCATTCGCGACGGAACCTGAGACGGTCTCGCTCGCACCCCTGTTTGCGATGGGCATGGATGCGTTGCCCTCGGGCACCTACGAAGTCGAGATCGCGGACCCTGTGATCTCCTACGCAGATGAAGAACTCGACCTGACGGGACTCTCCCTCAAGATGCGCGCCGCGACGACCGAAAACGGCGGCGCATTGCGGTTTGAAGCCGCCGCGAACGGCGACCTCGCCTTCGGAACGACGCTCGCCGCGGATCAGGAGAAGCTGCTTCTGGCCGTGGACGGCATGAAAAACGCGCTGACGCTCAACTTTGCAGACCTCGCGGAGGCGCTGCCCGATGCGGACCTTTCCTTCGACGGAAGCATCTTCTCGATGTTGGAAGACCTGCAGAGCGACCCCGAGCTGATAGCCGCTTTCGAAGCCTTTGTAGATACATTGGAGGGCATCCCTGTCGAACCGAAGGACCTCGGAACGCAGGAAGTCGAAATGCTCTACGGCACGTACACCGCGCAGGTGTCCGAGATCGCCATAGAGCCCGAAGTGATGGACTCGGTGCTGAACGCCGAAATGGACCTTTTAGAAGCGATCGTAAATAACGAAGCCTTTTCCACGTTGTTCATCGGGCTCGATCTTGACGAAGTCCGCGCGCAGTTAGACGAGACCATAATGGGCAAGCTCAACATGCACCTTACGCTCTACACCGCCGAAAACGGCAGCATGGAGCTCATGTACGACATCCTCTTCGAAGGCGAGAGCATCGCGCAGGTCGTGTGCATCTTTGATTCCACGGCGGACGGCTCCGAATCGACCGGGCAGATGCACATCACCACCCCGGCGGGCGGATTCGTGCTCTCGGGCGTATTCAAAGGCGACCTGCCGTTTGCGGACGGCGAAACGACCAAGTTTACCGCCTATTCCTATGAGGGCGCGGAGTTTGACGGCACGTATGAAGCTTACGTCGAGCTCGTCAAGGAGCCGTACACGGTAACATGGGATACAGCGGATACCGTGCTCACGCACTACGGCCTTTCCGTGCATGAAGGCGATACCGAGACCTTCTCCGGCAACGTTTTGACGGGCGATGCCGCGGACGGCAGGAGCTATACGCAGATCAACGCCGCCGTGCCGGGCGAGGAGAGCGGCTTCGTGCTCGAGCTTTCGAGCGACAAGGAGCGCGACGAAAACGGCGCCGCCTCGACCGACGTGCTTTTGACCGCGTATGACGCCGCTGCGGAATACAGGATTTCTACCGTGGTCACCACGAGGCTCCTGTCCGACACGTCGTTTGCGAATGTCGATACCTCCTCCCTCAACCTCATCGACGCAATGAAGATTACGAATGAAGATCAGCAGATGCTGATGGAGGAGCTTCAGGCCATCGCCATGGCGGGGTTCATGAAGCTCGGGACCATTCCCGCGATCGCGGCACTCACGGCGCAATAAGAAAACATCCGCAGCGCCGCGCCTTTCTCGCAAAGGCGCGGCGCTGATTTCCCTGAACTTAATGTGCCGCCGCTTGACAAGGCATCGGTCCATGTGGCATACTATTTTTTGCACTGTGCGCCTGTACCTCAGCAGGATAGAGGGTCCGCCTCCTAAGCGGAACGCCGCGCGTTCGAATCGCGCCAGGCGCGCCATGGCCCTGCCGCGCAGCAGGGCTTTTTTTGTGCGCAAAACCGCCTCTATTCGGTGCCTTTCCGCATCCATGTCTTCATCGGTGAGCGGGCGAAAAGGGTCTCGAAATGCGCCACGGAGGGCTTTAGTGCGCAAGACCGCCCCTTCGCAGCTCCTTTCCGCATCCCAAATGTGCCCTCGGAAAGCGCGGCAGGGGTTTTTACACAACCTGCCGTTTCAGCCGAAAACTACCCCTTCGCGGTGCTTTTTCCACACCGTTTCAAACCACCTGTCCCCCTCGGGGATCGGGCGAACGGGTTCGAAGCGCGCCCCCGAAAGGTCCGACAGCACGGCGCGCTCCGCGATCTTTTCGGAGCTTTCCGCTTCTCCCGCGACCATGTGCGTGCGCGCGGTATCCTCCTTCGCCTCCAACAGCATCGCAAAAAGCGTCGCCCTCTGCACAGCCAGAAGATCACGCAACAGGATGCTCTGCCTGATTGACTGCGCCTGTTTCGGCTTCTGCCCGATACGCTTTTGTCGCTGCTGCGTATGCTGCAAAGCGGTTTCCATGCCGCAGATGTCCCGCACCGCGCCCGCCGCGCCGTCCATCTCCCGCTGCGCCTCGCGCATGAGATGCGCGGCGTCCCAATCTTCGCTGCCGCCGCCTTCTTTCGCGCGCGCGAGCCACGACTCCTCCTCGTGGATCACGACCGCGTTTTTGCGCAGGAAATCGTCCTCACAGGGCGGAACTGCCCTACCCGCGTGCGCAGAGATGTGCTGCGCGGCGCGAAGGGATGCGACCTGCGTCTCGTTGAGCGCGCTGCCGCCGGGGCGCGTGACGCCGAACGCGCCCGCCGCCTCGCCGCAGGCGTATACATTCGGGATATCCGTTCTCCACCACCCGTCCACGCGCAGCCCGCCGTTGCAGTGCTGGGCGCACAGCGCGATCTCCAACGGCTCCTTGGCGAGATCGATCCCCCTATCGTGGTAGAAGCGGTACGCGCTCTCGTTGATCGCACGCAGCCTTTCGATCGCGGAAGCGCCCGTCGCCCCGCAGTTTTCGAGGTACACCTTCGCCTCGCCCGAAATCCGCTCGGGAACGGAAGCGTCGACCCGCCTGTACTCCAAAAACACGCGCTTGCCCCTTTGCGTCGCCTCGCGCACCGCGAGGTCTACCCGCGAAGACCCGTTTTTCTTTCGCGCGTCGAACGGCCACTGATAGCCCTTGAGGAACACGCGATCGAGCCTGTCCTCCTCGGGGAGAATCCGCGCCCCGTCTTCGTCTACGTAGTCCGGGATCGCCTGCTGATAGCTGCCCGACACGTTCCAGCGCACAGAGACAGATGCGAGCCCGTACTGCCAGTAACAGAGGTTGCTCGCCCGCGCCCCCTTTCTGAGGGCGATGCCCGTCGCGCCGAGCTGCTGTGCGGGGTAGACGGTATTTCCGTAGATCAGCGCGGGGCTTCCCGTCGCTATGACTATGTTTACGGCGTTGACGAGGAGTATTTCCCCCGCATCATTTGCGAGCATCAACCCGCCGTCCAACAGTGCGACGGGCAAGACGCCCTCCACGACGGGGACTTTGCGCTCCAGGACGCTCTTCAGAAGCGCCTCGCCCATGTCCCTGCTCGTGAGCGGGCCGCAGGACGTCGCGCGAAAGGATTCGTCGTGGTCGGTTCGGTAGCCGACGTATTCGCCCCACTCGTTGTGCGGAAACGGCACGCCCAGGTGCACAAGCTTATAAAAGCACCGCGCCGAAAGGGCTGCCATGACCTTTGCGTGGTCGCCGTGCGTCGCGCCGCCATGGTATAGCGCCCGCGCCATGCCGTCCGTGGAATCGTCGAGCCCAAGTTTGTAATAGGTCTGCTTGTCGCTGCCCGCGTTGAAGCTCGTGCCGTTTCGCAATCCGTCGCAGAAGAGCATGACGTCCACGCCCGCCTTTTTCAGCTCGTCCGCGGCATTGAGCCCCGCGCAGCCCGCGCCCAGAACCGCCGTGTTGCAGGAAATCACGCGCATTCGCATCCCTCCATAGTATAAAAGGCGGCTTTCCGCCGCCTTAATAATGCTTTTCCCTTACAGCCCGAATGCCTTGAGCTTTTCAAAGCAGACGCGAATGCCCTCGATATCGCTCGGGTACAGCGCCTCGGACTCGTACTCCATGATGTACCACCTGGTCGCGTTCTGCCGCTCGATCTCCTCAAACGTCTCGATCCACTGTACGTCGTCCTCGCCGATCATGGTGTCGAACTTCGTCGTAAAGGAATACGGCTTCAGGTGGATCGTGCGCGCGCGGCCCGGGTATTTCTTCAGATATTTCAAGGGGTCCGCGCCGCCCGACATCGCATTTCCGTTGTCGAGCTGGAGGATGAATTCCGGCGGCGTGCGCTTGGCGATGATGTCCCACGGCGTATCCTCACCGCTGATGGGCGTAAACTCCGTATTGTGGTTGTGATAGCCCATGTGCAGACCGTTCGCCGTGAGCGCCTTTTGCGCTGCGGAAAACAGCGCCGCCGTGCGCGACCACGCCGCCGCGTCCGCCGTCATCTCCGCGGGCAGCCCCGGAACGACGATGCAGTCGTTGCCGATCTCCTTGTGAAAGCGCACCGTATCGTCGATGTGCTCCTGCGTGAGGTCGTCCCACGCGCTGTGCCAGCCGACGACGCGAAGCCCCGTCTCCTGCAGGATCTTGCGGACCCTCGGCGCGTCCTTCTCCACGCCCGAATAGAACTCGACGCCCTTGTAGCCGATCTCCGCGACGGCGCGGATCGTGCCCTCCATGTCCTTGGCCATGGACTTGTGAACCGAATACAACTGTACCGCAATCGGTATCCTCTTCATGATAGCAGCCATCCTTTCTCAGAGCACAGACAGCAGTGCCCTTTCCATTTCTTCTTTTTCGCATACGAGCGCATGCAGTATTTTTTTGTGCGGAAGATCGCGTATCGATTGGGGTACGCTCTCCCCCGCCGCCTTCGCGACCGCCTCGCAGCAGGCAAAGTCGTCCCCCGCATCGAGCCCCAATGCGTTTGCCATGGTCTTCCCGAATTTGTACGGGCTTGCGGTGGAGGCGATGATCGTCTGCCGAGTGTCGCCCGTCTTTTCCGCATACCTTCGGTGCGCGCAAAACGCAACCGCCGTATGCGGGTCGATGAGATAGCCTTCGCCATCAAACACGCGCCGAATCTCGGAAGAAACGGCCTCTTCCTCCACCCATGCGCCGTATAATACGGACTGCATGCGCGCGAGCGCGTCCCCCGAAAGCGCGTATTCGCCGTCCGCCGCGAGGCGCGCCATGTACGATGCGACCGCATATTGGTCCCCGTCGCAGAGCGCATAGAGCATCCTCTCCAGGTTGGAGGAAATCAAGATGTCCATGGAGGGCGATGTGGTGATGTGGAAATCGCGCTTTTTGTCGTATACGCCCGTCGCGATGAAATCCGACAGCACGTTGTTGCTGTTGGATGCGCACACGAGCATGTGCACGGGGAGCCCCATCTCCTTTGCGTAATACGCCGCGAGGATATTTCCGAAATTGCCCGTGGGCACACAGATGTTCACTGCATCGCCAAAGGCGATTTTGCCTACGCGCCCAAGCGCGAAATAAGCAGCGAAGTAGTACGCGATCTGCGGCACGAGCCGCCCGAGGTTGATGGAGTTGGCGGAGGAGAGGGCCATGCCCCTTTGAGAGAGCGTTTCGCGCAGGCGTATATCCGAAAAGAGCTTCTTTACGCCCGTCTGCGCGTCGTCAAAATTGCCCCTGACCGCCACGACGCGGGTGTTTTCCCCCTCCTGCGTCGCCATTTGCAGATATTGCGCCTTCGAGACACCGTCGTGCGGGTAAAACACCGCGATTTTGGTGCCCGAAACGTCCCGAAAGCCTTCGAGCGCGGCCTTGCCCGTATCGCCCGAGGTCGCAACCAGAATGACGATCTCCCGCGTTTCGCCGATCTTGTCCGCGCTCGCACGGAGCAAGTGCGGCAACAGCGTCAGCGCGACGTCCTTGAACGCGAGCGTCGGCCCGTGCCACAGTTCCAGCGCGCTGCGATTCCCCGACAGCATCCGCAGCGGCACCACTTCCGGCACGTCAAAGCGCGCGTATGCCGATTTGCACATCGAAAGGAGCTCTTCCTTGGAAAAGTCCGTAAGCCACAAAGACAGAATTTCGCTTGCGAGCACTTCGTAGTCCGCGCTGCAAAGGGATTTCAGCTGCGCCTCCGAAAGGCGCGGGATTCTCTCCGGCACGTATAGCCCGCCGTCTTCGGACAGCCCCCTTACGATCGCCTCACAGGCAGAAACCGCCCTTCCCCCGCCGCGCGTCGAATGATAGCGCATACGGTGTCCTCCCTATATCGCGTACTGCCTGACGGATTCAGGAAGCTCCGCGGGATCCCCCGACACGGACAGCACAAAGCGGATGTTGTGCGCGTCAGAAAAATCGTTCAACTGCTGAAACAAGAGGTCCAGCCGCTCGTTTTCCGCGTTGATCAGCCGCATAAAGGCGTCCACGAAGATCACGGTGATATCGAAATTGGTGGAGACCATGCCGCCGATCAGCCCATAGAACCAGTCCGCGCTGCGGTGTTCGCCGCGCGCGTATTCGCTCGCGTCCACAAAGCGGATCTCGTGCCTGAGGTCGTACATATATCGCTTGTCGTCATCGATAAACACCACGACGCCGTGCTCCGTCTTGAGTGCGTCGTTCGCCATGTCGATCAGCCTTTTGGTCTTGCCGCTCCCCTTTTTCCCCATGATTACCTGTATCATTGCCATCCCCCCGTTTGTTATTTTCTTATGAGGTCGCCTTCATTATACACCACGGCACGCGCTTTTTCAACCCCGCGGCGCGGAAATATTAACGATTACATGAGTGCATTCCATACAAAGAACGCCCACACCATGTACACCGAGCCGCAGGCGAACAAGACGGTAACACAAACGTCCGCCCACCTATGCTTCAGAAGCTTTGCGAGCGCGATATACGCGCCGTATAGCGCGAACAAATATCTCGCGCCCGAAAGCAGCCACGTCGGCGCGACGGTGACGTAGAAATACACGAGATAATACGCCGCATCGCCCGCACGAAGCTGCCTTGCGGCATATGCAAGAAGCAGCAGAAACAGCCCTATGGAAACAATCTGCGGGATCCACGTCGCGAAGCGATACGCCTCGTCGCGGTAGGCGATCGCGTTTTGGAGCGTATAAGAGATCGTGTTGTGCAGGCTCCCGAATTGCTGATACCAGTGCTCCCTCTGATACGTCATGAAGCGGAACGGATCGCCCGTGACCGCGTAGTTTAGCGCCAGATACGCCAAAAAGCCCACCCCGACGAGCGAGGTGCATAAGACATATCTGACTTTTTCCCTGAAATCCTTGGATGCCGCGCGCATCTCATAATAGATCGGGATCGCGACCAAAATGCCGGGCATCCTGGTCAGGCTGCACAGCGCGCCGAGCAGAATGGCGGCGGCAAACTTTTTGCGGCGCGCGCAGTATACGGACGCGAGCGTCAACAGCAAAAACAGCGATTCCCCATATGGCACGGAGAAAAACAGCGACAGCGGGTTCAGGCACAGAAGCCGCACCGCTCGAAGCGCCGTGTTTTCGTCTTCCTCCGTAGCGGCAATCTTATACAGCAGTACGCACGCGCCGAAAAAGCACCCGTTGGAGAGGACAAACGCAGCAAGCTCGATGCGCCCGAAAAACAGATGCGACGCGATGCGCACACACAGGGGATACAGCGGATAAAACACGATGTGAAACCGCGCATCCCCGGTATTGACATACCCGTTCTCGGCGAGCGAGAGGTAGTGCGGCGCATCCCACTTGATCCACGCGAAAAGGCCGCCCGATAAAAACGCATCGAGCCCGCCGCGCGCTGCGCAGATGCAGAGCGCCGACAGATATACAAAAAGCCTTCCGGCGAAAAACATCGCCAGAAGCTTTCCATACGGCACGCGCGTATCGCGCGCGGGAAGGCTCTCCGCGCGCCCAAAATAGCGATATAGGAGGTACGCGAGTGCCGCAAGCACCGCGCCCTCCGCGAAATATTCGATCACACCTCTTCCATCCATTCCGGCACGAGGTAGCGGCAGATGGGATAAACGGGCAGTTCCGTTTGCATTTCGATATCCTCGCGCACGCACAGCGCGAGAACGGGAATGCCGCAGGCATCCGCCGCGCGCTGCACGAGCGGAATCCCGCCTAAAATATCCTTCTCCGTCGTGGCGCACCCCATGTTTGCATTGTTCAATATCCCCGTCACGCGCAGGCGGGAGCGGAACTCTATGCGGCGAAGCATGTTCTCGATCTGCGCCTCCGTTTCGGAAAACGGACGATAGGGATTGATGACATAGTACATGTCATAGGCTTCTTTTTGAAACCACGGCGCATATTGCCCCAGCGCCGCCGCGCCCGCATCGTCCCCGCCGACGTCGAGTACGCAGGAAAGATCGGGCTTTCCGAACACGCTGCGCACCTCCGCCGGAAGCGACGGCACGTCCACACCCGTGAGCGCGAATTGCGGGAAAATGCCCTGTACGCCCGCGCGCTCGAGCAGTTCGTGCTGCTCCGCGCTGCGGAAGAAAGGGTTGACGACGTCCAAATCGCACAGCGCCGTCTCCCGCCCGCTCTTTCGCGCGGCGAGCGCCATGTTGAGCGCGATCTCCGTCTTGCCGCTGCCGTAATGCCCCACGATCACCTTTAACCGCGCGCCCTGCGCCCAAGGATCAAATGTCGTCACGCCGCCGCCCCTTCCGATTTGCCGTTTTTTTCGCACTGTGCCCTTCGAGCCAGTAATCCTCGCCCGATTGCTTTTCTTGCTCGATCTCCTCGTATTCGTCGGGCAGCATCCACGGAGCCTTTTTCCGCTCCGTCCGCGCCTTCACGGGCAGTATCTCGTATTCCTCCTCGACGTCGGGAAGGATCGGGCCCTGCCTGCGCGGCTTTGGCGGGGGCTTCCCGCCGTATCTGCGTTTGAGCTGTTCCTCGTCCAAATCCACGTCGATGTCGTTTTCGAGCAGCACGCGCTTTTTCCGGAACCAAAGCCAGTATGGGCGCCAGCGGATAATCCACACGAGAAAATCCACGCCCAGCCCCACGAGCAACAAAAAGAGGAGCAGCCCCACCCAATTCGAGCGAAACCACGAAAGGAGCATGCCCCCGCTGCTCGTGACGGCGGCGCCCTCCGACTGAAACATCTTTGCGATGCTGCCGGCGATATAGCGCACCCAGCTGAGCATCGCCTTTACGAAAGTATCCGCATAATCTGTCTGCAAAACCGTATCCTCCGTTAGCCGTCCTCTTTGGAAACTTCGATCCAGCCGAAAGCGGGAGATGGCTCGCATTGAATCTCCGGATGGTTGTCTATCGTCCACGAAATATCCACCTTATGCCGCCCGGCGCCCAGGTTTTTCGCGCTGGCGGTGAGCAAGAGGTCGTCCCTGTCCAGCGACGAGACCTCCGTATAGCGCCCCGCGACCCGCATCGCGCACTGGCCGGATATCCACTCCGCCTTGAGCCCCTCCCGCACGTTTTCGATGGCGGGCAAGAGCCCCGTAAAGGTCTTGGTGAGCTGCGTCTCCTCGATCGTCACCGTGACGTTGACCTGCTCCGACGAGACGTATTTCAGATCCATCAGCTTTACGACGTAGGCGAGGGTGGTAAAACTGCTCGCGGCGTTTGCGACGGGCACGGACTCGATCTGTATCTCGTCGAGCGAATCCAACAGGGAAGCGTCGCCCGCAACGGTGATCGTGTCCGGGGAAATTTCCACGCCCGTAATGACAAAGCCGTTTGCCAACTGCCCTCTGACCGTCTTTTCGATGCCGTTTGCGATCGGAAGCCGCTTTGTCGGATACACGTCGATGCCCACGGTGACGGAAGAAGTCGTCTTCGAGAGGGACGGCGAATCGATCGCTTTTCCCTGCGCGTCCAGGAGCGCGACCTGCGTCGCGCGGGAAAACGGCTCCGTCATATCCGTCACGTCGATGGCGACCTGCGCCGAGGCGACCTTTTGCACGAGCGACGTGGGCCCCGTCACGGAGAGCTGGGACGGGTTCGTCTTCGCGGCGCTGTACCAGTAGCCGCCAAGCTGGTGCCCAATGAGCGCTACGTTCACGGGAACCGTCCTTTGGTCCTGGTTCTCCACTTCGATCTCGACCGTTTCCGGATAGATGGAATCGACCGTTCCGATTCCCGTAAAGCCCTTCAGGCGCACCTCCGAAACGCCCGCCTTGCGGACGGCGGAAAGGTCCAATTCGATGGTGATGTCGTCTTGGTCGAGGTAGGCGTAGCTGCTGTACGGCACGGACACGGTCGCGCGGATGCCCGAAAGCGCGCTCTGCTCCGTAACGAGCGCAAGGCCCCTGTTGGACAGGACTGTCTGCCCCGTGACGATGGCGTTGAGATCGGTCAGCGTCATGGAGCGGGTGAGGTTCGGATTGGAATACAGCACATAAAACCACAATACCACACCGATCACGAGGCTCAGCGCCTTCAACCTGAGGTTTTTGGTCAAAAGGACGAGGAGTTTGTTTCCGACGAGGAGAAGCGCATCTTTTATTTTCATGCCTTTTTCCTCCCAATCCGCAGGACGGGTTTCTCTTCCGGCGGCAGGTAGAGGTCGTTCAGAAGCTCCGTGAGCGATTTCGCGTCCAGATATCTGGTGAGCTTCCCGCCGCGGGACACGGAGATCGTGCCCGTCTCCTCCGAGACGATGAGGGCGACCGCGTCCGTCGATTCGGAAACCCCGATCGCGGCGCGGTGCCGCGTGCCGAGCTCGCGGCTGACCGACGTGTCCTCCGTGAGCTGCAAAATGCACGCCGCCGCGACGATCCTGTTTCCACGGATGACCATCGCCCCGTCGTGCAGCGGGGTGTTCGGCTCAAACACGTTTTCGATGAGCGGAGCGGAAATCTGCGCGTCCAGCATCGTTCCGCTTTCGATGACGTCGGAAAGCCCCGTGTCGCGCTCTATGACGATCAAGGCGCCGATGCGGCGCTTGGACAAATCCGTCAGCGCCTGCACGACCTCTCTGACGACCTCGGACTCCTCCCGCACAAAGCCCTGTCCGCCGATCAGTTTTTTCCACCAGCCGGTGCGGCCAAGCCTGTCGAGCGCACGCCGAAGTTCCGGCTGAAACAGCACCACCAACAATACCGACCCCGTATTCAGCAGCTGCCGCAAGATCCAGTTGATCGCGTTCAGTTGCAATGTTTCCGTAGCCCACATGAACACCAACAGCAACGCAACGCCCTTCAGTACGGAATTGGCGCGCGTATGCATAAACATCGTCAGCATGCGATAGATCACAAGCGTCACAAGCAGGATATCCACGATGTTGCGGATATCCAGCGCGAAAAAAACGGAGGCGAAAAGCTGCGCTGTATGATTCCAAAACTCTGCCAATCTGCTCATGCCAATCCTTCCCCCGCAAATATCTATAACCGCCTGCATCTATTTAGACGGATGATTTCAAAGGATGGTTTCAAAAGGCGGACGGTTTTACTTTGTTATAATCCTCCGCCAGCATCCCGTACAGTTCCACATCCACGTATCTGCCCTTGTTGAAAAGCCTCCCCCGAAGCGTTCCCTCGTGCCGCATGCCGCATTTTTCCATCACGCGGCCGGAAGCGGCGTTGTCCGTCTCGTGCTGCGCCTCCACGCGGTGCATCCGAAGCGTGGAAAAGGTGTACCTGAGCACCTCCCGCAGCGCCTCCGTCATGATGCCCTTGTTCCACTGTTCGCGGGCGAGCGAATAGCCCACCTCGACCGTGCCGTTCTCCCGCTGCCACCACATATAGCCGATCGTCCCGATGACGCGCCCCGTCTCCTTCAGTTCGATCCCCCAGCTCGCCGGTTCCCCGCTGCGGTATTTGCGGATTTGCGCGCGAATGTAGCTCTTCGCCTCGCCGATATGCCTTTGCGCGTCCCAGAGGACGTGCTTTGCGACGAGCGGGTCGCGGCTGTAGGCATAGATATCCTCCGCATCGCGCACGGTAAGGCGGCGAATGCGAAGCCTTTGTGTTTCCAAGTCAGGTAAATCCAAAAAGGGCGTTTTCTCTCCGAAGAGCACGCCATCCACCAGCCTTTTCGGTTCGCCGCATGCCCGAATGGGCATGCGGCGGATTGCGCATAATCAGATTTCGATTTCCTTACCCAGCCTCGCGCTGTCGTAGATGCCGTTGAGCATCCTCTGTACGGTGAGGCCCTCGTCGAGCGTGGACTGCGGCTTTTTGCCGGTCCTGACGCAGTCGATGAAATGGTCGATCTCGACCGCGAAGGGGTTGACCTCGATGAAGGTCGGCGTGTTGTCGGTCAGATGGTCCATGTCCTCGCCGTAAACGGTGAAGGGGTCCATCTTGATGCCCGCCTTGGTGCCGCAGACCACGGTGTAGTCCGTCGGCTCCATGTTGAGCGCCCAACTGACCTCGAACAGCATGCAAGCGCCGTTTTCGAAGTGGATGACGCCCGCGGCGGAATCCTCGGTGTCAAACGCCGTCACGTCACTGTCCAACGCGATCCAGCGGGAGACGCCCTTGGTCTTGTAGTCGCCTATGCGGTTGGAAGTGGACGCGCTTACGCGAACGGGCTTCGGGCAGCCCATCAAAAACCACGTGCGGTCGATGCAGTGCACGCCGATATCGATCACGGGGCCGCCGCCGGCCTTGGCGGTGTCCGTGAACCAGCCCAGCGGCGTTCCGCGGCGGCGAACCATGGCAGTCTTTGCGTAGTAGATTTCGCCGAGCTTTCCGGCATCGACCATGTCGCGCGCGAGGCGGTATTCGCTCCTGTAGCGGTTCGGCACGGCGAGCATAAACGTTACGCCCGCTTTTTCGACTTCTTCCTTCATACGCAGCGCGTGCTCCACGTTGAGCGCCAGGGGCTTCTCGCACAGAATCGCCTTGCCGGCCCTCGCCGCGGCGATCGCAACCTCGGAGTGGGAGCGGTTCCACACGCAGATGTCGACCGCGTCCACTTCTTCGTTGGCGAGCACCTCTTCAACGGTTCTGTACGCCTTCTTGACGCCGAACTTCTTGGCGGCAGCCTGCGCCCTTTCGAGATTCCAGTCCGCGATGGCGACCATATCCACGTCATCCCGTTCGACGTAGACCGGCAGATGTGCGCTCTGGGCGATATTGCCCGCGCCGATGATGGCAATACGAAGCTTTTCCATGGGATACCCTCTCCTTTAGCGTTTTTCTATCTCTTTCCTTCCGCATGGAAGGGCAGATTCATGATTCAGATGTTCAGGCAGCCGTATTCGCCCGCGCAGGGCGCCTCCTCCGTGGGAAGCAGCGCGCCGTAGCCGCCTTCGTGCGATGCCGAAAGCGCGACAACTTCGCCCTCATTTCGGATTTTGCCGTTGTTCTGCGCGATGCGGGCGATGTCCGGCGAAAGCAGATATGCCAGTTCCGCCTCCACCTCCGCGCCGTGGCATATGGTGAAATCCGCCTTGCCGGATACATTGCCCCTGTCGTCCGTCGCCGTCACGCGCAGGACACATGCGCCCGTATTTTCGGGCATATGCGCCGTAAACGTGCCCGCAAAGAGCGCGCCGTCCGAATATACGGGCAGTTCCACGCCCGAAAGGCGCGCGCCCGCCATATCAAACAAATCCGCGCGCAACATGTATACGCTCTTTTCCTGCGCGCCAAGCAGCCCGAAGGCGACCTCTATCGGCGCGCCGTTTCCGCAGAAAAGGGGTGCGTCGCACCACACCTGCGTTTTTTTCAGCGCGGTCTTGAGCGCGAAATATGCGGGCTTTCTGCGCCCGACATATTGCACGACGGATGCGCTGCAATACCTTTCCCTCTCATCGATGGCGTTCGGAAGGAGCATCTTTTTTCCGTCGCGCCTCGCAAGGAGGCATTTGCGAAGCAGTTTCTCCGCCTGCAAAAAGCGCGAGAGCTTCGCTGCCCTGCGCAAATCGCCCGAGGCGTTTACGCCGAACAAATGCTCCATCTCTTCTTCGTCATACGGTTCGCTTTCGGAATACTTCCACAAAAAGCCCCCGTTCAGGCGCAGCCCGTCCTTGGCAGTGAGCGTGTCGCCGTCCGCAAGGCTCCGTTCGCAAAGGAGGATGCGGTCGCCCGCGTCCCCAGTGGGCAGAAAACCCTCCCGCGCCGCGATATGCTCGGGCAAGCCCGCCGCGCCGTCCGCGCCCATCTCTTTGAAAAGCGCCCTTGCCGCCTTATCCACACGCGCCGCGCCGCAGACGAACGATGCGACGCACCCCTCCGGCAGGTTCGCGACCGCCCTGTCCAGATGCGCGCAGCCGATCCCCGCCCGCGCGATATCGAGCCGCGCGATATAGGCGGTGTCCTCCGCATTGTCCGTGCGATACGCCATGGGCTTTTGCAGGCGCATTTCGTGCGTGAGCACGGTTTCGCACGCCCTGAGGTTTTCGGTAAAGGCGAACGTTTCCGCCTCGCCCTCGCCGTTCACGAAGGAATAGGCGATCTCGTATTTTCCGCCGATGTGGGCGTAGCAGGATATGCGGCTCTTCGCCACGCCGTCCGCCATTTTGATGTCCCACGCGCGAATTTCCATATAACTCCCCGTTCGCAGGGAGATTTTCCCCTCTATGCCGACGGTATAGCCGCGCCCCGACGCATCGCAGGAAATCGCGAGGCGGTTTTTCCCCTCCCGCAGATGGCGCGTGATCTCGATGCCGCTTTGAAGCGCGCCCGCGCATTCGCCGTTTACGAATACCGATGCGCAGTCGCAAGCGAAGTCGCAATCGAGATAGGTGCGCTCGTCCCCCTCTTTGGGGAAATCGAACGGACACGAATACACCCACGTCCTGCGGTATATCCATTCGCATTCGGGGCGGTCGCTGTCCTGCGGCAGGATGCCGCGCTCGGTAAGCGCCGTCCGCACATCCGTCGGGCGCGGGATGGGGAACGCATCCATATAGCCGTCCGTGAGCGTCCAGCCTTCCTCAAGGCGAATCGTCTGCGCCATGGATCGCCCTCCTTTGGTTTCTATTGTGCATTATACCATATCTGCGCCCATTATGCCATATGTTTTTGCGCCAAAAGCAAGGCGCAAACCGTTTTTGCGTCCTGAATCTTGCCGGCGAAGACATCCGCAAGCACATTTTCCATCGGCACCATTTCGATATTCAGAAATTCGTCCTCATCAAACTCGGTATCGCCCTTTTCCAGCCCCCGCGCGAGGTACAGCCCGATGATCTCGCTGCAAAACCCGGGCGTGGTCGCGATGTCCGCAAGGTGCGTCCATTCCCGCGCGGTAAAACCCGTCTCCTCGCGAAGCTCGCGCCTTGCGGTCTCAAACCTGTCCGCGCCGAAGGAATCCAGTTTCCCCGCGGGAATCTCAAAGGTGACCCTTTCCAGCGCCGCCCTGTACTGGCGCACCATGGCGACGCGGTTTTTGTCGTCCACCGCCACCACCGCCGCCGCGCCCACATGCCGCACGATCTCGCGCGACGCGCCCTTTCCGTTCGGCAGTACCACGTTCCATTTTTCGAGATGGACTACGTGCCCGTCATAAATCGTCTCGCACGATACCTTTTTTTCCTCAAGCTGCGCAAATTCCATTTTCACACGGCCTCCCGCCCTATCGTTTGAAAACAGGATGCCTGGTTTCGGCATCCTGCGTGGGGTGTCAAAGCACAACGGAAGAGGTGTACTCCACCTTGATCTGGTTGTCTTTGGTGCGGACGAGCTTCGCCTTGTTGCCGGTTCCGTCCTCGATTGTCAGCTTTTCGATCTCGTGCGCGTCAAAAAAGTTTACGACGTCGCTCTCGATGAAGCTCGCCCAGTTTTTGCGCTTCACGCCCTCGGGGTTGTACTCCTGGTCCATGGTGATGGGGTTGTTTCTCATTTCGCTCACAACGGTGCCTCCTGTTTGTATTCGCGCGAACCGCGCCAATGTATCGTACCACATTTTGCGCCCGTTTGCAAGGGTGCGCGGAAAATTTGCGCGCGATGTTATTTTTTCGTTTTTCCGTGGCATTCGGCGCATTCTTGTGCTACAATTGACGAAATGCAGGAACGCGCGCGGAAATCGCGCGTCTTTACGGGGCTTTTCGGCGTTTTACGCGGAATTTTGCATAAACACAAAACCCTTCCTGCAAATAATCGACTGAAGGACGGATGCACCATGATACCGTATATCGAACAAACGCGCGAGGCGCTCGAAAACGAGCTCGCGTCGCTCTCAGCCGCGTATAAAGCCTATCAGGATCGGGGGCTGCGCCTCAACATGGCGCGCGGCAAGCCCTGTGCCGAGCAGCTTGACATCTCCATGGGCATGATGGACGTATTGTCCTCAGACAGCAACCTAAACTGCGCGGACGGCACGGACTGCCGCAACTACGGCGTGCCGTTCGGCATCAAGGAAGCGACGGAGCTGTTGGGCGCGGTGATCGAGGTGCCCGCCGAAAACATCATCATCTTCGGCAACTCCAGCCTGAACGTCATGTACGACAGCATCGCCCGCTCGATGACGCACGGCGTGATGGGTTCCACGCCGTGGTGCAAATTGGACAAGGTAAAATTCCTCTGCCCCGTCCCTGGATACGACAGACACTTTGCGATCACCGAATATTTCGGCATCGAGATGGTCAACATCCCCCTGCACGAGGATGGTCCCGACATGGACATGGTGGAAGAATACGTTTCGAGCGACCCCGCGATCAAGGGCATTTGGTGCGTCCCGAAATACTCCAACCCCACCGGCATCACCTATTCGGAGGAAACCGTCAAGCGCTTCGCGCGCCTCAAGCCCGCCGCGCCCGATTTCCGCATCTATTGGGACAACGCCTACAGCGTACACCACCTGTACCCGGACAGGCAGGATTTTCTGATCGAGATCCTCGCGGAATGCGAGCGCGCGGGGAATCCCGACCTGCCGCTGAAATTCACTTCCACCTCGAAAATCAGCTTCCCCGGCTCGGGCATCGCCGCCATCGCAGCATCGGCCGGCAACCTCGCGGACATCAAAAAGCAGGTCTCCATACAAACCATCGGCTTCGATAAGGTGAACGAGCTGCGCCACGTGCGGTACTTCAAGAACCTCGAGGGCATCCTCACGCACATGGAAAAGCACGCGGAAATCCTCCGCCCGAAGTTCGAACTGGTCGACCGCATCTTTTCGGAGGAGCTTTCGGGGCTGGGCGTCGGCACTTGGACGACCCCGCACGGCGGCTACTTCATCTCGTTCGATTCCATGCCGGGTTGTGCGAAAAACATCGTCTCGCGCTGCAAAAAGGCGGGCGTGGAGCTGACCCCCGCAGGCGCGACCTATCCCTACGGCAAAGACCCGAAGGATTCCAACATCCGCATCGCGCCCAGCTATCCCTCGCTGCAGGATTTGGAGACGGCGAGCCACATCTTTACGCTCTCCGCGCGGATCGAAGCCATTGAAATGCTGTTGAAGAACCGCGCATGACGCTGGACATCATCGCCCGCGTCCGCACCGACTTCCCGACGAAATTCGGCGTGCCGCGCCAGAGCGGACTGACGAACGCTGTCGGGAAGATCGAATTCGTCGGCCAATACAAAAATCCGGACGCGATCCGCGGCATCGAAGGCTTTTCCCACCTGTGGGTTCTGTGGGGCTTTTCGGAAAACAGGCGGAACGGCTTTGCTGCGACCGTGCGCCCGCCGCGCCTCGGCGGAAACGCGCGAAGAGGCGTATTCGCGACGCGCTCCCCGTATCGCCCGAACCCCATAGGGCTTTCGTGCGTAAAGCTTTTGCGCGTAACGGAGGACGGCAGCCTCGAAATTGCGGGCGCGGATATGATAGACGGCACGCCCGTATACGACATCAAGCCCTATCTCCCCTTTGCGGACTGCCATGCGGACGCGACGGGCGGATTCGCGGAAGATGCGTTGGGAAATGCGCTCGAAGTGGACTTCCCCGAAGCCCTTTTGTCCCGCATACCGCCGGAAAAGCGGGCTGCGCTCCTCGGCGCGCTCGCGCAGGACCCGAGGCCGTCCTATCAGGAGGACGCTTCGCGCCAGTACGGAATGCCCTACGCGGGCTGGGATATCCATTTTACCGTAGAGGACGGCATTTTGCACGTGACATCGCTCACGCCGTACCGCGATCCGAAGGAAAATGCGCCGTAAAAAACCGCGTCGCCTGTGTAATCGATAGCGAGTCAGCCACAAAGCCTCTCGACAGGGAGGCTTTTGTAGGATTCAGCGCGATACCGCTCCGCTCTTTTCATGGCTTTCTTTGAGAATCAGCCAGGTTTTTATAGAAGATTTGTCTCATACAGATGTTCCAATTCATTAAGTATTAACATTATCCTGTTATAATACCATCAGTGTCTGGCAAAAAGCGTGCTTTCTTCAGACAAAATTTCATACAAGGAGGAATCCCCATGAAGCGCGTTCTCTTGGTCGTGATGATTCTTTCCGTTCTATCCTGCTGGATCTGTTCCGCCGAAGAAGTCTTCCTGTCCGACTTCACAACTTCGGAATTGAATACGCTAAGCGAGCGTATTGATGACGAATACTCTGCAAACCACACAGCTACATCCGGCATGAAGTCAAAGGTCGAAAAGTCCGTAAAAGCCTTTATCGAGGACTTTTACGGCGGTTCGGAAAACGTGGAATGGCCGTGGTTCAACTACACATACTCTCGCGAGTGGGACTACGTCACCATGAATACCAACGCTAAAATCGTCAAGCCGGACGGAGGAAGAGCAGATTATAATGTTTATGCCGAGACGTATCTTGTCGAAGGGAAATACACGACCATTTATGTGAAAATCGGCAATGAGGTGATTTGGGACGAAAGAGAGAAATGGATTACCGACGCGCGGGTCTTGAACATGCTCGGATTACATGCCGCTCCAGATGCAAAAGCAAAGTTAGCGGATTCGGAGCCTGAGGAACACGTAATCGAGGAGCATGAACCCGTGGA
The DNA here is from genome assembly GCA_050946115.1 of Christensenellales bacterium. GTDB lineage: Bacteria > Bacillota > Clostridia > Christensenellales > Aristaeellaceae > CAYFRC01. The sequence continues at coordinate 108,177 of JBMNUF010000002.1, forward strand.
GAATGAGGAGCAAGAGGAACAGGAGCCGATTATCGCAAAGAGAGGCGATATGAGCGAAAATGCGAGTTCCGTGCAGAAGTTGCTCATCAAACTTGGCTATCTGGACGGAAAGGCGGATGGCAGCTTTGGCAAAAAAACAGAAACAGCAGTCATAAAGTATCAGGCAGCGAACGGCATGGAGCAGACAGGTATCGTCACACAGTCTGTATATGACTCCATGCAGGAGGATGCCGACAGCATTCCTGATCCGATTACGTATCCCACATATACGGCAAGAGAACTGTATAAAATGTACTCAGACAACGCGATTGCCGCAGATGAAGCAGTGAGGGGGAAAACCATCATCGTAACCGGCACAGTCTACGACATCGGTTCCTCATTTGGCATTCCCTATATAATGTTGGATGGCGGTGGGTTTTTGGAGCATGTTCAATGCGATTTCCCAATGGATGCAAAGAGCGAACTTGCAAAAATCAGAAAAAACCAGAAGGTAAAAATCCGCGGAGAGTGCACAGGTATCTTTTTGCTCACCCCGACTCTCGATGATTGCGAATTCGTAGATTGATTCGCCTTTCACTCCCGAGTAAACTAAAATCCGGTCGCAGAACAATCCAACGACCGGATTTTTCAACTGCTTTTTTGTAAATACCATCCAAAAATCCTGCTACTCCAAGGCGACGATCCTTACGGGGACGCCGCTTTTTTTCGCGTATTCCACCGTCATCCGCGTCCCGCCCGCCTGCCCGTCGTAGATGGCGACGAGAAGGTCCGCGTTGTCCACGAGACGGCGGTTCCTTTGAAACATGCACGCCTTGGTGTAGGTCGGCGATATCGAAACCACGCCGTCCGCGCCTTGCAAAAGGCGCTCGTGCCGCCGTTTCTGCTGCGCGCTCCACTTCTCCGCCTGCCCGTCGTGCGGAAGCACCATGATGAGGCGTATCCCGGGGTGGGTTTTCTTTGCGGCGAGCACCGCCTCGGCTGCGAACATGTCGCAGCCGAGCGCGCCGCCGGAGGAAAACTCCGTAAATCCCTCGGAAATTAATTCTTCGATGCAGTCCGCGATGCGCTTTTTCAGCGCCGTGCATCGCGCATCTTCTTCGTCGTAGCCGAACGGCAGCTTTTGCGGGCGATAGCCTGTGAATGCCGCGCGCATTACGGTTCGGCTTCGACGGTAGCAAACGGCTCGATCACGGAAACGTACAAATCCGCGTTCGCCTCGATCGCGCTCTTTGCGCCGGACGTCGAGCGGATGCCGTTTTCGATGATCTTCCTGTAGAGTTCCGCAAAGCCTTCAAAGCTTTCGGGCGTGACGGACTTGATCTCGCGCATGATTTCGAGCGCGTCTGTTTGGCTCTTTCCACGCAAAATCGCGGAAATCGCCGCCACCCCGCCCTGCAACTCGCCAAGGGGCATCGCATAGCCGGAATACGCCGAGAGGATGTACCCCTCAAGCGCCTTGTCGTCCATGGTCGAAAGCTCCGAAACGAGCTCCGGCAGGCTTTCGTAGACCTCGAACGTCTCCCGAATGTTCGAGTCGCGATAGCTCAGGATGTACATGCCGTCCTCATCAGCGGCATTGAACACGCCGTACACGCCGTAGCGGTCGCGCAAAAGCGGCATAAGGTAGGTGTCCAATACGACGCTCGTCATCACGTTTAACCCGCCGTCGTATTCCTCGAGCCCCAGCGCATCCAGCGGCGCATAGACCATGTTGTACTGCACGCTGCTGTCCACGACGAACGCCTCGCTCTTTTCGGCCGTCGGGAAGTGGTATTCCTGCGCTTCGGCCTTCTCGCACGAGAGTTTCCCAAAGAAACCGTCGATCGCCGCGCGGTGGGCGTTTTCGCTCTCCTCGCTCCCCGCAAAGCACGAGATCGCGCCATGGCGGTTATTGAGCGCGCCCTGCACACTCCGCAGCTTTTCGAGCACCGCTTCGGGGTCTGTTGCGATGTCCTTTTCGATTTTCTGCAGGAAAGCGTAGTAGTCGAGCATCCGCGCGTAGTTGTAGTACGCGTATGCTTCATCCGACAGCGCATATGCCTTGTAGATCTGCATCGTGTAGGGAGATGCCGTGTTCGTCGCCTTGAACCCGTTCTTGACGGACGCGATCTGTTCCGCAATTTTCTTCGCATCGTCCAACTTCGTCTCGTAGATCATCTCGTACAGAAGGTCGTACGCTTCGTCCATATCCTCGTCCAGCGCGATGAAGGAGAGATTCAGGTACGGCGTATATTCGCCGATGTCCTTGCGCGAAACGGTGCTCAAAACGATCGAGCCCTGGTACAGATACCGCGCGAAGAGCGCGGGCAGTTCGTCCGCCGTGTGGGACGTGGTATCGAGCTTGCCGATGAGGTCGGTGTAGAGCGAGAAGTAATGGATGTCCTCCTGCGCGAGGTGCGATGCGTTCAGCATCGTAAGGGAGGAACCCACGCCCTCCGTGTTCGTGCGCGCCGCGATGTAGCGCACGTTTTCGTCCGTCGTCTCGTCCAGTATGTCGTACTCGCGGATTTCCTCCGGCAGGGAGGCGACATCCACCGCCTGCAGCTGCGCGACGTACTGTGCGCCGTCATCCGCTGCGGCGGATTGCGCGTTGTATTCCTCCGTCTTTCGGATGGTCTCCTGAATCTCCGCATCCGTCATATTCGCCTTGGTCTGCGCGAGCTTTTCGGCGAGCGCGGCGTCCTCCTGCTCCTTGAGCCCCGCAACCGAAGATGTCACCGCAAAGGCGCGCCGCTGGTTCTCCGAGAGGTATTCCCGCATGAAGGCGGCGTAGGCGCCGTCCTGCGCGTAGGTCTTGAAATTGTCCATCGCGGAGATGGCTTCGAAATAGCCGTACAGATCGTCGCAGCCCGCCCAATAGTAGCAGATGGTGGGCAGCAGGTTCACGCCGATGGACGCGCTTTCGCCGGAGAGCAAGGTCGAGAGCTTGTAATTCGCAGCAATCGCGTCCAGTTCCGCGTCGGTAAAGCCGTTTTCTAAGATTTGGGCAATGGAATCGTCCACGACCTTACGGAAGATTTCCTCTTCCCCTTCCGCCAATCCGGATGCGCTGAATACGATGAGCAGTTCCGGCGTCGTGATGTCCACATAGCAGGATCCGCTCGCGGCGGGCAGGTTCTCACGCATCAGGCTCTGGAAGCGCGATGCGTCGCTGGTGAGGATCGTCGTCAGCATATCGGTGAGGTTGCGCATTTCTCTGTCCGCTTCGCCGCAGACGAAGCCGTAAAACGCCGTGGTTCCGTAGGTCGTGTCCGACCCCGCCTCCACGCCGAATGCAAACCGCGCCTCGACCGCGCCTTCGATCGGCTCGTACCCCGCATCGTCGATCCGTATGTCTTCGTATTCATAGGCGGAGAACATGGAGTCCATGAGGGCGAGGAAATCGTTCGGGTTCTCGATCTTCCCGTAGATGCACGTCAGGGAATTCGACGGGCGGTAATAGGCATCGTGATACGCCTTCAGGTCTTCCCACGTCATGTCCGGAATGCTGGCTGGGATGCCGCCCGCGACGTTTGCCTTGGTGCTGCCGGGGATGACGGTCTTCATAAAATTGGTGTACGCGGCGGAGGATGCGTCATACGCGCCCTGCATCTCGCTGTACACGGTGCCCGCCAGGGTGAGGTCGCCGTCCTCCTTGTCCAATACGTACCGCCACGCCTCCTCGAGGAAGATGCTCTCGTCCTCGTAGATGCTCGGATAGAAGCAGGCGTTCAGGTAATAGTCGGCGTATTTCAGCAGCTGCGCCTCCGAAAGCGATGCCATCGGATACGTGGTCATGAAGTTGTACGTTGCGGCGTTGAGATAGGTGTTGTAGGTCTGGTAGATCAGGTTGAAAAACAGCGATTTCGACGGGTATTTCTCGCTCCCGCCGAGCGTCGCGTGTTCGAACACGTGCGGCACGCCCATATCGTTCTCGGTAGGCGTCTTAAACGTGATTTCAAACGTCCTGTTCATATCGTCGTTCAGGATGAGCAGCACCTGCGCCCGCGTCTTTATGTGCTCCAGGAGCACCATGTCCGCGCCGAGCAGGTCGAACGTACTTACGTCCTGCACGACGAAGCCCTCCTGCGCGTCGCCCACGGCGTAGCCGATAGTACTCGGCTCGACGGTTACTACCTCTGTCACAACAGACGTGGGCGACGTGGTGCCGCCAAACACCATCACAAAGATCATGAAAAACGACAGCAGCAAACGAATCATACCGATTCCTCCCTTTCTTTATTCGACCTTGCCTTCCAGAATACACGTCAGATCCCCACATGTCGCCCGCACCCGGACGATGCCCTTGCCCGTTCCCGATAGATATGCGACCGCCCGCCCAAGGTGCATTGGGCAGGTATCCCCGTGCGCATCGTGGTCGCCCATGAAATCGCCGCCGTCGATGCCGCGCAGTTCGGCGTTGCCCTCTGCCTCCACGTGGAGCGCAGGGCTCGTCTTCGTCCAGATTTGCCCAAAGCCGTCGAGCAGGGTAAATTCCGCGTGGAACACATTTCTTCCGCTTCGGAGCGTTTCTTCAAAGAAAGTGCCCGAAAGCGTCGTCGGCGCATCCGGCGGATAGAAGATTTTTTGTGCGACCAAATCGCCGTTTTTATAGCCCTCCACGCGCAGCGCACCCCTGAAGTACGGCATATGACAGTGCGCCATGCCGTCCTTTTCGACCTTGCAGCGCGACGGGAAGCCCCTTGCGCCGAACAGTACCACTTCGTCGCAGTTCGTCATAATGCCGATGTGTACCATCAGCCCCTCGCGCTGCGCGTCCCAACCCTCGCGCATGAGCGGAAAGCTCCAGTTCGGCATCGCTCGGTCGTCGTAGGCGGTTTCGTCGAACACGCCGATTTCGAGCACGGGCACGTCCTTTTGCCATTGCGATTTGAGATAAGCGCTCCGCAGCTTTTCAAAGCCCGCGCTGCTCAGTGCACTGCCCGTCCAGCCCTTGCACGGATAGCCCGACGATTCCCCGAGATAGTCTACACCCGCCCAGATGAAGCCGCCCGCGACATAGGGCTTGTCCCACACGTCGTTCCACGGGGAGCGCGCCTCGATCGCGGTGTTGTTGTTTTCGGCGAGGCGGTAATAGGTGAACACTTCGCTGCCGATGATCGCCTTGGAAAAGCCCGCCTCGCGCAGCGAAGCGTAGTACTGCTCCATGTAATTGCCCATGAAGACATCCACGATCTCGCCGTAGCGCAAAATCGCCTCGATGCGCGCTTTCAGCGGCGTCGCGTCGTTGTATCCGGGGATACAGAAGCCGATCAGGGCCTGCGAGACCTGCCGCGAGGGGTCGAGCTGCCTTGCGGCATCGCAAAGCTCCTTCAGATCCCGATAATACTGTTCCGAATACTGGATTTCGACTTCGTTGCCCACGCTCCATAGCACGATCGACGGATGGTTCCTGTCCCGCGCGATCATCATCCGCAGGTCCGAAATCTTCTCTTTGTCGAACAGCTTATCGTAATAGAGCGCGGAGCCGTGCCACTTGTCGTAAAGTTCGTCGATCATCACCATGCCGAGCCTGTCGCACAGATCGTACAGCTCCTGCGCATGCGGGTTGTGCGAGCAGCGGATCGCGTTGCAGCCGAGCGCCTTGAGCTTTTTCAGCCGTCTTTCCCACACGCCCTCGGGCACCGCCGCACCGAAGCATGCGCCGCCGTCGTGGTGCAGGTTCGCGCCGAAGAGCTTGCGCGGCACGCCGTTCAATACGAAGCCGTTTTCGCCGTCAAAGTGCGCCCGGCGAAAGCCGACGGTTTCATACGCCGTGTCCGTCACCGCGCCGTTTTCCACGAGTTCAACCTTAAGCGCATACAGGTTCGGGCTATCCATATCCCATAAAAGGACGTTTTCCACGTCGATCGGCGCGTTTTCCGATACAAAAACCGCCCCGTCCGGCGCGGTGAGCGTGAGGCGCACATCCGATGCTTCGCCCGCCGTGTCGAGCGACACGGCAAGGCGCGCCGCGCTGCCGTCCAAGGTGTACTCCGTCCGAATGCCAAACGGCCTGATGTGCGTTTTGTCTTTCACCAAGAGATAGCACTCGCGGTACAGCCCCGCGCCGCTATACCACCTGTCGCCGATGGAAGATGCATTATCTACCTTTATTGCAAGAAGTTGCGATGCCCCGGGCTTCAGCGTTCCCGAAAGGTCGATGACGTGCGGCACATAGCCGTACCTGTGCCCGCCGACGCGGACGCCGTCGAGATATACCTCATAAAACCTTTGGCAGCCCTCGATCACGAGATAGACCGTCTTTTCTTCCCAATCCGCGCCCGAAACGATCTCCCGCCTGTACCAGCCGATCTCGCTTCGCGGGTAAAAGCCCTGCGCGCCGCCCATCTCCATGTCCGGGTCGCGCCGGTTTTCGATCTGCCAGTCGTGCGGGAGCGCGACCTCCCGAAAGCCGCGCGACGCAAAGTCGGGCTTTTCCACGCCGGAAGCGCCCGTGCACCTGAAGAGCCAGCCCGTATCCAAAGGGATTCTGTCCGTAAAGGTCATGTGCGTTCCCTCCTATTCTCCAAAGGCGATGCCGCTCGGGTATCGCGCGTTGTTGAGTTCCTCCTTGATCGGAATCCACGTCTCCAGATCGATGCCCGCGGAGTTTGCAAAGCGCAGAAGGTAATACAGGATATCGTACACCTCTTCCTCGATGCTGCCCTTGATGTCGTCCTTCCCCGTCGCGCGGCGCGCGCCGCGCAGCACGCAGCCCGCGAGCTCGCCCAACTCCTCCGTGAGCTTCACGAGGCAGGTTTCGAGGTCTTCGCACCCGTCGATCTGCCCCTGTTTGCGGCGCAAATAGTCCTGCATGTATCGGATCGTGATCGCACCCTGTTCCATCGGAAACACCCCCACTCCCGTTCTGTGCGAAAACCGCGCCCGATCAAAGGGCGCCTACCGTTTCCACCTGCCGCTTATGTAATAGGTCGCGCCGATGGCGATCGGCATGAAGCCCGCCAGCGCGTCGCCGAACCAAAAGCCCCGACAGCCCATGCCCAGCGCGAAACCCATGAGCGATGCGATGCCCACGCGGGAGATGACCCCGTCGATCAGCGCGACCGCGAGGTTGAGTCGCGTGTTGCCCGAGCCGTTGATGAGCGAAAACGCCATTGAGCGCGTGGCGGAACCGTAGAAATTGAACACCGTCGGCAGCACGACGATCGATGCGCTCGCAAGCACGTTCGCGTCCGACGTAAACAGCGCGAAGATCTGTCTGTTGAAAGCAAGGAGCACGGCGGAAAAAAACGTCGCGATGATGAGTCCCGTCCCGAGCACGGTCTTCAGTATGACGGGCACGCGCTCGTTTTTCCTCGCGCCGAGGTTTTGCCCCACCATGGAGCTCCCCGCCGTCGTAAACGAATTGGAGACGATGCCGCTGACCATGTTCACCTTGTTGTATATGCCGCCCATCGCGGCAAAGAGCATGCCCTCCGCGTTGATCCATGCCGTCAGGACGATCTTGGAAAAGCTGATCGCCGCCGACTGGATCGCCATGGGGATGCCGAGCGAGAGGATCCTGAAAAGGGCGAAACGGTCGATCTTGAAGCTCCTGATGCGGAAATCGAAGCCGAAGCTCTCCTTGTTGAGGTAGAGATAGACGATGGATGCGACAAAACTCACGCCCTGCCCGATCACCGTCGCGAGCGCCGCGCCAAACACCTCCATGCCGCAGTACTTCACGAAGACGATGTCCAGCGCCATATTGAACACCGCCGCGATCGCGATGAACACGAACGGGCGCTTCGAATCGCCCATGCCGCGCAAAATCGCGGAGACGATGTTGTAGCCGTAGATGAATGCGAGCCCCCATATGCATGTTACGGTATAATCCATCGTGTAGGCGTAGGCTTCCTCGGGCGTGTTGAGCAGGTGCAGTATGGTGTCCTTCAGGAAATAGCAGACGATCGTAAGCGCGACGGAAATGCATAAAAGCGTCGTGAACATGGTGCCGATCGTCTTTTGCACGCGATCGGAATCTCTCGCGCCCACGTACTGCGCGATCAATACCTGCCCCGCGGAGGAAAAGCCCATCGCAAGGAAGGTCAGAAGGCGCAAGATGTCGCCGCCGATCGACACCGCCGCCATCCCGGCGCCGCCGATATATTGCCCGACGACCACCATGTCGACGAGACTGTACACCGCCTGCAGCGCGTTGGAGACGAACAGCGGCAGCGCAAACCGCATCAAAAGCCCCGCAACCGATCCCTCTGTCAAATCCCGTGTCATGGTATTGGTGCCGTTTTCCATTCCGCATGTACCTCGCATCGTTCTATGGAACAGTATAGCACCCGAACGTAAAAAATCGGCGTCATATGCCGAAACAATGCAAAAGAAATGCTTCAAACAACTCCACATATTGTATGGGCATTGTACATACAGCGTGAAGGGACGCCGCCCTTTGCCTCCGCATAAAGCCCGTTTGGAAGCGGTTCGCGCCGAAAACATACACTCCGGGGAAATCCTCCGCGTGGCGAATGTCCCTCTCCGGGTCGAGCTTTCGCATTCTCCGAAAATGTATTTTCAGGCGAAACATTTCCTTTTGTGGGAAATTGCTTCGATTTTCGGGGCATCGTGTTGTATTTTTTACACTTGAACATTAACTTTTACGTTGACTTTCGTTTTTTCGTACTGTATAATTGTATAAGAAACTTTAGACAGGAGGGAGCATTTTGGCGGACATCCTTCTCGAGATGGAAGGTATACAAAAGTATTTTCCCGGCGTACACGCGCTAAACAACTGCCGATTCGACCTGAAGGCAGGGGAAGTGCACGCGCTCGTCGGCGAAAACGGCGCGGGAAAATCCACGTTGATGAAAATTCTGTCCGGCATCTACACCAAAGATGGCGGAGTTGTTCGGCTGGAGGGCAAAGAGATAAACCTCTCCGGCACGCTCGAGGCGCAGAATCTGGGCATCAGCATCATCCATCAGGAAATCAGCCTCATGCAGGACCTGACCGTATCCGAAAACATCTTCATCGGCAGGGAGCCGATGAACGGCTTCATGCTCAACAAGCGTCGGCAGGACGAAATGACGACGCAGCTTCTGGAATCTCTGAATCTCAGGGACATTCGCGCCAACACCAAGGTCGCCTCACTCACCGTCGCGAAACAGCAGATGGTCGAGATCGCGAAGGCGCTCTCCTTTGAGAACACGAAGATTCTCATCATGGACGAGCCAACCGCCGCGCTCACGGAAGTGGAGATCGAAGATTTGTTCCGCTTCATCCACATGCTCAAGGCAAAGGGCGTGGGCATCGTCTACATCTCCCACCGCATGGAAGAGATCAAGCAGATCGCCGACCGCGTGACCGTCATGCGCGACGGGCAGTACGTCGGCACGCGCGACGCGCGCACGACCCCGATGGACGAGATTATCTCCATGATGGTCGGCCGCGTGATCTACGAGGAACCGAAGACGGCGTCCAACGTCAAGCCGGGCGCGCCCGTCGTGTTAGAGGTGCAAAACCTCGTCTCCCCCGCCGTGCACAACGTCTCCTTCTCCCTGCGCAGGGGCGAAATCTTGGGGCTTGCGGGGCTCATGGGTGCGGGGCGCACGGAGACCGCGCGGCTCATCTGCGGCGCGGACCCCTTGTCCGACGGCAAGATTTTCGTGAACGGCAAAGAGGTGAAGATTTCGCAGCCCTCCGACGCCGTCGCCGCGGGTATAGGCTACCTCTCCGAGGACAGAAAGAGATACGGGCTGTGCCTGGGGCTGGGCGTTTCGGACAACGTGGTGCTGCCGAGCCTTGACGCGCACACGGACGGCCTCGTGGTCGACGACCGCAAGATTTTGGAGACCACACGTCGCTTCATCGATGCGATCCAAATCAAGACGCCGACCGAGCGCACCGTCACCAAGGGGCTTTCCGGCGGCAACCAGCAAAAGGTGGTCCTCGCGAAATGGCTCGAGCGCGACTGCGATGTCCTCATCTTCGACGAACCGACGCGCGGCATCGACGTGGGCGCGAAGAGCGAAATCTATAAGCTCATGCACGATCTCGTGGACAGCGGCAAGTCCATCATCATGATCTCCTCGGAGCTGCCCGAGCTCCTGCGCATGGCGGACCGCATCGTGGTCATGTGCGAGGGAGCCAAGACGGGCGAACTGCCCATCGAGGAGGCTACGCAGGAAAAAATCATGGCGCTTGCGACGAAATACAGGGAGGCATAATACCGATGAATAACAGACTCAACATGCAAAAGCTCCTCGCGCCGGCGGCGCTCGTGATACTGTACGTGTTCTTCTCGATCTTCGGCAAGAACTTTTTCGACACCTACACGCTGAAGACCATTTTGGAATCCGCGTATTACGTGGGTTTCATGGCATTTGGCGTTACGTTTGTCATCATCTCCGGCGGCATCGACCTGTCCCTGGGCGCGAACATGCTGTGTTCCTCGCTCATCGGCTGCTACGCCTATGCCGCGTGGGGATTCCCGCTCTGGCTCGGGCTGATATTGGCGCTTTGCATCGGCACGCTGTTCGGATTCCTCAACGGCGTCATGATCGCGAAGTTCAAGCTCCCGCCCTTCATCGCGACCCTGGGAACGCAGATGGTGGCGCTGGGCATCGGCTCCATCCTGACGAATGTTCAGACGCAGCGGTATCCGACCGTCGGCTCTCCGGACGAATGGTTCAAGACGGTGTTCTACCGCGCGAACCTGTTCGGCATCAAGGGCTTTCCCGTCGGCGCGATCTATCTGTTCGTCGCGTTCTTCGTGTGCGTGTTTCTGCTGAACAAGACGAAATTCGGCAGATACGCCCTCGCGATCGGCTCCAACGAGGAGGCGGCGCGCCTGTCCGGCGTGAAGACCGAAAACTGGAAGATTCTCATCTACACGGTGTGCGGATTTTTCTGCGCGATCGCCGGCATCTTCTACGCGGCCTGCTATACGACCGTCATCCCCGGCACCGGCAACGGCCTGGAGATGAACGGCATCACGGCGGTCATCATCGGCGGCACGTCCATGGCGGGCGGCTCCGGCTCCCTCGTGGGCACGTTGATCGGCGTATTCATCATGGCGGTGCTCAAGACCGGCCTCCCCGCCATCGGGCTGCAGTCCCAGTGGCAAACCTTCTTCACCGGCATCGTCGTCATCGGCGCGGTGCTGCTCGACCAGGCGCGCATCCGCTCCGCCAACCGCGTGAAAGCCGCGAAGAAGGGCTGACTTCGGTTCTATCGGGACAAACTCCCGTTAGGATAAATACTCTATAAGGAGGATTTCTCAGTATGAAGAAATTCCTGTCGATCCTGTTGGTTTCCCTCATGGTGCTTTCTCTGTTCGGCGCCGCGCTCGCCGAGGAGAAAATGTACATCCCCGTCATGGCGAAGGGCTTCCAGCACCAGTTCTGGCAGACCGTAGCCGCCGGCGCGCACAAAGCCGCCGAGGACTATGGCGTGGACATCTATTTCGACGGCCCTGCCTCCGAGACGAACATCGACGAGCAGGTCGAAATGCTCAAGAAAGAAATGGCGAAGGAGCCCAAGGCAATCGCGCTTGCGGCGCTCTCCACCGATGCCGTCATGACCGAGCTGCAGGAGTGCCTCGACAAGGGCATTCCGGTAATCGGCTTTGACTCGGGCGTTCCGAACGCCCCCGAAGGCTCCATCCGCGCCACAGCCTCCACCGACAACGAAGCCGCAGCCGCGCTCGCGGCCGAGAAGATGATGGAGCAGGAAGGCTTCGCCGACATGCTCGCAGCCGCCACCGCGGACGCCCCGGTCGTGATCGCCGTCATCTCCCAGGAAGCGGTCTCCGGCTCCATCGTGGGCCGCACCACCGGCTTCGTCAACAAGATGAAGGAACTCGCTTCCGCCTATAACACCGTCTCCGTCACCGGCCACTCCATCTGGGCGGACGAAGTTGAAGGCGCGGGCGTCATCATCCATGTGCAGATTTCCGCAACCACCGAGGCGACCGACGTTGCGACCGCTTCCAACGCAGTTCTCAACATGGACAACCTGAAGGCCGTGTTCATCTCCAACGAAGGCGCGGTCACCGGCTTCCTCGCGGCGACTGCCGACGGCAGCGAGCTCGCGGACGGCGGCCGCTATGCGGACCTGATGGTCGCGGGCTTTGACGCGGGTGCGTCCCAGAAGAACGCCGTGCGTCAGGGTTGGTTCATCGGCTCCGTCACGCAGGACCCCTACATGATCGGCTACTACGCGGTTGAGCTGGCGGTCAAGGCCGCCAACGGCGAAGAGGTTTCCGACATCGATACCGGCGCGCAGTGGTATACCGCCGAAAATATCGACGACGAGATGATCTCCATGCTCGTTTACGACTAATCTGTAACTTCTGCCTCCTCACTTTGTTAAGTGGGGAGGCAATTTCTTTTCCGAAGTATGGTAAAATTTGGAATTTTCTATTGATTTTTCGTCCGAAAGGGTGTAAACTATTCTTGGATGCGCGGGAACAGGTCTGTGGTTGCAAATCGATGCCAGTCGCAGGCAAAACGATCCACGTAAACCGGCCAAAGTGCCGGTGAGCATGGTGCGGCTTAGGAGTAAGTCCGGCCACCTTCGGGTGAGAGGGTCAGTAGTGGGGGAACGGTTTGTTCTATGAGCGAAATCTCCTGCCGGCGGGTGTGGGGTCAAAGACCAGGTCAGCTGGTGCTGCGCAGACCGATCAATTTTACAGGGGGAAATTCCAATGTACGAAGACAAGACGCTGGTTTGCAGAGATTGTGGCCAGGAATTCGTGTTCACCTCCGGTGAGCAGGCTTTCTATGCGGAGAAGGGTTTCCAGAATGAGCCCACTCGCTGCAAGGCGTGCCGCGATGCTCGCAAGGCGAACCGTTCCAACAACGGCGAGCCGCGCGAGATGTATGAAACTACGTGCGCAGAGTGCGGTGCGCCCACCCGCGTTCCGTTCATTCCCAAGAGCGATCGTCCCATCTATTGCAGCGCGTGCTTCGCAGCACACCGCGCCGGGAATCGCTAAACGACCGACAAAAAAACCGCCGCTTCCTTTCGGGGCGGCGGTTTTCTTTTGCGCTATATCGCGTGCTTCACGCGGTCGGCTTCCTCGGCGCGCTTGGCGTTGTTGAAACGATCGCGCGTGCCCACGAGATATCCCGTGATGCGGCGGATGCGATCGAACGGCACGCCGTCAAAATCGTAATCCAGGTCGACAAAGTCGCCGTCTACGCGGATAGAAATCGCGGAAGGCTCCCTGCCGTATCTTTCCCTTGCGCGATCGATGTATGCGTCGATCTCCTTTTGTTCCATGGTTCCGTTTACAACCGATACCTTGCAGCCCATCGTATACTCCTCCTCTTGTGGTTCTACAGATAGTATATACCCAATATATTGTGTTTTCAACCATATTTCGGAAATTTTTTTAGGATTCTGCGCTCGCCGTCGCGACGACGAGCGTGCCCATGTCGAGAACCTGTCCTTCCCGCGCGCGGGAGGATGCAGTGGATACTTCGATCTCGATCCTGGGCGCTCCCGAAAGCCCGCGAAGCCTTGCCTCGCGCACTACGCTGCGGTGCGCGTCCGCCTTCGCAAGAGAGATCGCCTCCTGCATCGTCTCCGCGCGCACGTTTTCCGAGCCCTGCACGATGTACCCGTCCACGCCGAACGCCTTGTAATCCGGCACGATCTTCACCTTTGCCTGCGCGGAGACCCTGCCCGTGATCGCGCCGACCGCGTTCGCGACGGCGGCGTATTCGGGAACGACGCATTTCGTAGCGAGCTTTTTGGCGACATCCGGCAAAAACACGTGCGTCGGCGCGCCGATGCTCACGAGCGACGCGCCCGTCGTAAAGCGAAAATCCAATAGCGCCGCATCCCCGCGCCACGCGGCGCGAATCATGTCGGAAATCTGCCCGTCCATGCCGCGCGCAAAAATCTTGGGATGGCTGTCCTTGAGCAGGATTCTGACGATGTTGGCGTACAATTTTTCCTTGACCGCGTCGTACACCTCGCCGCACAGGCGCCGAATATCCATTTCGTCCGCCGTGCGCCCGCTGAGCGTCATCGAAAAGTATTCCGCCGCGAGGCGGGACGCTTCCGCATCGAACCGCGAAAAATCGCCCACAACGTGCATCGCGTCCGTGGGCGTAAACCCCGCGCGCATGATGATGTTTTCATTTTCGAGCCTGTCGATGTTGAAGGTGGACGCCCTCTCCCCGATGCACTTTGCCGCCTCTTCCAGCGGCAGCGCCTTTCCCCAAAGTTTTGAGACGAAGTCCCTCTCCCGCGCGGTATAGCGCGCATTGCCCTCGATGTTTTTTACCGCGTAGAGAAATTCGTGCAGGGGCTTTGTGTGCTGCGGCGCCCTTTCAATGAGCTTTTTCAGTTCGTCTTTTATGGAACCCCATTTTTGCGCCGCGATGCACAAGGGCGTCACGCGCCGCTGTTGCAGCGCGATGTTCCCCTCAAGCATGCGGATCGCACTGTCGCCGCCGAGCGCGAAGGTGTCGGTGAATACGCCCTTGACGTAGGTGGAATAGTTGCCCACGCGCACGCCGTCCGTCTCCGTTACGGGCTTTCCGCCCTTTACGATGGAAACGTCCGTCGTCGTGCCGCCCATGTCGACGATCACACAGTCCCTTTCCTCCGTCAGCGCCGCGCCGCCCAACACGCTCGCCGCAGGACCGCACAAAATCGTCTCCACGGGGCGCAGCAGCGCAAACTCGTCCGACATCACGGTCGCATCACTTCGCACGACCAGGGTGCTCGCGGAAATGCCCCTTTCGGAGAGCACCTTGCGGATGGCGAGCATGAAATCGCGCAGGATCGGTACGAGCCGCGCATTGAGCAGCGTGCTCGCGCCGCGCTTGATGCTGTTCAAGTCCTGAAACAATTCGCTGCCGCAGATGATCGGAACGTCGCATATCGCGGAAAACAGCTCCTTCGCCTTCTTTTCGACGATGCCGCCGTTGTTCATCGCATACAATTCCACGATGGCAAGTCCCTCCGCATCGGAGAGCCACGCCTTGCCGTCCTCTATCAGCCGCTCCCAGTCCGGCTCCGCAGCGACACTCCCGTCAAAGCGCGCTCCCTCGCCTTCGCAGCACAAAATCGCGCTTTTGTCGCGCAAGCCGTACTCCCCGCCGACCCAGTCCACCGTCTTTTGGGGAATGTTGATAAAAAGAAGCTTCGCCCTGCCGCCCTTGTCCTCGACGCAGGCGTTCGTTGCGAGCGTCGTGGACAGGGCGACCAGGCACGCTTCTTTCGCGAGCACGGGGTCGAGCCTTCCCAGCGCCTCGCCGATGCCTATGGAGAGGTCTTCCCGCGTCGTCAGCGCTTTCGCGCCGGAGAGTACCCTGTTTTCGTCCAAATCGTACAGCACCGCGTCCGTATAGGTTCCGCCCGTGTCGATCCCGATGCCGATCCTCACCGAAAAACCCCTCTTTCCTTCCTGGGCATGACCGTGTCCCACATCGTCAGCATGCCCAAGATTTTCCCGCCGGGAGAGCCGTTGCGCGTGATGAATATCGCCGCGAGCCGCGGCTTTTTCGACGCGGATACCAAAAAGCGATTGCGCGCGTCGAAGAGCGTCGCGCCGATCGCCAAAAAGTCATACTGTTCCGAAATGTGGTTTTCGATGGGGAGATAGCGTTCGAGTTCGGAAAGCGTCGTTTTCTCCGTAAGCACCAGCGCGCCTTCCGTCACCGCCGTAAACACAGCGCCGTGGCTGAGCACGCCGAAGAGCTTGCCCTTTTTCAACACGGGCACGTGCGAAAAGCCCTTCTGCTCCATCCCCTGCATGACGGGAAGGAGCCTGCTGTACAGCTGCGCGAACAACAGCTCCGAAAACGGCGTCATCACGTCCGCGATCGCGGAGGGCTCCTTCACATAGTCGATGACCTCGTTCAAAAAGCCCACGAGCTCCTCGGAGGGCTCCGCGATGTAGCCGCCGTCCAAATCCGCGCTGTGCGAGATGAGGTTGCGCAGCTCGCGCGCGAGGTTCAGCCGCTCGCGATACGGTTCGGATGCCTCCTCCGCCAGAAATTCCGCGACCACGCTGCTCCTTCTCTGCGACCTTCCCGCATAGCGCGTCTCCAGCGCGTCTTCCAACACGCGATAGCGCTTGAGAAACGTTTCCGCCCGACTCATATGTCCCCCTTTCGGACGACGATCGCGTCGCCCTCCCATTCGAGGCGCACCTTGTTGCCCTGAATGCCCGCCCTTTCGAGCATTTCGCGCGGAATCTGCAGCCGTCCCACGCGGTCGAGCACGGCGTACTCGTCGTGCGCCTCGTCCGCGTCGGAAAGCGAACCGAGCCCCTCGATGCGCTCCAGATAGCTCTGCTTCATGATGCGCTCGGACGCGGTCTTGCCGTCGCGGATGGAAACCACGCGGTTGACCTTGCGCGCGATCGCCCTGTCGTGCGTGACGATGACGACGGTGATGCCCAATTCCCTGTTGAGGCTTCGGAACACGTCCAAAATGTGCTCCGACGTCTTTGCGTCCACGGCGCCGGTCGGCTCGTCCGCGAGCAGGATTTTCGGGCTGTTGGCGAGCGCTATGGCGATCGCGACGCGCTGCTGCTCGCCGCCCGAAAGCTGGCCCAGCCTGCTGTTTTTCCTGTGCGACATGCCGACCATGTCGAGAAGTTCCAGCGCGCGCTGCTTTCTGCGGGCGGCGCCCTTTTCAAAGAGCATGGGCGTCTGCACGTTCTGCCACGCGTTGAGCCACGGCAAAAGGTTGCGCGCATTGTTCTGCCACACAAAGCCCACCGTCGTCTTCTTGTATTCCACGAGCTCTTTTTCGCTCAGCTTGAAGAGGTCTTTCCCGTCCACGATGAGCTTTCCGGCGGACGGCTTATCCAGCCCCCCGATCATGTTGAGAAAGGTGGACTTGCCGGAGCCGGAATTGCCGATGATCGCCATCAGTTCGCCCTTTTCGATGACAATCTCCAGCCCCTGCAGCGCGAGCACCTCGATGTCCTTGGTCTTATAGATTTTGACGAGGTTGTCGCATTCGATGATCGGCTCATTCGGCATGTACAATCTCACCGTCCTCCAACTCGTATACCCTGTCGCCCAATTCCATCAGCCCCGTGTCGTGCGTGGTCATCACAATGGTGATGTGTTCGTTTTCCGCGAGCGAGCGAAAGGTCTTTAGAACCTGAAGCCCCGTCGTGGTATCCAGTTCCGCCGTCGGCTCGTCCGCAAACAGCACTTTCGGCGAATGCGCGATGGCGCGCGCGATGGCGACGCGCTGCTGCTCGCCGCCCGACATCTCCTGCGGCATGTGCTGCATCCGCTGCCCGAGCCCCACGATGCGCAGGCATTCCTCCGCGCGCTTTTTGCGGTTGCCACCGTATCTTGCGAGGCGCAGCGCGTAATCGACGTTTTCAAACGCGCTCATCATCGGGATCAGCGCGACCGACTGGAACACGAAGCCGATCTGCGTGCGGCGAAGGCGCGCCCTGTTTCTCTCGTCCATGCGCGCGATTTCGCGCCCGGCGAGGTATACGCTGCCCTCGGTGGGCCTGTCGAGCGCGCCCAAGATGTTCATGAGCGTCGTCTTTCCGGAGCCGCTCCTGCCTTTTAATATCGTAAGCTTGCCCTCGGGGGCTTCCATATCGATTCCCTTGAGCGCCCAAAACGTTTCGCCCAGCGCGATGGGAAAACAGCGCTTTACGCCTTCGGCTTTCAGCATGATCGTCAGTCCTCCCCAAGCTTCAGCGCTTGCGTGATCTTGATTCGGGAAATGAGAACGCTGAGTATCGCCATGCACACGAACAGCACGATGCCCACGACCGCAAACAGCTTCGCGGTATCCGCCGCATCCGCGACGATCGCCAGCGGGAGCGATTTTTCATACGAAGCGTAGGCGATTTGTATCAGCGGAATAAACAGCTTTGATGCGAGGATCCCGATCCCCGCGCCCGCAGCCACGGAGAGCCCCGAGATGTACACCTGCTCGTTGATAAGCATGGAAATGATCTCGCGCACCGACATGCCCATCGCACGGAAAATGCCGAACTGGAGCGCGCGCGATTGTATGGAGAGGATCCAGTAGATCAAAAAGCCCGCCGTGCAAAGCAATAGCACCACGATGAAGCTCACCGTGAGGATGCCGCTCGTCCCCTGAAAGATCGGGTCGTTTTTGAGGCTTACGATCTGCTCGTTCACGTCCTCAAACGAGTTCAGGGCTATTTTTCCCGCTTCGATACATTCGTATATGGGGCGCGTGTCCCCGTCCTTCGCCTTGATCCACACCTCATACGGCGTAACGCCCCATGCGGATTGCAGTTGGCTCAGGTGCGCGACGATCAAAAAACGCTCCTTTGCGGAATACAGCCCGTCCGTACCCTTGACGTTTTCGATGCGGCTGTAGGTCGGCCAGTATTCGATGAAGCCGTAGATGATGCCGCGCACCGATGCGCCTTCCTTATTGCGGTAGAAAAAGGCGTCGCCGAGCTCCGCGCCGTACTTGTCCCTGAAATTGGACGAAACCAATACCGCCCGCGCGTTCTGCGAGATGGCGTTGAGGAAGTTGTACCAGTGTATGGGGAGAAGCCCCTTCTTCATCCATGCGATCTCGCCGAATTCCTTCGTATGGATGCCCATGACCGTCACGTCCTTGAGCGTGCCGCGCTCCACGGATATGCTCGCGCCCGTGGATACGAGCACCTTTGTGACCGATTCCGCGCCCTCCATGAGCCGGTATTTGCCGAAATCCGGCTCCTCATACACGATGTCTTCGCCCTCCTCTACGACATCTGCATTGTTCTTCCAGCGCTCCTTCAGCACGATGTCCGCGCCCAAGTTGTAGCGGATGAGCTCCTCCTCGTTGGTATTGATCGTGCGCGCCGTCTGCGCGTTGAAAATCCCCAGCGCGATCGTCAGCATCAGAAACACCATGATGAAGCTCTGGCTGCGCTTGGTGCGGATGATCTGCAAATATGAGGCGTACAGCCCCGGACTCCACAGCTTTTTGCCGATCAGGAAGATGAGCCACACGATGGCGGGAAGGATTCGCAGCATGAACAGCGCCGCGCCCACGATAAACAGCGACGAGGAGAGGAACAGCAGCGGGTCGAGCGACGCGCCGTCCGCGACGCGCTCGGCGAGCTGCGCCTTTTGCATGTTGTAGTTGTACAGTCCGTAGAGCGATACGCCAAGCAGCACGACGTCCAAAAACAGCTTTTGCCAGAGCGGGGTTTCGCTCCGCTTTGTATTTTTCCTCTGCTTATGCTGAACGATGCCCACATCGGAATATCGGAACACGGGTAGCACCATCACGCACACGGAAAAGAGCGCGGCGATGCCGGAATACAGGAACACCTGCCCGTCGTACTCCACCGCAAGCGACTGCCTCCTGACAAATTCCAGGAACGAATTGGCGCTGCCCAACACCTGGCACAAAAACGCACCCAGCGGAAGCGCCGCGGCGAACGAGACCGCCGTGAGGATGAGGCTCTGATACAGGTATATGCGGATGATTTGCCCCTTGCCCGCGCCGCGGCTCTTGAGGATTGCGATCTCGTTGCGCTCCATGTCTAACATCTGCTTGGACACCATGAAGATGAACGCCGCAAGCAGCACGTACACGGGCACCTGCAGCACGGACAGCGTCGTCTTCACCTTGTTCGCCTTAATGACATAGGCTTCGAGCGTGCCCGAAAACGAATCGCCGTAGGTGAAGGCGTAGCTCGTTTCGAGCATCCCCCTGCATTCGGCGACCGCCGCGAGCATGTTTTCCGCCTCGTCCCCGCGCATGGCAGTGTAGTCCAAAATGCTGTACCACACGGCTTCGAGCGAGGTGATCGGGTCTTCCATGTTCACAAACAGCTCTCGAAACACTTCCTCGGGAAAGAACAGCTCGTTGCTGTAGGAGGAAGGCGTCCGAATCCAATAGGGGTCCTCCATATCGGCATTGGTGAAGATGCCCGCGATGCGCACGCGGATGCCGTCCTCCAAAAAGCCGGATCTCTTGGAAAGCGTCAGCACTTCGCCAAGCAGCAGGTTCTTCCTG
Organism: Christensenellales bacterium; assembly: GCA_050946115.1. Taxonomy (GTDB): domain Bacteria; phylum Bacillota; class Clostridia; order Christensenellales; family Aristaeellaceae; genus CAYFRC01. Next base: position 128,106 of record JBMNUF010000002.1, read on the forward strand.
ACGAACGCGCTTTGCGATACGATTACGTCGTACACGCCCTCTGCATCCGGCTCGGGTTCGAAAAGCCTGCCCGCCGCAATCGCGATGTGGTCCTCCAAACCCGTCAAAAACGATGCGCTGACGGAAAAGTGCTCGCCCAAATCGCTGCGCCGCAAGTCGGGCGTGGCGGTCATGCTCGGAACGGAAAAGTTCGTGACGGTATACAGTTCGGGAAGCCCCAGCCGGTCCGGTATCTCCCGAATGAGCGCGTCCGCCGTTTGGAACGTTTCGAGGTTCGTCACCCGCACGTTCGACTTCGTGACGGAGCCGCGAATCGTGACGGTCGCGGGATAGCGGTTGTTCTCCTCGAGATACGTCGCCAGGTTCTTGGTGAGCGTTCGCTGCAGAACCGCCTTGGTGTACATGGGGTTGCACGCCGCGATGCTGATCAGTAGGATGTTCCCGATCAGAAGGCACAACACCATCCACTTCTTGTTGCGCATTTTGCGAAAAACGAATTTCAGCAAGCGGAAACCTTCCCTTCGTCAATTCAGAATTACGATGTCCCCCGCTTCGAGCCCCTGTAGCACGAGTGCCGCTTCCGTGCTGTACAGCGCCTGGTTCACCGCGCGCCGTTTGACGGTCTCCCCGTCCAAAATCGAGGCGTAGTACCTGCCCCCGTCCATCTTAATGGCGCGCCGCGCGACGACGGGGACGTTTTTGAGCCGAATTTGCGTGTAGGCGATCGTGAGATTGCGCAAGTCCTCGGGGTCTACCGCCTCATCCAATACGATCGCCGCGTAGCCGCGCGCCAGATCGTCCGGAAGCACGTTGTCCGCCGCCACGACGCGCCCCGTATACGTGACGCGGTTTGACTTGACGCCGGACTCCACCAGGACCTCCATGTTGTAACGCAGCGCCCCCTCGTCCCTGACCACAACCACGAAGGAATTCGGATCGGAGATCGTGCCGAGGGACACGCCCGCGTGGACGCTGTCGCCCTCCCTGACGAGCGTATCGAGCCTTTCGACGCGGCCCGCAAAGGGCGCGGAGACGACGGTATCGGCATAGAGTTCTTCCGTCTCCCGAATGCGTTCGGCAAGGGAATCGATGGCGTATCGGCGCTCTGCCATGTCCCGCGCGACGCCGATTTGCGCCTTTTCGTATTCGAGCCGCGCGATCTGCTTTTCCACGGGGTCCGCCGCCTCGGCGATCCCCTTTTGCATCGCGTCGAGCGCTTCTTCCCGTTCGGAAAGCTCCTCTTCGTATTCCTTTTGCATGTGGCTCAGGGCGATTTTCTCCGCCGTCAAAGCCGCGCGGGAGCCCTTTACCACAACCTGTGCGACCGCGTCGCCCTTTTGGACGACGTTTTTGCGGTCGATCAGGTATTGTTGGAAGTTCGCCTCGGCGCTCGTGTAGCGCAAATTGTATTCCCGCGTGTAGTACACCGCTGCCGAAAAAGAACCCATCTTGACGAACTCGCCGATTTCCACTTCGCTCGTGCTGTACTTGAAGGACTGCGCGGTCATGTGCTCCGTATCGATCAGTTCGCTGCCCGACAAAAGCACAAATGCCGCTACCGCCAGAAGGCACAGGAGGTACGCCCTACTCCTTGATATAGACATAATCCCCCTCCTCCAATCCCTCCAGAATCTGTATGCGCATGGTGTCCGTAAATCCGCATACGACGTTTTGGCGCGCGCGGCTGCCGTCTTCGAGCTTGTAGACGTATTTGCTCTGCGCATCGCCGTAGATCGCGTTGACGGGCACGTACAGCGCGTCTTCCATATAGCGCGTGACAAAGCAGATCGCGGCATAGTCGCCGATTTCGACCGCATCGTCTATCGTTTGGAAGGTGAATTCGCTCGTGAGCTCCACGCCCATCAGCGATTTTTTGACGTTTTCCTTCATATCGGCGGGGATCATGGAGACCTCGTACCTGCCGTCGCCGATCATCGCGTAGATGCTGCGCGCACCCTTGTACGCGACCTCGGAGACATATTCGGAGACGATTTTGGGCTTCGTCTTATCCGCAACGCAGAGCATCGTGGCATACGCCTGCACGCCGTCGTCCGGCTGGACGTCCGCAAGGTAGACGATCTGCCCGTCAAACGGCGACAGAATCTCGTTTTTGCCGAGCTTTGCCTGCGCCGCTTCGAGCGTCGCTTCGAGCGCCCGCTCGTCGATCGCCTGCAATTCCTTTTTCTGGCGCAGCGCGGTGCGCATGTCCTCGATATCGAGCTTCGCCTGCCGAATCGCTGCATCGTCCGCAAGGGAAAGCATCCGCGTTTCGGCGATGCGGATGTCGATCTCCGCCATCTCGTTTTCGTAGAAATTGATTTGTCTGATATGGGAAAGCTGCTTTTCGAGGGAGAGTGCGTCCTTGCGCAGGTTTTTCTCGTCGAGCGTCATCAAAAGGTCGCCCTTTTTGACTTCCTGCCCGAGCAGGACATGAATCTCGTCGATTTTGCCGTCCACCTCGAAATACAGTTCCTCGCTCTCGCAGGCGACTTCGCCCGAATACAGCGTCAAAAAAGACATCGTGCCCCGCCTGACGGGCTCGAAATCGAGTTGCACGCCGACCGGCTCCAAGAGTTCGGGTACCGCCTCTTCCTCCCCCGCAGCCGCGCAGGGAAGGATCATGCACAGCAGCGACAGCGCCGCCGCGAGAAAACGCCTTAGCATAGTCCGCTTGCCACCCGCCTTATCCGAGAATCACGGCATCCCCTTCGCTCAGCCCCGAGAGGATTTCCGTGTATTTTTCGTTCGACATGCCCGTTTCCACATAGACGATGCTCTTGAGCCCGTATTCGTCCGTTCGGTAGACCGCCTTCTTCCCCTCCACGGTATAGACCGCGCGGGAAGATACATACAGGGTGTCCGCGCGATAATCGAGCAGGAGCCTGAGCGTTCCCCTGTCGCCGCCCTCCAGTTCGACTGCGGGTTCGAGCAGGCGGAAATAGACCGCCTTCTTTTCCCCCTCCGCCACTTCCTCTTCTTTAAGCCCCAGTTCCTCGGCGGATGCGACCACGGCATCATACTCGGTCTTCTTCGCGGTAATCGTCACGAAATCGCCGGGGTTGAGGAAGGCGTAGTTGCGCGTCTCCGCAGAGAACACGCTGAGCGTCGTATCGGCGAGGCGCAAAAAGCGCTCGTTTTCGATGGATAAATCGCCCGTCTTGATGCTGCGGACGTAGGTCACCGTGCCGTCAAACTCCGCCACGATCTGCCGCTTCGCGACCTCCGCCATGCATTCGGAGAGCTTGAGCTTTTCGATTTCGAGGTCTTCTTCCAGTTGCCTGACTTCATTTTGCAGCTTTTCTCGGTATTGCGCCGGGGTATCCGCCCTTTGGCGCGCCTCCTCGTCCATCTCCATGAGAGAACGCTCGTAGCGCGAAGTGCGCGCATCGACGGTCTCCTGCGCGTGGCGGATGCGCACCTCGAGCCGTTGTATCGCGATCTCGTTCTGCTCGATGCGCGCGGGATAATCGCCCATTTCGAGCGTGGCGAGCACGGAACCCGCCTTCACCTCGTCGCCCTTTTGCACATACACCTCGTCGTACAATACGCCCCCGACGCCGAAGGAATACGCCTCCGTGCGCACGGGGACATAGTTGCACGCAATGCTCTCCGTCTTGGAAAGCTCCCCGCGCTGCACGTAGGCAAACGCATAGCTGACAGGCTCCGGCTGTTTGATGACGGGCGAAGTTTCATAGACCTCTTCTTCGGGGATGAGGCTGCACGCGGACAGGAAAAGCAGCACCATGAGCACCGGAAGACAGGAGATGCCCTTTTTCAATGGTTTTCAGCTCCGTACTGTTGGATTATTTGCCGCGAAATTTCGCGAGCAGGCCCGCCTTTTCCAGCGCGCTTCGGAGCGGCTTTGCGAGCAGCACCGAAAACACAACCGCGATGACGGCGTTTACGAGGGACGTGATCATCTTCGTGCCGTTTGCGACGACGGCAGGCCAAAATGCGCTGCCCGCGAGCATAAATAAGATCACGCTCTTCCCGATGTTGAGCAGCCAATACAGCCCCGCGCCCGTAACCGCCGCGACGATGTCCCTTGCTGTGGAGGGCTTTCCGCTGTGTGAGATGATGCCGCAGCTCGCGCCCATGATGAAGAAGAATACCAGCGTAAACGGCGCACTCGATACGTACTTGGGGTCGAGCAGGTCAAACAGCATGGAGCCGATGCCCGCGGCGAGCCCGCCGTGCAGCCCGCCGAGCAAAAAGCCCGCCAGCAGGCACAGCACGTTTCCGACCTTCAGCATCGTCGGCCCGGCGGGTGTCGCAATCTCGATCTTAAAAAAGTATGTCGCCACAAAAATCATCGCTGCCATCAGCCCCGTGTAAATCACGCGGTATAAAAGGTTTCTCTTTTCCCCTTGTGTTTGTTTCATGTTTCTCACCTCATGACTTATATAACATACTGCGCTCGCAGATGCAACCGCGTTTGTGTAAAGCGAACCATCATATGCCCGCCGAGGCGAAGGCGATGAGCGCAACTTCCGCCGCGCCCGCGCCTCGGAGCGCCTCCGCACAGGAAAGCGCGGTCGCGCCCGTCGTGAACACGTCGTCCGCGAGCATGAGGCGCATGCCCGTAACATCCGCTGCGGCGCGGAAGGCGTCCCGCATGTTCTCCCGCCGCGCTTGTGCGCCCAGCCCCGCCTGCTGCTTTGCGCCGCGCCGCCTTTCGAGCGCGGGCAAAACGGGAATGCGCAGAATCTTTCCGATGCCCGCCGCAAGCAAATGCGACTGGTTGTAGCCGCGCTTGCGCAGCCGCTTTTTCGGCATCGCCACGGGCACGATCGCGTCCGGAAGCGGCATATGCTCCATCAAGATCGTTTCCGCCATCTTTTCCGCCATGAAATCGGATAGGAGCGCGACGCCGCCGTATTTCAGGCGGCGCACGAGTGCATCCGCAGGGCGGGCATACGGATAGGCTGCGCGAACGAGCGAGAGCGCATCCCCCTCCCACTTCGCGCAGCATCCGCACGCGCCGTCCGCGAGCAGAAACTGCCCGCAGCGGGGGCATTGCGCGCGCCCGCTTTCGCGCATGGGAATGAGCGCTGCTGCGCAATCGCTGCAGAGCCAGCCGCCGTCCGTTCCAAAGAGCGAGCCGCAGCCCATGCAGGTTGCGTTGGTGGGGTATAGCAGCTCCAAAAGCCCCCTCACAGCCGAAACATCTCCCTCAAATGCACTTCGAGCCCGCTGTAGCGGTTCGCGATGTGGTCGTTTCCGACCATCTGCCGAATGCAATCCTCCCGCCCGACGAGTACCACTAACTGCCTCGCGCGCGTCACGGCGGTATAGAACAGGTTTCGCGTCATCAGCATATCCGGGCCGCGCAGAAGCGGCATCACCACGCACGAAAATTCGCTGCCCTGGCTCTTGTGGATGGTGAGCGCGTAGGCGAGTTCCAAATCGGACAGGTCGTCCTTTCCGTATTCCACCACCCTGCCGTCGTCAAACGCGACCGTGAGCTCCCGCTCCTCCGCATCCGCGTCCGAAACGATGCCGAGGTCGCCATTGAACACGCCCTTTCCCTCTTCCCCGTCGCGAAACCATTCGATATCGTAGTTGTTGCGCGTCTGCATCACCTTGTCGCCCACGCGGAAAATGGCGTCCCCGCGCGCGATCTCATTTTTCTCCTCCGAAGGGGGATTCAGCGCTTCCTGCAGCAGCAGGTTCAACCGCAAAACGCCCGCCTCGCCCTTTTTCATCGGCGCGATCACCTGCACGCCGTCGCGCTCGATGCCCATGTAGTTCGGCAGGCGCGTCGAAACGAGCGACAGGACGCTCTCCTGAATGGAGCGCGCCGTGTCCGCGCGGACGAGGAAAAAGTCGCTGTCCTTTCCGTTGCACACGGGCAATTCGCCGCTGTTGATCTTGTGCGCGTTCACGACGATCATGCTCTCCTGCGCCTGCCTAAATATCTCCCTGAGGCGTACCACGGGGATTTCGCCGCACGCGCACAAATCGTGCAGCACGTTTCCCGCGCCGACGGACGGAAGCTGATCCGCGTCCCCCACCATGATGAGCCGCGAGCCTGGTTTTATCGCGCGGAGCAGCGCGCGCATGAGGAAGATGTCGATCATGCTCACTTCGTCCACGATCACCGTATCCGCGTCGAGCGGCGCGTTTTCGTTGACGGTGAAGCCCTCCCCGTCCCCCTCGCCACCGTACTTCAACAGGCGGTGGATCGTCTTGGCCTCGCAGCCCGTCGCCTCGCTCATGCGCTTCGCGGCGCGCCCCGTGGGCGCGCACAGGGCGACCTTTCCGCCCTCTTGCAAGAGCGACACGATGCAGCGGATGCCCGTCGTCTTCCCCGTTCCGGGGCCGCCCGTGATGATGGCGAGGGGCCCCGATACGCTGAGGCGCACGGCCTCCCGCTGCCCCTCGCCGAGCGTCACGCCCGTATGCCTTTCGTATTCCGCGATCCGCGCGTCCGCGTTTTTCGCGGCGTCGTCCTCGATAAACGTGCGCCTGAGAAACGAAAGCCGCTTTGCGACGTCTGTTTCCGCGATATACATCGAATAGAGGTAGATCACCTCCACGTCGTCAAACACCCGAACGGTGATGTCCGCGCGCAGGAGCATGTCGCGGATCGCGCCGTCCAAAAGCGCCGCATCCACGCGCAAAATGCCCCTTGCACGCGCGAGCAGTTCCTCTTTCGGGAGATAGGTGTGCCCGTCGCCCCCCGCGGCTTCGTTCAGCGCGTACAGGATACCCGCCCGCAGCCGATCGAACGAATCCGGCGCGATGCCCATGGAGAGCGCGATGCCGTCCGCCGTCTGAAAGCCGACGCCCTTGATCCGCTCCGCCAAAAGATAGGGATTGCTCCGAACGACCGCGAGCGTATCCGCCTGAAAGGTGTTGTAGATTTTCACGGCGAGCTGCTGCGAAATCCCGTATTTTTGCAGCTCCAGCATCACCATGCGCGTTTCTTTCTGCGCGGCGAAGCTCTCCGCGATCGATGCGGCGCGCTTTGCGCCGATGCCGTCGATCTCCCGAAGGCGCTCCGGCTCCCTGTCCATGATCTCGAGCGCTTCGCTTCCGAATGCCTCGACGATGCGCTTTGCCATGGCGGGGCCGATGTCGCGGATCGCGCCGCTCGCCAGATACTTCTCGATTTGGGATTTGGCGGTCGGCGCGGAAATCTCCACGCGCGCGATGCGAAGCTGCCTGCCGAAGGTGGGGTGGTTGCTCCATTCGCCTTCGATCTTCAGCTTTTCGCCCACGGAAACGGCGGGGACGATGCCGACGGCGGAAAAGCTGTGCCTTCCGTCGCGCAGAGACAGCACCGTCCACCCGTTTTCCTCGTTCCGAAACACGATTTCCTGAACGTTCCCCTGCACCACGTCCATTGTTTTTTATACCCTCTCCCAGATGTACCTTGCCGTATTCAGGCAGATGTCGGTCGCCGCCTCGCAGTCCTCCATGCCCTCAAACTCGATGGAGATCTCCTTGTCGTAGCCCGCATCCTTGAGCGTCTTCATGATGCTCCAGATGTCCATATCGCCCTGCCCCAAAATCGCGCCGCGCAGGATGTTCAGCCCTGAAGCCGTGCCCACGTAGCCGAGGCGGGGCGGCAGCTTTTTGATCTCCTCGGGCGTAAGTTCCTTGGGGCGCTGCGCCTTGGCGCCCAATGTGTACATGCCGTCCTGCGGGAGCATCTTCGCCTTGTCGCGGATGTAGAAATCCTTGAGGTGAATCATGTCCGCATAGCCCACGCATTTTTTGACCGCCGCCTCGGGCTTGTCGTCCACGCACAGGAAGTTGCCCGTGTCCAGCGTCATTCCCACGTTCGGGCGATTCGCAGCGTTCAGAAGGCGGATGATCCTGTCCGCGCCGTTCACGTACAGCCCGTGGTTTTCGAGCGTCGTGGACATGCCCAGGGATGCCGCGTAGTCCGCCAGCTCCTGCACGGCGCTCACCAGCGCGGGGAAGTCCTTTTCGAACTGCTCGGGCGTGTTGATGCCCTCGGGGTGCTGCCCGGAGCAGGTGTCGTGCCGCATCTTCTTCATGCCGAGGAAGTGCGCCATGTCCATATACATCTTGATGCGCTCGATCTCCGCGCGGCGCTCCTCCTCCGTGGGCTTTAAGACGTTCGCATTCAGCGAAAACACGGAGAGCGGCATATTGACTTTTTCCGCCTTTTCGCGAATCTGCCCGACGTAGTTGTAATCGATCTTTCCGTCCTCGCCCAGAAGCGGCAGCGAGAAGGGAACGAGCTCCAGATGCGCGCAGTCGCGCGATTTTGCCCAGTCGATCACGTCAAAGATCGTCATTTCGCCCGTGCGAAGCCTCTTAAAGAGCGAGTAGCTGGAAATGCCGAGTTTCATAATGTCCTTCCTCCTATTTTATTCCGCATTGAGGGTAATGCTCGCTGCGGGAAGTCCCTGTGCGGTAACCGTGAGCGTAATCTGCCCCTTTTCGCACGAAGAGCGCACGGCGACGAGCGCCCTGCCGTCAAACGTCTCACGCATATGGGTGCCGTAGTTTTCCTCTGTCTTGGGGTTTCCGGAGCCGAAACCCGCGAGCGTCCCCGCGCCGCAAACGGATGCATGGAGGTTTTTCGGCTCGATCTGTACGAGAACGCCGTTTTCGTCCAAAATCTCCGCCTTGACAAAGGCGATGTCCATGCCGTCCGCCGAAAGGCGGGTTCTGTCGGGCGTGAGTAGGATTCGCGCCGCCTTGCCCGCCGTTTCGAGGGCACACCGCGCGACCTCTTTTCCGTTCCTGATCGCAGCCGCCTCGACCTTTCCGGGCGCGTATTCGACCGTTAAGAACGCCTTGAGCTTTTCGACCTTCGATACGCCCTTCTTTTCGCCGTTCACGTAGAACGCCACCTCGTCGCAGTCCGCATACGCCTCGAGCTGCACCTTTTCGCCGATGTACTTGGGATCGAACGTCCAGTTCTGCTTTACGTCCGCCCAGTGCCAGCCCATGCCGTAGTAGGGCTTGCCCGTGTGCTCGGGCGCGGTGGTGAACAGGTGGATGCCGTCATCCAAGCCCCAGAGAATCTTGCGGAAATAGCTCTGCGGCCGCCTGTTGCCGTCCAGATCGAGGTCGCCCTGATAGCAGGACAGCCACGGGTACTGACCGCACAGCCCGTCGAGCGGCTCGTCGAGGTCGAAGATGACGCGCCCCGCGCCCGCCTCGCCGAGGTTGTCATACGCCGTCCAAATGAAATCGCCGATCACGTTGCTGTTCGCTTCGACGGCCTTCCAGTAGTCATAGGTGGTATACGAATGCGTCTCCGTCGCGTGGATCACGCGGTTCGGGAAGGCGATCCTGTCGCCCTCGTAGCGCTCCCACAGGTAGTTGTAGCCCACGATGTCCAGCGCGTCGCACGCATCCTTCGTCTGCTCCGCCCACAGGTCGCGCCCGTTTGTGGTGAGCGGCATCTTGAGCCCCTCTGTGAGCATCTTCTTTCTGTCTGCCCTGCGGCGCGGCATGTCCTTCGCCATTTCGGGCGGGATGTCGACCGCGCCGTGGATCGCGCTCGTCACGGGGCGCGTGGAGTCTAAGCTTCGCACGTAGTCCGCCTGCAGCTTTGTCCACCGCGCGCCGTCCGACTTGCCGGTGATCTCGGGAATCTCGTTGCCGATGGACCAGCAGTATACGGACGGGTGGTTCCTGTCGCGCTTCACCATGGACGCGGTGTCGAACCGCCACCACTTTTCAAAATAGAGGTGGTAGTCCAACGTGTTCTTCCCCATCGTCCACATGTCGAACGATTCGTCCATCACCAGCATGCCGAGCCTGTCGCACGCCTTCAAAAGGTTCGAGGAGGGCGGGTTGTGCGCGCAGCGTATCGCGTTGTAGCCCACTTCCTTCAGCAGCCGAATCTTCCGCTCCTCCGCCGCATACGGGGCGCGCGCGCCCAAAAGCGTATTGTCGTGGTGGATGCAGCCGCCGCGCAGCTTCATCTCAACGCCGTTTAAGCGGAAGCCGTGCGCAAAATCGATCTCGATCGTTCGGATGCCGATCTCGTCCTCGTATTCGTCCCGATATTCGCCCGCCGAAACGCAGACCTTCAGCGCGTAGAGATTTGGCTCGTCCACGCTCCAGAGTTTGGGGGTATCCACTTCGATTTCGCAGGCGTACTCCGTCTTTTCGCCCGTAAGCGTACAGCGCGCAGCGTGTACGGTCTTTCCGCCGAGCATGATTTCGATGTCGGCGGGGATGCCCTCCACATCGCTCGTCACGGTAACGGAAACGTGCAGCGTCGCCTTCTTTGCGTCCGCCTGCACCGTGTAGCAGAAAACGTCCCACGGCTCGATGCGCACCTTGTCTCCCACGTACAGCGACACCTCGCGGAACAGCCCGCCGCCGCTGTACCAGCGCGAGTTCGGCTGGATGGATTCCGTCTTGACGGCAAGGCGGTTGGGATATTCCCTGTACAGGCTCTTGGTCAAATCGACCGTGAACGCCGTGTAGCCGTAGGGGTGGTGAAACAGATGGTCTTTATTGAGCGTAACTTCCGCGTTCATGTACGCGCCGTCCACATACAGCAGCACGCACTTGCCTTCCCATGCGGGGTCGAAATCGAGGTCTTTGAAATACGTGGCTTCGCCGCCGGGGATGAAGCCGACCGAAGCGCCGCCCGCAGCGTCCTTCGTCCTCTTGTGGTTCAGCATGAAGTCGTCCGGCAGGTCCACGTACACGAGGACATCCGCTTCCGGCGCGAACCAGTTCATTCGCCCTTCGATGCGCCGCCAGCCGAGGTTTAAGGGAATGTGCCTCACAAAATCGCCTCCTTATGATTGATAAAGCCCGAAAGAATCAGCCCCGCCTCCGAAAAATCCTCGGGGTTGGCGCGGATGATCCAATCGATATACGACATGACCATTTTCGCCGTCAGGAGGTATCCCGCGGGGTTCAGGTGCCCGTTGAGGTAAAACTGCCGCTCAAATTCCGCATCGTATTCGGGCGCGTACTGCCGCAGGTCGATCACGTAGGCGTTTGCAAAGTGCGATGCCATTTCGTGCATCAGTTCCCTGTGGCGCTCGCAAAGGGGCATTCTGCCCGCGCTCTCATCGTCGCCCGAGCGCGGCATGGTCAGGAAGAAGAACTTCGCGTCCGGCGAAAGTTCCTTGTATTTGGAAACGATCTGCGCGAAATACCCCGCGAAGGTGGGCTTGTTGTTTCGCCAATCCTGCGCGATGTCTGTCATGTCGCCCAAATCCGTGCCCTCTCTGATCGCCATGGAGATGTCGTTGCAGCCCATCGCGAGGATATACATCTGCGATGCCTTTCGCGGGTCGAACATGGAGTTCGCCGCTGCGAAGGATTCCATGTATTCCTTCGCCGTCATGCCGCCGCGCGAAAAGTTGTGGCAGAGGCTCCCCATCGCGCGCGCCATGTACTGCCCCCACGAGTGCTCGAACAGGTCGTGATAGCCCTTTGCGCCCCTGCCATCCAGCGTCTCAAATTCGCCGGAGGACAGGCTGTCGCCGATCACGGCGAACGAGCGGAAGATCGCGGCAAAGCCGCCGCCCTCCGCGATGCGGTCGAGCGGCCTTTCCCCTTCGGGCATCATGTACCTTTGTATGTCCATGTGCGTCCCCTCCTACAGAATAGAATGTATGCCGTGTGCGAGCGCGCGGTTCGAGGCGGGTGTAAAGCGCATCCTCCTGCCTTTCGGCGCAGGGAGGCTCGCCCGACGTTTTGTTCATTGTAGCATAAAAAGATACGGCTTGCAACCGGCTGTTTTTGCCCGTATAATGCACCTTGGGAGGGACAAAACATGGCACATATCATCGAAATCGATCATCTTGCCGACGCGGCGCTCAGCGTATATACGTCGCTCACGCAGCCGCAGCAGCGGGAAAAGGGGCTTTTCATCGCGGAGAGCGTAAACGTCATCTCGCACGCGCTCGATGCCGGGTACGAGCCCGTATCGTTTCTTTTGTCGAAAAAGCACGCCTTCGGGAAGGCGGCATCTCTCCTTGCGCGCGCAGGCGACATTCCCGCCTATGTCGCGGAAGAAGAGGCGCTCGAAAAAATCACGGGCTATGCGCTCACGCGGGGCGTACTGTGCGCCATGCGCCGCAAGCCGTTTCCCGATGCGGAGAACATCTGCCGGGATGCGCGCATAGTTTGCGCGATCCACGCCGTGACGGATGCGACAAACGTCGGCGCGATCATCCGCAGCGCCGCAGCGCTCGGCGGGGACTGCGTGCTGCTCTCGAACTGCTGCGACCCGTTTTCGCGGCGGAGCGTGCGCGTAAGCATGGGCACGGTGTTTCAGGTACCGATCGCGCAAATCCACGGCGATTGCGCAGAGTTCCTCCGAAAAATGGGCTTCGCCACAGCCGCGCTCGCCCTGACGGACGATTCCGTGCCGCCGAACGATCCGCGCCTCAAATCGGAAGAGAAGATCGCGCTGATCTTGGGCGCGGAGGGCGACGGGCTCCCGCAGGAGATCGTGGAAAAATGCGATTACCGCGTCAAAATCCCGATGGCGCGCGGCGTCGATTCGCTCAACGTCGCCGCCGCTGCCGCCGTCGCGCTGTACGCGATTCGCGAATGAACGGAAAACGGCGGAGAGAGATTCCCCCGCCGCTTCTCTGAAATTCACCACAGTTTGAGGCGCAAACCGCGCTATTCCGCCTCGAAGAACATCAGCATGCTGTCGAAATAGTTGAGCCGAAAGCCCGTTTCCGTCGGCTCGAACACGAGATCGTTTCCGTTCATGTCCATCACGATGTTTCCGTCCCGCTCCTCGTAGGCGAACATATCCGCCATTTCCGCGCCCGCCATCACGAAATCCGCCTTGCCGTTTTCCTTGAAGACGACGGAGTACTCCCCGCCCAAGAGGGAGGTTTCTATCGCGTAGCCGTCCGCCTCCGCGCCCACGCATACGAATTTTATACCTATATAAGAGTCGTCCGCATTTTCGGGTGCGGGCACTTCGGGCGCTTCGGGTTCTTCGAGCACATCGGGTTCCTCGGGCATATAGCTCGCGTCTTCGTCCCGGGAGAAGAGGATGTAGCCGGATTCCTCCGTGCCGTACATCAGAATTCCCCCTTCGAGCATCATCAGCGGCGTGCCGCTGCCGTAGAAAACGGCGCCCGCCTCCTCATCGTAGCCCCAGGTTTTGTCCTCCATGCCGATATAGTCGCCCGTGCCCGTGCCGTCCGCGTTCAGGATCAGGGCGATATCCAGGTTCCACATGGCGCGCGGGTCGCCCGATGCGCCGCCTGTCGAAAGGTACACGGCGTGCCACGTGCCGACAAAGGGCGCCATGGGGTCGGGTTCCTCCTCGGCGCGCGCGTATTTCATCGGCATTTCGCCGCTCTCCCACAGAAAGCCGCCCTCGAGCATGAGATGCGTTCCCGTCTCCTCAAACGTCAATACCCCGTCGGCAAATTCCGCCGCATACCGCCGCGTTTCGCCATTGGAGGTGATTTCGACCGCGCCGGAGGCGATTTGTATCGTCTTGTGAAAGCCGAGCGCGCTCGATGCGACCTCGCTCCCCGACACCGTGATGGATGTGAGAACCCACGTACCTTCAAAGTCCGCTTCTTCAATGGGAAGACCGCTCTCCCGCACAAACAGCATCCGCATATCTTCCCGCTCGGCTTCCATCGCGTCCTCCGCCGTCATGGTATATACGGTTTCGCCGACAGTCAGCGCGTTGCCTTCTATTGTACAGGCTTCTTCGACTGCCTCGCCGTTGGAGAGAGTTTCGCACACATCGCCGTACACGGTAACGGTCTTCTCAAAGCCGATGGCGGAAGCGGCGAACAACGCGCCCTTGCCTTCGATGGCAGTCAGCCGCCATACGCCCCGAAAATCGACTTCGCCTTCGTATTCGGCGACATCTTCCTGCGGCTCCTCCGTAGGCGCGGGCTGGGGGATCGGCATGACGGCCGCAGGCGGGGGGACTTCCGCCTCCGCCCGGGCAAAAAGCAGCCTGACCTCGCCGCGTATGAGCGCCGCAAGCGCGCCATCCTTCGACAGTTCCGCCGCGTCGCCCGAGAATTCCTCGCCCGATACCGTCGCAACATAGGTGTCGTTTTTGACATCCAGCGCGCCTTCTACCCCCACAAAGGACGCGGTATACCGCGCGCCGCCCGCCTCGATGTAGCGAAGCGACCATTCGCCCGTGAAATCGACTTCGGGCGCGCGGGCATAGGTTCTGTCTCCCCAAAGGAGCAGACCGTCCTGCGTAAGGAAGAAAGTGTCCTCCCCGGCAAGGATGCGCCCACCCTCATAGGAATACGCGCCCCTTTCTTCGCCGTTTACGGTGTACGCGCCGTTCTCCAAGGTGAGGGTTTCGTTTTCGCATATCCACGCGCCCTCAAAATCACTTTCCGTCGCGGAAAGGTTCGCGTTTTCGGGAGCATCCGCCATGATGTTGCAGGCGGCCGCCGTCATGCCGTCCTCGTCCAGGCACTCCGGCGCGCTTGCGCCCGAAACCGGAAGCGATGCAAGCAGCAAAATCGCCGTCAGCGCGGCGAGCATTCGTTTCATGTGATGTTCCTCCTTCAAAAAAACAAGGCGATACCTGTTTTGCGATATTGCCTTGTTTCCTCTCTTTCTTTCGCGCATTCGCCGCGCCCGTTGGGTTATACCTTTACGATGTAGTTCTTCTTCCTCGGCGCGACGTCGCGCACGCCGCCTTCCGCGCCGTAGCCCAAGATGCAGTTGCCGATGCCCTCGTAATCGCCCGTAATCCCCCACTTGCGAAGGAGCGCCTTGCCCTCCGAGCTCTCAAATACCTCCTTGGCGCGGTGCACCCAGCAGGAGGAAAGACCCAGCGCGTGGGCGGCGATGAGCATATTGCCGATCACGAGGGAGCCGTCTTCGCGGTACGTGCCGCAGTTTTTGTCCGCGAGCACCACCACGACGACGGGCGCGCCGTAAAACGGATCGCCCTTGGAGCCCATGACGGCGGCGTTCATCTTCGAGAGCGCGTCGCGCGTGGCCTTGTCCCGCACCGCGACGATGATCGGGGACTGTTTCCCCATGCCCGTGGGCGCAAAGGTTCCCGCCTCGAGCACCTTGTCCAAAACCTCTTCCTCTATCGGTTTATCCAGATATTTCCTGCAGCTCCTGCGCGTCAAAAGATCGTGCATCGTTTCTTTCATACGATAAACACCCCTTCCATATGTATCTCCTGTGATTCCATTTCTATTATACACCGAATTGTTGCGTTCGTCAACCAAAATTCTTCGCCCAAATGCATAAAAGTAACGGATATTTTTGCCATAAAGACTTGCATTGTGTCCAAATACGTGTTAAAATATCGTCATAAAACTTTTCCGAGTGGAAATGGATGGGAGATGTCTTCTATGAACACGACGGCGCCCGTTAGAAAAAACGCGCTCCAAGTATGGATGCGCAAGCGCAGTATTCAGAAAAACTGGCAGTTTTATCTGATGCTCCTGATCCCGATCGCGTGGTATGTCATCTTTTGCTATATGCCGATGTACGGCGTAACGCTCGCCTTCAAGAAGTACAGCGCCTCCAAGGGCATCACCGGAAGCGCGTGGGTAGAACCGTGGTATAGGTGGTTTTTGAGGTACTACTCCTCCCCGTATTTCGCCCGCACCATCTCCAACACGTTCATTCTGGCGGCTTCGAGCCTCGTCTTCGGCTTTCCGCTGCCGATCATGCTCGCGCTGATGCTCAACGAGATCAGCAACAAGCGCTACCAGAAATTCGTGCAGAACATCACCTACGTTCCGCACTTCCTCTCGATCGTCGTCATCGTGGGCTTGCTTTCGAGCTTCACCAACCGCGACTACGGCATCGTCAACAAGATTATCGCGGCATCCGGCGGCAAGGTGGACAACTGGATGCAGGTGCCAAGCCTGTTCAGGCCGCTCTACGTCGGCTCCGGCGTGTGGCAGAACATGGGGTGGGACTCCATCATCTACATCGCCGCGCTCGCGGGCGTCGACCCGCAGCTGCACGAGAGCGCCAAGATCGACGGCGCGAACCGCTTCCAGTGCCTGTGGCACATCAACATCCCCTGCATCATGCCGACCATCGTCATCTTGCTGATCCTGAACTCCGGGCGCATCCTCTCCGTCGGCTTCGAGAAGGTGTACCTCATGCAGAACAACCTCAACATGGCGGTTTCGGACGTCATCGCGACCTATATCTACCGCATTTCCCTGCTCGAGTCCAACCAGTTCGAGCTTTCCACCGCGATAGGCCTGTTCAACTCCGCGGCAAACTGCATCATGCTCGTCATCGTCAACGGGATTTCCGCCAAGCTCGGCGAAACGAAGCTCTGGTAAAGGAGGGCGCAATTCATGGCTCAGAATGTTCAAACCAAGAAAATCAAGGCGTCCCACGAGGGCGCGTTTGGCCGCATGACGAGGGGCGACATCGCCTTTGAAATCACCATCGCGATTTTGCTCGCGATCCTCTGTCTCATCATCCTGTATCCGTTGTGGTACGTCCTCATCGCCTCCTTTTCCGATCCGCTCAAGGTCATCGGCGGGCAGGTATGGTGGCGCCCCGTGGGCTTCACGTTTGACAACTACGGGGAGTGCTTCAAAAACGGCGACCTCATGATCGGCTACCGCAATTCGCTTTGCATCCTGTTTCTCGGCACCGCGACGAACCTGTTTTTGACGATATTGTGCGCATACCCCCTCTCCCGCAGGGAGCTTTGGGGCAAGGAAGCGCTCATGGGCTTTGCCGTGTTCCCGATGTTCTTTTCCGGCGGCCTCATCCCGACGTACCTGCTCGTGACCAAGACGCTCGGCCTCAAGAACAGCTGGTGGGCGGTCATTTTGGTCGGCGGCATCGCGACGTACAACATGATCATCATGCGCACGTTCTTCTCCGAATCCATTCCCTACGAGCTGCAGGAAGCCGCGATGATCGACGGGTGCTCCCCGTTCGGCATTCTGGTGCGCATCATCTTGCCGCTTTCGATCCCCGTCATCTGCGTCATCGGGCTGTATTACGGAGTGTTTTTGTGGAACAGCTATTTCCAGAGTCTGATTTACCTGTCGGACCAGAAAAAGTGGCCATTGCAGCTCTTCCTGCGACAAATCCTCATCAACAACGAACAGTCCGGCCAAGCCGGCGGCGCGTCGTCCGACGAAATGGCGAAGCGGGCGATCCGCGCCGAGACCATCAAGTACTCCATCGTCGTCCTCGCCTCCATCCCGATGCTGATCATCTACCCCTTCGTGCAGCGGTACTTCATCAAGGGCGTCATGATCGGCTCCGTAAAGGGATAACATCTCGGTTCCATCCGGCTGTGCCGGTTGAACAATAAACAGAAAGGGGATTATCCTCATGAAGAAACTCGCAGTCGTGCTCGCCATCGTGCTTGCGCTCTCCTGCACCACGGCTTTCGCGGTTGAAGGCCCTCACGCGGATCTCTCGCTGTATCCGCTCGTCGAGGAACCCATGACCGTGACCGTGACCCACATGTACACGGACGTTATGCCCTCTGACTGGTCTACAGTCTGGTTCTGGCAGCAGCTCGAAGAGCTGACCAACGTCCACCTCGATTTCACCCCCGTCCCGTCCTCGGATCGCACCACGCAGCTGAACCTGCTGTTTGGCTCGGGCGATCTGCCGGATATTCTCTTCAAGATGGCCGTCTCCTCCACCATGCAGTCTCAGTACGGCGGCGAAGGCATGCTGATCGACCTTTCCCAGTACGCCGACCTCATGCCGAATTTCGGCTACTGGCTGGATGCGTATCCCACGGCGCGCGCGGCGATCACGCAGGCGGACGGCAGCATCTACGGCTGCCCCTACATCCTGACCGGCTACGCGATCCGCATGGGCGACCGCCTGTTCTACAACAGCCAGGTGCTCGAATATGCGGGCCTTACCACCCCGCCGACCACCACCGAGGGCTTCTATGAGTACCTCAAGGCGATCAAGGACTACGACTACAACGCCAATGGCGAAGACGATTCCATCCCGCTGGGCTTTGCCGGCTGGAACGACATCGACTATGTGTTCTCCGGCGCGTTCGGTCTCATGAACCGCGGCTCCTCCTGCTACTGGTTCGACCAGGCGGAGGACGGCACGGGCCGCTTCTGGCACACCGCCGACGGCTACAAGGACATGATGAAGTACCTCGCGAAGCTCTATTCCGAGGGGCTTCTGGATCCCGACATCTTCACCGACGGCTTTGGCGAACTGATCGCCAAGTGCTCCACCGGCAGGACGCTGACCTATTGCTTCTGCAACAACAGCCCCGTCGCCAGCACCGTGTACGAGCAGTACACCGTGCCGACCACCGAGCCCCTCGAGGGCCCCAACGGCGACAAAATGTGGAGCAACTACTCCATGCCCGCCTCCACCAGCGCGAACTTCTGCATCACCTACAACTGCGCGGAAGAAAAGCGCGAGACGCTCGCCAAGTGGGCGGACTACTTCTACTCCATCGAAGGCATCGTCGCGTACTTCATGGGCGAGGAGAACGTATCCTACACCTATGATGCCGAAACCGATACCTATGCCCTCACCGACATGATCCTGAACGACCCCTCCGGCACGAACTTCGAGCAGGTGCAGTCCAAGTGGTGCACGTGGGCGGGCGGCGCGAACCCCTCCTGCGCGACCAACGAGCTCTTTAAGGGCGGCGAGACCTGGCCGAAGTCCCTCGAATCTGCGGCAGGGCTCATCAACTACACGCCCGACACCAAGGAAGGCGGCGCCGTGTGGGCACCCTTCGTGTTCGATCCCGACACCGCATCCGAAATCTCCATCATGACCGCCGACTTCAACGCCTATCTCGAAGAGTGGGTCGGCTACTTCCTGACCGGAGCCAAGGACATCGACGCGAGCTGGGACGAGTACGTTGCGGGCTTTGAGGCGCTTGGCGTATCCGAGTACATGGGCTACATCAACGAGAAGATCCAGGAAAAAGGCCTGTAATACGATGTAGTGCTTTGGGGCTGTTGCGCACGGTTGCGCAACGGCCCCATTTCTTTCAGAATAAGAGCAGAAAGGTTTTCCTTCCATGATCGATCTGTATGTCGTAGACCCCGCGCCGCTTTTGGATGAGGCGCTGTTTTCGTCACTCGTCCCCTTGGTTTCAGGCGAGCGGCGGGAAAAGGCGCTGTCCTATCGCTTCCCGAAGGACAGGGCGATGTCGCTTGCGGCGGGGCTCCTTTTGCGATACGCCGGGGAAAGCGCGTTTTCCAGCATCGCGCACACGTGGTCGCGCGTCGTTCTCGCCACATCGGGCGAAAAAATCGGCTGCGATGTGGAACAAAAATGCCGCCCCGCGAACCTTGCCGTCGCGAAGCGGTTCTTTCATCCCGCCGAAGCAGAATACCTTTCGGCGCATCCCGAAGATTTTCTGCGCATATGGACGCAGAAGGAGAGCTATTACAAGTGCAATAACGCCCCGTTTTCGCAGTTTAACACGCTCGAAATGCGCTTTTTTGCGCCCGACCTATCGGACGGATACGTGTACTGCGTCTACTCCGCAAAAAAAGACGCGGTCATTCCGCGCCTTCACGATCTTCGTAGCGATTTTAATCTATGGGCAGCATCTCCCGCGCGAGGGAAATGATGTCTTCCATCTGCCGCACTTCGTCTTTGTGCACTTCGAGCATTTCCGCGCGGGCGCGGGAGCGGGCGTATGTGGTGATCGGGAGGTGTTTCAGTGCGGAGAGATGGTATTTCGCATTCGTCGGATACTTCTGCCCCTCGATCAGCGCGCACACGGTGAGCAGCGCTTGCAGCTTTTTCGCCTCGGCGGGGTATTTTTCGTAGTTGTCCATGAGCCATACGTACAAATCCGGATGAAAATTCGCCATGATCCCCGAAAAGCCTGCACAGCCGGCGATGACGCTATCCAAGAGCGTCGCGGTGTTCGCGTTGTACAGGCGCATTTTCGTGCCGCGTAAGATTTCCGCGCGGCGGCGGAGCATTTTCAAATCGCAGCAGGTGTCCTTCATGAAGAAAAACCTGCCCGACTGCGCGCAAAAGCGCAGTTCGTCCTCTTCTATGAGCCTTTTGTACGGCATGGGGCACTCGTACAGCCCGAGCGGAACGGAAGGGTCGACTGCGTCCATCAGCGCCTGCAGGTTTTCCGTCCACACCTTTGCGCCCTCGCGATCGGGCGCAAAGCGGTTCGATATCAGAACGACGGCATCCACTCCCGCATCCGCGATGCGGCGCACTTCGTCGATCTGGTCGGTTTTGTCGCTTGAAATGTGCCCGGATGCGATGACCGGAACCTTCGCATGCCTTTTGGCGAACGACGCGATCTCGACCCGCTCCCTGAGCGACAGATAAAACATCTCGCTCGACTGGCACACCGCAAACAGCCCCGAAACGCCATTTTCCTCGTACCATTCGATGAGCTTTTGAAGCCCGTTGTAGTCTACCGCGCCGCCGTCCGTATACGGCGTGAGCATGACCGGCCAAACTTCCTTTTTGTGCGGCATGATTTTTCCTCCGTCCTCAGTCGATGTCCTCCACGATTGCCTCCGGCGGCGTATCGAGCTGTTCGGGTCTGCGCATAACCCCCGTCAGGTAGCGGAACGCGCTCGCGTAGTAGTAGCCGTCGCAGATGCGCTCGTCCAAAACGGCGGTATAGTCCATCATCAGGCGCACGCGGTCGTTTCCGTCCATGTCGATCACGTGCTTTTTCTCGGTAATGCCTATCGAGATGAACACGGGGACATTGCCGAAATTGTAGATGTGGTGGTAAATCGCGGGAATGCCGAGGCTCGCCATCGACGTGATGAACATCGAGCCGTGAAACGGCGAGAGGTTTTTCAGCCACATCGGGAGCAGCCCGAAATAATCCGCGACGCGCAGGCTGAACACCGTAAATTTCTTCAACAACCCCGGAATATAGTCGATGTATTTTGCGAGCCTGTCAAAATCCGTGGTCTCCTTGCGCGCGGTGTTGACCTCGCGCTCCATGATCTCGTACACCTGCTCCGCCGTGGCGTCCAGCGGGATATCCATCGTGATCACAGACTCCTGCCCCTGCAGCGACATTTCCTTTTTGATGCACAGTTCCACCTGAAAAACGTACCTTTGGAAAACCTTCTGCCCCGCGATGAAGCGGTTGAGTGCAGGCCTCTGGCTGACGGTTCGCGCATATGCCGCGATAAAGACATGCGTACTCGTGAAGTTTTTAAGCCCCTGCGCGCGCTTTTCGCGCACATACGAATCCACTTCCGTCATGTCCATGGAGCCGCGAAAAAAATTGCAGGCATCATTTCGGTTCGGCATGATGTATACGGCGATCTTCGCCATCGGATCGAGCGTGCGCAAGAGCCTGCCGTCGTTTCTGTCGCCGAAGCGCCACTTCCTCTTGGGGCGATTGTTTTTCTGTGTATTTCCCATCTCTATCTACAACCCTTCATTCGATCGTCACGGGGCATATTGTATCGCACATCCCTTTTGCATTGCAAGACTACAATCATTAACTATCGGCAAAAACGACAACATCGTGGCGTTTTTGCGGCTTTTCGATTTACTCCGCCCTCGAAACTTAACAAAGCGCGCGGTGAAATGCTTGTTTGCGGCGGTGTGCCGTGGTATAATGCACTATAAAAAATGGCTGGGGGAGATTCTTTGTCGAAGCCCTTTGAATTTGAGCTGCTGCACGTATGCAAACAGACGGGTGCGCGGCGCGGCAGGCTGCACACGCCCCACGGAACGATCGAAACGCCGACGTTTATGCCCGTAGGCACACAGGCGACCGTCAAGACCATGTCGCCGGACGAATTGAAGGAGATCGGCTCGGAAATCATCCTTTCCAATACATACCACCTGCACCTGCGCCCGGGGGAAGATCTGGTCGCGGAGGCGGGCGGGCTGCACAACTTCATGCACTGGGACAGGCCCATCCTCACCGACAGCGGCGGCTTTCAGGTGTTTTCGCTCTCGGAATTGCGCACCGTCAAGGAGGAGGGCGTGTTCTTCCGCTCGCATTTGGACGGGAGCAAGCACTTCATGTCGCCCGAGGTGTCCATCGGCATACAGGAAAAACTGGGCGCGGACATCATCATGCAGTTTGACGAATGCAGCGCATGGCCCTGCGCGCCGAAGGATGCGGAAAGGGCGCTCGGGCGCACGCTGCGCTGGCTCACCCGCTGCATGGATGCCAAGACACGGGACGATCAGGCGCTGTTCGGCATCGTGCAGGGCGCGTTTATCGCCGAACTGCGCAGGCACAGCGCGCAGGAACTGGCGAAGCTGGATCTGCCGGGGTTCGGCATCGGCGGGCTCAGCGTGGGCGAACCGAAGGACATCATGTACGATATGCTGGAGGTCGTCTGCCCCGAGCTGCCCGTGGAAAAGCCGCGCTACCTCATGGGCGTGGGCTCGCCCGACTGCCTCATCGAGGGCGTGCTGCGCGGCGTGGATATGTTCGACTGCGTGCTCGCAACGCGCGTCGCGCGAAACGGCACCGTGTTCACGCGAAACGGGCGGCTCGTCATCCGAAACGCCGCTTACGCGCACGACTTTTCTCCGCTCGACGACACGTGCGACTGCTACGCCTGCCGGAATTTCTCCCGCGCGTACATCCGGCACCTGTTCAAGGCGGGAGAGATTTTGGCGCTTCGGCTCACAAGCATGCACAACCTCCGCTTTTTAATCCGCCTCATGGAGGATATGCGCAAAGCCATCGAGCAGGACGCGCTCAGGGACTTCACGGAGGGCTTTTACGCGACGCACGGGCGGGATAACTGGTAGATTTAACGCATTTGTTCGATTTGCTTGTTGTTTCGCGCGCGAGTTTTCTGTATAATAGGCGTATAACGATTGTTTGGAGGAATACTATGCTTACAAAGACGCTCACCCTCATCGAGACGGCAGTCTCCACAGGCACTACAGAGGCAATGGCGGAACAGGGCGGGCTGGCGCAGATGCTCTCCCCCATCCTGCTCATGGTTGTGATGTTCGGCGCGCTCTACTTCATGATGATCCGCCCGCAGCGCAAGAAGGACAAGCAGGTCAAGGACATGCTCGCCGCACTGAAGCCCGGAGACCGCATTTGCACCATCGGCGGCATCTACGGCACGATCACTTCCATCAAGGACGATACCGTCATCGTCGCCGTCGGCGCGCAGAAGACGCCCTTGGTCTTCGCCCGCTGGGGCATCCGCTCGGTAGAGGATGCGCCGCTGGAGAACGATACGGAACCCGCGGTATAAAAAGCATGAGAGCATTCGCCTTGCGGCGGATGCTTTTTTGAAAGGCAGGGATATTTTGTGGATTATGCGGAACTCATTTTGAAGCGGGAAAGCTGCAGGAACTATGACCCCGCACGAAAGGTCGAGCGGGAAAAAATCGAGCAATGCCTGAACGCGGCGCGGCTCGCGCCGTCCGCGTGCAACAGCCAGCCGTGGCACTATTGGGTCATCACAAACGGCGAATCCGTGAAAAAGGCGGCAAAGGCGACGCAGGTCGGCTTGCTCAACGGCTTCACGAAGGATTGCCCCGTTTTGGTTGCCGTCACGGAGGAGGAGGCCTTTTTGCGGCAGGGGCAAGCCAACCAGAAATTCGCGCAGATGGATTTGGGGCTTTCGGTATCGCAATTTTGCTGCATGGCGACGGAATTGGGGCTTTCCACCTGCATCATGGGCGCGTTTGACGAGCAGGCAATTCGCAAAATCGCCTCCATCCCGGACACTTCCCGCCTTCGCCTCGTGCTCGCGCTGGGATACGCGAAGGATGCCTCCGTCCGCAAAAAAACGCGCAAGCCGCTCGGGGAGATTTCGACCTTCATCGAATAGCATACCAAACATTTTACTTGACAGAAGGCGCGCATTGTGCCAAAATAGAGGCGATTCGTTCGGGATGACGGGGAAAGGCATTGCGCGAAAAACCGCGTCAGAGAGAGCGCGCCATAGGCTGCAAGCGCGCTTCGCGGCAGGGCAAGAGCTACCACCCTCCGACCGTGCGCGCATGGGTGCGATAGAGCCCGCATGAGTGGAAAACAAGTTGGGTGGAACCGCGGACAGATCGTCCGTCCCTTCGTCGGGGCGGACGTGTTTTTATTTGGGAGGAATGGCAATGGTTCTTACAATTGACGGACGGACGATGGAATTTGATGACGGGATGAACGCGCTGGATATCGCGGGCAAGCTGGGCGGGGATGTCAAAAAGACCGCGCTGGCGGCGAAGTTGGACGGGGAAACTATCGATCTTGTCAAGCCCATTGCGGGCGATCACGAGCTGAAGTTTCTCACCTTCGCAGACGAGGACGGGCGCCACGCGCTGCGCCACACCGCGAGCCACATCCTGGCGCAGGCGGTATTGAGGCTGCGGCCCGATGCGAAGCTCGCCATCGGCCCCGCCATCGAAAACGGCTTCTACTACGATTTCGACGCGGAAGAGCCGTTCACGCCGGATTTCCTCAAGGCAGTCGAAAAGGAAATGCAGAAAATCGTCAAGCAGAATCTCCGCCTGGAGCGCTTCGAGCTGCCCCGCGCGGAGGCGATCGAGCTGACCGAGAAGATGGCGCAACCCTATAAGACCGAACTAATCCGCGACCTTCCCGAGGATGAGACCATTTCCTTCTATAAGCAGGGCGATTTTACGGACCTGTGCGCCGGTCCGCACCTTCCGTCCACGGGCAGGGTGAAGGCGTTCAAGCTCATGAGCATCGCGGGCGCGTACTGGCGCGGCAGCGAAAAGAACAAGATGCTCCAGCGCATCTACGGCACGGCGTTTTTCGACAAGGAAGAGCTGGATGCCTACCTCGCCCGCCTCGAGGAGGCGAAAAAGCGCGACCACAGAAAGCTCGGCAAGGAACTCGACCTGTTCTCCCTCATGGACGAAGGCCCCGGCTTCCCCTTCTTCTTCCCGAAGGGCATGATTCTGCGAAACCTTCTGGAGGGCTACTGGCGCAAAATCCATACCGAATACGGCTACGAGGAGATCAAGACGCCCATCATGCTGAACCGCCAGCTTTGGGAGACCTCCGGCCACTGGGACCACTACCGCGAGAACATGTACACCACCAAGATCGACGACCAGGATTTCGCGATCAAGCCCATGAACTGCCCCGGCGGCATTTTGGTATATAAGAGAAAGACGTGGAGCTATCGCGAACTCCCCTGCCGCAGCGGCGAACTGGGGCTCGTCCACAGGCACGAGCTTTCGGGCGCGCTGCACGGGCTGATGCGCGTGAGGTGTTTCACGCAGGACGACGCGCACATCTTCATGACGCCCGCGCAGATCAAGGACGAGATCATCGGCGTGTACCGCCTGATCGACGAGGTCTATAAGGTCTTCGGCTTCAAATACCGCGTGGAGCTCTCCACGCGCCCGGAAAATTCCATCGGCACGGACGAAATGTGGGAGCAGGCGACACGCGGCCTGCAGGGCGCGCTCGACGAACTGGGCGTGACATACGTCGTCAACGAGGGCGACGGCGCATTCTACGGCCCCAAGATCGACTTCCACTTGGAGGATTCGATCGGCAGAACCTGGCAGTGCGGCACGATCCAGCTCGACATGAACCTGCCCGAGCGGTTCGAGCTGACCTACGTCGGCGCGGACGGCGAAAAGCACCGCCCCGTCATGATCCATCGCGTGGCGTTCGGCTCCATCGAGCGCTTCATCGGCATATTGACGGAGCACTTCGCGGGCGCGTTCCCGCTGTGGCTCTCGCCCGTACAGTGCAAGATCATGACCATCACCAACCGCGGCGACGAGGCGGCAAAAGCGCTGGAAAGCGCGCTGCGCAAGGCGGGCTTCCGCGTGGAAATGGACCTGCGCAACGAGAAGATCGGCTTCAAAATCCGCGAGGCGCAGGTGGAGAAAGTGCCCTACATGCTGGTGATCGGCGACAAGGAGGCCGAAAGCGGCGAGGTCGCGGTGCGCTCCCGCAAGAAGGGCGATATGGGCTCCATGAAGGCGGATGCGCTCCTATCGATGCTCAAAGAAGAGGTCGATACGAAAGCCCTGTAAATCGGATACCGAAACTATGCATCAGAGGTGACGGACATGGAACGGATTACCGTCGCGGTGGACGCGATGGGCGGAGACAACGCGCCGAACGCGATCGTCGCAGGCGCCATCGAGGCGCTTCGCCGAATGCCCGAGGCGAACGTCCTCCTCTTCGGGCGGAAAGAGGCGCTGGAAGGCCTGATTGCGGACTGTGCGGACGTGCGGGATCGGCTCGAGATCGTCCCGTGCGAAGAAGTGATTTCTATCGAGGACTCGCCCATGCTCGCGATCCGCAAAAAGAAGGACTCCTCGCTCGTAAGGGCGATGCTCGCCGTGAGGGAGAAACAGGCGCAGGCGGTGCTTTCGGCGGGCTCTACCGGCGCTGTGCTCGCGGGCGGCATGTTTCGCGTCGGGCGGATTCAGGGCATCGATCGCCCCGCCCTCGCGCCGGTGATTCCGGGCAGGGAAAAGCCGTATCTGCTCATCGATGCCGGCGCGAACGTGGACTGCCAGAGCGCGTATCTCGAGCAGTTCGGGCTCATGGGCAGCGTCTATATGGAAAAAGTGCTGCACGTCAAAGACCCCCTCGTGTGCCTCGCCAACATCGGCGCGGAGGAGGAAAAGGGCAACAAACTCTATAAGGAAGCGTACCAACGGATGAAAGCGCAAACCGCCTACCGCTTCGGCGGCAATATCGAGGGGCGGGACATCCCCTTCGGCCGCGCGGACGTGGTCGTCGCGGACGGGTTCGACGGCAACCTCATCCTGAAGTACACGGAAGGGCTGGCAATGGCGCTCATGGGGATGCTCAAGGACGAGATCCGGTCCTCGACGAGGGCAAAACTCGGCGCGCTTTTGATGAAGGACACCTTTGCCGGTTTCAAAAAGCGCATGAACTACGAGGATCACGGCGGCGCGCCGCTGTTGGGCGTGGAGGGCGTGGTCGTAAAGGCGCACGGAAGCTCCAGCGCCAAGGCGATCGCCTCCGCACTCAGGCAGACGAGGGACATGGTCATAGGGGATGTCCCCGGGCAGATTAGGCAGGGGCTCTTGGGCCTCTCCGGAAAGGAACGGGAGAAAGACAATGTATGACAAGATCGTAAGGCTTATTTGCGAACAGCTTCCGGTGCAGCCGGAGGACGTGAAGCCGGAATCGAACCTGGTGGAGGATCTGGGTGCGGATTCCGCGAACCTCATGATGCTCATCATGGACCTGGAGCAGGAATTCAACGTGACGGTCGAGGACGAGGTACTCGTCTCCATCGCCACGGTGCAGGACATTTGGGATTATCTGAAGGAGCACGCGTAATGCCCCTTGAGGACGCGATCGGATATCGGTTTCGGGACAAGGCGCTGCTAAAGACCGCGCTGACCCACCCCTCCTACGGCAAGGATCACGGCACGCCCCACTACCAAAGGCTCGAGTTTTTGGGCGACGCGGTATTGGAACTCGCGGTGAGCCAAATGCTGTTCGAGGCGCGCCCCGCCCTGCAGGAAGGGCAGATGACCTTTATCCGCGCGCGCCTCGTGCGGGAGGAGACGCTGTCCGAAATCGCGCTCGAAATCGGGCTGGACCGCGAAATGCGCCTTTCGCACGGCGAAGAGCTGAGCGGCGGAAGGGAAAAGCCGTCCATCCTCTCGGACATGGCGGAGGCGGTCATCGCGGCGATCTATCTGGACGGCGGCTTTGAAAGCGCGGCGGCGTTCGTGCGGCGCATCTTTTGTGGGCGCATCGCGGAGGCCGTGAAGGACGGCGGGCTCGATGCGAAGAGCAGGCTGCAAATCCTGCTCGAAAAGCGGCAGCCGGGGCTTCGCCCCATGTATACAATCGTATCGCAGGAGGGGCCGCCGCACGACAGCGTATTTACATGCCACCTCTTTATCGAAGGTGTGCTGCGCGGAGAGGGCTTAGGCAAAAGCAAGCGCGAGGCGGAGATCGCCGCCGCGCAAATGACGCTCGGGGAAATGGAAGGCTGAAAGGAGACCGATCAGCCCGTTTTGCGTATCCCTTTTTGGAGCGCGGAATACGGAGGATGGCTGCATTGCGGCTAAAGAGACTGGAGATACAGGGGTTCAAGTCGTTCGCCGACAAGGTGGAGATCACGTTCGAGGACGGGATCACCGGCGTCGTGGGGCCGAACGGCAGCGGCAAGAGCAATATCGCCGATGCCGTCCGCTGGGTGCTGGGCGAACAGAGCGCGAAATCGCTGCGCGGCACCAAGATGGAGGACGTCATCTTCGGCGGCACGGAAAAGCGCAGGCGGCTCGCGTTCTGCGAGGTTTCGCTCATCTTCGACAACGAAGACGGGGCGCTGCCTATAGATTTTCGCGAGGTTTCCGTCACGCGTCGCGCCTATCGAAGCGGCGAGAGCGAATACTCCATCAACCGCCAGACGTGCCGCCTGCGCGACATCGTGGATCTGTTCCGCGACACGGGCATCGGCAAGGAAGGCTATTCCCTGATCAGCCAGGGCAGGATCGATGAAATCCTGTCCAGCAGGAGCGAAGAGCGCCGCAACGTATTCGAAGAAGCGGCGGGTATCGTCAAATACAAGGCGCGCAAGCAGGAGGCGGAGCGCAGGCTCGAAAATACGCGCGCGAACCTGTCGCGCGCGGAGGATATCCTGCGGGAGCTTACGAACCGCGTAGAGCCGCTTCGCAGGCAGAGCGAAACGGCAAAGCGGTATATCCTGCTTCGCGACGAGCTGAAAAAGCTGGACCTCAACGTGTTCCTCGCGAAAAGCGAGCACGGCGAGGCGAGGCTTTCCGAGCTTTCCGAAACGCTGGAGGGCTTTCAGGCGATCCTCTCCGAGGCGGAATCTCTGCAAACGCGTTACGCAGCGGAGCGCGACGAAACACAGGAACACCTGGCAATCTTAGAGGAGGAAGCCGCCGCCGCGCGGGAAACCGTGCAGGAGGCGATCCGCAGGACGGAGGCGCAGGAAGGCGCGGTATCCGTCCTGAAGGAGCGCATGCTTTCCTCCGAGCGCGACAGAGAGCGCCTGCTCTCCGAAAAGAATGCCGCCGAACAGGGCGAGGGCGGCGTGGACGCGGAAATCGTGCGCCTGGGCGAAAAAATCGGGCTGGAAGAAGAAGCGCTGCGCGAGGCGCAGGATGCGCTTTCGCGCGAGCGGGAGGAGCTCTCTTCCGCAGAAGAAACGCTTCGGGAAACGGAAGAAAAGCTGGAAGCCGCAAAGGCGGAACTCATCTCCGTCATGAACGGGCTTTCGGACGTCCGCAGCGAGACGGCGCGCCTTTCGGCCCTGCGCGATGCGCTTTCGGAGCGCGTCAAGGCGGCGGAGGACGATTCCGGCAGGGACGAAGTAGACCTTTCCGAGCTCAAAAATCAGCTCGAGGAGGCATCCGAGGCGCTCCAAGGCG
This sequence comes from Christensenellales bacterium, assembly GCA_050946115.1. GTDB lineage: Bacteria > Bacillota > Clostridia > Christensenellales > Aristaeellaceae > CAYFRC01. Next base: position 157,344 of record JBMNUF010000002.1, read on the forward strand.
GCACTGCAGAGCGCGAAAGGCTCTCCGCATCGCTCGCACAGGCGGAAAAGCGGAGTGCGGACGGGAAAAACCGGCGCTTCGCGCTCGATACCGAGATACGGACGCTCTCCGAGACCCTGCAGGCGGCGCTTTCGCGGCTGAAACTGCTCGAAGAAATGCAGCGCGATTACGAGGGCTACCAGTATTCCGTCAAAAACGTCCTCATGCACGCGCAGCGCCAGGGGGAAAGCGGCGTGCGCGGCGTGGTCGCGTCGCTCCTTTCGGTGCCAAGGCAGTACGAGCGCGCCATCGACATGGTGCTCGGCGCGGCGCTGCAAAACGTGGTCGTCGACCGCGAGGAAGACGCCAAGCGCATGATCGATTACCTCCGCCAGAACCGCATGGGCCGCGCGACGTTTTTGCCGATCAGCGCGGTGCGGGGCAGGACGCTCGACCACGGCGAGCGGCAGGTGCTCAACATGCCCGGCTGCATCGGGGTCGCGAGCGAACTCGTATCCTACAGCGCGGAGTATAAGGGCGTCATGGAGAACCTCTTAGGGCGCACCGTGATCGCGGAAGATCTGGACAGCGGCATCGCAATCATGCGGGCGGGGCGGCACGCGTTCCGTCTGGTGACGCTGGACGGCGATGTGATGCACTCGGGCGGCTCGATGACGGGCGGCAGCGCGCAGAGCCGCGCGACGAGCCTGCTTTCGAGAGAGCGCGAGGTCGCGGAGCAGAAAAAGCAGATTGTAGACGTGCGCGAAAATCTCGCCAAGGCAGAGGCGGAAAAGGCCGCGCTCGCGCAATCCTTGGCAAAGACGGCCGAGGAGAGAGCGTCCCTTGCCGAACAGCTACGCGCGCAGGAGCTTCTGTGCGCGCGGAACGAGGAGCGCCTCGAGGGCGCGCGCGCGGAATACGAGCATCGGGCGCAGCATACCAAGCTGGCGTTTGAGGAAAAGGAGCAGCTCATCACGCAGCTCGCGCTGACCGAGGAGGCGCTGCAAAACATTTCGGGTGCGCAGGGCGCGGGCGAAGACGCGCGCGGCAGGCTCCACGCGGACATCACCGAGACGCAATCGCGCCTCACCCCCCTTCGTTCGAAGGCGGAGGCGCTGCGCAAGGCGGTGCAGGACGAAAGCGTCCGCACGGCATCCCTCGCGCGCGGACTCGAGGCCGCAAAAGCCGACAGGAACCGCCTGACGCACGACAAACAGAACATGCAAAAGCTGCTCACAGACAGCGCGCGCCTTTTGGCAGAAAAGGAAGCGTCGCTCGCGGAGGACCAAGCGTCTCTCGCGGACGCGGAAAAGGCGCTGACCGAAGCCAAAAAGGCGCTCGACGGGGCGAGGGCGGGCTTTCAGGACAAAGATACACAGCGAACGGGCGCGCAGGAGCGCATTTTGGAGACGGGGCGTCTGCTCGACGCGCAGCGCGTGCGCATCGACGAGTATTCCGAGCGCAAACACCGCGCGGAGTTTCAGAAGGCGCGCATCGAGGACGACATCGCCCAGATGACGCGGCGCATCTGGGAGGATTACGAGCTGACAGTCGAAGGCGCGAAGGCGTTTCGCGACGAGGACGTCAAAACGTCGGGCGCGGAAAAGCGCATCGCCGAGATTCGGCAGGAAATCAAGCGCATGGGAAACGTCAACGTCGCATCGCTGGACGAATTTCGGGAGGTGTCCGCGCGCGTCGAGGATATGACCGCACAGCGCGGCGACCTCATGAAGGCGCAGATCGACTTGCAGGACATCATCGACGAGCTGCTCAAAAAGATGGAAGCACGATTCAAAGCGCAGTTTGAGGCGCTCGACCGATCTTTCCGCCGCACGTTCGTGCGCCTGTTCGGCGGCGGGCAGGCGGCATTGCGGCTCACCGACCCCAAGGACGCGCTGAACTGCGAGATCGAGGTGTTCGCGCAGCCGCCGGGGAAAAAGTTGCAGCTGCTCTCGCTGCTCTCGGGCGGCGAACGGGCGTTGACCGCCATTGCGATCCTCATGGCGATCCTCGAGATCAAGCCGTCGCCGTTCTGCTTTCTGGACGAGATCGAGGCGGCGCTCGACGACGCGAACATCGACAACTTCGCGGACACGCTGCGCGAATACGCGAAGGAGACGCAGTTTATCATCATAACGCACAGAAAGGGCACCATGGCGCGCTGCGACGCGCTCTATGGTGTGACGATGGAGGAAAAGGGCGTTTCGCGCGTGATGAGCGTAAAATTGCAGGATGCAGAGGCCATCGGAGGCGCATAACACGGGCAAAGGAGGGGCTTTTATGGGCCTTTTTGACAGAATCAAGCAAACATTGACCAAGACCCGCCAAAACGTGACGGGGCGCATGGACGAACTCGTCGCGCAGTATACGGAGCTGGACGACGATTTCTACGAGGATTTGACGGACATCCTCATCATGGCGGATGTCGGCGTGAAGACGTCGGAGGCGGCGGTATCGCGCCTTCGCGAAAAGTGCCGCGCGGAGAAGATCGGAAATCCCAATGAGGCGCGGCAGGAGCTGCAAAAGATTTTGATCGACATCATGGGAAACGAGCCGATGCACCTTGCCTCCCCGATGGTGCTCATCGTGATCGGGGTGAACGGCGTGGGGAAGACGACGTCCATCGGCAAGCTCGCGACGCGGTTTAAGACGGTAGGCAGGCGCGTCATCATCTGCGCGGCGGACACGTTCCGCGCGGCGGCGGCGGACCAGCTCGCGGTGTGGGCGGAGCGCGCCGACGTCCCGCTCGTCCGAAAGGCAGAGGGCTCGGACCCCGCTTCGGTGGTGTACGAGGGCATCCAGGTCGCGAAGCAAAAGCACGCGGACATCCTGGTCGTCGACACGGCGGGCAGACTCCACAACAAGAAAAACCTGATGGATGAACTGAAAAAAATCTCCCGCGTGGTGTCCAGAGAGTACCCCGAGGCGACGTACAAGGCGCTGCTCGTGATCGACGCGACGACGGGGCAGAACGGGCTCGCCCAGGCGGACGTATTCAAAGACGTGGCGGATCTGGACGGCATCATCCTGACGAAGTTGGACGGCACGGCGAAGGGCGGCATCGCGATCGCCATCCGCAGCGAACTGGGGCTGCCCGTGCGCTATATCGGAATCGGCGAACAGATAGACGACCTCGAGCCGTTTGAAGCGAAGGACTTTATCGAAGCGATCTTCTGACATCGAGAACAGGGCGGTGAAAAGACTATGATTACGGCGGTGAGCCTGAACCCGAGCATCGACAAGATGGTGACTGTCGAACAGTTTACCTACGGCGCTACCAACCGCGTCACGCACACGAGAAACGACCCGAGCGGCAAGGCCGTAAACGTGGCGATCACGGCTTCGGAGCTGGGCGTAGAGACGGAGTGCATCGGCTTTCTCTACGAGGAAAACGGGCGCATGGTGGAAAACAGGCTTTTGCTCCACGGCGTAAAGACGGATTTCCTCTGGCAGGAGGGGCGCGTCCGCACGAACATCAAGCTGCTGGACGCCTCGCGCTCCATCGTAACCGAGATCAACGAGGCGGGCGTCCCCGTCACACAGGACGCCCTTCAAAAGATGCTGGAACTTGTGGCGAACCACGCGCAGGACAGCGATTTCCTGGTGCTCACGGGGTCGCTGCCGCCGGGATGCCCCAAGGACTTCTACAGGACGATCATCGAGGCGGTGGAGGGGCTGAACTGCAGGTGCGTGCTCGACGCGGAGGGTGAGGCGCTTATAAAAGGGCTCGAGGCAAAGCCCTTCCTCATCAAGCCGAACCTGCACGAGGCGGAAATTGCGGCGGGGCGACCGCTTCAGTCCCTTTCGGACGTACGCGAAGCCGCCGCGCGCTTTTTGGACATGGGCGCGGAAAACGTCGTGGTCTCCATGGGCAGCAAGGGCGCGATGCTCGTAAACGGGCGCGGCGCGTATTTTGCGGAACAGATTCCCGTGCAGGTCAAATCGACCGTCGGCGCGGGCGATGCGATGGTCGCGGGGCTCGTCGCAGGATTCATGGGGGATCTCCCCGACGAGGACGTGCTGCGCATGGGCGTCGCGTGCGCCACCGCGAGCGTGGTGCAGGAAGGGTCCCAGCTCATGGAGCGGGAGACGTACAAAAACTTCTATAAGCAGATACAGGTACAGGAATTGTAAAGGAGAGATACCCAAATGATTGGCGTTGCGGTTTGCGGTCTCGGCGTCGTCGGCTCCGGCGTCGTCAAAATGCTGACGGAGAGTCAAAAGCGGCTGTCCCTCGCGACGGGAGAACAGATCGAGCTCCTCTACGGCGTGGACATTCGGGAGGTTTCGCTTCCGAGCGGGGTGTGCCTCGTACACGATCTCGATGCGCCGCTCAAAGACGATCGCGTGAAGATCGTCGTGGAGGCGATCGGCGGCGTTCGCATCGCGCACGAATATACGAAGCGCGCGCTCACGGCGGGGCGCTGGGTCGTGACGAGCAACAAGGAACTCGTCGCGACGCACGGGGACGAGCTGTGCGTGATCGCAAAGGAACACGGCGCGGAATATCTCTTTGAGGCGAGCGTGGGCGGCGGCGTGCCGATCCTGCGCCCGTTAAACGCATGCCTTGCGGGCGACCGCATTACGGAGATCAACGGCATCGTAAACGGCAGCACAAATTATCTTTTGACGCGCATGAAAAACGAGGGGCTCGGCTACGAAGAGGCGCTCGCGGACGCGAAAAAGCTCGGCTATGTCGAGGCGAACCCCGCCGCGGACATCGAGGGCTGGGATACGCGGCGCAAGCTCGCGATTCTGGCAAACGCGGCGTTCGGCTCGCGCTTTTCCGACGAAAAGGATATCCCGACGACGGGCATTTCCGCCGTCACGAGGGAGGATTTTTCCGCCTGCGCCGCATTCGGCGGAACGCTGAAATTGATCGCGCACGCGAAAAAGACGGAGGACGGCTGGCAGGGCTGGGTACATCCCGCATTTGTCGCACATGGCAGTTCCTTTGCCGCCGTGAACGACGTGTTTAACGGCATTATGGTGCATGGTGAAGCCGTCGGCGACGTGTTCTTTGCCGGGCGCGGCGCGGGGAGCATGCCCACGGCGAACGCGGTCATCGGCGACATCATCGACGCGGCGCGGCACATGCAATCGGGCCTAAAGCGAAACGCCTTTTCGGAGACGCCGCCGTTTTGCGGCGCGGATCTTCCGGAAAAGGCGATCGTCCGCATAACGGGCGCGACGCGGGAGGAAATCCGCGCGATCCTTCCGGAGTGCGAAATCCACATGCAGGACGGCGTGCTTGCGGTTCTCTGCGCCGGAAAAGATGCCGAAAAACTCTCCGCGTTTTCGGGCAGCGGCATCCCGCTGTACGTGGTCTAAAAAGGCTCTTGCAACCAAAAAACAGGAACGCCCGCCCACCCACCCTATATTGGTTATGTGCTTTTGTGGGGAAAGGCGGGTTTTCGTTCCTTGCGAAGCCGCTGTGTTTGCATGGTTTTGGCATTAGAAATACGGTTTTTGGGAATTCGTGGCTTTTTATTCCTTGCGGCGATGTATTCGTTTCTCGCGCCACCGCAAAGACCGTAAATCTATATCACTAAGCGGTATAGTAATAGCAGCAGCCGTGCGCAGCGGCTGCAAAATACCTATGTTTTTCGTTTGATAACTTGAAAAATACCGCACAACAGGGCTTGCCAACAGGACACCGGATATAGTATAATGCCCTAAATGGATGCACGGAAGTGTCTCTTACGGAAACCGGAATATGTATTTTGGCTATCTATGGGGGTGTTGCCATTTTCTACTCGATGTCTTTTTCAACTTCCTTCGTACGATCGTACCGCAATGCAGCAGACCTTTGTGGAAAAAGGTTGTCCGCCAAACCCGAAGAGGTTTCACCATCTGAAGAGTCAAGCTTTTCGATGAAAAAATGAATCAAGGAGGAGAATGGAATATGTTCAAGAAATGTTTTTCAGTGCTCGCTTTATTGCTTGCGACTGGCCTATTGTTGCTCGTGTTCGGAGCAGCCCCAGCATATGCCGAAGACGATATCGAATCCGTAGATTATCTGGCTTTTTCAAAGCTGGCTTATAAAGACTGGAAGATCGACGAAACGGTATCCGGAAAACTGAAAGGTAAGCTCAACAAGAGCTTTGAGTCCGGTACAAAGATCACATGGGGGCAATTATGCGCAAATATTCTCGATTGGCGAGTTGTCTATACCTCGGATAAATGGAAAGGCGGAAGCAAAGGCTTTTACGCGGTTACATTTTACAGCGACCGATTGCAAAAGGCGGTCGTGGCATACCGTGGATCCGTATCGTTTAATAAAATGATTGAGGAGAAGGAAGAATTTAACGAAGATTGGTTGAGAAACAACTTCCCCTACCATGTGGCACATAATTATACAGATCAACTCAATGACGCAACGAAGTATTTCGATAGCAGTTTTAACGACAGTGGATGCCCGGTGTACGGCGATAAAGACGCATGGTCGTGTTCGGGACACTCACTGGGCGGTGCACTTGCAACGACCGTTTCGATGTCCACAGGTGTTTACGCCGAAGTCTTCAATGCTGCTTCGGTGTTTGAAGCATTATACTTGAACTACCCTGACAATATGTCACAATCATTCCACGGCGTAGATCGATGGAACGTGCTTGCACATGTGCACGCTAAAGATCTTGTCGGTACATGGGAAGATCAGTATCAGTACTTTCCGTTCACATTCAGCGGTTCTAAGGGAATCACTCACCTCTCAAAATATCATTCTCTACACAACCTTTTGGATTTATCTGGGAATAGCACTGTAATAAAGCAACCCATGACCAACAAATCAACCCCCTATTCCTATCCAATTGCATATGGCTATCACGATGATTTGCATATCGGCACTCACATTTTAGGAGGAAAAATAACCAATAGATCAAATCCATATCGTTTTGAGCATGTGCTGTTTCTGGGAACCTCTGGAGACGACAACTTCTCATGGGTTGAGAATGTCGGAAAATTGAGGACGATTGCATACGGAGGCGATGGTAAGGATGTAATCAAAACCGACGTTCCAATAGTTAATCCTTTCGGTTTATTTCAGAAAAAAACAGGTAGCGATATTATTGTGGGCGGTAAGGGGAATGATGAGCTTGACGGAGGTGGTGGCGACGATTTCTACATTTACAACAAAGGCGATGGGACTGACACCATACTGGACGAAGACGGCAACGATACGCTGATCCTACTCAATTTCAGCAAAGACGACAAAATCGAATTCACCGAGGAAGAAGGTTTAATCCGCGGTTATCTAAACGGCGACGAAGGAATCCTGGTCATATCCGGCAAGCACAAAAAAGGGGGAGTTACATGCAAAATCGGCGACACAAAAACCATCACGTTGATCGACAAGAAGGGCGTCATCAAGGTGAAATCTGCTACAACCAAAACATACAGCGAGAAAGCCCCTGCGCCGTCCGGTAAGAAGAGCGTTAAGCGTGTTGAACCGTCTACTTCCAAGCCGGGCAGCACAGGAACACCAAAATCATCCGGCAAGAAGAGCGTTAAGCGCGTGGAGCCGTCTACACCCAAACCAAGCAGCACAAAAACACCGAAACCATCCGGTAAGAAGAGCGTTAAGCGCGTAGAACCGGAATCTCGTAGAAAAAGCTCTGATGATTATTATGAATATGATGATTACGATGAATACGACGATTACCAAGATTACGATGAGGAAGAACTGGATACGGAAACACGCATAAGGGGATTCTCCGGGAAATGGTATGAGGGAACAGACTATGGCGGAGTGCATGAATATGAGATGGAAGTGACTTACGTCGGAAACTATACCTTCTCCGTATCCTTCTCAGCATATCGTATCGCAGATTTGACTTTCAAAGCGTATATGGATAACTACAGCAACTACTGCGACTTCGAAATCGAAGATGAGCTTGGTACGGCGTGGGGCACATTGCGGAGCACAGGCGACAAGTTGCACGTCACGTTTGAAGATGTCTGCCTTTGGGGTCTAGAAGACCTTTCCGGCACAACTATTGTTATGACGCGCGCGGATGATTATAATAACTACGATTATGATGAGTATGACAATTATTATGATTATGAGGACGAAGATGATCTATTCTACGATGAGCCGGACTATAACCGCTATATCGGCAACTGGACAGAAAACGGCGGGGTACTCGGTGAAAATTCAGAGTATTTATTGTCTGTTGAGGACTGCAGTAAAAACGGTATGTCGCTGTGGTTTATAGCGTACCGCTCCACGTATTGTCTGGATTCGGATGTAGGCGCATTCGATTCAGATGGCTGCGCCTTCTTCCAATGGTTCGAAGAATCGGGAGATGGATATATCTCAGGCGAGGTGGTTCTTAGAGAAAATTTAATCGGAGTATTGGTATATGAATGTACGATTGATGCTATGGAGGAACTTGTCGGCGAGGTGCTGTATTTCTACCGAGAGGGGACCGGCGATGGTTCATTTTGATAAACCATCGAGCAGCATATATATCGTTGATGGCTTCACATTCCAACAACCTGCCAGCTACCGGACCTGGGCAATCTCCGGTTGAACCGCTCTAACGATAGAATGCGAGGAGAATGGTATGCGCCGTTTCGGTTTTGAGGATATGTTTCTGGCAGTGGACTTCGTATTGCCGGGCATGGTGGCGGTCTGTCTCGTCGCCAAGTACGGCTTGCTTTGGGTCGGCGCCGTCGCGGTCTTAGAATGGCTGCTACTGACGATCTCGAATCGCGCCGGATACAAGGCGCGCAGCGGGATGTATGATGTTTGGAAAGCCGTGTTGACTTCTGTCGGGATCGCATCAGGAGCAAAGCTATACCCCGTGCAATCTTCCCCCATAGCGCTTGGCGTTGCAGCGGTTATTCTTGCCATCGTCATACATGCGGGAGTGTATCGTGCCATGTCAAGCCTCATACGAAAGTAATGATTGCAGAAATCCTCTCGCCTCAGTTCCCGTCGACAAAACGCAAAACGTCCTCCATGACGGTCTGTTTGGCGGGCGAAAGGAGGATTTCGTGCCGCTGCCCTTCATAGATCTTGAGCGAAACATTTTCATAGCCGCGCCGCCGAATGCTTTCGACGGCATCGTCCAGCCCCTTGCGGCTGACCATACACGGATCGTCCTCGCCCGAGATGAAGAGGATCGGAAGGCGGGGATTTTTGCATTTGTCCTTTGCGGGGCGGTATGTATCGCACAGCAGGGTGAACAACCCTTTGTAGCCATTCAGCGTGAACGGAAAGCCGCACAGAGGGTCTTTGATGTACAAATCGACCTCTGCCGCGTCGATATTCAGCCAGTCGTACTCCGTTCTGCGCGGTTTGATCGCCTTGCCATATGCACCGAGCGTCATCGCGTCCAAAAGCTTGCTGTGTCCCCTACCGCCGCGAAGCAAGGTCAGAATATCGGCGAGCGCGATGCCCGCGCCGACCATCGGATTCGCGGAAGGGCTGCCCGAGAGGATGAGTGTATCGATCTCTGCGTCGTGCGCGCGGGCGTATTCCCTGGCGACGAAGGTGCCCATGCTGTGTCCGAGCAGCGCGCGCTTTTTGCCGGAAAACCTTGTGCGCGCGACATCCCACACGCGCTGCAAGTCCTCGACCAGCGCCGCGCCTCCGCCTTCCCCGAAATAGCCGAGGTCCGCTTGTGTCCGTATGCTTGCGCCGTGCCCCCTGTGGTCGTGGATCAGGCAGGCATAGCCATTGTGCGACAAAAACTCCGCAAAGCCTTCGTACCGCTCCTTGTGCTCCGCCATGCCGTGCGCGATCTGCACGATGCCCCGCATTTCCTTTTCCTGCGGCAGAAACAAAAGCGCATCGAGCGGCACCTCGTCGTGCGCGGAAATGCATTGAAAACTCTCCCGAACCATTACACAAATCCCCCTTTTTCGTGGTATACTGATATGGATATACAATCGCCTATCGATCGGAGGAAGCGCAAATGATCTTTGACGCGCACGCGCACATCTTCCCCGATACCATCGCGAAAAAAGCTGCGGATGCTATCGGGAAATTCTACGGCTATCCCATGTCATGCGACGGAAGAACTTCCTCGCTCCTGCGCGAAATGCAGGAGGCGGGGATTTCCCGCGCACTCGTGCATTCCGTCGCAACGACACCGCGACAGACGGGCAGCATCAATAATTTCATCGCATCCGCATGCAAAGCATATCCCGAAACCTTTATCGGCTTTATGGCGATGCACCAAAACACGGAACACATGGTGCAGGAAGCCGAGCGCGCCATGTCCATGGGACTTCGGGGTGTAAAAATCCATCCCGACATCCAGCGCTGCGCGCTCGACGACGAAAAATTTTTCCCGCTGTATGAATGCATCGAAGGCCGCGTGCCGCTGCTCACGCACACGGGCGATACGCGATATGATTTTTCCACTCCAGACCGCGTGCTGCGCCTGCTGAAGCGCTATCCGCGCCTGACAATGATCTGCGCGCACCTTGCGGGGTACTCCATATGGGATACGGCGCAAGAAAAGCTTGCGGGCGCGGGCGTATATGTCGATACGTGCAGCTCCCTGTTTTTCATGCCGCCCGAAAAGGCCGTAGAGCACATCCGCGCATTCGGAACAGACAAAGTCCTGTTCGGCACGGATTTCCCCATGTGGAAGGCGACGGAGGAGCTCGCGCGCTTTCATGCCCTGCCGCTCACAGAAGATGAAAAGGCGCGCATCCTGTGGACAAATGCCGCAACGCTGTTTGGACAAGAACCGGAACCTGTGCGCGAAATGGAATCTGCCGTCCGCGCCTGACGCACACCTGCGAAATAGAAGCAATCGGCTTTTTAAACTTTTCCCCCGCGCAGCATCGCCAGCGCCGCCTGCGCCGCGCCGTATGCGGGATCCGTATCGAGTGCGCGCATCGCAAAGCGGGGGCCGATTTCCTCCCGAACGAGTTCGCGAATCAGCCCGCCGCCTGCATCCCAAAGGCTGCCAGAAAGGACGAGGGGCACCCGATCGCCCTCGATGTGCTTGGCGCACGCCAAGATGCTCTCCGCCATGGAATGTGCCGCGTTTTCGAGGATGCGGCGCGCCGCGTTGTCGCCCATCGCATATGCCTGAAAGCAAATCGGTGAAAACGAGGCGATCAGCGTCTTTCCGCCCTCGTGCAGTTCCCGAAGTTTTTCCCGCACGGGGCTGCCGAGCCTTTCGGCGCATAGGTCGTAAATCGCGCCCTTTTCGAGCCGCCCGTCCTGCATGCGCAACGCCGCATTGAGCGTGTTGCGCCCGATGGCATAGCCGCCGCCTTCGTCGCCCAACAGGTAGCCGTCCCCGTCCGCGCGAAACAGCGCCCCGTCCGCCTGAGCGAACGCCACGGAACCCGTGCCGCACATGGCGACGATGCCGTCGCCATGCCCGATCGAGGCGTATATGGGGTTATACACGTCGCTGTCCACGCGGATTTTTCCGATGTTCGGATACGCTTTTTTGAGGTATTCCGTATAGTTTTTCGAGTTTTCCGGCACGCCGCAGCCGCTGATGCCCGCGAAAAGGCATTTTGCCTGCCGCCCGCAAAGCACCGCATCGATCGCGCCTTTGATGTTTTCCATCGCGAGGTCAAACGGCGTTCCCGTCGCGCTCGCAGCGCCTGTCTGCGCCTGCGCAAGCACGTTTCCCTTTTCGTCGCACAAAACGGCGATCGTATGCGTACCGCCGCTGTCAATTCCGATTACAAGATTTTCCATATCAGTACCGCGCCTCTATGTATTCCACGATGGGCTTCGGCTTGGACAGCGAGTGTGGATGGTGGTCCACGCCGGGCTTTAGGATTACGCGGATTTCTCCGCCCGCCTGCTCCATTTTTGAAAGAAACGGCAGCGTATTTTCCTCGATCGGCACCCCGCGATCCGCATCCCCCGCGACGATGAGCACGGGAATGCCCGCCTTGGCGAGGTCTTCCGCATGCTCCATGGGGTTGCCGCGAAACTCCGCGACCGTATCCTCCGTAAGATGATACCAGGCGAGGCATTCCCGCCAGCATTCCTCGCGCCGCTCCGCCTTCCCCATGCCGCCGGGCCAGCTTTTGATATCGAGCACGGGCGCATCGAGATACAGGCACGCGACGTCCTCGGGATGCGCCGCCGCATAGTTGACGCTATACAGCGCGCCGCGCGAAAAGCCGAACAGCACCGTCTTTTCGCAAAGCCCCATCTCCCGAACGAGAAAGTCGTGAAAACCCTTCATGAGCCGCACCGCCTCGGGGCAGCCGTACATGTCGCTCACCCGATAATATGCGAGCGCATAGCCGTCCTTCAGCAGCGCGCGGTCGGCATAGTCGAACGCGCCGAAAAACTCCGCGCGCCAAATCCACTTTTTGCCGTCGCGCCACGCCTTGGGCAAAACGACGAACCCCGTATGCCCGTTCAGCTCGATCAGAACCCTTTCGTAGCCTTCCCACACTTCCCTGCCCGTTATCATGTTTGCGCCTCCCTCCTACGGCAGCACGCCGCGCAGCTTGCCCTGCTTCGTGCCCTCTACGACGCACAGATACGTCGCCGCGGTGTCGTACCGCGCGTCGTGCGCCCGTCCCCCGGTACCGAACCATTCCGCGGTTTTTTCGGAGATGGTTTCCTCCGTCAGCGCGAAGTATTCAGCGAGCTCGGAGAGCTTGGGCGGCTTCGGGCGCCCCGTATTGACCTTGCGCTTGAGGTTTGCGTCGCTCGTGAAGAAATTCATGGTGCAAAAGGTCGCTATGCGCTTGAGCTTCATGCCCAGCCTTTCAAATTCGATGCGGAGGTAGCGGTCGTCCGCCGCGACATTGTGCCCGATCAGCATATCCGCGCCGGAGAAATCCCGAAAGAGTTCCTCCGCGCGGTCCTCGAAGCGCTCCCCGCCCGAAAGCGCTTCGACCTGCTCCCTGCTCATGCCGTGCACTTCCTGCGCGGTTTCGCTCATGTCGTCCACCGCGAAAAAGAAGTTTTTCCCGACGACGGAATCCTTTTCCACGATCAAATAGGAAATCTGGCAGATCTGCCCCGGCGTAAGGTCCGTCGCTTCCGTGTCGAACACGATCACGCGCTTCATCCGCGCACCGCTTTCGCGAGCCTGTCGAGCGCTTCTTCGATGTTTGCGCGCGGCGTGGCGATGTTCATGCGCATGAAGCAGCGCCCCTCCTCGCCGAAGCCGAGCCCGTTGCCGAGGGCGATGCAGGCTTTTTGAGAGAGGAAGCGCACCAGTTCCGCGTGCTCCATGCCGAGCTCTCGCATGTCGAGGAATTTCAGGTACGTGCCCTCAAGAGGTGCCGTTTGAATCTCAGGAAGCGATGCCTTCAGGAAATCGTCGGTATACCTGCTGCTCTCGTCCAGATATAGGATGAGGTTGTCCAGCCACTCTCCGCCATAGGTATATGCCGCCGTCTGCGCGATATAGCCGAACAGGTTGGGGGATGCCGCCATGCAGTCACTCATCACGGAGACAATTTTGCAGCGGACGTCCTTATTCGGCGCGATGATCGAGGAATGGCGCAGCGCCGCGAGGTTGAAAGTCTTCGTCGCCGAGGTCAGCATTACGCTGTCCTCCGCGCCCTTGACGGTCAGCATCGGCACCTGCTTATAGCCCGGCATCTCAAAGTCCATATGGATTTCGTCCGAGAGGATCTGCACGCCGTAGCGGTTGCAAAGCGCCGTGAACCGCTCCAATTCGTCCCGCGTCCACACGCGCCCGACGGGATTGTGCGGGTTGCACAGCATGAACACGGAGATATCGCCCTGTTTGAAGCCGTCCTCCAGATTGTCCAGATCCATCTTCCAGCCGTCCGGCGTATCAAGCAGGGGGCTGATGTACAAATCGTACCCCGCAAGTTTTGGCATCGAAAAGAAGGGCCCGTAGCAGGGCGAAAAGATCGCGACGCGGGTGCCTTCTTTCGCCATCGCGCGCAGGCAGAACACCATGGAATCGACCACGCCATCGCTCGTCAGAATCCAGTCCTTTTCGACCGAAAGCCCGTGTCGATTCTGCATCCAATCGCGAAACGCGACGAAATGCTTTTCGCCGTATTCCGTGTAACCGAACGCGCCGTGTTTTGCGCGCTCGACCATCGCGTCGATCACCTGCTGCGGCGTGGAAAAATCCATGTCCGCAACCCAGAGTGCGATCGCATCCCCGTTGCCGCAAAACCCTTCCAAGCCGTCCCACTTGAGACAGTCCGTGCCGCGGCGATCTACGCCCTTATCGAAAAATTCGCGCCATTTGTCGTTCATGCCGTTCATCCTCCAACGTCTGTATTTTTCGCGAAAAAAGAGCCTGCACTGAAACAGGCTCTTGCGAATCGCCCCTACCCGAGATACTCCAACCGCACGGTGAAGTTGTCGCCGCTTTGGAAGTAGTCTACGGTGATCTGCCGATTGTCCAACTTGAGCGACACCAAAAAGCGGTTATCGACGACGGAAAGCTCGTGTACCGCAACCCAGCCCTTGACGACGAGCTCGTTCACGAAGTCCAGCGCGTCCGCGACCGACGCCGCGCGGTAGGTCAACACGCGGCTGCCCGCCGACACGCCCTCCGCGACGGAAACGAGCCTGCCCTCCATGAGCGGGAAGCCCTCATAGCCCTCGCCGTCCCACACGATGCCGCTCTCTCCGCAGAACACCACGCGCGTGCCGCTGGTCTCGTTGACCAAATGCACCTCCACGTCGTCATACAGAAGGACAGTCAGTTTTGTCGTGTCTATCAGAAGCTGCGCGCCGCCTTCCAGCAGCTCTGCCTTATACTCGGAAAAGCCGGCCGCAGCGGTCGATGCCACGACGATATCCGCCTTTCCGTTTTCCTGCGTCGTCTTATACTCCGGCGCGGTGAAGACCGGCATGTTCGGAAACTGTTCCTCCGGCCAATAGTTGACGTCTAACGCCTTGCGCTCCGCCTCCTGCCGCACGAGCAGCGTTTCCTTTTCGACGGCCTGCCGCGCGACGCGGCTCTTGGTAAGATATACCGAAAGCACGAGCGCCACCGTGACCATCACAAGCGCCAGCACACTCAAAACCGCGTGGCGAATTTTGCGTCTTCGCTCCGCTTCCTCGAGATCTTCTTCCAGCGTGAAGATATCCTCGTCATATTCGTTTGCCATGGGACACACTCCTCCCTCTTATGCCGTTTAGTATACCACATCTTGCGGGTACAGGCAAGCCCATTCGGGTTGATTTTCCAAAGGAAACGTCCAAAAGTTTCCCCTGTGGCGAGCCGCAAAACAGACATTTTTTCAAAAACGGTGTATTTCGGTTGGCAAATATGGTATACTGCGGGGTAGAGAGAGGATGTGTTTCATTTGCGGGAACTGGATATCGCGCAGTTTTGGAAGGACGACGAGATCGCGCATCGCGACAACTGTTTTTATAAGGGACCGCAGACGGCGCTCGGCATCCGCATGAGCGCGGAGTGCGTCTACGCCGAATTGGGCGAGGAGGGCAACCCGTGGCTGCCCGAGGAGCGCTCGCGCTACCTGGACCTCGCCAAGCGCTACAACGACAGGGCGGAAAAGATCGTCGGCAAGCGGCTGCTCAACGAGAATCTCCCGCCGCTCGACGCGGCGTTCCCCGAGATCCGGCGCATCGGCGAGGTGTTCGGCGGGGAATACACCGTCCTCAACAACACGGAGTGGCTCGGAAAGTGCTTTGACGACGAAGAGCAGCTCGAAAAAAAGCTCGACGAAGTGCTTTCCATGGATTTTCGCGCGTTCATGCTGCCGAAAAACTGGGAGACAGAGAAAAGGCGCATCTACGAGACCTACGGCATCAAGCCATCGCCCTTGCGCCACATCCGAGGCCCCGTGACGCTCGCCTGCTCCCTCATGGGCAACGAGGAATTGATCTTCTTGATCCTCGACCATCCGCGCATCGCGGAAAAGTTCTCGCGTGCGATCGCCCACGCCGCGATCAGTATGGCGCGCGTCTGCGACGAGGAAGCCGGAATTACCGCAAAGTCCCACCCGGGCTTTTCCTTTGCGGACGACAGCTCCTGCCTGCTGACGCCCGATATGTACGAGTTCTTCGGATACCCCGTCTTGCGGGACGTGTTTTCCGTCTTCAGTCCGAATCCGAACGACAGCCGCTACCAGCATTCCGACAGCCCCATGGCGCATCTGCTGCCGATTCTGGGCAGGCTCGACCTCAACGGCGTAAACTTCGGCCCGACGGTAATGGTGCCCGAAATCCGCAAATACCTGCCCCGCGCCCGCATCGACGGCTGCATCGCGCCGTTCACGTTCATGCGCAACGACCGAGATGCGCTCATCGCCGAGACGACGCGCGACTGCGAGGCGGACGAAATCTACGGCGGCGTCAACATCTCCACCGCTGGCTCCATCAACAACGGCTCTTCTTTGGAAAGCATGCGCCTGATCATGCAGGTCATTCAGAACAGGAGGAAATGAGATGAAATGCCGCATAGAAAAGCGATACCTGCTCCTTCCCGTCTCCGAAACGGCACAGATGAAGCGCCTCACCGTCGGGGAGAATATCTCCCTGCAATTGCGCCTCTCCGCGTCGCCGGACTATATCTTCCCCTACGACCTTCGGGACTATGTCGGGCAGGAGCTTGAGATCGAAACCTCCCCGCAAATCGATTTTGCGCCCGTCTTCATCGATACGCCGGACGACACAGGCATTTACGGCGAAAGGTATCGCCCCGTCGCGCATTTTTCGCCCAAGCGCGGCTGGAACAACGACCCGAACGGGCTGATTTATTACGAAGGGCGGTACCACATGTTCTTCCAGCACAATCCCGTGGATACCGTGTGGAACAACATGCACTGGGGACACGCCGTGAGCGACGACCTTCTCCGCTGGACGGAGCTGGAAGAAGCGCTGTATCCCGACAAGCACGGCGACATGTTCTCCGGCAGCGCCATCGAAGATACGGAAAATCTCACGGGTCTCAAGGAAAACGGGCACAACCCGCTCCTCTTATACTATACCGCCGCGTGTGAAGCCTCCACGCAGCGGCTCGCGTATTCGGTGGACGGCGGAATCACCTTCCGCAAATACCCCCGCGCGATGATCGAATGCATTACGCCCGCCAACCGCGACCCGAAAATCATCTACTGCGAGGAACTTTCCGCCTACCTCATGCCCATCTATCTCGAGGGGCGCGAGTTCGCGCTGTATACCTCAAAAGACCTGCTGCACTGGGAAAAGCTTCAAAGCATCGCCATCCCCGAGGACGACGAGTGCCCGGACATCTATCCCCTAAGCATGGACGGCAAGAGATTTTGGGTCATGACCGCCGCGCACGACCGCTATCTCGTGGGCGATTTTTCGCGCGGCTGCTTCACGCAGCTGTTCCCCACCGGGCGCCTGCACTACGGCACGGACAGCTACGCCGCGCAGACCTTTTCCGGCATCCCGAACGGCCGCCGCATCCGTATCGCGTGGAACCGCTCGCCCGTGCCGCGCACCGTCGTAAACGGCTCCATGTCTACGCCGCACGATATGACCCTGCGCGAGATTGCCGGAAGACCCATGCTCTGCGCCAATCCGATCCCCGAATTTGCCGCACTGCGCGGCGAAGAAGCAAAGGGAAAAGACGCGCTCCCCCTCCTCGGCAGGGCAAACGACATCGTCTTGCGCTTTCCATCGCGCGGAGTGCGCGAAATCTCCCTCATGGGGCTTGTGCTCTCCTTTGCGGACGGCATCCTTTCATGGAAAGACGCCTCCATGCCCGTATCGGAAGAAGGCGGAATCTGCACGCTGCGCATCGTGCAGGACGTGCATTCCGTCGAAATCTACGCCCACATGGGCGAAGCAACCATGCTCCTCCCGCACATCGCGGACGAAACGCTCTCAAGCGTATCCTGTGTGGGCGCGGAAATCACCGCGTGGCCTCTCGCCTCCATCCACGGCTCGCTCGGTTCTTGATCAGCAAAAGGCACGCGGAGAGACATACCGTCCCCAAAAGCATCACCGCCGCGCTCACCATCCACTTGCCGCCCGCGTTGAACCCGTATAAATCGTCCCATTTGCGCAAAAAGAGGGCGTTCACCGCGTAAACCGGCGCGTAGAGGAAGACGGGCAGGGCGCCCGTCGCGATATGCAAGCGGCTAAGGGGCTCTCCCTTCTCCAAAAACGCGCACGAAACAATCGCCAGAATCGGCGAAATCAGGTGCGGGAAGGCGTTTTCGCCGAGCAGCTGCGCGCGGTATCCGTCCCTCGGCGCGAGGAAGAACAGCACCGTCAGAAGCGTCACCGCGAGGGCGCACGTCCCGATAAACTTCAGCGCGTTCGCCCAACGCGGGATTTTCCATCGCCCTTTGCGAGCGCAAGCTACCGAAAACGGCAGCATGCACAGCGCACCCAGCGCCGCAAGCAGATTGGCGTTCTCCGTAAACGTGCGAAGATCCGACCCCTCCCAAGGTATCGCCGCCGTGCCGTAAATGATTCCCACATTGCACAGGAGCGACAGGATTCCCTCTGTTCTCTTCACATCGCGACCTACCTTTCAACGAATGGAATTTGCGAGGAGGCGTTCCCCCTTTGCCTACAGTCGTGCTCGGCATGTCCGACGGCGTGGATTCCGCCGTCGCCGCGCTGCTGCTCAAAAAACAGGGCTATGCCGTATACGGGCTGTTCCTCGATACGGGCATCCCGAACGCGCCCGAGTGCGCTTTGGAAAGCGCAAAGCGCCTCTCCATCCCGCTCAAAATCCACGACGCGCGGGCAGAATTGGAAACAATCGTGTGCGAGCCGTTCCGAAGCGCCTACTGCGCGGGGCGCACGCCAAGTCCCTGCATTTCCTGCAACCCGCTAATGAAATTCCGCCTGCTCGCAGAGTATGCGGACAAAATCGGTGCGAAGTACATCGCCACCGGGCACTACTCCCTCTGCGACGGAAGGCACATCTACACGGGGCACCCCTCCTGCGACCAGAGCTACATGCTCGCAAGGCTCCTCCCCGGGCAGGTCGCGCGCCTGCTGCTCCCGTTGGGCGCATACGCCAAGAAACAGGTGCGCGAAATCGCAGATGAAGTCGGGCTCCCCGTCGCCGAAAAGCCCGACAGCCGCGAAAACTGCTTTATCCGAGGCATGCATTATATCGAATGGATCGAATCGCGCGGCGAAGTGCCGCCCGAAGGCGCACTTCTGTTTCAGGGAAGGGAAATCGGTCGGCATCGGGGCATCCACCGCTATACCGTCGGCCAGCGCTGGCACGAAACGATGGGTGGCAGGCGCCTGTACATTTCCTCCATCGACGTCGCCGCAAACACCGTTACGCTCGCCCTGTGGGAGGACACCTTTCGCAGCGAAATCGATGTTTCGGACTGTTCGTGGATCGCGGAGGAACCGCCCGCATCGTTTCGCGCCGTCATCCGCGCGCGCCACACGCGCTGGGAAATGCCGACGGCGACCGTCACAAAATGCGGCGCGTCCTGCCGCGTCGTGACGGACGAACCGTTGCGCGCCCCCGCGCCGGGGCAGGCGCTCGCCATGTACGACGGAAATATGCTGCTGGGCGGGGGATGGATCGCGTAGACCTTCCCCCGCCTATTTGGATGCTTTGCGGGCTGTGATCTTGCGATACACAAGCAGCCCCAGCCCGCTTATGATCAGCGTCGCGACGAGAATCAGCCCCGCAAGCTTCAGATTCCCCGTAAGCAGCGCATCGCCGCCCCACGTCGAGGATACGATGCTCGGCAGCTTGCAGAGCGTCGAAATCAGGAGAAACGACGCCGCGTCGATCTTCGTAAGCCCCGCGCCATACGTCAAAATGTCCTTCGGCGTCCCCGGGATCAAAAACACGATCGCCGTAACCAGCCGCAGCCTCTTCGCATCCCGCAAAAAAGCCACGGAATCTATCTGCTCCCTGTCAAAGAACAGTTCCAAGACCTTTGTTCCGAATCTCTTTGCCAGCCAAAACGCGATGAGCCCGCCCACGGCGCTTCCGACGAGGCACAGGATCGTCCCCTCCACCGCGCCGTAGATCGCGCCGGCGGCGATCTCAAACGGCTCTCCGGGGATAATCGCCACGACCACCTGCATCGCAACCATCAGCACAAAGGCGATGCGGTGCCCGATTCCCCCGTCTTCGGACCATTCCCTCAGAACCTCCGGGTCTTTGAGCATCTCAAGCAACGGAAGTCCCGCATAGCGGTAAATCAGAACCATCAGGATGAGCAGCCCCGCTATCGCGGCGATTGCAATGCGCTTTCTCTTCTTCATAGCGCGTCTTCTTCCTCTTCTTCCGGCGCGACCTTGACCGTGAGCCTGTCCACGCGCATTTTGTCCATCTTGGCGACCGTCACGGTCAGCCTGTCGTACACAAAGCTCTTCCCCGCCTCCGGCTGCGCATCCAGCATCTCGATCGCCCAGCCGCCCAGGGTCGTATATGCGCTCTCGAAGTCCTTGTCCTCATAATCGATCTCGTCGAAGAATTCGTGGATGCTCATCGTGCCGGCGCATGCATAGGTATCCTCGGAAACCTTGATGCACTCCTCCACGATGTCGTCCGTCTCATCCCAGATATCGCCGACGAGCTGCTCCAAAAGGTCTTCCATCGTGACGATGCCGAGCGTTCCTCCGTATTCGTCCGTCACGACGGCCATGTACGTGCGCGCGACGCGCAAGCGCTGCAGCGCGTCGTCCAGCCGCATCGTCTTGTGCAAAAACACGGGTTTGACGAGCAGGCTCCGTATATCCGCCGTGCCGTTCATATCCATTTCCCGCAGGAAGTGGTTTGAGGGCAGTATGCCGATGATTTGGTCTATGGTCTCCTCATACACAGGAATCCGCGAAAATTGCGTGTCCAAAATCAGCTTCAGCAGGTCTTCGTTTCCGTCGTCGATGTCGAACGCCGCCATCTCGATGCGCGGGGTCAGCACCTGGCCGACCGTGATGTCGTCAAATTCCAGCGCGGACTGCATGAGCTGCGTCGTATCCTCGTCGATCACGCCCTCGTCCTCGACCATTTCCAGAATCTGCTGAAACTCCTGCTCCGTGATGGTGGGCTGCGCCTGCTCCTCTTCCTTTTCTTTGCCGTTCCATATCCGCGCAGCCAGTTTCAAAATGCGGTTGACTACGAGGATTACCGGCGACATAATCAGCATCATGACCCGAAGCGGCGCGGCGGCAAACAGCACAAACTTGTCGCAGTTGTGCTTTGCGACGGTCTTCGGCGTGATCTCGCCAAACATGAGCAGCAATATGGTGATGAGTATGCCCGCGATGCCCGTCGCGCCCTCGCCAAACACCGTGATCGCGATCAGGGTGGCGAGAGACGATGCTGCGATGTTCACGAGGTTGTTCCCGATCAAGATCGTCGTCAGGGCGTGTTCGTACCTGTCGTGTACGCGCATTGCGAGCTGCGCCCACTTGTTGCCGCCGTCCGCGCTCTTTTTGAGCCGCAATACATTCACGCTCGTATACGCGATCTCGCTCGCCGAGAAAAACGCGGAAAACAATATCAAAATCAATATCCCGACTATATAACCGCCGGTGCTGTCCACGAAAACAATTCAACTCCTTATAGCTTTGCCGGATCTTTCGACCCTGGGGAGGTGCGGAGGGGCGGCGGCCCCTCCGCCCATGTCCCCCGCGCGGGGTGTGCCCGCGGGCACATCTCGCGCGGGGGACTGCCCGAGGCTCTATGTATGGGCCTTCGGGGCGGGCGCTCGATGCGCCGTCCCCGCCGGCGCGTCATCCTCGTCGTAAATGTCGCCGACAAGCTCCTCCAGTATGTCTTCCATCGTCACGATGCCCAATAGCGTCCCGTCGCCATCCTTGATGACCGCCATGTGCTGCCTTCTGCGGTTCATCTCCGTCATCATGTCGTCGATCACCATATCCGCGGGATAGCTCTTCATCGGAAGCAGCAGCGGTGCGAGCCCCTTGTACTTTCCCAAGAGCCGCGCGCGGTAAAACCGATTCACATGCAAGACACCCACGGCATGAGACGAAGAATCAAGCACCGGGAAACGGGAATACTTATGTTTTCGAAGCGCCTCTGCGACTTCTTCCTCCCCGGCCTTCACGTCGATGGTCGCGACCCTGTCCATGGGGATCAGGATGTCGCGCGCCGTCTTCTTGCCGAACGTATAGGCGGACTGCACGAGTTCCTGCTCCTCCGCGTCCAGCACGCCCTCGTCCTCGATCGTCTCCATGATGTCTTCCAATTCGTCCTCCGTATAGGAGGGCACGTCGTCCTCGGGAAACAATTTCGCGACCGTTTTTGCGAACGCGGAAAAGAGGTTCGTCAACGGCCTCACAACGCGCATATACGCATACAGAGACCTTGCGACCTTGAGCGCAAACTGTTCCGGTCTGTTTCTCGCATAACTCTTGGGCAGCATCTCGCAAAAAAGGAACATGATAACCGTCAAAACGAGCGTCGTCACCGCGACGGAACCCACGCCCCACAGCCTCGTGGCGAGCATCGTCGCGATCGCGGCGCTCCCCACGTGCATCACGTTGTTCCCGATCAGGATCGCCGTGAGCGCATTGTCAAAATTGTCGGAGATCTTCATCGCGTTTTTCGCGCGCAAATCGCCGTCGTCGGCCATCGTCTTCACGCGCAGCTTATTCATTCCGGCAAACGCAATCTCCGTGGCGGCAAAATAGCCGCCGCCTATGAAAAAAAGAAACAAAATCGCGATCCATAAAGGAGTATCGCCGGCATCCATTTCGGATATCATCCCCTTTGTACTTTGTATATATCCATGATAGCATATTTTGCCGCCCTCCGCAAGCCCTTTCACCATTTTTAATCGAGCGAAACAAAAAGCCCGCAGGAACAGACCGAATCCGTTCCCGCGGGCTCCGTGCCCTTTGATTAGTACGCTTCCACGTTCAGCGTGCGGCAGTTGATCTCCGTGAGTTCCGCAAGGCCGTAGCTCTCCAGCTGTGCGCAGTACGCCGCCCAAGAGTCGTCGTTCAGCTCCGTTTCGCCGGATACGAACTGGGCGATCATGCTCTTCACATAGCTGTTGATGTCCGTGGTCAGGATGGATGAACGCGCGACATCCGCCTCGTTCGTCGCCCAGACCTTAACAAAGGTGTCGTTCAGGTACGGCTCGTAGAGCGCGTCGCACATATCGTTGTAGCTGGGCTCCACCTCGTCCTTGCCGAACGGGAGCACCTTCGCGTCGTGATACCAGCGTGGCAGGGACTGCGTGAAGAGATAGCCCCAGCTGTTGGCGGTTTCAAATTCCTCCGTCCACTCGCTCTTGTCGAGCTCGCGATACAGGCCCACGTCCAGCTTCTCAATGCTGACGCCGAGAAGACCCGACTGAGACTGCACGGAGTTCTCCTCTTCGAAGAGGTTGTCGAACCAGCGCAGGATGATGGCCTTCTTGGTGTCGTCGCAGTTGTCGGTCACCGCCATCTGCGTGCGGAACAGGGTCACGCCGTAGGAATTGCGGTGGAACAGCGGCGCGTCGCAGCCCTTGAGCACCGGCAGCGGCTGGAACTGGGTCTCGCCGTACTGCTCATATTCGGGGGTATTCTTTTCGTAATTGGGGATGAAGTCGCCCGGGCCATACGCGATGGATACGCCGTACAGGTCCTGGTTGCCCTTCGCCTTCCACGTCTCGAGGTCGTGCGTGAAGATCTCCGGGTCGATCAGGTTGTTGGCGTACAGGTCCGCGAAGAACTCCAGCATCTGCCTGTAAGCATCGGTGTTCGCGCTGAAAGAGAGCTTTCCGTCCACCAGCGCGAAGTACGGATAGTCCGTGTTGCCGACGGCATCCACGCCATACCAGCCCGCGCACATGCCGAGGTTCAGGTTGTTGGGGTCGCCCGAGAAGGGGATCTCGTCGTCCGCAATGCCGTTGCCGTTGGCATCGTTGTCGCGGAACGCGATGAGCACTTCCTTGAGCTCTTCCGGCGTGGTGGGCATCGCAAGCCCGAGGTTGTCCAGCCAGCGCTGGTTGATATACGGCTTAAAGGTGACCAGCGGCTCACTTACGACGTAGGGGACGGAATAGATATGCCCGTCCGGCAGCGTCATGGAATCGCGCACGCCCGGAATCTCGAGCACCTGCTTGATCATCGGGCAGTATGCTTCGATCGCATCTTCCAGCGGCAGGAAGGTGCCCTCGCCCATGCCCAGATCGAGGATGTCCTTCGTCCCCAAAAGCCAGCCCGCGATGACGTCCGGATAGTCGCCCGTGGAGAGGGCGATATTCATCTTCTCAAGTGCGGCCTGATAGGGGTAAAGGTCCAGGTCCACATGTACGTTGGTCTGCGCCTCGAGCATGTCGTAGATGAGCGCATGGTCTTCCACGGTGTAGCTGTCGTCCACCATCAGGGAGAAGGTGTACTTTTCGTCGGTAATCGGCAGTCCCTCGGGGTTGAACGCGTCGGCAAACGCCGTAACGCTCCCGAGAAGCAATGCGAAAACCAGGATCAGCGCCAGTTTCTTCATTAGGAAACCCTCCTTATTGTTCTATAGCAACGCCGTGCGGCGCTACTTTCGCAATTATCCCTTGACAGAGCCGATCATTACGCCCTTGACGAAGTGCTTCTGCACAAAGGGGTAGATGATCAGAACCGGTACCGAGGAAACGATGATCAGGGAGAACTTCATCATTTCCTTGAGCGCCTCCAGGCGCTCCTTTTCGCGAAGCTCTTCTTCCGTATAGGCGGTCTTCGTCATGCTGATGCTGTTTTGCAGCAGGATGTTGCGCAGCTCCAGCTGCAGGGGCCATTTTTCCCTGTCGTTGATGTAGATCAGCGCGCTGAAATAGCTGTTCCAGTGCCCCACGCCGTAATACAGGAACAGGATCGCCGTGATCGCGCCCGAAAGCGGCAGCGCGATGTACACGAAGAATCGGGTGTTCCCGCAGCCGTCGAGCTTTGCCGCCTCCATCAGTTCCTGCGGAATGTTCGTGATGAAGAACGTCCGTCCGACGATCATGTTATATACGCCCAAAGCCCCCGGAATCACCAGCGCCCACATCGTATTGAGCAGCCCCGTGTTCCTGACGACGAGGTAGGTGGGAATCATGCCGCCGCCGATGAACATGGTGATCAGGTAGAAGAACGTGATGGGCTTGCGCAGCACGAAGTCCTTCCGGCTGAGTGCGTAGGAAGTCGGCAGCGTCACCGCGAGGTTGATCGAGACGCCGACCGCCGTATACAGCAGCGAATTCAAGAAACCGCGCACGATGGTGTCCGATTCGAACACTTTCGAGTATCCGTCCAGCGTAAAGCCGATGGGGAAAAACGTCACATGCCCCGATGCGACCGCTATGGGATCGGAGAAAGAAGATATGACGACGAAATAGAGCGGGTAGGCGACGACCAGAAACAGGATCGTCAGTAAGATAAATATTACTGCGTCAAAAATGACGTCGCCCCTGCATCGTCCGATTTTGCGATTATCCATGTTGTCGCCCCCTTACCAAAGACTGTATTCCGAGAGTTGACCGGTGATCGCGTTGACCGTGAGCAGAAGGATCGAGTTGACCACCGCGTTGAACAGGTTTATCGCCGTCGAGAAGGAAAGGTCGCGGTTCACAAGGCCGACCTTGTACACATAGGTGGAGATGATCTCGCTCACGCCGATGTTGAGGTCGTTTTGCAGCGCGTATGCCTTTTCAAAGCCGACGGATAGGATAGAGCCGCAGTTCAAAATCAGAAGCATCGTTATGGTTGGAAACAGAAACGGCAGGTCGATGTGGAGCACTCGCTGGAATTTCGTCGCGCCGTCCACAAGCGCCGCCTCGTGGAATTCGGGGCTGACGCCCGAGAGCGCGGCGAAGTAAATGACGGAAGACCAGCCCATGCCCTGCCATACGCCCGACCACACGTAGATGTGGCGCCACATATAGCTCTTGCCCATGAAGTTGATGCTCTCGTGCCCGAGCATGCGGATGACGGTGTTCACCACGCCGACTCTGGGCGACAGGAACAAGATCAACATACCGCACATGACGACCGTCGAGATAAAGTGCGGCGCGTAGGTTACCGCCTGAATCACCTTGCGATATCTTTTGTGCCGGAACGAATTGAGCATCAGCGCCAGCAGCACCGCCATGGGAAACGACGCTGCGAGGCTGTACACGCTCAAGATCAGCGTGTTGCTGATGGTCGTCCACGCGTTGGCGGAGCGGAAAAAACGCTCAAAGTTCGCCAGTCCCACCCAATCGCTGCCCCAAATGCCCTTCTTCAACTTGTAGTTGCGGAAGGCAATCTGGATGCCGTAGATCGGGATATAGTGGTATATCGTTGTGATGATTATGCCCGGCAGGCAGAAGAAAAGAAGATCCCAGTTGCCGCGCATTTTGGCAAAAAAGCCGTGCTTTTCACCTCTCACAACCGCTTTTCCGTCGGTCAAGGTCATTCCCTCCATTCTCCGTGTGTTAATTTTTTCGGTTCGCGGGGATACGTGTAGAAAAATCCTTTCTGTTATTATATACTATTAGTATACTTTATCATTATATACTTTGTACAGAATAATGAAAAGACATTATTTTGTCCAATATTGACACAATGTTGCCATAAGGGCCCCGAAAGGAGGGATTCCCCGTGCGAAAAAGCAGCGCACTGTACGAGTCGCCGGTATACGATGATCCGTCGTTTCCCATTGTTTTCCATCGCGACGCGATGAACGAAAAGCGCCCGAGCGTATACGCCAACTGGCACAAGGGCATTGAGGTATTGTATTGCGTGTCGGGGAGCGGGCAGCTTCTCGTGAACGCGGAGACGATCCCCTTTGCCGCCGGCGACATCCTCGCGATCGATTCCAACGCGCTGCACTCCCTGTCTGCGACGGGCAGGTGCGATTATTACTGCATGATCGTCGAGCCGGAAGCGCTGGCTCGATACGGCCTGCCGACGGAGAAGAGCATCTCCTCCCGCGTCGAAAGGCCCGATCTCGCCTTTCTGTATCAGACCATCATCGCGGAGATGGAGGCGCAAAGGCCGTTTTACAAGTGCGCGGTCATGGGCTTCGTGCTGTGCCTGTTTGCGGAACTGTACAGAATGCGCGTCTCGGCGGAGAAAGACGCCGCCTCGCACATCTCTACCGCCGCGTATGAGGGGCTCTTGCAGGCCCTCTCCTACATCCGGACGCACTTTCGGGAGAAGATCTCCATCGACACCCTGTGCAGAAACGTAGGCATGAGCAAGTACTATTTTTGCCGTACATTCAAGCGATATACCGGCTTTTCGCCCATCCGCTATATCAACACCCTGAAATGCAACCATGCGCGCAAGCTTTTGATATCGGGCGTCGCGAACGTCTCCGAAGCCGCGCTCGCCGTGGGCATCGAAAACCTGTCTTATTTCTCCCGCCTGTATCGAAACATCATCGGGTCGAGCCCGTCTGACGATGCGCTGTTCAAGGAGCGCAGGCGCAAAGCCGCCGACAGACTGTTTTCGGAAAAATGACCCCGCACCGTATAGATGCAAAAAAGAGCCCGCTGTTCAGGCTCTTTTTTTGTTACGCCGAACGAACCATCCGTCAGCCTGCGATTCGGATCGGAACCAGAATCGGGGTGGGCCGTCCCGCACAGAGCACCTGCAACACCAGATGGTTCGCCGCTTCGACCCTTTCGCCCGCGTAGATCGTAAATCTCGCGGACGCCGCCTGCGTAAACGTGGAGTGCAGCGCGGGCGTGAAGAGGTTTTTCGCGCAGTCCACGCTCCAACCCTCGGGCGCCATGAAGGAGAGGCGATAGCGCTTCTGCTCCGGCATGGTATGCGCGCGAATCACGATCTCGCCGCAAACCGTGCCGTTCGGCTCGACCGCGGGTTTGTCGTCGAAATTGACGATGACATCCGCATAGATGCCTTCGATGCTGTAGGAATACTGCTTGCGCGATGCGAGCGTTTCCACAAATTTGCGGCCGTAAAAGTCCTCCGCCTTGACGGACGAGAAATCGTTCGCATCGCCGATGGCAAGTTTCACGGTGCCGTTCATCACATCGTCGTTATTGGGGCGCAGGGTGCTCGGCAACAGGCTCATCACGCAATCGGTCAATTCCGTGCAGGTCTTCGGGAACCGTCCGTGTCCGTTGGTGATGCAGATGGACTTGATCTCGTCTCCGATATAGGCGCGCCAATCCTCGGGGATGACCGCCATGCCGCCCATGATGCCCAGAAGCGCGCCGACCGTGGCACCCGTGCAGTCGGTGTCGTCGCCGCAGTTCACGGCGATGAGGATGGACTGCTTGAAATCGCATTCGGCATAGAGGATGCCCAGTACGCAGAACGCGACGTTCGCGGGCGCCTGGAACCAGCCGAGGTCGCGACTGTCTTCGACGACCATCTCACGGCATTCCTTCCACGAAACGCCGTCCGCATGCGCCTTCATGACCAGCCGAACCGCGCGCGCGACGCGGCAGTCCTCGGGAATCTTGCTGAGCCCGATCTGAAGCAGCGCATCGAAATCGTCAATGATGTATGCGGCACTTTCCATCGCCGCCACGAAGATCGCGGCATAGGTGCCCTCGCCAAAGCCGTGGTCCACACTGGCATCCTCATATGCCAAGCGAATCGCCTTCTCCGGCATTCCGGGGTACAGGCTCGCCCAAATCTCGGTGCGGATCCACGCGCCGTTGGAGTGCTTCCATTCCTCGTTGTTGATTTCGCCGGACATGGGCGGCAGCACGCCGTCGCGCATGTTCGCCTTGCACACGCCGTATTCGTTCCAGTGCGGCGTGATCCACGACACCCAGTATTCGCCCAAAATCTTGCTGTTGATCGCGTCCGCGCCGAGCTCGTTCACGGCGCGCAGCCATACAAGCTGCAGGTCCAAATCGTCGTTGGGCAGGGGCTCGCCGGGTTTGGAATTGAAGCCCTTTACGTCCTGCACCTCGCGCTTGCCCTCGTACGGCGTACCGATCGTGCCGCCGATGTTCTTGCCGAGCCAGCAGGCGTAAATGCGGTCCCTGAGATAGTCTTTACCGAACCGAATCATATGCATCCTCCCCCTTGTTCTGCGGCTTTGGCCGCGATTGTTCGATTATAGATACGGGTCCGCCGCGTCCCTGAGTCCGTCGCCGACGAAATTGAACGCCATGACCGTGATGATGACGAAAACTCCGGGAATCAGCGTCCACGGATACAGCGCAACGTTTCGGAACTTCTGCGCGTCCGCCAAAAGCACGCCCCACGAAACCGCCGGCGCGCGCAGGCCGAGCCCGAGGAACGACAGCGACGTTTCGCCGAGGATCATGCCCGGGATGGACAGCGACAGGGAAGCTATCAAATGGCTTGTGAACATGGGCACCATGTGCTTCCAGATGATGCGGAAGTTGCTCGCGCCGGATACGCGCGCCGCGCGCACGAAATCCTCATTTTTCAGCGACAAGAATTTGCTGCGCACCGTGCGGGCAAGGCCGGGCCAACCGAGCAGGGAGAGAATGAGCGTGATGCAGAAGTAGGTGCGCGTCACGGGCCAGTTGGAGGGCACCGCCGCCGCAAGCGACATCCACAGCGGGATGGTCGGAAGCGAAATGGTAAAATCGATGATGCGCTGGATGACGACATCCGTCGCGCCGCCGAGGTAGCCCGAAAGACCGCCCAGCAGCAACCCCAACACGAACGACAGCATCACGCCGACCAACCCGACCGTGCAGGAGATCTGCGCGCCGCACATGGTGCGGGAGAACAGGTCGCGCCCCGCCTGATCGGTGCCGAAGAGGAAGATGCCGTAGACGCCGCCGTCTTCATCGGTCGTCTTGTGGAGGCCGAACAGGTGCATATCGCAGTCGAACAGGCCCATAAGCTTATAGGGCGTACCCCTTACAAACAGGCTCACGTATTCCTTCTTTTCGAGGTTCTCCTCGTACATCGGCAGGAAGGTGACGGGGTCGTAGGAAGGCACCAATTCGTACACGAAGGGGCGGAGGGAGAAATTGCCCTCCGAATCGATCCAGTGCATGCCCTTGGGCGCCATATTGGTCAGGCCGGGGTTGTATTCGTTTTTGCCGTATGGCGCGATGAAATCCGCAAACATCGCCATCAGATAAATCAGAATCAGGAAGATGAAGCCAACGACCGCCAGGCGATTGCGCTTGAATCGCATGACCGTCAGCTTGAACTGGGAGGCGACGTAAATCTCATCCACCTTGCGCTCGCTCTGCGTCTTGTAGGCGGCTCTGCGGCGCCTCATCTCGCGGCGGCTGACTTTCTGCAGACCTTTGATCTCTTCGTCGAATTCCTTCCGCATTCGGTCCACCCCCTTACATCGAGCTGCGGATGCGCGGATCCGTCACAGCCAACAGGATATCGGAAATCAGCGTGCCTATCATCGCCAAAACGCCCATCAGGAAAACGATCGAGCCCGCGAGGTACATATCCTGGTTTTGCAGCGCGTTAATCAGCAGCGGCCCGATCGTCGGCAGGTTCAGCACCTGCGACAGGATGGTCTGACCCGAGATCAGCCCGGGCAGCAGCCAGCCGACCGTGGAGATGAACGGAATCAGCGCGATGCGCACGGGGTACTTGATCAAAAGCTTCATATGGCTGACGCCCTTGGCTTTCGCGGTCTTGACGTAGGGCTTGGAGAGCTCCTCCATCAGGTTTGCGCGGAAGGTTTTGAAAAGGCCCGCCGTGCCTGTGACCGCGATGACCAACAGCGGAATCCAAACGTGGTTGAGCATATCCTTGAACTTCGCCATAGACCACGGCTGCATCGCAAATTCATCGCTGAACAGGCCGCCGGCGTATTTGTGCGTCGCCAAAAAATACGCATACATTATCATGATCGCCAACAGAAATTCCGGAACCGATATGCCGAAAAAACTGATGCCGGTAAACGCATAGTCACCCAAGCTGTATTTGTGTGTGGCGGAATAAAAGCCCATGGGAAACGCGAGCAGCCAAATGATGATGACGCTCACGAGCGAAAGGATTACCGTCGCCGCAAGGCGCGAGGCAATCAGTAGATTGACGGGGCGCTTGTAGACAAAGGAATAACCCATGTCCCCCTGCAGCAGGTTCCCCATCCAGCGCAGGTACTGCACGTACATCGGCTGGTCAAAGCCGTAGCGCGCTTCCAGGGAGGCGATGTAGTCCTCCGTAACCTCCATGCCGGTGGAACGGAGCTGGTTGATATAGGTGGACAGATAGTCTCCCGGCGGGAGCTGTATGATGATAAACACGACAATCGACAGCACCAGCAGCAGCGGAATCATAACCAAGAACCGTTTGACTATGTATTGCAGCATTCGCGTACCCTCCTGATTCCGATGCTCGGATGCATCTCACTCGTTGAGGTTTCCGGAATGCCCCTCGGGGCATTCCGGAAAAGGTTCGCTTTTCTTACGCTCGGTCAGTCGCACCAATAGGTGTCGCTGCGGCTGCTGCCGCAGAAGCCGAACGCCCAATCCTGATCCAAACCGGCGACGTTGTGGAAGTTGTTCTTGATGATGTTGATTGCGGGCAGGCGGCGGCCGATGCCCAAGGAGAACAGGCCGTCCGTCCAGATCTGGATAACTTCCCCGATCTGCTCGTCGCGCTTCGCGGTATCGGTCTCGTTGGTGATCGCGGTGCCCAGCTCCCGCAGGCGCGTGAGGGTCGCATGATACTCCTTGTCCTCGGTATACGCGAACTCGGAATCCTTCAGATACATGCCGGGCATGAAGCGGCAGCCCCAGTTGTAGCCGGCATTGCCGCACCAGGTGGAGACGGCGTTGCTGCCCAGCGCGAGGAAGCCGTCCGAACCGGTCAGGTTGGTGATGTCGTAATCGTTGGCGGCGGTGCGCTCGCCCCACAGGGAGGGATCGACTTCATTGCCGGTGATGTTGAGCTTCAGGTTCTCACGCCACTGGGCGCAGACCATCTCGACGACCTCGATCCACTGGGCGTCGAAGGAGGGGCATAGCACGACCAGGTTGAACTCTTCGCCGTTGGCGGTCATACGATAGCCGTTGGCATCGTAGGACGTCATGCCCAAGCCGTCCAGCAGGGCGTTCGCGGCCGCTGCGTCGAACTCGGTGAACTGCTTTGCCCATGTTTCATCGTAGTACGCGGAGCCGCCCAGGAAGGAAGTCTGCGCGATCTCGGAAGAGTACGGGCCTACGGTGTAGAACGTCTTGATGACGGTGGCACGATCCATGCCCAGGGACAGCGCCTTGCGGAAGTCCAGGTTGGACAGGTAGGGCGCTTTGACGGGATCCACATTGGTTATGTTGAAGTGGAAGTTCATAGCGTTCGGCTCGTTAAAGTCGGAAGTGCCGATGGAATATCCCATCGCCTCCGCATACTGCGCGAACAGCGGATAGTTGGAGAAGGACTCCTGAACGCCGGCGACCTGCACGTCGACTTCGCCCGCGATGACCTTCTGGTTCATCTGGTCGGTAGATTCGACGACGTTGATGACCGCGCTGTCGATGTAGGGCAGCTGCTGGCCGTTCTGGTCGACCGCCCAGTAGTAGGGGTTGCGCTCGAAGACGATGACGTTGGTGGTCGCGGGATCTACGGTCATGATGTAGGGGCCGAGGATCGGCAGCGCGACATTGGTCTGGTCATTGCTCTTGTCTTCGAACATGGTCCTCCAGTCGTTGAAGTTCTCCGCAGCGCAGACCGCGTCGATATCCTCGGCGTAGGAAGCATGAAACTGCTCCAGATAGTGCCTCGGGTAGACCAGGCGGGAGTTGTCGCTGTACGCCCAGTAGGAGGGATACATCGGCTTGGGGGTGTCGAAGGCGAGCGTGAAGGAGGTCTCGTCGTTCACTATCAGCTTCGCTTCGCCGTAATAGGTGTTGGAGGGGGTCAGCTCGGCGTTGAAGACAACGTCGTTGAACCAGAACTCCACGTCCGCGGTGGTGCAGGGCGCGCCGTCGGACCACTTCAGCCCCTCGCGGAGTTTGAAGTAGAACTCGGTGTAGTCCTCATTGTAGGAGAACTCGCTCAGATAGCCGGTGGTAATCGTCTGCTTGTCGCGGGCGTAGATGATGCCATTGTAGTTCAGATACCCCGTGACGTGGCTATGGGCATGGTTGAAGTTGCCGGAAATGACCGCCTGGCGCCAGGTACCGCCGTAGGTGCCGACTTCGGCGACCTCGATGACTTCGGGGTCGACTGGCAGGCGCTCTGCCACTGCGGGAAGCTCGCCCGCTGCGACCTTCGCAGCCAGGACGGGGCTTTCGGTGTAGGTCAGGCCTTCTGCCGTCGCAAAGGACGCGCAAAGGGCGAGAACCATTACGAGCACCAAGAGGATGGATAGGGTTTTCTTCATGGGGTTCTTCTCTCCTTTCGGTAATGTATTCCATGCGGCCTGCGCCGCAAAGAACTCGATCAGTTGACTCCCTTCAGGGAAAGCTCCCTGAAGCGGATACAGGTGGTGCGGTGTCCCAGCGGATCGGCAGGATCTACGGGGATCAGCTTCATATCGCATGTTTTGCATTCTTCCGTCGCATATTTGCACCGCGGGTGGAAAAAGCAGCCCTCGGGCGGCCTCGACGGATCGGGCACTTCTCCCTCGAGCGTCGCCTTTCGGACGCTTTTATCCGCAACGAGCTTCGGGACGGAGCCGAGCAGCGCCTCGGTATATGGGTGCATGGGGCGGGCATACAATTCCTCGGTCTCGCAGATTTCCACGATTTTGCCGACATACATCACGACGATCCTGTCCGAAATATGCTTGACGGCAGACAGGTCGTGCGCAATGAATAGGTAACTCATGTTGTATTCCTGCTGCAAATCCTCCAACAAGCCGAGCACCTGCGCCTGCACGGACACGTCGAGCGAGGAGACCGATTCGTCGCAGATGACGAGCCGCGGATTGACCGACAGCGCCCGCGCGATGCCGACGCGCTGCCTCTGTCCGCCGGAAAACGCGTGTGGATAGCGCACCATGTATTCGGGGCGCAGCCCGACCCGCTTCATGAGCTGCGAAACCCTGTCCCGCAGTTCATCCTTCGGAACGGTGCGAAAAAGCCCCATGGGCTCCGAAATGATCTCCTGAATCGTCATGCGCGGATTGAGCGAGGAAAACGGGTCCTGAAAGACCATTTGAATCTCTTCGCGAAACGGGCGGATTTCCTTATTGTCTGCCGTCGCCAAATCGATAGTCTTTCCCTCACGCGACGTATAGATCACGGAACCCGCGCTGGGATCCAACAGGCGAACGATGCAGTTGCCCGTCGTGGACTTGCCGCAGCCGGACTCCCCCACAAGGCCCACCGTTTCGCCCTCGTTGATCTCAAAGTCGATGTCGTTGACCGCCTTCACATAGCCGACCGTCCGATTGAAAAAGCCCTTCTTGATCGGAAAATACTTGCGCAGTCCCGTCACCTTCAAAATCTGTTTCGGCATGAATCGTCCCTCCCAATCAGGCATCCCAGCGATAACAGCAAACCGTATGCCCGTTCCCGAGGTCGGTGACGGGCGGAGCCGCCTTGTCGCACAGCCCCTTTTGCGCCTTGCGGCAGCGCTCAAAAAAGACGCAGCCCTCGGGAATCATGTAGGCATCGGGCACATTGCCTTTGATATAGGTCAACTTCCTGCCCCGCTCGTCCGTCACCTGTGGGATCGAGCGGAACAAATCCTGCGTATAGGGGTGCTTCGGGTTTTCGAGGAGTTCCTTCGTCGTCGCCGACTCGACGATGACCCCGAGGTACATCACCGCCACGTTGTCGCACGTCTCGGCGATGATGCCGAAATTGTGGTTGATCATCAAAATCGACATGCCGAATTCCAACTGCAGGTCCTTCATCAGGTCCAAAATCTGTGCCTGCACGGTGACGTCCAAAGAGGTGGTCGGTTCATCCGCTATGAGCAGGCGGGGATTGCTCGCGAGCGCCATGGCGATCATCGCCCTTTGGCGCATGCCGCCGGAAAGTTGGTATGGATATTCGTCCACGCGCTGCTCGGGCTTTGCGATCTTCACCTTGTGCAAAAGCTCGATCGCCCTGTTTTTGCGTTCGCCCTTGGGGATATCCGTATGCAGCGCGATCGCCTCGATAATCTGGTTCCCGATCGTATATACCGGGCAGAAGGATGTCATCGGCTCCTGAAAGATCATCGCCATCTCGCGCCCGTGCAGCTGCACCAAGCGCTTGTCTTTCTCCGGAAGCCGCGCGATGTCGAACACGCCCAGAAGGGAGTTGAACAGAATCCGCCCCGAGGCGATCCAGCCGTTTTCGGGCAAAATCCGCATGATGGCGTTGCTCGTAACGGACTTGCCGCATCCCGATTCGCCCACGATACCCATCGTCTTACCGATCGGAATGTCATAGCTCACGGAATTCACCGCGCTGACGATGCCTTCGTCGGTGCGAAACCTTACCACCAGATCGCGGATCTCCACGAGGTTTTCGCTGCTTTCCATTTGAAGAACGCTCGCCATGGATCATGCCCTCCGCTAACAAAAACTGATATCACAGTATCAAACTACTATATATTGTACCTCATATTTCATCAGCTGTCAATAGCTACTTAAAGCAATTCATCAACCCTCGCACAACATTTGGGGCAAATATGTTATTTATTTACATGGTTTAAGTTAATCTCTATCTGGGGATCCGCGCACTCGGAAGCTCCATACCGGTTATACGCCGCGATCCTCGTCCTTCTTTACGGCAAAAACGGAACCGCTCGATCGTTCGAGCGGTTCCGCTTTGTTTTCTGCGGTTTATACCGGCATGACCTTGTTTTCCTTATCTAACAGGGAGTTATCCAGCTTCATGGACTGCGCCTGGCGGTACTCAAAGAACTTGGTGGCGACCTGCGGGAACAGGGCGTAGGTGAGCACGTCCTCCTCCTGCTGGTAGTACTGCGCGCACTCCTTGCGGTACATTTCGAGCTCGTCTCCGATGTTGTCGGCGGGGCGGCAGGTGATGACCTCCGCATCGCCGATGATCTTGTGGCGAACTTCTTCGTTGACCTTGGCGGGGAGCTTACCGTATTCGCCGCGCATGAGCGCCTGCGACTCCTTCGGGTTCATCTTGTAGCGCTCGCCGGCGAGCACGTTCATGACGGCCTGCGTGCCGACGATCTGGCTGGTGGGCGTGACCAGCGGCGGATAGCCGAAGTCTTCGCGCACGCGCGGCACTTCCTCGAGCACCTCGTAGAACCTGTCGGACTGGCCCGCCTGCTTGAGCTGGCTGATGAGGTTGGACAGCATGCCGCCCGGGACCTGATACAGAAGTGTATTGATGTCCACGGACAAAACCTTGGGGTCGAGCGTGCCGCGCTGCATGAGCGCCTGTGCGACATCCCTGAAGTGTGCGGCAATCTCGGTCAACAGCTTGAGTTCAAGCCCCGTGTCGCGTTCGGTGCCCCTGAGCGTTGCGACCAAGGGTTCGGTCGCGGGCTGGGAGGTGCCGTTGCCAAGGGGCGACAGCGCCGTGTCCACGATGTCTACGCCCGCTTCTGCCGCCTTGAGGTTCGTCATGTCGCCGATGCCTGCGGTGTTGTGGGTGTGCAGGTGTACGAGCGTTTCGGGCTTGAGGTTCTGCTTCAGTTTCTTGACGAGGCTCTCCGCCGTGTAGGGCAGAAGCAGGTTCGCCATGTCCTTGATGCAGATGTTGTCCGCGCCCATTTTCTCCAGTTCGCGCGCGAGGTCTACGAAATAGTCCTCTGTGTGCACGGGGGAAATGGTGTAGCTCATCGCCGCTTCGCAGATGCCGCCGTACTTCTTGGTGGCGCGGATCGCGGTCTGAAGGTTGCGCGGGTCGTTCAGCGCGTCGAAGATGCGGATGATTTCGATGCCGTTTTTGATGGACAGGCGGACGAACTCGTCCACCACGTCGTCGGCATAGTGCTTGTAGCCCAGAATGTTCTGCCCGCGGAAGAGCATCTGCAGCTTCGTCTTGGGCAGGGCTTCCTTCAGCTTGCGCAGGCGCACCCACGGGTCCTCGTTCAGGAAGCGGATGCAGCTGTCAAACGTCGCGCCGCCCCAGCACTCCAGGGAATAATAGCCGACCTTATCCAGCTTTTCGCATGCAGGAAGCATATCGTCCAGCGTCATGCGCGTCGCAGCCTGCGACTGGTGCGCGTCGCGCAAAATGGTATCGGTGATCAAAAGCTTTTTTGCCATATCGCATTGCCCTCCTTATTATCTGAATAGCGACAGGAACACGCCGGCAGCGACCGCGGAGCCGATGACGCCGGACACGTTGGGGCCCATTGCGTGCATCAACAGGAAGTTGCCCGGGTTCTCCTTCTGTCCGACGACCTGCGAAACGCGCGCCGCCATCGGGACGGCGGAAACGCCCGCCGAGCCGATCAGAGGGTTGATCTTGCCGCCGCTGAACTTGTTCATCACCTTGCCGAGCAGTACGCCGCCCGACGTGCCGAACGCGAACGCGCACACGCCCATGACGAGAACCGTAAGCGTTTCCGCGTTCAGGAAGGTTTCGCCGTTCGTCGTTGCGCCGACGGTGGTGCCCAGGAAGATGGTCACGATGTTGATCAGTTCGTTCTGAATCGTCTTGGAGAGGCGCTCCGTCACGCCGCTCACGCGGATGAGGTTGCCAAGCATCAGGCAGCCGATCAAAGGCGCGGCATCCGGCAGCATGAGGGAGACGACGACCGTCACCATGATGGGGAAGATGATGACCTCGGTCTTGGAAACCGGGCGCAGCTGCTCCATCACGATCTGGCGCTCTTTCCGCGTGGTGAGCGCCTTCATGATGGGGGGCTGGATGACCGGCACCAGCGCCATGTACGAATACGCCGCGACGGCGATCGCGCCGAGCATCTGCGGGGCGAGCTGCGTGGTGACGAAGATGGCCGTGGGGCCGTCCGCGCCGCCGATGATGCCGATGGATGCCGCCTGCTGCGGGGTCATGCCCAGCAGGATCGCGCCGATGAAGGCGATGAAGATGCCCAGCTGCGCCGCAGCGCCCAAAAGCAGGGACTTCGGGTTCGCGATCAGGGGGGCGAAGTCCGTCATCGCGCCGACGCCCATGAATATGAGCGGCGGGTAGACGCCAAGCTTTACGCCCTGATAGAGATAGTACAAAAGTCCGCCGTTCTTGTCGGGAACCTGAAAGCCCATTGCGCCAAGGTTCTCGCAATATCCGTTGACGATGGACGAGAGGTCCTTGTTGACGGATTTGGCGTAGGCGATCGCCTCTTCGAGCGTCTCAAAGCCGATATACGTGGGATGGTTCATCATCCCCGCCAGCGGCAGGTTCGCAAGCAGCATGCCGAACGCGATCGGCAGGAGGAGCAGCGGCTCGAACTGCTTGACGATCGCCAGATACAGCAGCACGAAGGACACCAGAATCATCACATACTGCTGCCAAGTGCCGGCGGAAAAGCCCGTGGAGTTCCAAAGCTTTACGAGCGCCTCTTTGAAATCGATGGTATAGGTTTTATCCGCTTCCTCTTCGGAAGCCGTTTCTTCAGCCACCGCATCTTCCGCAACGGCGGTTTCCGCGGTTGTGTCCTCAGCCGTCGCCTCGGCCGCAACGGCGGTATCTGCGGCTTCTTCCACGGCCGCGTCTTCCGCGTAGGCGGTTAGGCCAAACAGGCACATAAGGATCAGCAGCAACGCGAGCAGCGCCCTGCCGACGGAACGTGCTTTCATGGAATCCCTACCTCCTTGACACTTTTCTCTGTTTCTCACTTCAGAGCCAAGAGCGCATCGCCGGAGTTGACGGAGGTGCCCTTGGAAACCATGACGGAGGCCACTACGCCGTCGCGGGGAGCCATGATTTCGTTTTCCATCTTCATGGCTTCGAGAATCAGCAGAACCTGCCCCTTCTTCACGCTATCACCGGCGTTCACGTTCACGGACATGATGGTGCCGGGCATGGGGCACTTGATCGTCTCGGCGCCTGCGGGCGCGGCAGCCGCGGGTGCGGGCGCTGCCTTGGGCGCGGGCGCGGCGGCCTTCGGGGCGGGCGCTGGAGCCGCCTTCGGGGCGGGCGCTGCGACGGGCGCGGGCGCTGCCACATGCGCGCCTGCGGAGATTTCTTCGACTTCGACTTCGTAGGTCAGGCCGTTCACGGTGATGTTGAATTTACGCATTTTGATATCCTCCTCGCGATTCTCAAAAAATCAATAGACGATGATCTGCTCGCGGCGGGCATTGGCCGCCCATCCGCTTCCTACGCGGCGCACGCTGCGCACGACGAATTTCTTAGTGCTGTCCTCGCAGGCAGCGATCGCCGCCGCGATGACATAGGGGATATTTTCGTCCTCCTGCACTTCCTCGGGCTCGGGTTCCGCCGCGACTTGCGCCGGCAATTCGACGGCGGGCGCAGGGGCTTCCTTCTCCTTCGCCGCCTTGTTCACGATCCGAGAAATCGCTTCCACGATGATGATCAGCAGGATCAGCCCGATGAAAACGATCAGAAGGCCGAGCAGCATGACCGTAAGACCAAATGTGAATTTCATCTGTACATCCGCCTTTCCGCCTTAAACGGGCAGGTTTCCGTGCTTCTTGGGCAGGCGCGTCTCGTTCTTGCCCGAGAGCATCTCGACGGCGGCGCAGAGCATCTGGCGCGTCTGCGCGGGTTCGATGACGTCGTCCACCAAGCCCAGCTTCGCGGCCTCGATGCCGTCGGCGACGTTGTTTTTGTATTCCTCTTCCAGTTCCTTCCTCTTGGCGAGCGCGTCCTGTGCACCGGCAAGGCGGTCCGCCATGGTGACCTGCACGCCCTGCGCGGCGGTAAAGGGAGAGATGACGCTGCCGGGCCACGCGAACACCATGTCCGCCGCGGCGCGGGACGCGAGCGCCATGTAGCCCGTGGAGACCGCGTTTCCGGTGACGAGCGCGATGCGGGCGACGCCTGCGTCGTACAGAGTTCCCGCGAGCTTTGCACAGGCGCGGGCGAGTTTGCCCTGACCGCACGCACAGGCGACCTCGGTGCCGACGGTATCGACAAAGGAGATGACCGGCATGTTGAAGCAGTCGCACAGCGCGACAAGGCGGGACGCCTTCTCGCAGCCGGCCGCCGTCAGCGCGCCTTCGTCCAGGTCGGGCCGGTTGGCGATAATGCCCACGGAATGCCCACCGAGTTTCGCGAGGCCCGCGATCATGTCCTTGGCATATTCCGCGGAAAACTCCACAAACGTGCCGTTGTCTACGATTTCCGCGATCACTTGGTGCATGTCCTCGACCTTGCCGTAGGATTCGAACACGGGCGTTTCGCGGTTCATGTCGTCGTGCGCGTCCTCGATGAGGCCGCCGTCCAGGCTGTTGTCGGGGAGGTAGGAGAGCACCGTCCTCGCAAGGGCGATCGCTTCCCCATCTGTCTTGGCGGTCAGGTTCGCGAGCCCGTTTTCGGCGACCGCTTTCGCGCCGCCCAAATCCTCGGCGGAGACCTGCTCGCCCTTGTTCGCGGAGACGACCTGCGGGCCGTTCACATACATGCGCACGGCGTCGGATGCGATCACGACGTCGAACATCGCGGCGATGGCGGTCGCGCTCGCGGCGCACTGGCCGAGCACCAGCGCGATCTGCGGAACGACGCCGGAAAGCTGCGCCGTCTTCTGCGCGATCTGCGCGTATGCGCTCACGGAGGCGATGCCCTCCGCGCAGCGCGCGCCCTTGGAATCGAACATCGCGACCAAGGGGGCGCCGGTTTTCGCGGCGAGGCACTGTACCTTGTTGATCTTGCGCGCCTGCTCCGCGCCGACGGCTCCGCCGAGCACGGTGTAATCCTGCGCAAACGTATAAACGAGGCGTCCGTCCACGAGGCCGTAGCCCGTGACGACACCGGCGCCCATGTTTCCGCCGACCAGCGTGTCCAATTCCACGAAGGACCCCTGATCGAACAGCGCAGAGATCCGCTCGCGCGCCGTCAGCTTATTCAGCTTCTTCTGTTCGGCGATGCGATCGGCTTCGCCCGTAAGCAGCGCCTGTCTACGCTCACGGATGAGGGGCAGATTGCGTTCAACACCCATTAAAATCCCTCCAAGCTTTGATTTTCAAAAAGTCCAAACCTGCGCACTTCCGTTTTCGGCAAAGTTCCCGTCTTTTCCGCCATATAACGGAAAATTCGCCGACAGGCTTTGCGCAAGGGGCACTCCACATGTTATAATAACAGAAAAATGCTTCGCGG
Organism: Christensenellales bacterium; assembly: GCA_050946115.1. Classification (GTDB taxonomy): domain Bacteria; phylum Bacillota; class Clostridia; order Christensenellales; family Aristaeellaceae; genus CAYFRC01. Next base: position 198,207 of record JBMNUF010000002.1, read on the forward strand.
TGGTTAAAATATGATTGAAAACGTGCTCATTTCCGGTTCTATGGCCATAAATATTTCGCTTGCGGGAGATGCCGCCCAAAAAATCGCCCGATTCGATGCGCTTTTGCGCGAGGGGAACGCCCGCATGAACTTGGTGCGCGGCATGGAGGGCGAAGACGAGGCGGTGTACAGGCACTATCTGGACGCGCTCTCTCCGCTCTCCGTAGGGGCGTTTCCGAGAGGGATGCGCAGCCTGATCGACGTCGGCGCGGGCGCGGGCATTCCCGGGATCGTGCTCGCGTGCGCGATGCCCGAGGTACACATCGTGCTTTTGGACGCACAGGCAAAGCGGGTTTCCTTCATGAACGAGGTGATTCGGGAGCTCTCCCTACATGCCGAAGCGATCCACGGCAGGGCGGAGGATCTGGGGCACGGCGCGCTGTACCGCGAGGCGTTTGACTGTGCGACGGCGCGGGCGGTCGCGCGCCTGAATGCGCTTGCGGAATGGACGCTGCCGTTTGTAAAGACGGGCGGCAGGCTCATCGCCTACAAAGGTCCCCAATGCGCGGAGGAGGCGGACGAGGCGAAAAACGCGCTGCGCATCTTGGGCGCGGGCAAGTGCGAAATCGTCCCCGTGAACATCCCGAACCGCGACTGGGAACACGTGCTCTTCGTCGCGGAAAAGGCTCGGCCGACGCCCGCCGCCTACCCCAGAAAGCCCGGGAAAAAACCGCTGTAACGGGCTTATTGTCGGCTTCTCCGCCGAAACCATTCGGTTCGTCGCGACAAAGGGAACGGCGAACGCTTATCCGTGACCGCAGATTCTCTTCTCCCCGAGGATCGTCGCCATCGGCTTCAGTTCGCCGTCGAGGCACAGCAAATCGGCTTCGCCGCCGATGAAGATGTTCCCGCCGGAGATATTCAGATACCTCGCGGGGTTTGTCGATGCCGCGCGGAAGGCGTGCTCGGGCGCCATGCCGAGCCGTATCATGTTGCGCACCTGTTCGATGAGGACCGATGCGCCGCCCGCGAGGGCGCCCTTCTTGGTGCGCGCCACGCCGCCCCGAACGACCACCGCGTCCGCCCCATCCCCGTATTCCCCGTCGGGCAGCCCCGCCGTCGATACCGCGTCGGAAATGAGAATCATGCGGTCGGGCAGTTTGCAGGTCGCGATCAGCTTTACGGATGTGGGATGCAGGTGGACAAAATCGCCGATCACTTCGCAATATATGTCTTCGTTCACCAATGCTTCCGCCAAAATCCCCGGTTCTCTGTGCCGTATGGGTGTGGACGCGTTGAAGAAGTGCGTGATGCCGTCGATGCCGTTTTCAAACGCCTCCAGCGCCTCTTCGGAATTCGCGGCGGTGTGCCCCGCCTCAACCTTCACGCCGCGCGCGACGAGGTATCGAATCAGTTCGCCCGCGCCCCGCACCTCGGGCGCAAGCGTCACGAGGCGGACGATGTCCTCATACCCTTCGGCAATCCTTTGATAGTTTTCGATCGTCGGCTCCAGCACGGCGTCCGCCCGCATCGCGCCGGGTACCGAGGGGTTGATGAACGGCCCCTCGAGGTGTACGCCGTCGACCCGCGCCCCGCGCGCCCCGTCCTTCTGCATCGCCATGATTTCCCTGCAGGTTTGAAGCGCGCCGCGCATGGCATCCGGCGAATGGGTGGACAGTCCAAAGAGGATGTGCGTATCCCCGTTTTTGAATAAAAAGTCGAGCCACGACAAGAGCGAAGGCACATCGGCATCCGTCACATCCACGCCGTATCCGCCGTGTATGTGCTGGTCGACGAGGCCGGGTACCACGTATTCGCAATGCAAATCGCCATCGCTGCCCTTTGCGATCCCCGTAACCGTGCCGTTTTCGATCGTTACGACTCCGTCTCGCATGAAGCCCTCCGGCAGCAGCACGTTTTTCCCGTAGATTTTCATGAAACCCCTCCCGTCTGCGCAAACAAAGTTGCGCATGTCCCCGTTCAGTTCTCCTGCTCCTCCGTCGCATCCCCGAACAGCGCCGGCAATTCTTCGAGGCTCGGCTCCAAAATCCACGCGGGCGCGCCGTATTCCGTTTGGTCGTTGTACGGCGGGGTTTCGCCGCGCAGAAGCGCCTTGAGCGCGTCCGCAGCGCTTTGACAGAGCATCTCGCTGTTTCGGATGTACAGCGAAACGAGCCCCGCCTCGTCCGTAAGCATCATGTCGGGTGCGTCGTCAGTCTCCCACGCATAGACGACGTTTTCTTTATTGATATACGGCTGCAGCACGTCCCGCGCGCCGAGGAAGCGCATGTGCGAATCGCGGCTGTCGTCCGCGTAGGAGAGCGCGACTTTATAGGGCATCTCGATGTCCGTTTGGGAAAGATGCTCGAGCATCGCGCTCGCCTGCGCCGCGCCCGTGAGATACGCATCCAACTGGATCGCGCAGTCCGCCCCTTCGGGCGCGCACAAAAACGCCGCGATATAGGCATCGGCGGGCGCGCCCTCGGGAACTGCGTTCGCATGCAGCAGGATTACGGCGCAATCGCCTTCAGTCAGTAGCGTTTCGAGCGGGGCGATGGCGGATTCGATCCCGTCCGCCTGCAAAATCTCCGCGATGTGCTTTGCCGCGTCGTCAAAAAATGCGCCCTTCGGAAACGCGATCCCGACCGATTCGCAAAGCGCGATGCAGGGCACGAGCAGGCACAATATCGCGCACAAGAGCGTTTTTTTCAAGCGCATCCCCCTTACCAATGAAAAAACGAGGCTTACGCCTCGCGCAGAAAACCCGAAATGCCGTTCGCTTCCGCTTTTTCACCCGCCACTCAGGCAGGGCGGAAACCTGCGGGGACTTTCTGTCTTCCCGTCGAAGCGGGCTTGACATCCATCGACCGACCCGGAATCCTTTTATGATGATGTGGGTAAAAGCAGTCACGTGGCGCACACCTCAGGCATCTGACCAAATTATACAGGCTCATCGCCCGCCTGTCAACCTTTTTCTATATTATAAATATATTACAATCGTTACAATTTGATGAATTTTTATTCGTAATCGTTTTTTTCGCGCGCCGCGTTGCGCCGAGGCGGCATTCTGTGCTATACTGTTTCCATATTCAGCAGAAAGAAGGCGGCACCATGTCTCGAATCCTTTTCACGGGCATCATGCCCGCTCTCGTAACGCCGGTCGACGAAGACGGGAAGCTGCGACAAGAGGTCGCAAGACGGCTCGTGCGCGATCTGGGCGAAACGGGCATCACCGGCTACTACATCCTGGGCGGCACAGGCGAGGGCGTCACCTTTGACGCGCAGACGCGCATGGAGTTCGCAGAACTGGTCGTGTCCTGCGCGCCGAAGGGGCTCAACGTCATCAACCACATCGCCGCCGCCGACCTTTCGACCGTGAAACGGCTCGCCGCGCACAGCAGAAAGATTGGCTGCCACGGCCTTTCCTCCGTGCCGCCGTTTTTCTATCGCTACGACGAAAGGGGCATCCTCGACTATTACCGCGCGATGAGCGATGCATCCGAAGGCCTTGCGATGTTCATCTACGCCTCTCCCCTGGCGGGCGCGCCGCTGCCCGTTCAGACCGTCGAAAAAATGCTCGACATCCCCGGCTTTGTCGGCATGAAATACACCAATACGGACTATTACGCCATGTCCCGCTACAAAAAGCTCGCGGGCGGCGACATCAACGTCATCAACGGCCCCGACGAAACGCTGTTGCTCGGCCTCATGATGGGCGCGGACGGCGGCATCGGAAGCACCTACAACATCATGCCGAAGACCTACGTCGGCATATACGACGCATGGAAGAGGGGCGACGTGCAGGAGGCGCTGCGCCTGCAGATGCGCGCGAACGAGGTGATAGAGCTTCTCCTGCGGTACGACGTGATTTCGGCGGTCAAGCACGCGCTGACGCTGCGCGGATACGACATCGGCGACAGCAACCGCCCCCGCCCGACCATGACGCCCGATGAAAAGCAGGCGCTCACGGACGCGCTCAGGGCGATCTCCTTCCCCGAAGGGTATTAACGCATATTTCCGAACGGAGGACGAATGTATGGCAATTTCCGCGAAAGACCTCGAAAGGCTGCGCACGCTCGCGAAGAAGCAGCGCGAACTCTCCGAAACGCCCCAAATGGCGTCCCTTCGCCGCGACTGGGAGGCGCACGGGCGCTTCGAGCCCAATACGAGGCCGCTGGTGCGCATCGAGCTTTGGACATTTGCGGACGATCTGCTGCCGCAGATGCTCGAATGCGAGGGCGAAGAGGCGCGCGCCCTCGAGTGGATGTTCCTTTCCAATACCATCAATTTCGATACCTTTCACGACGACACGCTCGTCGAGGGCTGTCTCCCTGTCATGCCGCGCACGCACTTTCTGCCGTTCGGGCTCGAGGTCAAGCGCGAACTGGCGAGCGATCAGGCGCTCGGCCACCATTTCATTCCGTATCTTTCCGACCTCGAGGAGGATTTCCACAAGCTCGGAAAATCCGTCTTTTCGGTGGATATCGGCGCGGCGCAGACGCGCGTGGACTATCTGAACGAGTTGTTCGGCGATATCCTGCCCGCGAAGCGCGTCGGCTTCTCCCTGTACGCCTGCCCCATGCAGGACATCGTGCACATCATGTCGATGGAGGATATGTTCGTCGCCATGTACGACTATCCCGAGCTGTTCCACAAGATGCTCTCCATGCTCGCGGACGACTACATCGAGTTCTTCCGCCTTATCGAGTCGAGCGGCGCGCTGATGTCCACGAAGGGCTCCGAGCACCTTGCACAGGGAACCTATTGCTTCACGGACGAATTGCCCGATGTACCCGCCTCGACGAGAGACGTTTGGGGATACCTGGATTCGCAGGAGACGAGCGGTATCTCCCCCGAGATGTACAAGGAATTCGTGCTGCCCGCCTACAAGCGAATCTCCGCAAACTACGGGCTTTTGTCCTACGGCTGCTGCGAGGCAGTCCACGCGCTCTGGACAAACGGGCTGGATGCGCTCCAAAACCTGCGCAAAATCTCCATCTCCCCCTGGTGCGACGAGGAATTCATGGGCGAGGCGCTGCGGGGCAAAAACGTCGTGTACCTGCGGAAGCCCACGCCCAACCTGCTCGGCGTCGGCGACACCTTAGACGAAGATGCCGTGCTCGAGCACATCGGCAAAACCGCCCGCGCCGCGAAGGGCTGCCACCTCGAGATCGCCCAGCGCGACGTGTACCGCGTCTCCGCTTCCTGCGAGAAGGTGCGCCGCTACGTCGAATTGATTCGAAAGGCTTTGGGGTGAGTATATTTCGTTTGTCTCGGTCTCCCACCGCGCTTTTCGGCGGGAGACCGAATTTAGGTGAGTTTTCAAAGTAAACGCAACATTTTCAGATTAAACGCGACGGGGTTGCAATTAGTCTGACAAAGACGGAGAGGGGGCTGTAAAAAAGCTCGGATTTACGACAAAAACGCACAACAAGA
>JBMNUF010000003.1:0-189207 GCA_050946115.1 Christensenellales bacterium
TATATCTATTCGTTTCATTCAGCTCACCTCTGCTGATTTATTCGACATTTCTTGCGATTCTCCTTTTGGTTAACGAAATATTAATGTATCGCACTCGCCTCTTCTCAAAGCAAATGATGTCGCCCTGTATGCGCCGGAAATTCGCTTGACAGCATCCCCCTTCCCGTTGTATACTATAACGTGGACGGGGGAGCTTTTATGGTTTGAAAACCCCTACTATTGAGAAAGGACAGGTCTCGAACGCATGATCGATCGCATCTGATTCGGCACACGTATTGCGCCCTAATTAGGGCATTGTTTGCGTGTCCGGACGGCTGCGACAGGTTCCGCGCGAGAGCTGTTTTTTTGTCGTGCAGTTTCGTCCGGCGCGCCCGTAGGAGAGGAGCGTTTTTATGCAGCTGTATTTGAGCGCGGAGGGCATCGCCGTGTCCTTCGGGCTGCGCACGGTTTTGAATATAGAAAAGTTCGAATTGTTTCAGGGGGACCGCGTGGGGCTCGTCGGCGAAAACGGCGCGGGGAAGACGACTCTCCTGCGCGTCTTGGCGGGAGAGCGCGCGCCCGACGCGGGGCAGGTTCGGCGGTTCGTGCCGCTCGCATTCATCCATCAGGCAGACGAAAACGAGGACAACGCGGTTCTGACGGGGCGCGCGGCGAGCGAATTCATGGCGCGCGATGCCGCAAAGACGCTTTCGGGCGGCGAAAAAACGCGGCGTCGCATCGCCGCGGCGCTCCAAAGGGACACGCGGCTTTTGTTCGCGGACGAACCGACGAGCGATCTGGACGCGGAGGGCGTAAAGCTCCTCGAAAAGGCGCTATCCGACTACGACGGCGCGCTCGTCCTCGTGAGCCACGACAGGGCGCTGCTCGACGGGCTCTGCAACAAGATTGCGGAGTTGGAGGACGGCAAAATTGCCCTCTACCCCGGAAATTACACCGCCTACCGCGCGGAAAAGGAACGGCGCCGCGAATTTGCGCGGTTTGAGTACGACCAATACAGGTCGGAGCAGGCGCGGCTGCGCGCCTCGATTCAGGGCTCGAAGGAGGCGGCATCGCGCGTCAGGCTCCCCAAGCGCATGGGCAACAGCGAGGCGCGCCTGCACAGGCGCTCCGCGACGGAGGTGGAAGAGAGCCTCCACCGCAGCCGCAAGGTGCTTACATCGCGGCTGGAGCGCCTCGAGAAAAAGGAACGCCCGCGCGAGGACCCTTCGATACGCATGCGGCTGGGTGCGTTTACGTCCGTCGCCGCCAAGACGGCGATCGAGGTGCGAGGCATGACGATCCGCTTCCCCGAGCGCGGCACCCTGCTCGAAAACGCGGGGATGAAGCTTGCGACGGGCAAGACCACCGCGCTCTTGGGCGAAAACGGCTGCGGGAAGACGACGCTGCTTCGGCGCATTTTGGACAGGGATCCGCGCGTCCGGATCAGCCCCGGCGTCAAAATCGGCTTTTTCGGGCAGGATTCCGATACGACGCTCGATTTTTCCAAGACCGCGCTCGAAAACGCGCTTGCGGATGCCGTCGTTTCGGAGAGCGAGGTGCGCACGGTGCTCGCGCGGCTGAACCTGCGCGGGGACAACGTGTTCAAGCGCACGTCCGTCCTGTCCGGCGGCGAGCGCGCGAAGATCGCCCTCGCACGGCTCTTCGTATCGGACATCAACTGCCTGATTCTGGACGAGCCGACCAACCACCTGGATCTGTTCGCGCTCGAGGCGCTTCAGGAGGTGCTCGCGCAATACGCCGGCACGATTCTCTTGGTGAGCCACGACAGGCGCTTCGTCGAGGGCACGGCGGATCGGCTCGTATTCTTCGAAAACAGGCAGCTTTCGACCTTTGAGGGCACGATGCGGGAGTACGAAAGCAGGCTGTCGCGCGGCGACAGGGATGCCGAGGAAATCAAAATGCAGATCATGTCCCTCGAAATGCGCATGGCGGACGCGGCAGCGCGCATGTCGCGTCCGAAAAAGGGCGATTCGCCCGAAAAACTGCTCGAGGAATACGACGAGATCGCGCAGCGCCTGCGCGCGCTCAAAGAGGGATTGTAGCTTTCCTCTGTCAATTGCGTACGAAAAATGGATTCCTTGTGAATTCGCGCGCCGCTTGTTGCGGAACGCGCCCAAATAGCGTATAATAAAGGCGAACCTCAGGAAGGGAGTGTACAAATATGGCAGGCTGTCCCTCGATATTGATTTGCGACGACGACCCCGTGGTGCACGAGTCGCTGGCGCTGTATCTCGATAACGAAGGCTATGCGCACGCCTCCGCCTACGACGGTGAGGAAGCGCTGCGCATGGCGGAGAGCGAATCGCCCGATCTCATGATTTTAGACCTCATGATGCCGAAAATGAGCGGCACGGACGTGTGCCGCGAGATCCGCAAAAAAAAGAAACTGCCCATCATCATGCTGACGGCAAAGAGCGAAGAGATCGACCGCATTTTGGGGCTGGAACTCGGTGCGGACGACTACATCGTAAAGCCCTTCAGCCCGCGCGAGGTGCTGGCGCGCATTCGCGCCGTGCTGCGCCGCTACCGCGAGCCGCAGGGAAATGAAGACGGCGTCATCCGCCTGCCGCAGCTCGAAATCAACCTTTCCAACTATCAGGTAAAGGTGCAAGGCCAGCCCGCGGCGTTTACGCCCAAGGAAGTGGAGATACTGCACCTCCTTGCGGACAAATGCGGGCAGGTGTTTTCCCGCGAGCAGATCCTCTCGCGCGTATGGGGGTACGACTATTTCGGCGACACGCGCACCGTCGACACGCACATCAAGCGCATTCGGCAAAAGCTGCCGCAGACGGGCGTGCCGTGGGCGCTGAAGACCGTGTACGGCGTGGGATATAAGTTCGAGGCGCTCGAATGAAGCGCAATGTGCTGTTTTCGCGGCTGTTTCGCACGTCGCTGTTGATGTTGATCGTCGAGGCGCTGTTTACGTCCGCGCTGTTCAATTACATCTGCAGAAACGTATTTGCGGAGATGAAGGAGAGCGAAATGCTCCAAAAGGCGCAATCGCTCTCCCTCGTCGCGTCCCAACAGCTCGAAGACGGCTTTGCTTCCATGCTGCCCTCGGACCTCGCACCGCTCTCCGCGATTTTGGATTCGGCGATGCTGCTCGCGGACGCGGACGGCAGCATACTCTTTTCGAACGACCACGGAAGGAAGGACTATGCCGAGATCATGCACGCCGCGGCGCTTTCCGTGATCGAAAGCGGCGCGCTGCGCTTTTCCAAGACGCAGTCGTTCCGCAACATGAACCTCGTGGGCGTGGGCGTTCCCGTGGCGCTCAGTGCGCGGGAAACGGGCGCGCTCGTCCTCATCATGCCGCTGTACGAGGCGCTGATCGCCATGGGCAGCCTAAGCAGCACGCTGTTTTTCTCGCTATTGTTGTCGCTGCCTTTTGTGGCGCTTCTGAACTTCTACGCCATCGGGCGCATCGTCTACCCCATTCGGCGGATTCGCGACACCGCCATGCGCATGGCGGACGGCGACTTCTCCGTGAAGGCGGACAGCTCCGAGCGCGGCGAGATCGGTCAGCTCGGCCGCGCGCTCAACGCGATGTCGGGCGAAGTGATGCGGCTTTTGCAGCAGGCGACGTTGGAACGCAACCGCCTAAAGCAGGTCGTGGACGAATTGAACGACGGCATCGTGGCGATGGACGCGCTCGGGCGCGTCACGCTGAGCAACCCCGCCATGGACGGCATGCGCATCGCGCTGTCCGATGTCCGCGGGGATTTCGATACGGTGCTCTCCACAGGCGATGCGCTCGTCAAACAAATCGAATCGGGCGACCGCATCATCCAAATCACCATCACGTGCCTGCACGGCAGGAACAACGCAATCTCGGGCGCGGTGGGTCTCTTTTCGGACGTGACGGAGCGCGAACGGCTCGAGCGCACGCGCCGCGACTATGTCGCAAACGTCTCCCACGAGTTGCGCTCGCCGCTCACCGCCATCCGCGCGCTCGTCGAGCCGATGAGCGAAGGCCTCGTGAAGGACGACAACGCGCGCCAGCGGTACTACGGCATCATCCTTCGGGAGATTACGCGGCTTACGCGCCTCATCAACGACCTGATGGAGCTTTCGCGGCTGCAGAGCGGAACGGTTGCACTCACGAAAACCGATACCGATCTCGCGGAAATCCTCTGGGACATGAACGAAAAATACACCGCGAAGGCGCGGGAAAACGGACAGACTTTTTCCATTACAGACCGCGCGAAAAAAAGCCCCCCCGTCTATACGAACCCCGACCGCGCGGAGCAGGTACTGGTTATCCTTACGGACAACGCCTTCAAATACACGCCGCCGGGCGGCTCGATCTCGATCGACGCGGACGTTCAAAGTGACGTCGTGACGGTCTCGGTGACGGATACGGGCGTCGGCATTTCCGAGAGCGACCTGCCGTACGTGTTCGACAGGTTCTATAAGGTGGACAAGGCGCACTCCTCGCACGGCTCGGGGCTGGGGCTGTCGATCGCGAAGGAACTGTTGGGGCGCATGGGCGAAACCATTTGGGTCGAAAGCCGCCAGGGCGAAGGCTCGCGCTTTTCGTTCACGCTCCACAGAAGGATGGAATAAGGGAAAAGAAAGGGACAAACACATGCTGCTGGATCTTTTTCGAGGCGGGTTTTCAAACTTCAATCTGATGGAATTTGTGCGGGAACTGCTCCTGAGCCTCATCCCGTTCCTCACTGCGCTTTCGGTGCACGAGGCGGCGCACGCCTATGTCGCCTATCGCTGCGGCGACGACACGGCGTATAATGCGGGTCGCATGACGCTAAACCCGATTCGCCACATCGACCCGTTGGGGTTTTTGATGCTGTTCATCGTGGGGCTGGGCTGGGCAAAGCCCGTGCCCGTCAATCCCCGCAACTTCAAACATCCGCGCAGGGACGACCTTCTGGTTTCGATGGCGGGCATCTTCGCAAACCTTTTGATGTGCATATTGGGCTGCATCATCATGTATTCCTTTGTCTTTGCTGCGATCAAGGCCCTGCCGGAGGAAATGAAATATCTGAGCATCGGTTTTCAGGATGTGGATCCTCAGTATTACATCCCCTTCGATGTCGCGATTCGCTATGCGTACGCCATGGGGGATAGCCTGATCGTGCCGGTGTTCGGAAAGTACGCGGACTATCTCTTTGAGATGGTGCAGATTTTCGCGGTGATCAATCTGTCGCTGGCGCTGTTCAACCTCTTGCCCGTGCCGCCGCTGGACGGCTATCACCTGCTGAACCACCTCGTGCTTAAGGGCTCGCTCTTTGCGAGCCAAAACGCCGCGACGATCGGGCGCGCGATCCTGTATGCCCTGGTGTTTACGGGCGCATTGGGGAAGGGGCTCAGTTTCGTGATCGGACACGCCTTTGACGGGATCGGAGCCGCCGCATACGCCGTGCTCCAAAATTTCCTGTGAGGAACGTATTGTATGGCATATGTCGTTTCCCTGAAACAATTCGACGGGCCGCTGGATTTGCTTCTGACGCTCATCAGCCGCGCGAAGATCGACATTCGGGACATCTTCGTTTCGGAGATCACGGAGCAGTATCTGGAATCCATCAGCGACCTTTCGATGCTCGATATGGACAGCGCGAGCGAATTTCTGCAGATGGCATCGACGCTCATCGAAATCAAGTCGCGCGCGCTCCTTCCCACGCCGCCCGCCGTGGAGGAGGGCGAGGAATCGCCCGAGGAGGCGCTCATCCGCCAGCTCACGGAATACAAGGCGTTCAAGGAGCTCTGTGAAAAGATGCGCCCGCTCGAGGAGGCGGCAAAGCTGCTCGTGACGAAATTGCCCGAGGAGTTCCCGCTGCCCCCGCCGACGGTGGAGCTTACGGGGCTCACGACGCAGGGGCTTGCAAACGCCTTTTCGCGCGTCATGGAGCGGCTGCAAAACCGCACCTTTGTCGAGGAGCGCGCCGCGAAGGAATTGCGCCGCGACACCTATACCGTGCAGGGCTGCGTATCGCGCATCCAGTCGCGCGTGCGCAAGGGGCGCTGCGCGTTTTCCGCATTGTTCGATGACGTGCAAAGCCGCGACGAAGTCGTCACGATGTTCCTGGCGCTCTTGGAGCTGCTCCGCCTAAACCGCATACAGGCATCCCAGGAGGGCGTGTACGCGGAAATCTGGCTCGAAAAGGGCAGCAAATGACGAAGGCTTTGCAGGTACTTGTTCTTTTCGGCATGGCTGCGCTTTTGCCGCGCCATGCCGCGTTTTTTCGCCGCATTCACGCCGCTTGGAAGGAGGAAAAGCCGTGTCCCATCGCGTAAACGTCCGCACGCTCGCGGAATTCTATTGCGAAGGCGGCGACCTGTTTGCCGCGCTCAACGCCGTCGAGCGCATGCGGGAGGGGATGCAGGCGCATGTCCTCCTGCAAAAGCAGTACCCCAAGTCGTTCCGCCATGAAGTGCCCATCTCCCTCGAAGCGGAGGTACATGGCTTTCTTTTGACGCTGTACGGGCGCATGGACGGGCTGGACGAGGAGGCATCCCCGCCGCTCGTCGAGGAAATCAAGACCACGCGCCGAACGCCCTCGGATATCCGGCAGGACGACTATCCCGTACACTGGGTGCAGGCAGAGCTTTATGCGTTTATGCTCGCGCGGCAGCGGCAGTTGGACGGGGTCGATGTACGCATCGTTTACACAAACCTCGTGGGCGACAGGGTTTCGTTTACGCGGCGCAGGACGCGCGCATACCTCGAGGAGATGTTCTTGCGCACGGCGCTCCCGTATGTACAATGGCTGCGCCTCTTGGATGCGCAAAGGGATTTGGAAGTGCCGACCTTTCGCGCGCTGGATTTTCCGTATTCCGAATATCGGCAGGGGCAGCGCGATATGGCGGTGCAGTGCTATATCGCGTTCAAAAACCGCGCGAACCTGCTGTGTCAGGCGCCCACGGGCATCGGAAAGACGATGGGCGCGCTGTTTCCCGCCATCAAGGCGCTGGGCGAGGGGCTCGCGAGCCGCGTGTTCTACCTCACGGCGCGCGGCACGGCGGCGCAGGCGGCGGAGGATGCGCTCGACAGGCTGCGCGAGAGGGGGCTTGTCATCTCCAGCGTGCGCCTGACAGCAAAGGAAAAGGTATGCGTAATGCCCGGCGGCAGGTGCGATCCCATGCTCTGCCCGCGCGCGATCGGCTACTACGACAGGCGGCGGGAAGCGCTGCGTGAGGCCGTATCCATGGGCAGGCTCTCGCGCGAGGCGATCGACCTGCTCGCCGAAAGGCACGAACTCTGCCCGTTTGAACTCTCGCTCGACCTCAGCGAGACGTGCGACGTGATCATCTGCGACTACAACTACGCGTTCGACCCGCGCGTGAAGCTGCGCCGATATTTTATGGAGAAGACGGATTCGATCCTCCTCATCGACGAGGCGCACAACCTGATCGACCGCGCGCGCGGCATGCTCTCCGCCGAGATCGACCTGAATACACTGCGCGCGCTCAAAAAGGAACTCGCCGCGCTGGGCGATGCCGCAAAGAAGAGCGCGGTGTACGAAACACTCTCCCTCTTTGCGGACAAGCTTCGGCGCGCGGGCAAGGCGTTGGAACAACCCGCGTGCGATTTGGAGCCGGATTTTTCCGTTAGCGATGCTGCGCTCGCCTTTACGGAGGAGGCGGGAAAGCTCCTCTCCGAAGCGTCGGTGAGCGAACTGTTTCGCGAAGTCTATTTCATGGCGCTCGATTTCGCGCGCGTCGCCGACGAATACACGGACGAACACCGCGCGCTCACGGAAAAGACGGCGGACAAAAACGTGCGCATGCGGCTGTGGTGTTACGACCCGTCCAAATACCTCGCAAAGTGCCTTTCTCGCGTGGGGGGGAGCGTCCTCTTCTCCGCGACGCTCTCGCCCATGGAGTATTACGCGCGCATGCTGGGGGTGAACCCCTCGGAGGGCGACGCGCTGCTGGATTTACCCTCCCCCTTCCCGCAGGAAAATCTGTTCGTCGCGCGGCTTCCGATCTCCACGCGGTTCAGCATGCGCGAACAGAGCGCCGCCTCCGTCGCGGAGGCGATCCTCGCGATGGCGGGCGCGCGGCGGGGCAATTACCTGGCGTGCCTTCCGTCCTACCGCTATTTAGAGATTGTAGAGCGGGAGATACGCCTTCGTGCGGGGAACCTGCAAATCCTCTCGCAAAAGCCGCGCATGGACGATGCGGCGCGGGAAATGTTCCTTGCGGAGTTCGCGGCAAAACGGCAGCAGGGGCTTCTCGCACTCGTCGTGATGGGTGGCGTATTCGCCGAGGCAATCGACCTTCCGGGGGAGCTGCTTTCGGGCGCGGCGATCGTGGGCGTGGGCATCCCGCAGCCGACGTTTGAGCGGGAGGTGCTGCGCGAACTGACGGACGACGGCGACGGCTGCGGCGCGCATTTCGCCTACACCTATCCCGGCATCGAGCGCGTGCTGCAGGCTGCGGGCCGCGTGATCCGCGCGGAGGAGGACATGGGCTGCGTGCTGCTCATCGACGACAGGTATTGCAGCGAATTTTATGAGGCGCTCCTCCCTCCGCACTGGAATGTATCGAGCGCAAAGACCGTTTCCGAGCTGAAGCGGATGCTCGCACGGTTTTGGCGGCATTCCTCAGCGCTTTGAACACGGAAAGACAGCCGCGACGCGGTTTTTATGACGCACTCTTCGGGCACAATTTGCGCGTTCGCGTAAGGAAAACGGCGTTTTTCCTTCACGCACGCTAAAATTCTGCAAATTTTCTTGACACTTCGGCAATTTTCGCTATAATGGTTCTTGTACACAACGGCAAAAGGCAGGCATCCCTTCACGGAGAACTTGGGACGCCTTTTGCGAACTTCGTGGGTAAAGAAAGGGGCGAAACCATGCAGGGAATCATGGAAACCGTATTCGACATCCTGTACCTTTCCACCGTAATCACGCTGGGCATCCTGATGATCAAAAACAGCAACGGGCGCAGGCAGTATCTCCTGTTCGGCATCATGGCGGTCACCTTGGGCAGCGGGGATGCCTTCCATCTGGTTCCGCGCGCCTACGCGCTTTTGACGGACGGTTTGGCAAACCACGTCGCCGCGCTTGGCAACGGAAAGTTCATCACCTCCATCACCATGACGGGGTTTTACGTGCTGCTGTATCTCGTCTGGCGCCTGCGGTATCATGTCGAAGGGCGCAGCGAACTCACGCTCGCCGTCTTAGCCCTCGCGATACTGCGCATCGCACTATGCGTTTTCCCGCAGAACGGGTGGACTTCCCCGAATCCCCCGCTGTCTTGGGGCATTTGGCGCAACATCCCCTTTGCCATGATGGGCGCATTGATCATTGCGCTGTTTTATCGCAGCGCCAAGGAGCATAACGATCGCGCCTTCCGCCACATGTGGCTCACCATCGTTTTGAGCTTTGCCTTCTACATCCCGGTGGTGCTGTTTGCGGATATCTATCCCCCTGTCGGCATCCTGATGATTCCCAAGACGATTGCGTATGTATGGACGGTTCTTATCGGCTACTTGGATATGCGAAATCAAGACAAAAAGGAGACTGTACGATGAAAAAACTCATAAACCGCGCATTCCTCCACGCCATGTTCGCCTTGGCGGGCGGCGTGTTCTATCGCGAATTTACCAAGTGGAACGGCTTTGAAGGCCGCACCGTGTTGGCGTTCGTGCACCCGCACCTGCTGCTGATGGGTTCGTTCCTGCTTTTGATCGCGGCGCTGTTTGCCAAGCAGCTGCCTCTTTTGGAGACGAAGCGGTTTAAGACATTCCTCGCCCTGCACACCGCAGGCCTTCCGTTCATGGTCGTCATGATGCTCGTGCGCGGCGTGTTGCAGGTTCTGGGGACGAACCTTTCCCGCGGCATGGACGCCGCCATATCCGGCATCGCCGGAATCGGCCACTGCATTTTGGGCGCATCCATCGTCTACCTCTTCCTTGCGCTCAAAAGCGCCCTGCCAAAGGGCGCGGCATAACGAAAATACACCGCACAAAACAGCATACGCCCCGCCCGCCTCAAAAAGCGCGGACGGGGCGTTGCCGTCCCCGCAAATCCGCGCCGGAGAAAAAAGTGTTGCCCTGCGTACACCTCCTGTGGTATAATACAGTATATACTACTCTGCCCGAAAGGAGGGCGCATATGGAATATTCCGAAGAGCTGCGGCTGGAAAAGGAATATACCGCCCTTGTCCAACAACTGCTCTATGCCGTGGTGAGCCGATACAAAGGCTATTCGGAGTATCATGACGAGAGCATCCGCATGCTGCTGAGCGACGCATGGGAGGAACTTCGCGTAAAGCCGACGGCGCTGTCTCCGCAGGATCTCGAACAGCTTTCCACGGAGATCGACCGCTTCCTCGTGCGCAAGGCCTTCACGCAGGAGCTCGCGGCGCGATACAAAAAAATGCTGACGAATCCGTATTTCGCGCGCGTAGACTTTCGCGAGAACGGGAGAAGGGAACTCGAAAAGATCGTGATCGGGCTATACAGCCTCAAAAATACGGACGGAGCGCTGCTCGTACACGATTGGCGCGCGCCCATATGCAGCCTGTATTACGATTCCATGCCCGGGGAGGTCTCCTACGATTCGCCGTCCGGCACCATTTCGGGCTATATGACGCGCAAGCGGCAGTACCGCATGGAGGACGGAAAGCTGCAGTACTTCGTCGATACCGACGTCTCCATCGACGACGCAATGCTGCTCGACATCCTCTCTCGCACGACCTCCGCGCACATGCGCAACATCGTCTCCACCATTCAAAAGGAGCAGAACGCCGCCATCCGCTACGAAAAGAGCAACGTGCTCTCCGTCGTGGGCAGCGCCGGTTCCGGAAAGACAAGCGTCGCGATGCACCGCGCGGCATATCTCATGTACCACCAAAGGGATTCCATCGACGCGAACCGCATTGCCGTGATTTCGCCGGGCGCCGCGTTCACGGAGTACATCTCGGGCGTGCTCGCGGAGCTGGGCGAGGAAAACACGCAAATGGTCGTTTTGCACTCGCTCTATAAAGAAATCATCGGCCGTGATATCGAGCATCCGCTCCGCCAGCAGGAGCATCTGCTGGTTGAAAGCAACGCGTTCCGCAGAAAATGCGTGCGCGAAAAGAGCGGCGCGGCGTTTTGCGAGGCGCTGGAGGAGTTCGCCGTCCGCTTTACGGAAAATGGCCCCGATTTTCAGGACATCGCGCTGGGAAAGCACGTTTTGATCTCCAAGGAGGAGATGGAGAATATGTTCCGCGTGCAGTTCCGCATGCTCAACCCCGCGCTGCGGCTGGTGCGCATCCGCGCCGTCATCGACGCGCGGATGGAAAACTGGTCGGACATCCTCTCCAAGCAGTACGAAGACCTCCTCATCAAGGACTATCGCGGGAAGGAACTGGAGATTGCGAAAAAACTGGCGGTTTCGCAGCGCCTGAAGCCCGTGCGCGATCAGATCAAGGCGCTGCTCTCCCTAAGGCCCGTGGATTTGTACGCGATGAGCGTGAAAAACTATTCCGAGGACATCGCGCTTCTCGCCGCGCAGAACGCCGAAACGAACACGATCCTGTGGGAAGACGCGCCAGCCATCGTATATCTGCTTTTGCGGCTCGGATTCGCGACGGCCAACCGCCAGATCATGCACCTTCTGATCGACGAGGCGCAGGATTATCCCGAAATCGCGCTGAAGGCGCTCAGGCTCTACTATCCGAAGGCGCACGTCACTATTTTGGGCGATCCCAACCAGCGCACCTGCCCGGGGATGCCCCCGTGCGATCCGACGCGCTGGGGCGCGTGCTTCGGCGACGACGACGCACCGCTCATTACCCTCACGAAGTCCTACCGCTCGACGCTCCCCATCACGCGGCTGTGCAACGCGATCCTGCCGGAGCTCTCTGCCGTCTTCCCCGTGGGGCGCGAGGGCGAATGGCCGTTCCTCATGCCGTACAGCAAGAAGGCGCTCACGGAGGTCGTGGACAAATTCCGCGAGAGCGGCTGCCATCGCATTGCGATCGTCACGCGCGACCAAAAAACGGCGCAGAAGATCGCGCAGTACTATCCGCAAAAGACGCTCCTCACCGGCGAACGAAACGACATGCTGCCCGAAACGGACGGCATCGTGATCGGCAGCTATTCCCTGATGAAGGGGCTGGAATTCGATGCGGTCGTCGTCGCGTGGCCGGATGATACGGATCTGACCGACGGCGAGCGCAGAAGGCTCTACACCGCCTGCTCCCGCGCGCTGCACAACCTGTGCGTGCTCTCGGGGGGCAGCCTGTTCGACAGGCTCGGCATCGTCATGTAGATAAAAATGGCGTACGATATCGCAATCATCGGCGGCGGCGCATCGGGCATGGTCGCCGCCCTTCGCGCAAAAGCGCTCCTTCAGGGCGGAAATATCTGCATTTTGGAGAGGCAGCCGCGCCTGGGGAAGAAGCTCCTCGCCACCGGAAACGGAAGGTGCAACATCACCAATATGCTGTCGGATCGCACCTATTACCACGGCGACCCCGATTTTGTCGTGCCCGCGCTCGAAAAATACCCGCCGAGCGCCGTGCGCGATTTCTTTTCGTCCATCGGCGTGGAGACGTTTGAGGAGGACGGCGGGCGCGTATACCCCATGGGGGAACAGGCGTCCTCCGTCTTGGATGCGCTGCGTCTGAGCCTTGCGGAGCAGGATATCGAAGTTCAGACGGAGTGCGAGGTCTCCCGCATCGCGGCGCAAAAGGGCGGCTTTTCGCTGCGCTGCGAAAAGGGCGATGCGGTTTTTGCAAGGCGCGTCATCGTCTCAGCGGGCGGGCCCGCGTCGCAGAATTTGGGCGGCACGAACCTCGGCACGAAGCTGCTCGCGCCCCTCGGGCACGCATCGCTTCCGTGCCTCCCCGCGCTGGTGCAGCTCAAGACCGAAACGGAGCCGATCCGCGCGCTCAAGGGCATCAAATACACGGGCGAAATCTCCATACTCGTGGATGGACAGGTGCGGCGGACGGAAACGGGCGAAGTGCTCTTTACGGAGTACGGCGTATCGGGGCCGCCCGTATTGCAGCTTTCCCGCACGGCATCGGTCGCCATTGCGGAGGGAAGGCGCGTCTTCGTGCGCATGAAGGTGCTTGCAATGACAGAAGATGCTACATATGCGCTGCTCGCCTCGCGGCGGGAGGCGATTCCCGCGAGGTCACTCGAACACTTTTTCGCGGGGCTTACCAACAAGCGCATCGGGCAGACGATTCTGAAACTCGCGGGCGCGGTTCCCTTCTCCCGCCCCGCACAGTCCCTTTCGGAGGAGGAGCTTCGCCGCATTTCCCGCCTTTTGACGGGCTGGGAGCTCGAAGTTCTGGGCACGCAGCCGCTCTCGCAGGCGCAGGTGACGGTCGGCGGGCTCGACACGCATTTGTTTTCCGCGCACACGATGGAATCCAAAATCGTCAAGGGGCTGTACGCAACGGGGGAGCTGTTGAATATCGACGGGGACTGCGGCGGCTTCAACCTGCAATGGGCGTGGGCGAGCGGGCTTTGCGCCGGGGAGAACGCGGCGCGCTCGCTGCATGAAGGAAAAGAACCCCTTTGATACAGAAAGGCTTGGATACATAGATATGCCCGTTATAAACAACATCGCCCTGCCGCTCGATTCCGGCGAAAATGAAATCCGCGCGGCGTGTGCAAAAAAGCTCTCCGTGCGGCCGAAGGACATTCTTTCCATAGAAATTCTCAAGCGCAGCGTGGACGCGCGAAACAAGCGCGACGTCCGCTTTGTCTATTCCGTGCGCGCGCGAGCAGTCGGAGAAGCTCTGCAAAGCGCGCCCGCCGCGGAAACGCTTCCCCGCGTCAGGGTGCCGCATCGCCCGATCGTCGTGGGGCTCGGTCCCTGCGGGCTGTTCGCGGCGTGGGATCTCACGCGGCGCGGCATGGAGCCGATCGTTCTGGAGCGCGGGCGGGACGTATTGCAGCGGCAGCGGGATGTGAAGCGGTTTTCCGAAACGGGCGAACTGAATACGGAATCGAACATCCAGTTCGGCGAGGGCGGCGCGGGCGCGTTTTCGGACGGCAAGCTCACCACCGGCATTTCCGACCCGCACATCGAAACGGTATTGCGCCAGTTCGTCTCCTGCGGCGCACCGGAGGAGATTTTGTATGAGGCAAAGCCGCACATCGGAACCGACAGGCTGCCCTATGTCGTGAAGACCATGCGCGAACAGATAGAAAATATGGGCGGCACGGTGCTCTTCGGGCACAGGCTCACGGGCATCATCACGGAGCGCGGCACGGTAATAGGCATCGAAGCGACGGACGAAGAAGGGCAAATCCGCACCTTTGAGACGCGCGACGTGCTGCTCGCCATCGGTCACAGCGCGCGGGACACGTTTTTCATGCTGCGCGAAATGGGGCTGCCCATGCAGGCAAAGCCGTTTTCCGTCGGCGCGCGCATCGAGCACCTGCAGCAGTCTATCGACCGCGCGCAGTACGGCGCGTTTGCGGGGCATCCAAGGCTCGGCGCGGCGGACTATAAGCTCAGTACGCGCCTGAAAAACGGGCGCGGGGCGTATACGTTCTGCATGTGCCCCGGCGGAACCGTCGTCGCGGCGGCATCGGAAAAAGACATGGTCGCGACCAACGGCATGAGCACATATAAGAGAGACGGCATCAACGCGAACAGCGCGCTTTTGATCGGCGTGGAGCCTTCGGACTACGAAAGCGACGACCCCTTGGCGGGCGTTTTGTTCCAGCGCAAATGGGAATCCCTCGCCTTCCATCAGGGCGGCGGCGGATACGCCGCGCCCGCGCAGCGGGTGGAAGACTTGCTCTCAGACAGGCCGTCCAAAGCATGCGGCGAGGTCGTCCCGAGCTACGCGCCCTCCGTGCGCTTTACGACGCTCTCCGCCTGTCTTCCGAAAGTCGTCTATTACGGGCTCGCCGAAGCCGTCCGCGCGTTTGACGCGAAGCTGCGCGGCTTTGCGCACCCCGATGCGGTGCTCACGGGCGTGGAGACACGCTCGTCCTCCCCCGTGCGGCTGCTGCGCGGCGAAAACCGCATGTCCGCGCTCGTCGGGCTGTATCCCGCGGGCGAGGGCGCGGGCTATGCCGGCGGCATCATGAGCGCGGCGGTGGACGGGCTGCGCAGCGCGGAGAGCATCGCCGCGCGCTACGCGGACATCGAAACGGAAAGGAACGGTTAAATGCTCGAGCTTTTGAACCACAATCCCGCGCTTTTGTCGCTTGTTTCAACGCTCATATTGGGCGCGCTCCTGTTTGCGTTCCTCTCCTGGCGCATCGGGCGCATGCAGCGGCAGCTTTACGAGTATCGCCGCCAGCAGAAGGCGCAGCAGCTCGCGCTGATCGAGCGCATCTCGATCGAAAGCGCATATTCCCGCGAGAGCGTCGCGCAAATGTATAAAATCTATCAGGAGGGCGCGCAAAACAGCGAGCGGCGCATCGAAATGCTCTCCGAGAACATCGAGCGCAGGCTGAACGAAAGCGTTTCGCATCTGCAGGACGCAAACGAAAAGCGGCTCGGCGCGTCGTTTCGGCAGGTGAGCGAGCAGCTCGCGCGCGTACACCAGGGCTTGGGCGAAATGCAGACGCTCGCGCAGGGCGTGGGCGATTTGAAGCGCGTGCTCTCGGGCGTAAAGACGCGCGGCATCTGGGGCGAATTGCGGCTGAAGACCTTGCTCGAGGAAAACCTCGCGCCGTCGCAATACCTCGTAGACACCCCCGTCGCGCCGAACGAGAAGGAGCGCGTCGAATTCGCCGTGAAATTGCCCGGCAAGGTCGACGGCGAATGCGTGCTTTTGCCCATCGATGCCAAATTCCCGCAGGAGGACTACCACAGGCTCGTCGCCGCGCGGGAGCAGGGCGACAGGGCGCTCGAGGCGAGCGCGGAACAGGCGCTGGACAGGTGCCTTTTGACGGAAGCCAAGCGCATTTCGGACAAATACATCCGCATCCCGCACACGACGGATTTCGCGGTGATGTTCTTGCCGATCGAGGGGCTGTACGCCGAATCCCTCAGGCGCCCCGAGCTCTTTGAAAAGTGCCGAAACCGCTTTCACATCGTGATCGCGGGCCCCACGACGCTGTCCGCGCTTCTAAACAGCCTGCAGATGGGCTTTCGCTCCGTCGCGGTAGAAAAGCGCAGCGAGGAAATCTGGAACCTCCTGGGCAGCGTGCGCGAGGAGTTCGCCAAGTACGGCGACGCGCTCGAGCGCACGAAGCAGAAGTTGGAGCAGGCGACGGGCGAACTGGACACCGCCTCCGCGCGCACCCGCGCGATCCACAGGCGGCTGCGGCAGTTGGAAAAGCCGGAATAACCCCGCTTTTCCGGCGCACTCAAACGGCTTCTATCGGGCAGATGCAGACCGCGCCCGCGACGTCCTCCTTCCAAAGGAGCGCCCCGTCCGGCGAGACGCAGGTCACGCTGCCCGAATTTTGGTTGGCACACAAGAATGTTCCGTCGTCGAGCGCGACCATGTCCCTCGGGTACGCCCCGTAGGTCGGGATGGTTTTAACAAAGCGCGCGCGGCCGTCCGCCGAAAGGCTGAACATGGCGATGCTGTCGTGCCCCCTGTTGGTGGCAAAGAGCCGCTTTTCGTCCTTCGAAAGGCGGATCGCCGCGCAATAACTCTGCCCCGCATATCCTTCGGGGAGCGTGGATACGGTCTGCACGATCCTGCCGTTTTTCAGATAGGAAACCTTGCTCGCGAGCTCGTGCACCACATAGCACCTTTCGCCGGCCCTCGCCCAGCACAGGTGCCTCGGCCCCATACCCGTTTGAAATTTGATGCGCGACGCGCGCGTAAGAAGCCCCGTTTCGCCGTTTCGCCGATAGAAAAACAGGCTGTCGCAGCCCAAATCCACCGCGCACAAGAGCGCATCGTCCTTGGGCGATATACTCACATGGTGCGCGTGCGCGTCGCGCCCGAGGACGTCTACATGGTCTATCACCTGTGTCGCATCCCGCACGATGCCGTTTTCTATGGGCAATACGGAGATGCTGCCCGTATGGTAGTTTGCGGTATACAGCGTTCTCCCGTCGCGCGAGAACGCCATGTGGCACGCGCCGTCCCGCCCGATATAGGCTTTTGCAAGGAGGGTAAACGAATCGCCCTCGAGCGCGTATTGCGCGATATAGCCCCTATCAAGCGCATCGCTTTTCCCGTTCGTCACGAAGCCCCGCCCGTCGGGCGTGGGGATGATGTAGGTGGGGTTCAAAAGGTCTTTCGCGGAGCAAAGCCTTGTGAGCCCCGTTTCCGAACAGTCCGCGAGGAGTACGCCCTCCCCGCCGAGCCGCGTATAGGTTCCGATGAGCATGCGCACGGAAATACGCCCCCCTTTATCGAACAATCAGATACCTCACACAGATTATACACGGAAATCAACAGATTTGCACTGGTTAAAATCGAAATTTCCCTGTATAATAAAGGGAACTACCCGCGCGGAGGAAAAGCCTTGAAAAACGTGAAGAAAATAAAGAAAGTAAAGAGAAAGCCCGTCTCGTGGGCGCTGCCTTTGACGATATTGTCCCTCACGGTAATCTGCATCCTGTGCGCCTCGCTCATCGCATGGGCGGGGGATTCCACGTATTACATGATTATGCGCGAGGCGGTCGATCGCCCCACGTATTATGCGGGCATCTTCATCGACGGCAAGGACGTGTCGTCCTTAACCTATGCCGAAGCGTTAGACCGTTGGGCAGAATACGACGCGCAGGCGCGCAGCGCCCACAACGTCCGCCTCGCCCTGCGCGGCGAAACGTGGGAGATGGACGCAAACTCCCTCGCCTACGAGAGCGACTATGTCGAGCCGCTCGCGCGCGCGTGGATGGTCGGGCGGTACGGCTCGCTCGCGCAGCGATACGAAACCGTGCGCACGCTGAGCGACAGAAACTACGCGGTCCCGCGCTCCTACAGCATGAAAAAGCTCAAAACGCTGCTCGAAGCCATCGCGAGCGCGAACAACGTGGAGGCATATGCCGCGCAGGTCAAGAATTTCGATCCGGGAAGCGGCACGTTCACCTTTACGGAGGCGAAGAACGGGCAGATGATCGACGAGGACGAGATCATTGGCGACGTCAACAACGCTATAAAGCGCGGCGGCGGCACGGTAGACATCGCGCTATACGAAATCGACGCGCAGGAGACAGCCGAAAAGATTTCCTCGCAATACGGCTTAATCGCCAGCGCGACGACGAACGCCTCCTCCTCATCGAAAAAGCGGCTGACCAACCTCAAGGTCGCCTGCAGGACGATCAGCGGCATGAAGATCGACGTCGGCGAGACCTTTTCCTTCAACGAGGCGCTCGGAAAGCGCACGACGGAGAAGGGGTACAAGCCCGCCGGCGCGATAGAAAACGGGATCACGACCGATCAGGTCGGCGGCGGCATCTGCCAGATCTCGACGACGCTGTTCAACGCCGCCGTCAAGGCGGACCTGTCCATCGTGGAGCGCTCGCCGCACTCGCGCCCTTCCGCGTATATCGACATCGGGAAGGACGCGGCGGTCAACTGGCCGAACCAGGATTTCAAGTTCAAAAACACGTCGACCGAGCCCGTGTATATCGCAGCCACCGTCACGGGCAAAAAGCGCGTCGTCATCTCGATCTACGGGAAGCTGCGCGAGGACGGCGTGACCATCAAGCTCGAATCCAAGAAGACCGCGACCATCGCCCCCGGCGCCGACCGCATTTCTTACGATCCGACGCTCCCTACCGGCCAAAGCGTCGTCGTCGAAAAGGCGCGCAAGGGATATAAAGCGACGACCTATAAGGTGTATTACGACGCGAACGAAAGAGAGATCAGCCGCGAGGTGCTCTGCAAGAGCAGCTACCCCGCCTCCGGCGCCATCGTGCGCGTAGGAAATTAACGACAGGAGGAAATAAACCAATGCCCGTAAAAGTACCGGATACCCTGCCCGCCGTCGAAGCGCTTCGCGCGGAAAACATCTTCATCATGACCGAAAATCGCGCCCAGACGCAGGACATTCGCCCGCTGCGCATCGCGATCTTGAACCTCATGCCGACCAAGGCGATCACGGAGACGCAGCTTCTGCGCGTGATCGGAAATACCCCCTTGCAGGTTGAGATCACGCTGCTGCGCCCGGCGTCCCACATCTCCAAAAACACCCCCGAATCGCATATGACGGCGTTTTATAAGACGTTTGACGAGATCAAAAACATCAAGTTCGACGGGCTCATCGTCACGGGCGCGCCGGTCGAGATGCTGGATTTTGAAGAGGTGGATTACTGGAACGAATTGATGCACATCATCGATTGGTCGAAAACGCACGTGTTCTCCACGTTTTTCATCTGCTGGGCGGCACAGGCGGCGCTGTACTACCTGTACGGCATCCCGAAATACGAATTGCCGCAAAAATGCTCCGGCGTGTTCCGCCACAGGGTGCTTCTGCCGAACCATCCGCTGCTTCGCGGGTTCGATACGACGTTTCACGCGCCGCATTCCCGCCACACGGAGGTGCGCGAGGCGGATATCGCAAACGACGAGCGCCTGCTCCTCCTCTCCAAGAGCGACATGGCGGGCGTATACCTCGTCGCATCCAAGGAGGGTAGGCGCGTGTTCGTCACGGGGCACAGCGAATATGACCCGAATACGCTGAAATTGGAATACGAGCGCGACATCAAAAAGGGCTTGGACGTGCCCGTGCCGTACCACTATTTCCCGAACGACGACCCGACGCAGCCGCCGAATGTCCGCTGGCGCGCCCATTCCAACCTGCTCTTTCAAAACTGGCTGAACTATTTTGTCTATCAGGAAGTCCCCTACGACGCGGAGCGCATCGGGGTCGCCGAGACGGGCGTGTAAATTCCGTTTCCATTCCGACAAGATTTTTTCGTATGCTTGAAATCTCGCCATAATAATGCTACAATATATGCATTATAGTTTGTCGCATCGAGATTGCGGGAAAGGGGTTTTTTGTCTATGAAAAAACAACTGCCTGCCTACGTGGTGCTGTGCGTCATAGCACTCGCGGCAGGACTGCTTCTGAGCGTGACCAACGCCCTCACCGAAAAGCGTATCGAGGAGCAGAATCGCCTCGCGGCGGTAGCCGCGCGCACCGCCGCACTCCCCGGCGCGGACGCCTTTGAAGAAATCGCGCTCCCGGAAGGGTCGGCGTTGGACGCCGCGTACCGCGGCACGGCGAGCGGCGAGACGATCGGATACGTGGCGCAGATCACGGTCAACGGCTACGGCGGCAAGATCGAGGTCGTCGTCGGCATGGAACCGGAAGGTGCAATCGCCGCGATCAATGTTGGCGGCTCCGCCTTCTCGGAGACGGCGGGGCTCGGCGCAAAGGTCAAGGACGCATCGTTCACCTCACAGTTTGAGGGACTACCCGAAAAGGCCGTGCTCAAGCAGAACATCGACAGCATCACCGGCGCGACCATCAGTTCCGCTGCGGTCGTCGACGGCGTGAACGCCTGCCGCGATACCCTTTTGACGCTCGCGGCGGCAGATCGATAGGAGGCGATGAAGTTGCAGAAAAATACATTTCGCGGCGGCGTACATCCCATGCGCCTATCCCACGAGGGCAAGAGGCCCACGCGGGACAGGCCCACGCGCGATTTCGTTTCGGACACCGTCTGCCTCTTAATGAACATGCACCTGGGCGCGCCGTCCAAACCCTGCGTCAAGAAAGGCGACCGCGTCCTCGTCGGGCAGGTCGTGGGCGAACCGGTCGGTTTCCTCGGCATCCCCGTACACGCGAGCGTTTCGGGCGAGGTCGTGAGCGTCGAGGCGCGCCCCTATCTCGTGGCGGAACCCGCGATGTGCGTCACCATCAAAAACGACTTTGCGGAGGAATGGGTCGAGCTGCACCCGCTGGGCAATGTGGAGACCTGCGATAAGGAGGCGATCCTCCCCGCGATCAAGGCGGCGGGCATCTGCGGCCTTGGCGGTGCGTGCTTTCCGACCCATGTGAAGCTTTCGGTCCCCGAAGGCGCGTATTGCGACACGATCATCCTAAACGGCGCGGAGTGCGAAACCTTCCTGACCTCCGATGACCGCCTCATGCGCGAAAAACCCACGCGCGTGGTGGACGGCCTGCGCGCCGCGATGCGCGCGATCAACGTCAAGCGCGGCGTCATCGCGATCGAGGACAACAAGCCCGAAGCCATCGAAGCCATTCGGCAGGCGGCGAGCGGCAGGAACGGCGTAGAGGTTAAGGTCGTGAAGACCAAGTACCCGCAGGGCGGCGAAAAGCAGCTGATCGAGGTCGTCACGGGCCGTCAGGTGCCGACGAGAAAGCTCCCGATCGACGTGCACGCTATCGTCTTAAACGTGGGGACGGCGGCGGCGATCGCGGACGCGGTCATCGACGGAAGGCCCCTCATCGACCGCATCACGACCGTGACCGGCCGTGTCAGGCAGCCCGAAAACCTCCGCCTTCGCATCGGCACGATCATCGGCGACGTCATCGGCGAATGCGGCGGCTTCAGCGAGGAACCCGGCAAGATCGCCTGCGGCGGTGGCATGACGGGGCTTTGCTGCCCCAATACGGACATCCCCGTCGCCAAGGGCACCAACGGGATCGTCGTCTACAACGTGAGGGAATCCAAGAGCGTGGACGAAAAGCCCTGCATCCGCTGCGGCAGGTGCGTCGAAGTGTGCCCCATCGGGCTGAATCCCTATCGCATGAAGCCGTATTGCGACGACGGCGATTTTCAGGAGGCGCAAAAGCTCTGCGTGACGGATTGCATCCTCTGCGGAGCATGCAGCTATGCCTGCCCCTCCAAGAGGTGGCTAACCGCGTCGTTCAGGCTCGCGAAGGACAAGATCGCCCTCGCGGCGAAAAAAGGAGGGAAATAAGCAATGCCTCTGCGACTTTCCACCGCGCCGCACATCCGCGGCAGGGCATCAACGGCCTCGCTCATGGGGAATGTGCTCATCGCGCTCCTTCCGTGCGCGGCGGCCGGCGCATATTTCTTCGGACTGAATACGCTTTGGATTCTCTTGATTTCCACGGTATCGGCCGTCGCCGCGGAGCTGATCTGGCAGCTCTTGGCGCGGCAGACGATCCGCATCGGCGACCTTTCCGCCGCGGTGACGGGGCTCCTTTTGGGGCTGAACCTCCCGCCGACCGCGCCGTGGTGGCTCGCCGTCATCGGCAGCTTCATCGCCGTAATCCTCGTCAAGCAGCTCTTCGGCGGCATCGGCGACAACTTCATGAACCCCGCCCTCGCAGCGCGCGGCATCCTGCTCGCCTCGTGGCCCGTTCGCATGACGGCGTTCGTGCTGCCCGGCGCGGATGCGGTCTCCTCCGCCACGCCGCTTGCGGGCGCGGATTTTACGATGCTTCAGAAATTCCTCGGGGAGATTCCCGGCTGTATCGGCGAGGTCAGCAAGGTCGCGATTCTCGTGGGCTTTTGCTATCTCCTCCTCACGAGGACGATTTCGTGGCGCATCCCCGTGACATTGATTTTGACGACCTTTGTGCTGAGCCTCTTTACATCGGGCGGCATCATGGGCGCGACGGACGCAATCCTCTCCGGCGGTTTGCTTTTCGGCGCGGTGTTCATGGCGACGGACTACGTCACGTGCCCCATGACGGCGCGCGGTCAGTTCCTGTATGCGGCGTTTGTCGGGCTGGTCATCTGGGTCGTCCGGTCTTTCTGTAATTATCCCGAGGGCGTGACTTACGGCATTTTGCTGGGCAACATCGTCACCCCGCTCATCGACCGCTTCATGCCCGAGCGCATATACGGCTATGGAAAGGAGGCAAAGAGCAATGGCTGAGGGAAAATCGAACCTCAAATCGGTGTTTCTAAACGGCATCATCACCGAAAACCCGATCTTTCGGCTGGTGCTTGGCACCTGTCCGACGCTTGCGACCACCACGAGCGCGATCAACGGGCTCGGCATGGGCGCCGCGGCGACCTTCGTCTTGATCGGCTCCAACGCCGTCATCTCCCTCTTGCGCAACTTCATCCCCGACAAGGTGCGCATCCCCGCGTTTATCGTGGTCATCTGCACGTTCGTCACGATCATTCAGATGTGCATGCAGGCGTTTCTCCCCTCGCTGTATGAGGCGCTGGGGCTGTTCATCCCGCTGATCGTCGTCAACTGCATCATCCTCGCGCGCGCGGAGGCGTTCGCAAGCAAGAACGGCGTGCTCGCGTCCGCGATGGACGGACTCGGCATGGGCGTGGGCTTCACGCTCGCGCTGGTGCTCATGGGCGCGATCCGCGAACTGATCGGAAGCGGCAGCGTCTTCGGCGTGAACGTCATGGGCGCTTCGTATGAGCCGATGATCATCATCATCCTCGCATCGGGCGGCTTTCTCACCTTCGGGCTGCTGCTGGGCGCATTCAACGCGATCGTAGCCAAGGCTGAAAAGGCACAAAGGGCAAAGGAGGGGCTTGGGGTATGAACGAACTTACCAAAATCCTTCTGTTCATGGTCAGCTGCATCCTGACGCACAACTTCATCTTCTCCCGCTTCCTCGGCTGCTGCCCGTTCCTGGGCGTTTCGCGCAAGGTCGAAACGGCGGCGGGCATGGGGCTGGCGGTGACGTTCGTCATGGCGCTCGCCTCGCTGTTCACATGGATCGTATACTATCTGGCGCTCGTCCCGCTCAAGCTGGAGTATCTAGACACCATCACGTTTATCCTGGTCATCGCGGCGCTCGTGCAGTTCGTGGAGATGTTCCTCAAAAAGAGCAGCCCCGCCCTGTACAGCGCGCTGGGCATCTATCTGCCGCTGATCACGACCAACTGCGCCGTCTTGGGCATAACGGTGCTCAACAAAACCGAGGGCTACAACCTCGGCTACAGCGTATTAAACGGCGTCTTCGGCGCGCTGGGCTTCCTCCTCGCGATCACGTTGATGGCGGGCATCAGGGAGCGGCTCGAAACCAGCAAGATTCCGAAGTGCCTGCAGGGATTTCCGATCAGCCTCATCATCGCGGGCCTCATGAGCGTGGCGTTCATGGGCTTTGCGGGGCTTGGGCAGTAAGGAGGCGCAAAAGCTATGCCGATTATTTATGCCGTATCGCTGCTCGGCGGGCTGGGGCTCGCGTTCGGGCTGCTGCTGACGCTCGCAAGCAAGCTTTTTGCCGTGGAGGTCGACGAGCGCGTCGAGAAGATCCGCGAATGTCTCGGCGGCGCGAACTGCGGCGCGTGCGGCTTCGCCGGATGCGACGCTTTTGCGGAAGCGGTCGTCGCGGGCAAGGCGCCGGCTGACGGCTGCCCGCCCGCCGGAAAAGCCGCCGCGAGCGCGATCGCCGAGATCATGGGCGTGACCATCGAGGAGAAAGAGCGCATGGTCGCGCGCGTCCTCTGCCAGGGGCGCCCCGGCATCGCCAATACCCGCTATGTCTACGACGGCTACAAGAGCTGCGCCATCGCCGCGAACATCGCGGGCGGCCCCAAGGAGTGCCGCTTCGCGTGCGTGGGCTTGGGCGACTGCATGGACGTGTGCCGTTTCGATGCGATCTCTATCGAGGACGGCCTCGCGCGGGTCAATCCCGATGCGTGCCAATCCTGCGGAATGTGCGTGGACGCCTGCCCGAGGGGCGTCCTGAAGCTGCTGCCCGTTTCCAGCAAGGTGATCGTGCGCTGCCACAACAGCGACGTCGCTCGGGTCGCGCGGGCGGTCTGCATGAACGCCTGCATAGGCTGCGGCAGGTGCGTGAAGGAGTGCAAGTACGGCGCGATTGCGGTCGAAAACGGCTACGCCCACATCGATCCCGTCAAGTGCGTGCGCTGTGGCGACTGCGCCGTCGTATGCCCCTGCAACTGCATCACGGTGGAATAAACGATGAATGCATATGTAATGGCGCTTGGAATGTTCGACGGCGTCCACCTTGGGCACAGGGCGCTGCTCGCACAAACCGCGGCGGAAGCGAAGCGCCGCGACATCCGAAGCCTCGTCTACACCTTTTCCAACCACCCCAAGAGCGTCTTTTCGACCGCGCCGGAGCCGCTCATGTCTGCGGACGAAAAAAGGCAAATCATCCTCTCTCTGGGCATTGACGAGGTCGTCATGCGCCCGTTCGACAAGGAGACGGCGAACCTTTCGCCGGAAGCGTTCATAGAGGGCATTCTTTCCGAATACCGCGTGCAGTGCTTCGCGGTAGGGCGCGATTACGCCTTCGGAAGGGGCGGCAAGGGAAATGTGGAAACGCTCCTTTCGCTCGGAAAAACGCACGGCTTTGGCGTCCTCGCCATAGACGACGTGCTGTATGAGGGCGAAACAATCTCTTCAACCAGGATTCGCGCGCTCCTCGACGCGGGAGATGCCGAAACAGCAAAAAAGCTCCTCGGAGCCGAATGACACCACCATCGCGCCGCGAGGAAAACACTTTCGCGGCGCGATACTTTTCTATAAATACACGGCAGGTATACGGAGGAAGACGATCCCCATTGGGATTTGGGGGCATCATCCAAACGCATCTGTCGGACATGGAAACCGGCAGTGTAGACACATACGGCTTCAAGATTCCCAATCGTATTGGTTTAAGACGCCGTTTGAATACAAGGCGGGGAGCTCGGACCGCGGTATGCGGATTTACCGTAAAAATCACGAAGAAGATCGCGCAAAAACCGCCGCGAGGAATTGTTCCTTGCGGCGGTTTTTCTATTCCGTAAAGCGCATTACCAGTTGATCGTCTCGCCCTTTTCGGCGGACTCGAACGCGGTCATGATCACCTTGAGCACCGTGCGAATCTGGTCGTGGGTGACGAGCTGCGTCTCCTTGCCGTCCATCGCCTTCACGAAATTGCGGTAGTATTCGTGTACGTCGCTGGCGGGGATCGGCTGTTCGTATTTGTCGATGGTGACGCTGTCGCGCGGCGCCATGGTCTTGGTCAGCCCTGCAGCGGTCTGCACCGGGATGACCTCGCTCTCGTGCCACGCCTTGCACTTGACGATCTCTGCGGGCTTTTGCCAGTCGCGGATGATCGCCGTGCCCTTTTTGCAGCGCAGATAAAAGCGCGGCATCGCGACGAAGTTGAGCGTCTGCACCTCGATATACGCCTGCTTGCCGTCATGAAAGAAAATGGTCAGGTGGAAGCCGTCGTCCACTTCCTGCGTGGTGATGTGTTCAAAATCGCAGCGAACGGACTTGATGTTGTCAAATCCGAAAATGCACAGCACCTGGTCGATCAGGTGTACGCCCCAGTCGTACAGCATGCCGCCGCCATAGGGCTTGAGCGCGCGCCAGTCGCTCGGAATGCCGCGGGAGCCGTGGATGCGCGATTCGATGTTGACAATTTCTCCGATGTTCCCGGATTCGACGATCCGCTTCATCCCGAGGAAATCCTGATCCCAACGGCGGTTCTGGTGCACGGAAAACAGTACATGGTTCTTCTGCGCCGCCGCGATCATGCGCTCGAGCGATTCCATCGAAAGCGTGACAGGCTTTTCGCAGATGACGCTCTTGCCCGCCTCCATCGCGCGGATCGCGATTGGCTCATGCACGTCGTTCGGAGTGGCGATCGTCACGAATTCTATGCGCGGATCGGCGAGCAGTTCCGCCTCGCTCGCGTAGGCATGAATGCCGCGCTCCTCTGCCAGCGCGTTCTTTTGCGGGTTGATGTCGTAAATGCCCGCAAGCGCGCATACATCGCTGTCCAACATGTGCCTTGTGTGCCAGCCGCCCATGCCGCCATACCCGATCACTGCCGCAAACTTCTTCATTGTACCCTTCCTTTCGCGAAACGCAGCGCGTTTCGGATACTACCGAACATATCTTAACACAGTTTCTATGGGATTACAAGGGGGCGAGAAAAGTTTCCCCGGCGTTTAACCGAGCTTTCGTCCGATGACTGCGGCGTAGTTGCTCGCGCCCAAAATGGATCTCTCCCGATACCCCTCGTACATCGCGATGACATCTTCCTTCACGGCGCGTCCTCCTCCAAATCGGGAATCGCCTTGGGGCGCACCTCCATGTGGTCGAGTGTGAATTCGCGCATATATCGCGCTGCCTCCCGCCATTCGGGGCGTTCCTCCAAAAGGGCGATCGATTCAAACTTTGTGCGCGGCGCCTTGTGGAGGATGCGCCTTGCGCCGTCCGAAATCGGCGGCGCACCCGAAAAGCAACGGGGGCAGATCGCCCCGCCCGCGAGCGCGTCAAATCGCCCCCCCGTCTCGATCTCCCGCCCGCAGCGCACGCACTGCACGGCAGAGGGCGACTGCCCCAGGATGTGCATCAGGTGCATTTCAAAGCCAAATGTCGTAAGCGCCGGCGGCAGCGGCGCGTACGCGAGATGCGCGAGCGCGTGCAGCCCCAACAAAAACAGCGCTTCACTCGGCAGATTCGGCTGCGACGCGGAATACAAAAGCGAAAGGATATACGCCCCGTGCGTCAACAGGTCGACATCCGTGCGGATCGGAAAAAAGCTGTCCGTCACCTGGCAGGACAGCACGCTATAGCGCCCGCGCGTCTCCGTCAGGGCGTATTCGCCCGCCGTAAACAGCTCCGCCGCGTTCAAAAGGGGCGATTTTTGCCTGCGGCAGCCGCGCGCGATCGCATCGATGCGCCCCAGTTCGGGCGAAAGCAGCGTCAGCATGCGGTCGTTGTCCTTATACTCGCTGCGGCGCAGCACCAGTGCGTTTGTGACGATCATGAATCCTCATATCCCAGCGTGCGCAAATCGCCCATGCGGTTGCGCCAGTCCTCGCGCACCTTGACCCACAGTTTCAGCATGACCTTCGTGTTCAGGAGGTCTTCGATGTCGCAGCGCGCCTGCTGCCCGATTTTCCCGAGCATCGCGCCCTGCTTTCCGATGATGATGGACTTGTGCGACGGCTTTTCGCAGTACAGGTTCGCGTGAATCTCCGTGAGCGTATCGGAAATCTTCTCCATCGAGAGCATCTCCACGCCCACGCCGTGCGGAATCTCCTCGCGCAGGTTGAGCAGCGCCTTTTCGCGGATGATCTCCGCGCACATCACGCGCTCGGGCTGGTCGGTAATCATGTCGTCCGGGAAATACTTGGGGCCTTCGGGCATGGCGTCCGAAAGCATCTTGAGCAGGAGCTCCATATTGTCCCCGCGCTTTGCGGAGACGACGACGATCTCGTCAAACCCGACCTCGGAAAGCTTTGCAAGCTGCGGCATGATGTCCGCATCCGTTGCGATATCGACCTTATTCACGGCAAGGAACTTCGGGCACTGCATGCGCCCGACCTCCTCGATGATCGCCATATCTCCCGCGCCGATGTGCTGCGCGCTCACGACGACAAGCACCGCGTCCACGCCGTCCTTCGCGCCCTGTGCGGACTTGACCATGTATTCGCCAAGCCTCGTGCGCGGCCTGTGGATGCCCGGCGTGTCCACGAACACGATCTGCCAGTCCGGACGGGTCACGATGCCCATCAGCTTGCTGCGCGTCGTCTGCGGCTTGTCCGAGACGATCGCGACCTTTTCGCCGACAAAGGCATTGCATATGCTCGATTTCCCCACATTGGGGCGTCCGAGGATCGCTACGAACCCCGAACGGAATGTATTTTCATTCATAGATTGTTCTCCGTTTCCGTCTTCTTTTCCCGAAGCGCTTTTACGAGTTCCTCGCCGCCGAAGGAGTGGGGCAGAAGGTTCGTCAGCGGCTCTGCGGTATAGGTCTTTCCCGCCGTGCCGCAGAGCACCTGCATGTCGTCCGAAAACTCGTTCAGCACCTGCCTGCACACGCCACAGGGCCATGCGTCCGAAAATTCGCCCACGACGGCAATGGCGGTAAATTTCTTCGCGCCCGCCGCAAGGGCATTGCACACGGCGCAGCGTTCCGCGCAGATCGTCGCGCCGTAGGAGGCGTTTTCGATGTTGCAGCCCACAAACATCCTGCCGTCGTCCGCCAACAGGCACGCGCCGACGCGGTATTCGGAATACGGCGCATACGCGTTCTCGAGCGCCTCCGATGCTTTTTGAAACAGGGTGTCGTACAGTTCCGCATCCCGCCTTAAATCGGTTTTCGCCATGATTTTCTCCTCCATATCGCGCATGATGCGCTTCTCCCCCTCATCCATATGGTCGTAGCCGAACAGGTGCAGCAGCGCGTGCGCCGTAAGATAGCCCATCTCCCTCTCTATGGAGTGCCCATATTCCGCCGCCTGCCTTTTTGCCGTATCGAGAGAAAGCGCGATGTCCCCCGCAAAGCCCTGTTCGCGGCGGAGCCTCTTGGGGCAATGTCGCGCCGTTTTGCCCTCGGGATATTCAATCGACGGAAAGCTCAAAACGTCCGTCGCGCTGTCGATGTTTCGCTGCGCGCGATTGATTTCGCGAATCGCTTCGTCGTCCACGATGCGCAAAAAGGCATTGATGCCCGAAAGTCCTTCCGTTTCGCATGCGGCGCGCGCGACGCGCTCCAAGACGGTTTCGATCCCTTCGGGGATGCCCGCCGTCTCTTTGGAAATCTCCAAAATCATTCCTCATCCTCCAACATATGCTCGGGAAGGCAGTCCTCGTCCTTCGACACGTGCTCCGTTTCTTCCTTGCGCGGGGGGATGGTGATGTTCGGATATTCGATGCGCTCGTGGTACACGCCCATGATCATCGTCGTAAACACGTCGCAGATGCGCTCGATGTCCCTGAAGGTCAGCATGCAGTCGTCGAGCTGCCCGTCGTCCATCTTGCCGCGCACGAGCTTGTGGATGAGCTCCGACATACTCTCCTTGGTCGCGCTGTCCCGCATCGCGCGCGCGGCGGCCTCCACCGTGTCCGCGAGCATGACGATCGCCGTTTCCTTCTCTCTCGGCTTCGGCCCTTTGTAGCGGAACTGCGCCGGATCGACCTCGAGCCCCTGCTTCATCGCCTTGTCGTAGAAATAGACCACCATGGTATCTCCGTGGTGCTGCCCGATGATCTGCAGGATCGGATCCGGCAGGCGACTCTGTTGCCCGAGCTCCACGCCGTCCGCGGTGTGCGCGGTCAGGATCGCGGTGGAGATGCGCGGGTCCGTGCGGTCGTGCGGATTGTCGTGCATCTGGTTCTCCCTGAAGTACATCGGCCGTTTGAGCTTTCCGATGTCGTGATAATACGCGCCCACGCGCGCGAGCAGCGCGTTTGCGCCGACGGCGGCGGTTGCGGCTTCGGCGATGTTTGCCACGATGATGGAGTGGTGATACGTGCCCGGCGCCTCGATCATGAGGCGGCGCAACAGCGGCTGGTTCGGGTTCGCGAGCTCCATGAGCTTGGCATTCGTCACGAGGTTGAACACACTCTCTAAGACCGGTTGCAGGCCGATGCAGAAAATGCCGCTCACGAGCCCGCCCGCGCCCGACCACAGCGCGCACTCCGTCGCGATATGTATGTCGGGGCTCGTGATGTGGCAGATCGCAAACGTCGTGAGCATTTGGAGAAAGCCCGCGACCAGGCCGGTGATCAAAATCGCGCTTCGCTGCTGCCTTTTGCGCAGCATCATGACGATGACGGGGCTGGAGACCGCAGCGCCCAGCATGGCGGAAAACATCGCCGTGGAATACAGATCCGCGTTGCGCGAGGCGACGACGCCTATCAAAATCCCCAAGACGGCGTTCGCGGTCAGGGCGAGCCTGGGCTTCATCAAAAGCGCGATCAGCATGACGCCGAGCGCGGAAAACGTGAGATACGGGCTCAAAACGTCCAAAAGCATCGTAAGGCCGACGGACGCGAGCAGAATCACGCACAAAAGCGCGATGCGGGTCGGCTGGGCGAACATCTCCGGCTCAAACGCATACAGGTACACCCACATGATGAGTATGATGAGCAGAAGCAGAAGCAGTACGCCCACATAGAGATTCACATCCGGAAGCTGGTCCGCCAACATGCCCAAGTTGTTGAGCATGGCGATCTGGTTTTCCGTCACGACTTCGCCGCTGCGGACGATATTCTGGCCCTTTTTGTAGATGACGGGCTCCACTTCCTCGAGCATCTTCTGCCGGTTCGCCTCGGTCGTCTCCTCGTCCAGGAACATATTCGGCCGGATGTATTCCGTAATGACGGCGCCGGCGAGCGTTACGAGTTCGTCCGAAAAGCCCTCGTTTTGGAGGTCGCGTTTGATCTTGGAGACCGCCTCGGCCTCCTTCCCTTCGGAGAGCTTTGCGGAGAGCGTTTCGCGGACGTATTTCACGGACATGTTGGCGAGCGACTGCAGCGTCGCGGCATCGGACTGGATCGCGCTGTCGATCACGGCCTCTTCCGCTTTTATCGGATCGATCTCCGCCAATGCCTGATGCCGCATCGTGGGCGTGATATCGATCCGCATCCCCTTCGCGTCTACATTGAGCTGCGCAAGAAACGTCACCTTTTGAAACGCCTCGCGCAGCGACTCGATGACCGCGTTCATCACCGTCTCGTCGCTGGTATAGGACGGCTGCACGGCATTGACGGCGGCTTCGCGCAGAAGCTCCGTCTCGATCTCGTCCTCCACGTCCCTCGGCGCCGTGATGGTCTTCGGCGCGATGTCGCCTGCGCACAAATCCAGCCGCTCGGGCGTAACCGCCATCGCCAGCATCGCGTACAATAGCAGCGCCGTCAGAATCCCGATTGCCAGGGACGTGTTTTTCGGCGCGGCGTGCCGCTCGGCTTTCTGTCGTTTTTTCATAACCTATCCCCTCTTGTTTTCCTGCCTGTCGTGCCTTTCGTATGCCTTGACGATCGCCTGCACCAGCTCGTGGCGCACGACGTCCTTATGCGTCAGATAGGTGATGGCGATGTCGTCCACGCCCTTGAGTACTTCCAGCGCCTCGATCAGGCCGCTGCGCTTGCCCTGCGGCAGATCGATCTGCGTTATGTCGCCCGTGATGACCATCTTGCTGCCCATACCCATGCGGGTCAAAAACATTTTCATCTGCTCGGAGGTGGTGTTTTGCGCCTCGTCCAGGATGATGAAGGCGTCGTTCAGCGTCCTGCCGCGCATATACGCCAGCGGCGCAACCTCGACCGCCTGCCGCTCGAAGAGCCGCGCATACGCCTCCTGCCCCATCATGTCGTTGAGCGCGTCGTACAGAGGCCTCAGATACGGGTCCACTTTCTGCTGCAAATCGCCCGGCAAAAACCCCAGTTTCTCGCCCGCCTCGACGGCGGGGCGCGTCAGGATGATGCGCTCCACATCCTTGCTCTTGAGCGCGACCACCGCCATGGCGATCGCGAGATAGGTCTTGCCCGTGCCCGCGGGGCCGATGGCGAAGGTGCAGGTGTTCTTCTTGATCGCGTCCACATACGCCTTCTGCCCGATCGTCTTGCACTTTACCTGCCTGCCCTTGTTGGTGATGGCGATCACGCCCTGCATGATCTCGCCGATTCGGTCCGCGTTGCCCTCGCTCGCGAGGTCTATGGCGTAGCGCAGGCGCGTCCGGTCGACGGTCTCGCCGCGCTGGACGA
This sequence comes from Christensenellales bacterium, assembly GCA_050946115.1. Classification (GTDB taxonomy): domain Bacteria; phylum Bacillota; class Clostridia; order Christensenellales; family Aristaeellaceae; genus CAYFRC01. The sequence continues at coordinate 32,227 of JBMNUF010000003.1, forward strand.
CCTCCAGGAGCTTTTTCAGGACGACCTTGCTGAGCTCCGCCTTTTCGCGCTCCCCCGAGATCGTGATTTCCCCGCCGTGCGCGAAGATCTCCACGCCGAGCTCGCGCCTGAGTATGTCCACATTTTCATCGTTCAGCCCGAACAGGCTGATGAAGTGGTCCGCGGAATCCACATGCATTTGGGTCTTATGGATGCTTCCTTCCAAATAACTTCCTCCCATGTATTCTACGGTTTTCGGTACCCTTATTGTAGCACGTTTTTGGAGAGGATACAAGCACGATATCAGCGCTGCACCCTGCCCGAGGCATCCCCGCCGCACAGGGCGAGTACCTCGCTTTCGCGCACGAGGTTGAAATCGTGCTCGATGGTCTGCTTCAGGCACGACGCTGCGACCGCGAATTCCAAAGCGGCTTGGTTGTCCGCGCCCTTGAGCAGCATGTGGATGAGCCCGCCGCCGAAGCTGTCGCCGCCGCCGACCCTGTCCACGATGTGGATGCTGTATTCCTTGGAGAAGACCGCGCTGCCGCCCTCGTAGAGCATGCCCGCCCAAAGGTTATCGCTCGCGGAGAGGGAGCCGCGCAGCGTGATCGCGACCTTTTGGAAGCCGAACCGCTCCGTGAGCTTTTGCGCGACGCCGATATAGCCCTCCCTGCTGAGGCGGGCGCCGCGGATGTCCGTGTCCTCGGCCTCGATGCCGAACACGTCCCGCGCGTCTTCCTCGTTGGCGATGCACACATCTACATAGGGCATGAGTTTTCCCATTACGCGCCCCGCCTCCTCGCGCGTCCAGAGCTTTGCGCGGTAATTGAGGTCGCAACTCACGGCGATGCCCCGCGCTTTCGCGCACCGAAGCGCGTCCATGCAGATTTCGGGAAGCTCGCCGCCGAGCGCGGGCGTGATGCCCGTGAAGTGGAACCAGTTTGCGCCGGAGAAAATCCTGTCCCAGTCGAATTCGTCTCTCTTCGCCAGCGCGATCGCGGAATTCGCCCTGTCGTAGATCACCTTGCTGCCGCGCTGGGATGCGCCCTTTTCGACGAAGTACACGCCGAGCCGCGCGCCGCCGCGCACAATCTCGCGCGTATCGACGCCGAAGCGGCGCAGCTCGTTCACCGCGCAGTCGCCGATCTCATGCGCGGGAACCTTTGTGACGTAGACGCTCTCATGCCCATAATTCGCAAGCGATACCGCGACGTTCGCCTCGCCGCCCGCGTAGGACGCCTCGAACCGCGCCGCCTGCACAAACCGCCGGTAGCCCTCGGGATTGAGCCGCATCATGATCTCGCCGAACGTTACGATCTTTGCCATGGATAGCCTGCCTTTCTCAGTGTCCCGACACGTGCCGGAACGCATACGCGCCGACCGAGACCGCGACCGCCAGATTCAGCGAATCGATCTCCTGCGTCTGCGGGATGCGCACCGCCATGCCGTATGTCGAAAATTCCTTCGGAAGCCCCGTCTGTTCGTTGCCGAATACGAGCGCGAATTTCGCCGCATGGTCTGCCGCGGCGTCGTTTAGGGGGATCGAGCCGTCCAGCATAAAGGGGTACAGCGCGTGGGAGGGATACGCATTTCTATATTCCGCAAAGGTGTCGAACGTCGCGACGCGCATGCGGAACATCGCGCCCATGGACGCGCGGATGACGCGCGGCTCGAACGCATCCACCGCGGGGCGGATAATCGCGACATCCTTGTACCCGAAGCCCAACAGCGCGCGCAGCGCCGTGCCGAGGTTGCCCTCGTCCGAAATCTGGCACAGGACGACGTGCGACATGTCTTCGGAGAGTGCATCCCGGTATTTGCGGAACACCAGCCCCGCGTGGCAGTTGTCCTTTTTCGCCTCGCGCTTCAGCACGCGCTCCGCGTATTCCTCGCGGATGCCGAGTGTTTCGCACATTGTCCGCAGCTTCGAAACGCCCTCGCTGTTTTCGCCCGCGGGGTGCAGCAGCAGCCGTGTGACGATTTCGGGGCGCGATTCCAGCAGGTGCAGCGAGGGGAATATGCCCAGCGCGTAGCTGTATTCGCCCTTTTTGTCATACGGTTCAAGCTTCGGCAACGAAATCCTCCTCCCCCGGATAGAAGACGCCCCATTCCCTTCGCAGGCGCGTCATGATCGCGTGAATCTGCTCCGTCTCCGCAAGCGGCATGATGGGCGATTCCGAAAGCCCCCGCAGGATGCAGTCCCTAACGTGCAGAAATTCGTGATAAAAGCCCTCGTTTTCGGCGGGGAAGGCGTATTGCACGGTGCAGCCGTCCCGATACGAAACGACCTCCATGCGCGTCGGATGCCAGAAATCGGGGATGGTTATGCGCCCCTCGGTGCCGAAGATGCACTGCGTGCTGTTCCCCGAAAACTCGACGCTGCTGAAAAGCTGCGCCATCGCGCCGTTTTCGTACAAAAGCTGTATGGTTTCGGTGCCGTCCACGCCCGTTTCGGCCTTCGTCACAAAGCTCGATACCTCTACGGGTTCGTTCCCCAAGAGCATGGACGCAGCGGATAGATTGTACACGCCCAAATCGAGCAGCGCGCCGCCGCCCTGCTCGGGGTCGAAAATCCGATCTTTGACCTGCGGTCGGTACGTGCTCCGCCCCGCGAAATTGCTCGTGATGAGGCGCACGTCCCCGATCGCGCCCGAAGACACCAGCTCGCGCAGCTTTTCCGAGAGCGGGAAAAACCGCGTCCACATGGCCTCCATGAGGAATACGCCGTTTTTCGCGGCGACTTCGCGCATGTGGCGCACCTGCATGTCGTTGAGCGCCATGGGCTTTTCGCACAGCACGTGCTTTTTGTGCTCCATGCAGAGCTTTGCACACTCCATGTGCCTGTGGTGCGGCACCGCGACGTAGACGAGGTCCACATCCGGGCACTCTGCAAGCTCCTCATAGCTTCCGAATGCATGCGGAATGCTATACTTTTCCGCCGCCGCCCTTGCCCTTTCGGGAGACCTTGACGCGACGGCCGTCACGCGAAGCCCCTTTGCCTTTGGAAAATCCGTCATCATGCGGTGCACGATTCTGCCCGGGCCTAAGATTCCTACCCGAATTTCTTGTTCCGCCATTTTGGGAAGCCTCCTTTTCCGTCCTTCGAACGCCCGCGAGCAATACGGGGATGAGATCCCCGCGCCCCGCTTTGCGCAGCGCCTCCTCCACGAGGGGCCTGTTGCGCGGCACGAAATACTGCATGAGCGCGCGCTGCATCGCCTTTTCGCGCGGATCGCGCGGCACGTAGACCTTCTTTCCGTCCCTCGGGTCGATGCCCGTGTAGTACATCGCCGTCGATAGCGTCCCGGGCGTCGGATAAAAATCCTGCACCTGCTCGGGATGCAGCCCCGTCTTTTTGAGGTACAGCGCAAGTTCCGCCGCGTCTTCGAGCGTCGAACCCGGGTGGCTCGACATGAAATAGCACACGAGGTACTGATTCAGCCCCGCTTTTTCGCACGCTGCATCGTATTTTTTCGCAAACGCCTCAAACGATGCGATTTCGGGTTTCCCCATATAGCGCAGCACGCGGCGCGACACGTGCTCCGGCGCGACCCGAAGCTGCCCCGAAACGTGGTTTTTGACGAGCGCGTTCAAAAAGGCGTCGCTCCTGTCCAGCAGCAGGTAGTCGTAGCGGATGCCGCTTCGGACGAACACCTTTTTTACTCCTTTTATCGCGCGCAATCGGTTCAGCAGCGCGAGGTACTCGCCGTGGTCCGCGCGCAGATGCCTGCAGGGCGTGGGGAAGAGGCACTGCCTCTCGCGGCAGGTTCCGCACGCCTTTTGTTTTTCGCAGGCGGGGTATCGGAAATTCGCGGTGGGGCCGCCCACGTCGTGGATATAGCCCTTAAAGTTCTTCTGCTTGGTAAATTCTTCCGCCTCGCGCACGAGGGATTCCTCGCTGCGCGCGGAGACGACGCGCCCCTGATGCATGGTGATCGCGCAGAAACTGCACCCGCCGAAGCACCCCCGCGCGCTCGTGAGCGAAAACTCCACCTCTTTGAGCGCGGGAACGCCGCCCGCGCCGTCGTACATCGGGTGCCATGTACGCATATAGGGCAGCGCGTATACCGCATCCAATTCCTCCTGCGAGAGCGGCGCGGCGGGCGGATGCTGCACCAAAAAACCCTTTTGGTGCCCCTGCGCGAGCCCGCGCCCGCGTACGGCGTCCTGCTCGTCATACTGCATCATGAAGCACTTTGCATACAGCGCCTTGTCGCGCGCAACCTCCTCCACGGAGGGGATTTCTATATAGCCTTCGGGCACATCTTTTGCCATCACACAGGTGCCCGCAATGCGGGATATGCGGATGTCGCGTCCATAGTCCAGCCATTTCGCGGCATCGACCACGATGTTTTCGCCCATGCCGTACATCAGAAGGTCTGCCCCGCTGTCCACGAGGATGCTGTTGCGGACGCGGTCGTCCCAGTAGTCGTAATGCGCGAACCGCCTGAGCGACGCCTCCAAGCCGCCGATCAGGATGGGGATATCGCCGTACGCCTCCCGAATGCGGTTGCAGTAGACGATCACGGCGCGGTCGGGGCGGCAGCCCGCCTTGCCGCCGGGCGCGTAGGCATCCTCGCTGCGCCTGCGCTTGGCGACGGTGTAGTGGTTCACCATGGAATCGATCACCCCGCCCGTGACCAAAAAGCCGAGCCGAGGCTCGCCGAAGCGCTTGAAATCCTCGCAGGAGCGCCAATCGGGCTGCGGAAGCATCGCGACGCGAAAGCCGTTCTTCTCGAGCACGCGCGAGATGACGGCGTGCCCGAAGGACGGGTGGTCCACATAGGCATCGCCCACTACGTACACAAAATCCGGCCTGTCCCAGCCTAAATCACGCAGTTCCCCCGCCGTCACCGGCAGAAACCCGCCCATGCGCTCCCTCCTCCGAAGTCATCTTGGCGGCGACCCCCGCGAGCACGGGGATCGCGCCGTTCAAAAGTTCTTCAATCGTCTTTTTGCCGTCCCTGTAATAGATGGTCGTATCGCGCCCGGTCGGCGCGAAGCGCAGGCAGTTCTTATAGCCGTCGAGCGCGTCGATGAGTTTCATCAGGTCGATATCGGCGTTCGCGGCGACGCGCAGCGCGAGCTCGCCGCCCTTGGTCGTCACCGTGTCGATGCCGATCTTCTGGCACAGGTTTTTGAGGTGTGCGATGGCGATCAGGTTCATCACGGGCTTTTCGGGGTCGCCGAACCGATCGCTCAGCTCCTCGATGAGGTCCGCCTTTCCGTCCTCGTCCGCGATGTTCGCGATTTTCTTGTATATCTCCATGCGCGCTATGTCGCCGGAGATGTATTCCTGCGGCAGATAGGCATTGATGCGGATTTCGACGCGCGTCTGGATATCGCCCTGCGCCGCATCGCCCCGCAGCGCGCGCACCGCCTCGTCGATCATGCGCACGTACAAATCGTACCCAACCGACATCATGTGCCCCGACTGCTCCGCGCCCAGAAGGTTCCCCGCGCCGCGTATCTCGAGGTCGCGCATCGCGACGCGAAAACCCGAGCCGAATTCCGTAAATTCGCGAATCGCGGCGAGGCGCTTGTCCGCGCCGTCCGTCAGGACGCGATCCGGCGGAACGGTGAGAAACGCATAGGCGAGGCGGTTGCTCCGCCCCACGCGCCCGCGAAGCTGGTACAGCTGCGCGAGCCCGAACCTGTCCGCGTCGCACACGATGAGCGTGTTCGCGCGCGGCACGTCCAGCCCCGCCTCGATGATCGTCGTACAGAGCAGCACGTCGAACTTGCCCTCGTAAAAGTCGAGCATCACGTCCTCCAAGGCGTGCTCGCGCATCTGCCCGTGACCGATGGCGATCCGCGCCTCCGGCACGAGCTTTTTCAGCCGCGCGTACATCATCTCTATGCTCTTTACGCGGTTGTACAATACGTATACCTGCCCGCCGCGCGAAAGCTCGCGCAAGATCGCATCCCGCACCAGCCCGTCCGCATATTCCACGACGTAGGTTTGCACGGGGTAGCGCTCCTCTGGCGGCGTGCGCAGAAGCGACATATCGCGTATGCCCACCATGGACATGTGCAGCGTGCGCGGGATGGGCGTCGCCGAGAGCGTCAGCACGTCCACGCTCCGCTTCATTTGCTTGATGGTCTCCTTGTGCTTCACACCGAAGCGCTGCTCCTCATCGACCACGAGCAGCCCCAAATCGCGAAAGCGCACGTCCTTCCCAAGCAGCCGATGCGTCCCGATGACGATGTCGATATCGCCCTTTTCGAGCCTTTTCAGGATCACCTTTTGCTGCGCCGCGGTCGCAAAGCGCGAGAGCGTCTCCACGTGCACGGGGAAGCCATGCATGCGGTTTAAGATGGTGGCGTAGTGCTGCTGTACCAGGATGGTCGTCGGCGCGAGCAGCGCTGCCTGCTTGCCGTCCATGATGCATTTGAAGATTGCCCGCAGCGCGACCTCCGTCTTGCCGTAGCCCACATCTCCACAGAGGAGCCTGTCCATGATCTGCGGCTTTTCCATGTCGCGCTTGATTTCGTCTATCGCGGTCAACTGATCCGGCGTCTCTTCGTATTCGAACGTATCCTCAAACTGCCGCTGCCACGGCGTGTCGGGCGAAAAGGCGTAGCCCGCAGCCTTGGTTCTGGAGGCGTACAGCTTCAGCAGTTCGCCGGCGATTTGCTGAATGGATGCCTTGACGCGCGCCTTCTGCCTCTGCCACTCGCCGCCCGAAAGGCGGTTCATCTTGGGGACTTCGCCCTCCGAGCCGATGTATTTCTGGATCCTGTCCATCTGGTCGGCGGGGACGTAAAGCTTGTCGCTCCCCTGATACTGGATGTGCAAAAAATCCCTGTACGTGCCCTCGCTTGAAAGGCGCACGGTTCCCATGTACCTGCCGATGCCGTAGTTTTCGTGTACGACGTAGTCGCCGACCTTGAGGTCGGTAAACGCCGTCATCTTGTCGCCGCCGGAGGCCTTGGGCGCGTTTTTCTTGCGCGAAAGCCCGTAGATATCGCCCTCCGCGATCAACGCGAACTTGATTTCGGAATAAACAAAGCCCTTCGCGAGCGATTTCGGGAGGATTGCGGGGCAATCCGTCGGCAGCTCGTCGGGAATCGCGGCGGCATCCTCGAAGAAGCGCGCCGCGCAGTGCAGTTCGTCCAACGCCTTTTTGAGCCGCTGCCCGCGCGCCGTGCCGCCCGCGAGCAGGGCGATGCGCCAACCCTCCCTGCGCCATCTCTCGATGTCCTTCGCCATCTCGCGCAGGTTCCCCTGATAGCCCGTCGCGGGGAGCGATTCCAATTTTATCAGTGCTGTAGCTGTCAAATCCGGCAGCGACCGTAGAAAAGAGGTCAGCGCGATCGCCGTATGCTCCGAAAGCTGCGCGAGGAAGGCATCGTAGGATAAGAGCAATTCCCCCTGTGTGGGGAGCGCCTCGCGCCGCTCCAGCGCGATTTTGTACTGCTCCTCAAACTCCAACTGTCGGTTTTCGGAGCGCTCCCTGAGCCTGTCGGGCTGGTCGAGCGCGACGATGGGGTCTTGGAGGTAGTCCAAAACCGTGTCCGTCTCCTCGTACAGCACGTTCATGAGGCTGTCCGCGCCCTGAAAGGCATGCCCGCGCCGGATCATATCGACCCGATCCCGATACTGCACCGCCATGTTCGAACCCCTCTGCCGCTTGGGCTTTGCGGGCTTCTTGCTCTTTTTTTCTTCGATATCCCACAGAGACGGCAGGGCATCGTCCTCCTCGACGAGCGCGACGAACTTTTCGATCGGCATGAGGTCGAATTCCTTTTCGAGGTCCGTCTGCCTGTCGTGCGCATCTTCCTCCCTGTCCGAAGGGACGGAAGTCGCGGCATCCTCGAGCCTTTGCGCCGCGCCCTGCGCGATGCCGCCGCCCAAGAGCACCTCGCTCGCGGGGAAAATCTGCGCGCTCTCTATGCGTCTGGTGGAACGCTGCGTCATGATGTCGAACTCGCGCAGCGAATCGATCTCGTCGTCAAAAAACTCGATGCGCAGGGCATTCACCTGCCCCACGGGGTACACGTCCAAGATGCCGCCGCGAAGCGCGCACTGCCCGCGTCCCTCCACGAGGTCTACCCGCTCGTAGCCCGCTTCCGCGAGATGCGTGAGCATGTCCGCGGGGTCGAGGTTTTGCCCCTCGCGGATCGTCAAGATGCTGTCCAAAAAGAGCGCCTTGGGCATCAATCGGAACAGCAGCGCATCCATGGGCGCGATCAACACGCGCACGTTCCCCGTGAGCGCGAGCCCCAGCGCCTCGATGCGGCGCAGGGAGAGCTCCCTGCTCGACGCCGCCGCGCGCACAAAGCTCACGTCCCGCGCGGGCAGCAGCACGACGTCGCCGCCCAGCAGCTGCGTCAAATCCTCCGCCGCGCGCGTCGCCGCGAGCTCGTTCGCCGTCACCAAAAGCAGCGGCCGTGCCGCCTTCGCCTGCAGCGCCGCCAGTGCGTGCAGCTTTTGCGAATCGTCCACGCCGCTCAAAAAGATCATGCCCGCTTTTTGCGCTTCCGCTGTGAGTTTTTGAAACGCGGGAAGCGCGTCCATGGGGCGCAATATGCAATCTATCTGTCTTCGGGTCATACCTTCTCCTGTCGCAGCGCTTTGTTGAATTCGCTCGCCGCCTGTTGCGCCTTCGCGCAGCCCTCGGAAATGAGGATTTCTATGAGTTCGCCCGCCTTTTGATACGCCAGGTATGCGTCCTCCGTCTCCTCCTTGGTGCGAAAGCCCGAAAGCACGTAGTCCGCAAGCTCCCAACCGTCCGGCGCGCCGCCTATGCCCACGCGCACGCGCGGAAACGCGTCCGTGCCGAGCAGATACAGAATCGATCGCATGCCGTTGTGTGTGCCCGCGGAGCCCTTTTCGCGCACGCGCAGGTTCGCAAGCGGGATATCCACATCGTCGTACACCACGATGAGGTTTGCGGGTTCGATCTTATACCAGTTCACGAGCTCGACCACGCTTTGCCCGGACAGGTTCATATAGGTCTGCGGCTGCGCGAGGACGACCCGCTCCCCCCGAAACGTGCCCTCCCCGAGGAGCGCCTTGCATTTGCGCTTGTTGAGCGCGACGCCCCATTTCGCGGCGAGCAGCTCCACCACGTCAAAGCCCGCATTGTGATGCGTTCGCGCGTATTTCACGCCCGGATTTCCGAGCCCCACGACGACATACATATCTCCGTTTCCGCCTTTCCAAAACTTAGCATTGCGGAGAGACACTTTCCGTCCCTCCGCGGCGCTGTGCGGTTTCGGTTTCTTTCAAATCTTGACCTTCGGTTTATTCTGCCCGATCACGGCGAACGGGCCGAGCCTTTCGCCCGGCTGCACGTAGGCATCCGTCACGACGCAGCGGTCGAGCCGCGCGTTCGCCCCGATGTGGGAGGAGACGATGCGGCATTCCCGCAGTTCGCAGTTCGCATCGATGGAGGAGCCCTTTTCGATCGAGCAGTTCGGGAAGATGACCGTGTCCTGCCCGATCGTCACGTCCGGCTGGATGTAGGTCGCCTCCGGATCGATGATCGAAACGCCCGCGCGCATGTGGCGAATGTTGATGCGCATGCGCATCTCTCTGTCCGCCGCGGCGAGCTGCACGCGGTCGTTGATGCCCATTCCCTCGTTCTTTTCGAGCACGGGCACCGTGCGCACCTCATGCCCGCCCTGATACAAAATGCCGATGGCATCCGTCAGGTAGCACTCGTGCGCGTTGTTGTTTGTGCCGAGCTTCGGCAGCGCCCAAAGCAGCGCGTCTATATCGAAGCAGTATACGGAGGCGTTCGTCTCCTTGATGAGGTGCTGATCCCCCACCAGTTCCTTCTGCTCCACGATCGCCGCAACCTTCCCGTTTTCGCGCACCACACGCCCGTAGCCCACGGGGTTTTCCTTTTGGTCCGTGAGCATCGCGCACGCCGCGCCGCGCTCCACCTCGCTCATGAGCCGCGCGAAGGTCTCCGGCAGCACCAGCGGCATGTCGCCCGCCGTCACGATCACCTGCCCGTGCCTTCCCTGAAGCACGTGCTCGCACGAGCGGATCGCATGGCCGGTGCCCCAGCCGTCGGGCTTTTGCTCGACGAACTGCGCCTGCCCGTGGCAGTGCTCCATCATGCGCTCCTTGCCGTGCCCCACGATCATATACTTTTCTTTGCACACCGGGTCCAGCGCGCGCAGCACATATTCCACCATCGCCACGCCGCAGATTTTATGCAGCATTTTGGGCCTGGACGAAAGCATACGCGTGCCCTCGCCCGCCGCCATAATCAGTGCAAGCTTATCCATAGATATGCCCCCTGTCGTTTTTCCCTTTCGTAATTGTACCATATTACGCTTCAATTTTCAAGCCCTGAATATGATGGATTTTCAAGGCGCTGATGCACTTCAAAACAGTATGAAACCGAGTAAAATCAGCGCTATTAGCAATACGTAAGCTTCATGGAAATACATGACAAAAGACGGATAAACAATCTACACGCACGGCAATTCAGGATACCAAACGAGAAAAACGGATACGCGATTATTAATTAGCAACGCATTCGTTTGCTTTTCCCATTGTGCATAGTGAGATCGTAGGGTCAGTTCTCCGCTATAATGATGTACCGATCAAAGAGTGCCCGACGCTTTATCACTCTCTATCGACCTAAAACACTTAGCGACGCGATCTTTGTAAGAGAAGCCCCGCAGAACACACTCTTTAGTCTAAATTTGCTTGCTATTTTCATCGATTTGTATTATAATTACCGTAAATTAGATAGGTAGGTAATTGCTTTCGATGGAACTGTCTTACAAGCTTATTGCTGACCCGCCGGACAATGGATATACTCCTAACAAAAGCGCAAAAGAACAAGCAGAAAACAGAAACCACCATGTGGAGCAAACACGATTTCTATTATCAAAATAATCTCGGGAGGGTTTATGAGCATGAGAATGTATGTTGGCGTTACTGACTTCGATTGGTATTCTTTCCTTCGTGAACAGAGATTTGATGAGGTCAATTTCTGGAAACCAGGCAGCACACCATTCAAAGCTATTCGCGAGAATGAAATGTTCCTTTTTAAGCTACACGCGCCTAGAAACTATATTGTCGGCGGCGGATTTTTTGTACGGTTTTCCATACTGCCGATTTTCTTGGCATGGGATGCCTTTGGAATGAAGAATGGGACGAATACACTCCGCGAGCTGAACAATAGCATACAAAAGTATCGAAAATCTATTGGTGGCGATTCAATGAACCAGTCAATCGGATGTATTATATTGACGGATCCATTCTTCTTTGATGAGAAGGATTGGATTCCAGCGCCAATTAATTGGAGTAATAGTATCGTCCAAGGGAAAACTTATACAACCAATGATGAAATTGGTGCCGAATTATATAAGCAGGTCACAGAACGATTGAATTCTCAAGCGGTTAGAAAAAGTATCCTGCCTCAAGATGAACCTAGATTCTCCAAATCCATCACAAAACACCAGCTCGGTCAAGGAGCATTCAAGGTAGCCGTTACAGAGGCATATCAAAGGAGGTGCGCCATTACTGGCGAAAGAACACTGCCTGTACTTGAGGCGGCACATATCATGCCTTGTTCAGAAAATGGTCCTCATGATGTAACAAACGGCATTCTATTAAAATCGGATTTTAATACGTTATTTGCCGATGGCTATATCACGATTACTGATAAATTGCACATCGAAGTAAGCCCACGGCTTCATACAGATTATGGCAATAGCGAATATTATTACGGATATAACGGAAAACAACTTTTGATAACGCCCCAATCCCCATCGGAGATGCCGGATAAGGAATTTCTACATTGGCACAACAAACATGTTTATTTGGGATAAGGATTTCAAATTCCGCTAAGTCAAAAAAACGGGAGAACATCTCACTTTGAGATAGTCTCCCGTTTTTGGCTTCTAGTTGTTGTTATCAAAACATATCACAACGCGGCGCGCAGGTCAACCGATTTTTATCCCACGGTGAGCCGCGCGACCGATGCCGGCGGCAGTACGATGCTCGCGCCCTCCGTGAGGTGAATGCGCGTACTTTTCGGGACGACGGCATATGCATCCTCAAAGGTGTTGCAGGTGTGGGGATCGGGCGACGACAGGATTTCAAGCTCCGCATCCCCCGAAAGCTTCCCGCCGATCGCCGAGAGCGCGACCTCGCACTTTGTATCGAGGGACAGGTTCGCCATCGTGACGGTGACCTTGCCGTCCTTTTCGGATGCGGACGCGGAAATCTCCTTCATCGGGGCAAAGCCCTCCCGTTCGAGGCAGGGCGCAGTGACGACGGTATGCAGGTGCCTCGCGCCCATGTGTTCACGGAACATCTTAAACACGTAATAGTTCGGCGTCTCGACGAAGGCATCCCCGTGCGCGAGGTACAGGGAGTGCAGGTTGTTGCAAAGCTGCGCGACGTTTGCCATCTTCACCCAATCGCAGTGGTTGTTGAAGATGTTCAGCGTCAGCGCCGCGACGACGGCATCCCGCATGTTGCTCTGCTGCTCAAACAGGTTGTAGCCCTTGCTCGGGCCCGTGCCGTCCTTGTGCCAGCAGCCCCATTCATCGACGAGCAGTGCGATTTTGCGCTCCGGGTCGAATTCGTCCATCGCGTGCCTGTGGTTTTGGATCACGCGCTCCATGAAATTCGCCTGAAACAGGAGCTGATACCACTCGTCTCGCGTAAATTCCTGCGGCGTTCCCGCCGTGCCGCAGTAGTAGTGCATGCTCACGCCGTACAGCTTCGCGTCGCGGTACTTTCTGCCTGTGTATTCCTTGAGGAGCCGCCGCGTCCACTCCACGTCGTTGCCGTTGGGGCCGCAGAGGATGTATTTCAAGCCGTCCTGCACGGAATTGATGACCGCCGTATACCGCAAAAACGCGCTCACGCAGTCCTCGGGCGACATGTTGCCGCCGCCGCCCCAGTTTTCGTTGCCGATGCCCCAGTACTTTACGTCAAACGGCGCGGGATGTCCGTTTTTTGCGCGCTCATCCGACAGCGTCGTGACGCCTGCGGGGATGTTGCAGTATTCCACCCATTCGCGGATGTCGAGCGGCGTGGTGGAGGTGATGTTCGCCGCGAAATAGGGCTGCGCGCCGACCATCTCGCAAAAATCCATGAATTCGTGCGTGCCGACCTCGTTCGATTCGGCGCGCCCGTCGCGCGAATACCACCAGTTCAGGCGGCGCGGGCGCCTTTTCCTCTCGCCGATGCCGTCGCGCCAGTTGTAGGTCTCCGCAAAGCAGCCGCCGGGCCAGCGCAAAACAGGCGGGTTCAGCGCCTTGAAGCTGTCCACGAGGCGCTTGCGAAAGCCGCGGATGTTCTCCACCGGCGAATCCTCGCCGACCCAGAGCCCGTCGTAAAACACGCCGCCGATGTGTTCAGAAAAATGCCCGTAGATTTCGGGCGAAATCGTCCCGAGGGATTCGGGAAAGACGACGGTAACAGAACGCATTGCGCTCCCTCCTTCCGCTATCGGACGCGAAGCCACACGAGCATTTCGCCCTCCTCGCGGTTCGCCCACGCGAAGAAGGGGATCAATTTGACCTTAACGGGGACGGACGCGGGCGCTTCGTCGCTGTAGAGAACGCCGTCCTCCCACTGCGTGCGCGCGCCGTCGCAGGAAATCGTCGGCACGCCCAGTGTCTCGTCAAAGCCCGTCTCGAAAAAGCCGTCTCTGAAGATCGCAATGTCCTTGAGGTTTTCGCCGTTATCCGCCTCCTCCGCACAATAGACGACGGGGCCTTTTTGGACGGCAACGCGCCCGCAGTTCTCGTGTACATTGGGATTTGCGTAGATTAGCCGCACGCGCATGTCGAGCGAGAGCGCTACGGTATCGCCCGCTTGCCAATCCCTTTCGATCACCGCATAGCCATCCTCCATCTGCGGCGCAACAGTTTCTCCGTTGACGGAAATGCGATACGTCTTCGACCACTTCGGAATGCGCAGGCACAGGGCGTACTTGCCCGCGCCGGATAGCGTAAAGCGAATCTCCCCGTCATAGGGATATTTGGTTTCCTCCTCGATCTTCCCGAACGGCGTATCCGCCGTAGAGGAGAAGTACTGGTGCACGTAGAGCCTGCCGTTTGTATGGGACATCGCGAAATCGCCCATGGACGCGATCACGCGCAGGAGGTTCGGCGGGCAGCAGCTGCAATCGAACACGCGCTTTCTGCGGATGTCCGGCATATGGTCGCGCGCCTTCGTGTAGGTCTGATTTTGGCGGAACAGCTTCGGATGCGCCTCGAGCGGGTTCTCGTAGAAATAGGACACGCCGTCCAGCGATATGCCCGAGAGCATGCCGTTATACAGCGCAAGTTCCGCGATGTCCGCGTATTCGCCTTTCGGCTCGATATAGCCCATGCGCCGCGCGAACAGCGCGAGCCCTATGGATGCGCAGGTTTCGGCATATGCCGTGCGGTTCATGAGGTCGTAATCGAAGGTGAACGCCTCGCCCACGTGGCTCGACCCGATCCCGCCCGTCACGTACATGCGGCGGTGCACGGTATTGAAAAAGAGCTCCTCGCACGCCTTGCACAGTTCTTCGTCGTCGTCCTGATAGACGAGGTCCGCCATGGCACAATACAGGTACATCGCGCGCACGCTGTGCCCCTCCGCCGTTTTTTGCTCCCGCACGGGCAGGTGCGCCTGCGAATATTTGTTCGTGCCAAACACGTCGTAGGTTTTGTCCTTCTTGCCCGTACCGCGCGCGTCCACGAAATATCGCATGAGCTCCAGATACTTTTCGTCCCCGGTGTACAGATACACCTTGTACAGCGCGAGCTCGATCTCCTCGTGCCCGGGCGTGTCAAAGCCTGCGTAGCGCTCTACCCTGAATACGCGGTCCACGAGATCGACGTATTTTAAGAGCGTATGCAGGAAATCCTCCTTGCCCGTCGCCTGCGCGTAGGCGACCGCCGCCTCGAGCAGGTGGCCGAGGCAGTACAGTTCGTGGTCCGTGTAGCGCGTAAAGCGGTTGTGCGGCTCCACGGGGGTGAAGTAGCTGTTGATGTAGCCGTCCTCCCACTGTTGCGCCTTGTAGCGCCGTGCGATGTCGTCAATGGTGCGTTCGATCTTCTCGTCGCGCTGCTCCATCAGAAGGTATGCGGCGCTCTCGATCCACTTCGCGACGTCGCTATCCCAGAAGATGTGGGGCTTAATGGCGTCTCCCTCTTTGTAGGTGCAGTCGATCGCGTCAAAGCGCCCCGTCTCGGCGAAGCGATCGTAGATGCCCCAGAGCGATGCCTCGCGGCTCAGGCGCTGCCTGTCCGCCCAAAACCCTTCCGTCAGGTGTACGTTCTGCATGGAAATCGGGGTGGTCTTCATGGTGTATCCCTCCGTTCCTCATTGTCGGCACGCATGTACGAATGCGTCAAAGAATTTCTGCGATACATCGTCCTTCCCAAGCGTCACCTCGGGGTGCCACTGCAGCCCGAGGACAAACCTCTTCCCCGGCATTTCGATCGCCTCGACGACCTTTCCCGCCGTCGCCGTGACGACGAGCCCCTTCCCGAGCGCCTTCACCGCCTGATGGTGGTAGCTGTTCGTGTGCAGCACGCTTGTTTGCGCGACGGAAAACGCGATGGAGTTCTCACGAATCGCCACGTCGTGCCAGAAATCCACTTCGCACCCGCTCTGGCTGTGCAAAACGCCCAGCATTTCGGGCACGTCCTGATACAGGCTTCCGCCGAGCGCGACGTTCAGGCACTGCGAACCCCGACAAATCGCGAACACGGGCATATCCCGCTTCACCGCCTGTCGCACGGCGTACATCTCATACGCCTCGCGGATGGGGGAGGAGAGTTCAACCTTGGGGTGCAGCGCCTCCCCGTAGCGCGCGGGGTCGACATCGTCCCCGCCCTGCAAAAACAGCCCGTCCGAGGCAAAGAGCGCGCACAGCAATTCGTCCTCGTCCCACGTATATTCTACCAGCTTAACCTCCGCGCCCGCGTCTTTCAGCCCCTTCAGGCAGCCTTCGGAGGGCATGGGCTCCTTTATATACCGCTCCTTCACGCTCGGAAACATCAGAATTTTCGGTCTTGTCATTCCGCGTTCTCCCTCCTGTACGGCCGCCCGCAGGAGAGCCGCCCCTCGGGGCACCTGCCCGTGACATAGCACGCCGCGCCGTAGCCATAAAACAATTCGGGGTCCCTTTCGCGCAGCTTTTTGAGCAGTTCCTGCGCGACCGCGCGAATCTCCCACTGCGCGCGGTTGCACGCGCGAAGCCGCATGAACAATAGCAGTTCCCGCGCGTTCATCGCAAACGGGAAGGAGGCGGTATTGCCCGCGAGCGCGAAAAAGCGCAGGCAATTGTGCCCGATAAACGTCTCCGCCGCGATGCGGTTTTTCGCAAACGCCTCCTCATAGAGCGCCTTGGCTTCCGCATTTCCCGAGATGCTTTCGGGCAGGATGTGCCCGTTGCTTTTGAGCACTTCCGCGACATCCGGAAAATCGGGCGACTGCATGCGGTGGCGCGCAAAGTGCGTGACGGCGGCGAGCGAGATGTGCTCGGCGCGGAACACGTACTGCATCATCTCGAGCGCGCGCGGGCGCGCATCCGTTATATAGCGCGCGACATCCCCCTCGGGGCGGTAATTCGACATGGCGAGGATTTCGATATCGCCTTTAACGACGTGCGCTTCCCCAACGCTTTCGCAGGATGGCGCAACGGGCGTCGACGGCTGCAGGGCGGCCCTTTCCGCCTCCAGCGCGCCCGGATAGCGCGCTTCTAACCACGCTTGGATGGGTCTTGCCGCCTCCGCAAGCTCCGGCAGCAGCCTTCCGCGCCCGTAGAGCATGTCGCATGCGATGTGCAGCCACTCCCGCACGTTCGCCGTTGCATAAAAATTCGTATAGAAGCAGTACGGCAGCACGAACCGCGCGTCCTCCATCGGAACGCCCCGTTTTACCAGCTCCCCATATGTCTGAAACAGGAAATCCATATGCGCTTTATAGGCTTTTTCGGCATCTTCGGGAAGGTTCGGCATATAGTAGCCCATGCCCCCGTAGTTCACATATCTTCTGCTCTTGACCGTAAAGGACGCAAGCCTGTGTTCGATCAAAAACTGCTCCACCGTTACGGGGACATCCGTAAAGGCGAAGGATGCGCTGTGGTGCTCCAAAATGGACTTATGCCCGCTCGAAAGCACCTTCCCTACGAGCTTTACATCCTTCTCGTCGCCCAGACTCGCCTCAAAGGTGGAAATTGCCGTGCCCTCCTTCGTGGACAGGCGCGCGGACGCGGCGCATACGCGCAACCCGTTTTCGGTTTCGGACAGGAGCTGTACGGGCATATGCTTCATCCTTTCGTTTTTTCCATTTCTTGTATGGGGTATTATACAACAACCGCGCAAAAAGCGCAAGGGGATGCGTTGCCCTCTTGCGAAAGCGCGTGGGATGTGCTATAATAGGCTTTGCGCGATAATCAACAGAGAATTAACCGCCTCTCCATTGTATTATTATGCAAGTTGATGTATATTTATGCCAAGTCAAAGGACGGTAACATTATGAAAGCGAGGCTTTTTTCATGGCAAAAGAAAAGGTAATTCTGGCGTATTCCGGCGGTCTGGACACCACCGTCATCATCCCGTGGCTGAAGGAGAACTACGATTACGACGTGATCGCGGTCGCCGTGGACGTCGGCCAGGGCGAAGAGCTCGCCCCGCTGCACGAGAAGGCGAAAAAGAGCGGCGCGGAAAAGCTGTACATTTTGGACGTGCGCGAGCAGTTTGTGACGGAGTACATTTGGCCCACGCTGTTCATGAACGCCGTATACGAGCAGAAATATCTCCTCGGAACGAGTTTTGCCCGCCCCCTCATCGCCGAGAAGCTGGTCGAGATCGCCCGCAAGGAAGGCGCGACGACCATCTGCCACGGCGCGACCGGCAAGGGCAACGATCAGGTGCGGTTCGAGCTGACGATCAAATCTCTCGCGCCCGACATCAAAATCCTCGCGCCTTGGCGCATTTGGGACATCAAGACGCGCGAAGAGGAAGTGGAATACGCGCTCGCGCGCGGACTGGACGTTCCCGTCAAGAAGGATCGCCCGTACAGCATGGACAAGAACCTGTGGCACCTCTCCCACGAGGGCTGCGAGCTCGAAGACCCGTGGAACGAGCCGCCCAAGGACCTGTGCATGATCTGCAAGACCCCCGAGGAAGCGCCGGATGAAGCGCGGTATGTCACCGTCGAGTTTGAAAAGGGCGTGCCCAAGAAGGTCGACGGCGTGGAGTACGGCCCCGTCGAAATCATCGAGAAGCTGAACGAGATCGGCGCGGAGCACGGGATCGGCATCGAAGACCTCGTCGAAAACAGGCTCGTGGGCATGAAGAGCCGCGGCGTATACGAAAACCCCGCAGGCAAAATCCTCTTCAGCGCGCATCAGATTCTCGAGAGCATCACGCTCGACCGCGCAACCTCCCACTACAAGGACATGATGGCGGTGCGCTTTGCGGAACTCGTATACGACGGCTGCTGGAACACCCCGCTGCGCGAGGCCATGACCGCGTTCGCCGTGAGCACGCAGCAGACCGTGACGGGAACCGTCAGGCTCAAGCTGTACAAGGGCAACGTCATCCCCGCAGGCGTAAAGAGCCCCTACTCGCTCTACGTGGAGCAGATCGCGACCTTCGGCGACTCCGAAGAGATGTACGACCACAAGGACAGCGCGGGCTTCATCAACCTGTTCGGGCTTCCGCTCAAGGTTCGCGCGATGATGCTGGAAAAGGTCGCAAAGGAAAAGGCATAAACTATGTTGTTTCTCACGGGCTGTCGCGTACACGCGCGGCAGCCCGATTTTTCAGGCAGAGAGGTGCATTGTATGAAGCTCTGGGGCGGACGCTTCGAAAAAGCGACGGACCACATGGTGGACGATTTCCACTCCTCCATTTCCTTTGATAAGCGGCTCGCGAAGCAGGACATCGCGGGTTCCGTCGCCCACGCGATCATGCTGGGCGAACAGGGGATCATCGCGCAGTCCGATGCGGACGAGATCGTGCGCGGCTTAAACGCCCTCCTTGACGAATACGAAAAGGGCGAACTCGTCTTTGAGGAAGAGGCCGAAGACATCCACATGAACATCGAAAAGCTGCTCACCGAAAAGATCGGGGACGCGGGCAAGCGCCTGCACACGGGGCGCAGCCGCAACGACCAGGTCGCGCTGGATGCGAGGATGTTCTTTAAGGACTGCGCGAAGCAGACGAAGGGGCTTCTCCTCTCTCTGATGCGCACGGTGCTCGCCGTGGCAAAAGAACATATCGATACGGTGATGCCCGGCTACACGCACCTGCAAAAGGCGCAGCCGGTGACGCTCGCGCACCACATGCTGTGCTGGTTTCAGATGCTCAGGCGCGATGCGACCCGGCTCGACGACTGCCTTTCTCGCGGCGACGAAATGCCGCTCGGCGCGGGCGCGCTCGCAACGTCGACCTACCCCATCGACAGGGAGCGCGTACGGGAGCTGCTCGGGTTCGCGCGGATTACCGAAAACTCCATGGATTCCGTGTCCGACAGGGATTATATGCTCGAATACATGTCGTGCGCGTCGATTTCGATGATGCACCTCTCCCGCTGCTGCGAGGAGCTGATTTTGTGGTCGAGCGCGGAGTTCGGCTTCGTCGAGATGGACGATGGCTTCTCCACGGGTTCCTCGATCATGCCGCAAAAGAAAAACCCCGACGTCGCGGAGCTGATTCGCGGCAAGACCGGGCGCGTATACGGCGACTTGATGGCACTTCTCACCGTCATGAAGGGGCTGCCGCAGGCGTACAATAAAGATATGCAGGAGGACAAGGAGGCCTTTTTCGATTCGCACGACACGTGGTCGAAGTGCCTTCTCGTGTTCGACGGCATGCTGAAAACCGTGCGCTTCAAAAAAGACGTACTGCGAAGTGCCGCATCCGGCGGTTTTACGAACGCGACGGACGCCGCCGACTACCTCGTGAAAAAGGGGATGCCCTTCCGCGAAGCCCACGCGGTGATCGGAAAGCTCGTGCTCGACTGCATCAAAAAAGGCGTATCGCTGGACGAAATCCCGCTCGACGCACTGAAAGACTATTCGCCGCTGTTTGGGGCGGACGTGTACCAAGCAATCGACGTTTCCGCATGCGTCGCGCAGCGGCGCGCGGACGGCGGGCCCGCGCCCGAAGCCGTGCAGAAGGCGATTGAAAGTGCGCAATCCTTCCTCGCCTCGGAGGGAGCAAAATGACCGCGCCGGAAATCATCGCATGGATCGAAGGCGCGCGCTACAAGAGCAAAAAGGCGGGGCTCGAGAACATTCGGGCTCTTCTCGCCCTGCTCGGAAACCCGCAGGATTCCTTTCCCTGCTGCCACATCGCGGGGACGAACGGCAAGGGCTCTGTATGCGCGTTTACGGAGCGCGTGCTGCGCGAAAGCGGGCTGAAGACGGGGCTGTACACCTCGCCCTACCTGCGCTCGTACAACGAGCGCATTCAGATTGACGGCGCACCCGTATCGGATGCGCTGCTTGTGCGCTGCGGCGAAAGGGTCAAGGCGGCCGCGGAAGCGCTTTTGGAAAAGGACATCTTCTCCACCGCGTTCGAATTGGGCACCGCGCTGGCGTTTCTGATTTTTCAGGAGGAAAAGGTCGATTTCGCCGTGCTCGAAACGGGGCTGGGTGGAAGGTTCGATTCTACAAACGTCGTCTCGCCCGTCGCGTGCGCAATCGCCTCGATCGGGATGGATCACATGACGGTTTTGGGCGACACCATCGAGCAGATCGCCGCCGAAAAGGCGGGCATCATCAAGGAAAACACGCCCGTCGCGCTGTACCCATTCCCTCAGGACAGCGTTTTTTCCGTGTTCGAGCGCGCCTGCGCCGAAAAACATGCGCCGTTTCTTCCGTCGGGAAATCTCGCGCTGTCGGATGTGGTTTGCGACGCATACGGCGCGAGCTTCGCGCTCATCTCTCCCGCATTCGGAAAGCTGGCATTGCGCATCGCGCTCCCCGGCAGGCATCAGGTGCAAAACGCGCGGCTCGCGGTCGCGCTGGCGGGGCTTTTGAAGGAAAAGGGCGTTCCCATCACCGCGGAGAGCCTGTGCCGGGGCATCGAAAACGCGCGCTGGGCGGGGCGGCTCGAGTGGGTCAAGCCGAACCTGCTCTTGGACGGGGCGCACAACCCGCAGGGTGCAAAGGCGCTCGTGGAGTTTGTAAAAGAGTTTCTGCCGGACAGGCGCATTACGCTCATAACGGGCATGATGCGCGACAAGCAGCCCGAAACCTGCGCGCAACTGTTCGCACAGATCGCGGACGAGGTGTTTACCACGCGCGTCGCGTGGCAGCGCGCCGTGGACGAAAACGAGCTCGCGGCGCTGTACCCTCGCGCCCGCGCCTTCAAGACGGTCGAGGAGGCGTTGGATGCGGCACTTGATTGCGACCTCGCGCTCGTGTGCGGTTCGCTGTATCTGGTGGGCGACGTCCGAAAGATGTTCCCCTAAGGCAATACGGAGGTGACAGAAATGTTTTCCCACAGCGATCTTCAGAGCGTATCGCTGCCGCTCCCCGAGGATGTTCTGAAAAAGAAATATGCGGGCGATATAGAGGGCGCACTGCGCGCGGTGCGATACCGCCTCGCGCAGCCGGGGCTCCCCGAATGCATGGCGCAGCGCCTGCGCGCAGAGGAGGGCATCCTCACGGAACTGCCCTTCGCGTATCCCTATACGGAAGAAGAAGCGCTCGCGCTTTTGCAGCGCGCCGTTCCCGATTTTACCGCAGAGGAACTGTCCGCGTTCGAGGAAGAGGGAAAGATCGATTTTCAGTGGATAGACGGCAAAAAGCGCTATCTCCGCAGCTTTGTCGCATCGCTCTTTCATTCGTGCGATGATTTGGCGCGCCGCGCGGGCAGACCGCACGACGCATCGAATGCCGACAGGCTCCGCCGCGTCATCGCGGAGGTGCGCGAAAACGGCGTATGCAAAAGGCGCATCCGTATGAAGGCGTCGCTGAAAATCAAGGACGAATTTTTCGTGCCGGGGGAGACCTATCTTGTGCACATCCCCATCCCGATCGAGGAAGCCGAGATTCGGTACGTACGTTTGCTCTCCTTTTCGCACGCGCCCAAATCCATTTCATCAAATTCTGCCCCGCAGCGCACGGTGGCGTTTGAGGAAGTGCTCGCGGAAAACGCGCCCTTCTTCGTCGAATACGAATACGATGTGATAATTCGTCGCGCCCAAGGATACGATGCGCCGCCGCCAAATGCGGACGACCTTTCGGAGCATGCGCCGCACATTCTCTTTACGCCGTACATGCGTTCGCTCGAAAGGGAGCTTTCCAAGGGATTGACCGACCCCGAAGCCAAGGCGCGCGCGTATTACGATTTCATCACGACGCGCACCACCTATTCCTACGTTCGGGACTATTTTCTGATCGACGACGCGGGCGAATACGTCGCGAAAAACCGCAAAGGCGATTGCGGCCTGCAGGCGCTGTGCTTTATCACACTGTGCCGCATCGGCGGCATTCCCGCGCGCTGGCAGAGCGGGCTGTATGTGCATGACGAGGACGCGGGCTGCCACGACTGGGCGATGTTCTTCACGAAGGATCGCCTCTGGCGCTTCTGCGATCCGTCCTTCGGCGGCTCCGCCTACCGACAGGGCGACGAGGTGCGGCGCGATTTCTATTTCGGCAACCTCGATCCGTTCCGCATGGCGGCGAACCGCGCGTATTACGTACCGTTCGCGCCGGAAAAGTGCTTCCCCCGAAACGATCCCTACGACAACCAATCCGGCGAATGCGAAAGCACCGTCAAAGCCTATCCCGAGCGGGAATTGGAGACGAAATGCGTCGTCCTCTCCATGGAATAGCGATCCGCGCCGTTCGCATCGGAAAAGCGCTTCCCCCAAACCGATCCTGTGACAGAAAGCAAAGGCAAGCCTATCCCGAGCGGGAATTGGAGACAAAATGCGTCGTTCTCTCCATGGAGCAACACAAAACGCGCGGAGCCGCAAACAGGCGGTTCCGCGCGTTTTTGCTATACGATATTAGGCCTTTTTCTGCCGGCGCTCGAGGATCGCCCCGTGCGCCGCCGCGAGCCTCGCGAGCGGTACGCGGAACGGGGAGCAGGACACATAGTCCAGCCCGATGTTGTGGCAGAAAATGACGCTCGACTGGTCACCGCCGTGCTCGCCGCAGATGCCCAGCTTGATCTCGGGGCGGGTCTGCCGTCCGAGTCGCACCGCGAGCTTCATGAGGGTGCCGACGCCGTCCTGGTCCAGGTGCGCGAACGGGTCGAAGTCGAAGATCTTCTTCTCGTAGTACGAATCGAGGAATTTCGAAGCGTCGTCGCGCGAGAAGCCGTAGGTCATCTGCGTCATGTCGTTCGTGCCGAAGGAGAAGAACTCCGCCTCCGCCGCGATCCTGTCGGCGGTCAGCGCGGCGCGCGGGATTTCGATCATCGTGCCGACCTTGAACTCCAGCACGACGTTCTTTTCCTGCATGATCTTTTCGGCGGTCTCCATGACGACCTTGCGCACAAACGCGAGCTCCTTCGTGTCGCCGACCAGCGGAATCATGATCTCGGGATGGATGACGCATCCCGTCTCCTGCGTAACCTCGATCGCCGCTTCCATGACGGCGCGGGTCTGCATTTCCGCGATCTCGGGATAGGTCACCGAGAGGCGGCAGCCTCTATGTCCCATCATCGGGTTCGTCTCGTGGAGCTTGTCGATGCGCGCGACGATCGCATCCGTCGTCGTGTCGAGTTCCTTCGCGAGCTCCTCGATCTCCTTGGTCGCCTTGCGGTCGGGCAGGAACTCGTGCAGCGGCGGGTCCAGATAGCGGATCGTCACGGGGCGCTCGCCCATGACCTCATACAGCGCCTTGAAGTCGCCCTTTTGCATGGGCAGGATCTTCGCCAGCGCGATGCGGCGCTCGGATTCGGCGTCCGCGAGGATCATCTCGCGCACGGCCTTGATGCGGTCCTCCGCAAAGAACATATGCTCCGTGCGGGTCAGCCCGATGCCCTCCGCGCCGAACTTGACGGCTATGGCGGCGTCCTTGGGCGTGTCGGCGTTCGTGCGGATCTTCAGCCTGCGGAAGCGGTCCGCCCAGTGCATGATGGTATTGAAATCCTCGGTTGGCTCCGCATCGACGGTCGGGATCGCGCCGCCGTAGACGCTGCCGGTCGTTCCGTCAAGGGAAATATAGTCGCCCTCGCGGAACACATGCTCCCCGATGGTCACCGTTTTCGCCTTTTCGTCGATCTGCGCATCGCCGCAGCCGGAGACGCAGCACGTGCCCATGCCGCGCGCGACGACCGCCGCGTGGCTCGTCATGCCGCCGCGGGAGGTCAAAATGCCCTTGGAGTGCTCCATGCCCTCGATGTCCTCGGGCGTGGTGTCCTGCCGCACGAGGATGACCTGCTGCCCCTCTTTGCCGGCGACCGTGGCGTCCTTCGCGGTGAAATAAATCCTGCCGCAGGCGGCGCCGGGCGAGGCGGGGAGCGCCTTCGCGATGGGGGTCGCCTTTTTGAGCTCCTTGGGGTCGAACTGCGGGTGCAGCAGCGCATCCAACTGGCGCGGTTCCACCTTCAGGAGTGCCTCTTCCTCGGTCAGCATGCCCTCTTTGACCAAATCGATCGCGATGCGCAGCGCCGCGGCGGCGGTGCGCTTGCCGTTGCGCGTCTGGAGCATGTAGAGCTTGCCGCGCTCGATGGTGTATTCCATGTCCTGCATGTCGCGATAGTGGCTCTCGAGCTTCTTCGCGATGCCGGCAAACTCCTCGTACACCTCGGGCATAATGTTTTTCAGCGTATCGATGTGCTGCGGCGTGCGCACGCCCGCGACGACGTCTTCGCCCTGCGCGTTGATGAGGTACTCGCCGTAGAGGTGATTTTCGCCGGTGGAGGGGTTGCGCGTGAACGCGACGCCCGTGCCGGAGGTGTCGCCCATGTTGCCGAATACCATCGCCTGCACGTTGACGGCGGTGCCCCAGTCGCCGGGGATGTCGTTCATGCGGCGGTAGTAGATCGCGCGCTCGTTGTCCCAGGAGCGGAACACGGCCTGGATCGCCTCGATGAGCTGCGTATGCGGATCCTGCGGGAAGGGCTCGCCCTTCTCGTCCAGATACAGCGCCTTGAACTGCTTTACGACGCGCTTGAGGTCATCCGCGGTCAGCTCCGTATCGTCCTTGATTCCTTTTTCCGCCTTGACGGCTTCGAACAGCTTTTCAAACTTCTCCTTCTCGATGCCCATGACGACGTCGGAGAACATCTGGATGAACCGGCGGTAGGAGTCGTATGCAAAGCGCTCGTTGTTCGTGAGCTTTGCAAGCCCCTCGACCGCCACGTCGTTTAAGCCGAGGTTCAAGATCGTATCCATCATGCCCGGCATGGAGGCTCGCGCGCCGGAGCGCACGGAGACGAGGAACGGATTTTCGAGGTCGCCGAACTTCTTGCCGCAGATCTTCTCGGTCTGGGCGAGCGCCGCATCGATCTGCCGCAGGATCTCGTCGGAGATCGTCTTGCCGTCGTGATAATACGCCATGCAGGCTTCCGTCGTTACGGTAAAGCCCTGCGGCACGGGCAGCCCCAGCTGCGTCATCTCGGCGAGGTTTGCGCCCTTGCCGCCGAGCAGATCGCGCATTCCCGCGTTGCCTTCGCGGAACAGGTAAACGAATTTGTGCGTCATTTTCATCCCCCTAAATCAGTCCTTTGATTGTGTAAGTATAAACCAAATCGAAAGGCGCGTCGAGATTGATTATGTTATGTTTGTGAGAACGCGCGCTCTTCCGCGAAAATTAGCAGAAATTGTTCGCGCTTTTCGGAACCATTCGCATCCTCTCATCAAAAACGCGCCGCCCGGCATGAACGGCCGGACGGCGCGCTAAGGACAGCATTTAGCTCTCCGAGAGCTCGCAGATGAGGGTATCGCCCGAGATATAGGTGTATATCGTCAGTTCGTCATACCCCGTGTAGCGGAAGGAGAAGTCGTAATCGGCGTTGTAGTCGGTCATGATCGCATCGCTCGAGGAGGATACGTAGTGCTGATTGTAGTTGGAGCCGTAGGTGCGTTTCTCCACGATGTCGATGTCGTCCATGTCCTCGACCGCAAGCCACAGCCCGCTCGCGACGATCGCCACGCCGCCGCCAACGACCTGCACGCCGCGCCCGTTGACCGCCTTTTTGAAGCCGTATGCGGTCGTTCTGGGGCCTACGACGTCGTTGAAGGAGAACACGTCGTTGTGCTGGAGCGTATAGCCCGAGATGCTGTTCGCCGCGAGCTCGACATTGTTGATCAGCGCGCTCGATCCGTCCAACTCGATCGAACTGGAGCCCGCCGACGAGCTACTCCCGCCCCCGGAGTAGTAATTTGTGAGCGTACAGTACACATAGTTCTTGTCGCGCCACATGGAGATGGTGAAATCCCCGAAGTAGTTGTAGAAGCTGAAATCCACGTCGTTCTTATAGTCGGTGACGATCGCGTCGGAGCCGCTGGAGACGTAGTTTTCGCTGAATTTCGAGCCGTAGACCTTCTTGTCCACATAGTCGATGTCGTCGAGCTGCTTGAGCGCGAGGTACAGCGTCGCCGCAACCTGCGAAACGCCGCCGCCTACGACCTTCACGCCGCGCCCATTGATCGCGACCTTGTAGCCCTCGTCGGTCGTTCTGGGGCCGACGATGTCGTTAAAGGAGAAGTAGTCGTTGTAATAGACATCCGTGCCGTCAAGCGCTGCGATCGCGAGGTCGATATTGCTCTTCTTCGCGCCGGACGAATCCTTCAGGGTCGTCTTGGAGGAGGCGAAGGTGTCGGCCATCGCCCCGGGTACGGCGACAAAGCTGAGCGCGAGCACGGCTGCAAGCAAAAGGCATATCCTCTTTTTCATAACGGAGCCCTCCCATTCGTTTTACCTATTTGACGCTGCAAAAACGCGAAAGTTCCGCGAAAAAGCCGCCCGACGCTGTATCGGACGGCTTTTTTTGAAAGTTGTTTCAGATGATCTCCAGGATCGCCATTTCGGCTGCGTCGCCGCGGCGGGGGCCCATTTTCACGATGCGGGTGTAGCCGCCGGCGGCGCCCGTTTCCGCATTGCGCTTTTTGAATTTGGGGCCGATTTCGCGCATGAGCCGCTCCACGACGGGGTGCTTGACGGCTGCCGTGCGCTCCTTATAATCGGTCCTGCTCTCCTTGGGCTTGCGGGGCTCCGGAATGTCGTAGAGATAGCTCATGATGCGGCGGCGCGCCGCGAGCTTGGAGGGCATATCGTTGGTCACGGTGAGGATAACGGTCTGCCCCTTGTCGTTATTGGTTGTCTTCTGCACTTCGACGCTGTTTTCGCACTCATTGACGGCGAGCGTAATGATATGCTCGGCGACGGAACGTACTTCCTTGGCGCGGGCAAGCGTCGTCTCGATGCGGCCGTACCAGATCAGGTTTGTGACCTGATTGCGCAGCAAGGCTTTCCTCTGGTCGGCCGGCCTGCCCAACTTGCGATTGGCCATTTTATGTTCCTCCTCGATATCAACTCTTATTCGTCTGACGGCTTGAGCGAGAGCCCCAGTGCAAATAGCTTCTGCTCGACTTCCTCGAGCGACTTTTTGCCGAGGTTGCGCACCTTCATCATGTCTTCCTGATTGCGCTGCACCAGTTCGAAAACCGTATTGATGCCGGCCCTCTTCAGGCAGTTGAAGGCGCGGACGGAAAGATCGAGTTCCTCGATGGTCATCTCCAGAACCTTTTCCTTCTTGTCGTCCTCCTGGTCGACATAGGCGACCTGCTGGGTGGTGACGGTCAAGTCCATAAACAGGCGCATGTTGTTTGTGATGATCTGTGCTGCCTGAGCCAGCGCTTCCTTCGGCTGGATGCTCCCGTTCGTCCAGATCTCCAGCGTGAGCTTGTCGTAGTCGGTGATCTGCCCCACGCGGGTGTCCTCGACGGAATAGCTCACCTTGCGGATCGGCGTATAGATGGAGTCCACGGGGATCATGCCGATCGGCACGCCGCCGGATTTGTTGCGCTCCGCCATGATGGATTTGTTGCGCTCAGACGACACGTAGCCGCGGCCGTTGTCCAGCGTGATCTGCATTTGCAGATGCGCGCCCTCGGACAGCGTCGCTATGTGCAGATCCGGATTTATGATTTCCACCTCGTCGTCGAATTTGAGATTCTCCGCGCGAACCTCGCACTCGCCGGACGCGTCTATGGTGACGATCTTCGGCTGATCCGTAAAGAGCTTTGCGGAGAGGTTTTTGAGATTCAAAATGATCTCCGCAACGTCCTCTTTCACGCCGGGAACGGTGGAAAACTCATGCTGCACACCCTCGATGCGAACGCCTGTGACAGCGACGCCGGGCAGGGAATTGAGCAGCACCCTGCGCAGCGAATTGCCCAGCGTCTGTCCAAACCCACGCTCCAACGGCTCGACGACAAACTTGCCATAGCGGTTGCCTTCGCTCTCCACACGGTCGATTTTGGGCTTCTCGATTTCGATCATTCAGCTTTCCCTCCTCTTTCGCGCGGTGTTCGGAAGCAGCTCTCCATCAGCGGGAGTAAAGCTCGACAATCAGGTGCTCCTGAATTGTGAGGTCGATATCCTCGCGCTGCGGCATGGCGACGACCGTGCCCTTGAGGTTCTCGGCGTCCATGGTGAGCCACTTGGGTGTCACGCGACCGGTACCTTCGCGAAGCGCCTTGAAGTGCGCCGCGTCCGCACTGCGTTCGCGAACGGTGATTACATCGTTCACATCGACAAGGTAGGAAGGGATGGTGATCTTCCTGCCGTTGACGCGGATGTGACCGTGCCTGACGATCTGGCGCGCCTGCGCGCGGCTCGCGCCCAGACCCAGGCGATACACCACATTGTCCAGCCT
This sequence comes from Christensenellales bacterium, assembly GCA_050946115.1. Lineage (GTDB taxonomy): Bacteria > Bacillota > Clostridia > Christensenellales > Aristaeellaceae > CAYFRC01. The sequence goes on from JBMNUF010000003.1 coordinate 60,991, forward strand.
GCGCTCGAGCGATGCCAGCAGGTTTTCGCCGGTGATGCCGCTCATGCGCTCGGCTTTGTCAAAATAGCGGTGGAACTGTTTCTCTAAAACGCCGTATGCCCTGCGCGCCTTCTGCTTTTCGCGCAGCTGCAAGGCGTATTCGGACTGTTTGCGCTGACGGGCCTGTCCGTGTTCGCCCGGCGGTGTCGCGCGCTTGCCCAAGGAGCATTTCGGGCCGTAGCAGCGATCGCCCTTCAGGAAGAGCTTCGCGCCCTCCCTGCGGCACAGGCGGCAAACTGAACCGGTATATCTAGCCATATATCCGTACCTCCATTACACTCTTCTACGCTTGGGCGGACGGCATCCGTTGTGCGGGATAGGCGTCACGTCCTTGATCATGTTGACCTCCAACCCAGCGGCCTGAAGCGATCGGATCGCCGCTTCACGCCCCGAGCCGGGTCCCTTCACATACACCTCAACCGACTTGAGGCCGTATTCCATCGCGGCCTTCGCGGCGGTCTCGGCCGCAGTCTGCGCGGCAAACGGCGTGGACTTCTTGCTGCCGCGGAATCCAAGCCCGCCCGCAGACGCCCAGCTCAGCGCGTTGCCCGCTGTGTCGGTGATCGTCACGATCGTGTTGTTGAACGAAGATCGGATATGCGCCGCGCCGCGCTCGACGAGCTTTTTCTCCCTGCGCTTGCGCACGGCTCTCTTCAGTTTTGTGGCTCTCGCCATGGATACCCCTCCAATTCATCACGCAGGAGCCAATGCCCTCGCGTCTTCTTTTTGCGTCTCCCCTTCGCTCACCCTCCGGCAAAAGCCATCCAGCAGAGCGCGGGCGCCATGTTATTTCGCCTTCTTCTTGCCCGCGACCTGCTTCTTCGGTCCCTTACGGGTGCGGGCGTTCTGCTTCGTGTTCTGTCCGCGCACGGGAAGCCCCCTGCGATGACGCAGTCCGCGATAGCAGCCGATCTCCATCAGCCGCTTGATGTTCATGGAAACCTCGCGACGGAGGTCGCCCTCGACCTTCACGTGATGGTCGATGTAATCACGCAGAAGACCGATGTCCTGCTCCGTCAGGTCCTTCACGCGGGTGTCGGGGTTGACGCCGGTGCCCGCGATGATCTCCTTGGCGACGTTGGGGCCGATGCCGTAGATGTACGTCAGCCCGATTTCCACGCGCTTCTCCCTCGGAAGGTCAATACCTGCGATACGTGCCATGTGTGGAAAGCACCTCCAAATTGTTCGTGTCCGTTGTCAAATCAGCCTTGCTTCTGCTTGTGCTTCGGGTTTTCACAGATGACCATTACGCGCCCTTTGCGCTTGATGATCTTGCACTTTTCGCAGATCGGCTTCACAGAAGGTCTCACTTTCATGTTCCAACAGCCTCCTTGTCCTCATCAGCCCTTGCTGCGCCACGTGATTCTTCCGCGGTTCAGATCGTAGGGCGACAGTTCAATCGTGACCTTATCCCCCGGATAGATCCGGATGTAGTTCATCCGCATTTTTCCGGAAATGTGCGCCAGGATTTTATGTCCGTTCGGCAGCTGCACCTCAAACATCGCATTCGGATATGCCTCGGTAACGACGCCGTCTACTTCGATAACATCCGTCTTGGACAAACTCTCATCCCTCCTCAATCTTGAGAGCCTTGCGGAGCATGTGGTCTTCCACAATCTCCCCGGCCATGATCCTTCTCCTGATGTCCTCAAGCACCGTCTCCGTTGCCTGAAGATGCCTGCGTCGCTTCTTCTTCGGACGACCCATCGTGCGTAGAAGTCCGTTTGCTATTCGGACGAAATCGCCGTCGATCTCCTCGATCACGACGAAGCGCCTGCCCTCGTCTCTTCCCGCCTTGGATACCACCACGCGACCTATGTCTGTGGGATATTTGTTCATTTGCCGTCCTCCGAATCCGCTGCGCCGGGGAGCGTCAGGATCACGGGCTCCCCCGTCGTCACGGCTACGGTGTGCTCGTAATGAGAACACCAGCTGTGGTCTCGGGTGATTGCTGTCCACCCGTCGTCGGCGATATATACCGGCCACTTCTTTTCCGTTATCATCGGCTCGATCGCGAGCGTCATGCCGGCGCGCAACCGCACGCCGCGCCCCGCCGGGCCGTAGTTGGGAACCGCAGGGTCTTCGTGCATATCGCGCCCGATCCCGTGTCCCGTGTAGGCGCGCACCACGCCGAATCCGTGCTTCTCCGCGTGCTCCTGCACCGCGTGCGATATGTCCGAAAGCCTGTTGCCCTCGCGCGCCTGCGCGGCGCCCAGCCAGAAACATTCCTCCGTAACGCGAATCAGCTCTTCGATGCGCTCGGGAACCTTTCCGATCGCGACGGTGAACGCCGAATCCGCCTGCCAGCCGTTCAAGACCAGCCCGCAGTCTATGGAGAGGATGTGCCCGTCCTCGAGTGGCGCGTCGCTCGGAAATCCGTGTACGACGACATCGTCGAGAGAGGCGCATATGCTCGCGGGAAACCCGTTGTACCCCTTGAAGGAGGGGATCGCACCGGCATTGCGAATCATTCGCTCCGCCATGGCGTCCAGTTCCTTCGTGGTAACGCCGGCGACCGCTTCCTGCCGCAGCGCTTGGAGCACCTCGTAGAGGAGCGCGCCCGCGGCCTGCATCTTTGCGATTTGAGATGCGTTCTTAATGGTAATCATTGGTATCGCGCCAGTGCGGCGAGGATATCCTTCCCGACGGCATCGGGCGGCTGTGCGCCGTCCACCGTTTCGAGAACGCCTTTCCCGCCGTAAAAGTCGATCAGCGGCTCGGTCTGCGCGTGATACACGTTCAGCCTGTTCTGAATCGTCTCAGGCTTGTCGTCGTCGCGATGGTAGAGTTCGCCCCCGCAATCGGGGCATTGAGCGGCGCCGTTCAGGTTTGTGATGTGGAACGTGCCGGAGCACTTTCTGCACACGCGCCTGCCCGTCAGCCGATTCAGCAGCGCTTCGTCCGTCACGGCGATGTTCACGACGCAATCGGGCGCGGCGAATTCTTCCAGCGCTTCCGCCTGCAAAAGGTCCCTCGGGAACCCGTCCAAGAGGTATCCGCCTGCGCAGTCCGGCAGGGAAACGCGCTCCTGCACCATTTCGCACGTCACCTCGTCGGGGACGAGCGCGCCGCGGTCGAGATACCGCTTCACTCTGAGCCCGATCGGGGTCTCGTTCTTGATGGCGGCGCGGAACATGTCGCCGGTAGAGATGTGGGGGATACCGAGCGCCTTTGCGATGTTTCCCGCCTGCGTGCCCTTGCCCGCGCCGGGCGGGCCCAAGAAAACAAGCTTCATACGGCGTGCCCCCTCAGCGAAGGAATCCCTTGTAATGGCGCATGGTCATATGAGATTCGAGCGTGCGCATGCTTTCGATGGCGACGGATACCGCGATCAGAAGGGACGAAGACGCAAACGGCATGTTCATCCTGCCGACCACGGACATCAGCGTGGGGATCGTCGCCAAAAGCGCGAGGAACACGGCGCCGAAGAGCGTGATGCGGCTGGACACGCGGGCGAGATAGTCCGTCGTGCTCTTGCCCTGGCGGAAGCCGGGGATCATACCGCCGTTCTGCTGCAGGTTCTTGGAGATGTCTACGGGGTTAAAGGTGATGGACGTATAGAAGAACGTAAACCCGAAGATCATCAGGGCGAAGATGAGCTGGTACCAGATGCTGGTATAGGAAACGTGGTTGTTCCACCACTGCGCGGCCTGCGAATTGGGGCCTACGAAGGTCAAAATCGTGGACGGGAACTGCATGATCGCCGATGCGAAGATCAGCGGCAGCACGCCCGAGGAGTTGATCTTCATGGGGATGTGGGTGCTCTGTCCGCCGTACATTTTGCGGCCAACCATGCGCTTGGCGTACTGCACGGGGATGCGCCTCTCGCCCAGCTCGATGAACACGACCGCGACTATGAGCGCGAGGCTCAGTATCACGACGCCCAGCATCGCGGGGATAGAGATGAGCCCCTGCGCGATGGCATCCGGCTGGAACAGGGCGTAAATCTGCGCGACGACCGCCTTGGCGATGTTGGAGATGATGCCCGCAAAAATCAGAAGCGAAATGCCGTTTCCGATGCCCTTTTCGGTGATGCGCTCGCCGATCCACATCGCAATCGCGGAGCCTGCCGCGAGGCACAGGCCGATCGTCACATAGTTCCATACGGAGACGTTTCTCGCCACGTTCAGGCCGATGGACAGCGCCAGCGCCTGCAGGAACGCGAGAGCCACGGTGACGTAGCGGGTGATCTGCGCGATCTTCTTGCGGCCCTCTTCGCCTTCCTTCTGGAGCGCTTCCAACTTCGGGATGGCGACCGTGAGCAGCTGCATGATGATGCTCGCGTTGATGTAGGGCAGAACGCCCATCGCCATGACGGTGAAGCTCTCCATGTCCGAGCCGGTCATCGAGTTGATGAAGCCGAACAGCGAATAGTTCTTGAGCGCCTCCTGAATCCTCGTCAGATCGACGCCCGGCGTGGGGACGAAGCAGAGGAACCTGTATATCAGCAGCATAAAGACCGTAAACAGGATCTTCTTGCGCAGTTCCTGGATCTTCCATGCGTTACGGAGCGTCTCCCACATGTCAGATCACCTCGGCTTTCCCGCCCGCCGCTTCGATCTTCTCCTTCGCGGTAGCAGTAAACTTGTTGGCCTGTACCGTGAGCTTTTTCGTGATCTCACCGTTGCCCATGATCTTGATGCCGTCTTCCACGTTCTTGATGATGCCGGTCTCGATCAGTTCGATGGGGGTGACAACCTCTCCGTCTTCGAAGATGTTCAGCCGTTCCACGTTGACGGCGGCGTACACCGTGCGGAAGGGGTTGTGAAAGCCGCGCTTCGGCAGGACGCGCGCCAGGGGCATCTGTCCGCCCTCGAATCCGGGCTGCTTGCCGCCGCCGGAGCGCGCCTTGGCGCCCTTGTGTCCCTTGCCGGAGGTCTTGCCGAGCCCCGACCCAATGCCGCGGCCGAGCCGCTTGGGTGCCGAGGTCGATCCGACCGCGGGCTTGAGTTCATGCAGTTTCATGACAATCGGACCTCCTTACTCGTTGATTTCCTCGACGGTCACCATGTGCTTTACCTTGAAGATCATGCCGCGGATGGCGGGCGTGTCGTTTTGTACGACGAAGTGCCCGATCTTGCGCAGTCCAAGCGCCTTGATCGTCGCGATCTGATCTTTCATGCAGGCGATCGTTGATTTTGTCTGCGTGATTTTCAGTTTCATTCTCCCGTCCCCCTTAGCCCAGCAGGTCTTCGACGGTCTTGCCGCGAAGCTTTGCCACTTCTTCGATGGTGCGAAGGCGGCTGAGCCCTTCGAGCGTCGCGCGCACCATGTTGATCGGGTTGCTCGAGCCGATGGACTTCGTGCGGATGTCCTTGATACCCGCGGCCTCGATCACCGCGCGGACGGGCCCGCCGGCGATAACGCCCGTGCCCTCGGGGGCCGGCATGAGCAGCACCTTGCCGGTGCCGAACTTGCCGACGACCTCGTGCGGGATCGTGGTTTCCTTGCGCGAAACCCCGATCATCTGCTTTTTCGCGTCCTCGACGCCCTTGCGGATCGCCTCGGGGATTTCGGCGGCCTTGCCCATGCCGCAGCCGACCTTTCCGTCGCCGTCGCCGATGACCATCAGCGCGGTAAAACGGAAGTTCTTACCGCCCTTGACGACCTTCGCAACGCGGTTGACATACACTAACTTCTCGTTAAACTCACTGGTTTGCTCGTTGCGCTGCATGCGTTTTTCCTCCATTTGTGTTAGAAGTCTAAGCCGCCCTCACGAGCGCCTGCTGCCAGTTCGGCCACGCGGCCGGTGTAGATATAGCCGCCTCGGTCGAACACGACATCCTTGATGCCCTTTTCAAGCGCGCGCTCCGCCAGAATCTTTCCGACCAGCTTCGCTGCGCCCTTTTTATCCAATTCTGCAACCTGCGTCGCGATGTCCTTTTCCACGGTCGATGCGGCGATGAGCGTCGAACCCAGCGAGTCGTCGATAATCTGTGCGTAGATGTGCGACAGGCTCCTGTAGACGCAAAGCCTCGGCCGGGCGGTCGTGCCGGAAATCTTCTTGCGCACACGCGCATGACGGATCACGCGGACTTCGTTGCGATCCCTCTTCTTGAACATGAACAGCCCCTCCTCTCTTTACTACTTGCCTGCCTTGCCTTCCTTGCGGCGAATGATTTCGTTTTCGTAGCGAATGCCCTTGCCCAGATAGGGCTCCGGGGGCCGCATCTTGCGGATGTCGGCGGCCATTTCGCCCACGACCTGCTTGTCGATGCCCTTGACGACGATCCTGTTGGGCGCGGGCGCCTCAAAAGTGACGTCCTTGGGCGCTTCGAATACCACGGGGTGGGAAAAACCCAAAGCGAGGGTCAGCTTGCCGCCGTCCACCGCCGCACGGTAGCCCACGCCTTCCATGAGCAGCACCTTGGAAAAGCCGTCCGTCACGCCGACCACCATGTTGTGAAGCAGCGAGCGATACAGGCCGTGCATCGACTTGTGGGGCTTGCTGTCGGAGGGGCGCGATACTGTGAGCACGCCGTCCTCTACCTTCAGGATCATTTCTTTATTCACTGCCTGCGTCAGCGTGCCCTTGGGACCTTTGACGGTGACGGTATTGTTGTTGTCGATGGTCACGGTCACGCCGGCAGGCACGTTGATCGGAAGTTTGCCGATTCGAGACATTTTCTCCGCTCCTCCCTATTACCAAACGTAGGCGAGCACTTCGCCGCCGATGCCGGCATTGCGCGCCTGTCTGTCTGCCATGATGCCCTGGGACGTCGAGATGATCGCAATGCCGATGCCGCCGTAGACCGTGGGGATCTCGCTGTTTTGCGCGTACACGCGCAGACCCGGCTTGGAAATGCGCCTGAGTCCCTTGATGACAGACTCCTTGCCCGCGGCATACTTCAATCCGATCTTGATCTGCCCCTGCAGGCCGTCATCCACAAAATCCACGCTCCTGATGTAGCCCTCGTCCAGAAGGATCTTCGCGATGCTCTTTTTCATGTTGGAAGCGGGGATTACCACGGAATCGTGCCTTGCGGTAAGGGCGTTGCGAATACGGGTGAGCATATCCGCAATGGGGTCATTCATAATCATTTTTGTACTCCTCCTTGCCTTACCAGCTGGCTTTCTTTACGCCCGGAATCTGCCCCTTATAGGCGAGCTCCCGGAAGCATACGCGGCAGATGCCGAATTTGCGCAGCACGGAATGAGGGCGGCCGCACACGCGGCAGCGGGTATAGGCGCGCGTGGAGAACTTCGGCTCCCGCGCCTGTTTGACCTTCAAACTGGTTTTCGCCACAGTTGTCCCTCCTAACTTACGCCTGTGCGAACGGCATGCCCATCAGGGACAGCAGTTCCTTGGCTTCCTCGTCGGTCTTCGCGGTGGTCACGAAGATCATTTCCATGCCACGGATCTTATCGACTTTATCGTAGTTGATCTCGGGGAAGATCAGCTGCTCGCGGACGCCCAGCGCGTAGTTGCCGCGCCCGTCGAACGCCTTCGCGGACACGCCGCGGAAGTCGCGCACGCGCGGAAGGACGATGGAGACCAATTTATCCGTAAACTCGTACATGCGGTCGCCGCGCAGCGTCACCTTCGCGCCGATGTTCATGCCCGCGCGCACCTTAAAGTTCGCGACGGACTTTTTCGCCTTCGTCACGATCGGCTTCTGTCCGGAAATGGTCGAAAGCTCGGAAACGGCGACTTCCAGCGCCTTCTGGTTGTCCTTGCAATCGCCAAGACCCATGTTGATGACGACCTTTTCGAGCCTCGGAATCTGCATCACGTTTTTGTATCCGAATTTCTGCTGCATGGCAGGGATCACTTCGGACACGTATTTTTCCTTCAGTCTGGTCATTGTTTAACCTCCCTCCCGATCAGTTGTCGATCGTCGCGCCGCACTTCTTGCACACGCGAACCTTGCGAGGCTTCTGACCTTCGTTCGTCACAAAGGTGTGCGCAACACGGGTCGCCTTTTTGCAGGCGGGGCATACCAGCATGACGTTACTGACATCGATGGCGGCTTCCTGCTTGATGATGCCGCCGGGCATGCCCTGTCCGCGGGGCTTCTGGTGCTTCGTCACCATCGCAACGCCTTCGACAATGATCTTGCCCTTCGCGGGGAAGGCCTTCTGAACCTTGCCGGTCTTGCGCTTATCCTCGCCGGTGATCACCACCACGGTGTCGCCGGTTTTCACATTCAATTTGGCCTGCATGGCATTCATCCTCCATTAGAGCACTTCGGGCGCCAGCGAGATGATCTTCATGAAATCCCTCTCGCGAAGCTCGCGCGCGACGGGCCCAAAGATGCGGGTGCCGCGAGGCTGCTTGGCGTCGTTGATGATGACGGCGGCATTGTCGTCAAAGCGGATATAGGAACCATCCGGACGACGGTACTGCTTTTTGATGCGTACGATCACGGCCCTGACCACGTCGCCCTTCTTGACGGCGCCGCCGGGGGTCGCGGTCTTGACGGCGGCGACGATGATGTCGCCGATACCGGCTGTGCGGCGAAACGATCCGCCCAGCACCCTAAAGCACATGATCTCTTTGGCGCCGGAGTTATCGGCGACCTTTAAGCGGGTTTGCGGCTGAATCATTGCTCAAATTCCTCCTCGTTTCAGTGGCCGGTCTTACTTCGCCTTTTCGACGATCTCGACCAGGCGCCAGCGCTTGTCCTTGGACAGCGGGCGGGTTTCCATCACGCGAACGGTGTCGCCGATGCCGCACTCGTTGTTCTCGTCATGCGCCTTCAGCTTGTTGGTCCGGTTCATGATCTTGCCGTACAGGGGATGGCGTACGCGCGTGCGAATTTCCACCACGATCGTCTTGTCCATCTTGTCGGAAACCACGATGCCGACACGGGTCTTTCGAATGCCACGATTCATTTCGGACATTGTACAGCTGCCTCCTTTCGCGTGCCTGTCACGCCTGCTTCATCTCGCTGATGCGGATGAGGGTCTTTACGCGGGCGATATCCCGCCTGCAGGCCTTGAGAGCCGCGGTGTTCTGCAGCTGCCCCGTGGCCAACTGAAACCTGAGGTTGAACAGTTCACTCTTCTTGTTTTTGAGCTCGGCTTCGAGCTCGACGACGGATTTTTCCTTCAATTCGTTGAATTCCCTGCTCTTCATTCCTCGACACCCCCTGCCGGAACTTCTCTCTTGATGAACTTGCAGCGGATGGGCATCTTATGCCCCGCAAGGCGGAGCGCTTCGCGGGCGATTTCCTCGGAAACGCCGTTCATCTCGAACAGCACGCGGCCGGGCTTTACGACGGCCACCCAGTACTCGGGCGCGCCCTTACCGGAGCCCATTCGCGTTTCGGCGGGCTTGGCGGTAACCGGCTTGTCCGGGAAGATCTTGATCCAAACCTTGCCGCCGCGCCTTGTGGTACGGGTCATGCACTGACGCGCAGCCTCGATCTGGTTGGAAGTGACCCAGCCGGGATCGAGTGCGACCAGGCCGTAATCTCCGTATGCCAGGAAATTACCGCGCGAGGCCTTGCCCTTCATGCGGCCGCGCATTACCTTGCGGCGCTTCACTCTCTTTGGCATCAGCATGGGTTATTTCCCTCCTTCAGACCTGTTCTGACGGGTGGGCTGCGCCTTTTTCGACTTGGGCAGCACCTGTCCCTTATAAATCCACACCTTACAGCCGATGCGGCCGTAGGCAGTCTTTGCTTCCGCAAAGCCGTAGTCGATGTGCGCGCGCAGCGTCTGCAGCGGGATGGACCCTTCGTGATAGCCCTCGCTGCGGGCGATTTCCGCGCCGCCGAGCCTTCCGCTGACGGCGGTCTTGATGCCCTTGGCACCCGCCTTCATCGCGCGGGAGATGCTCTGCTTCATCGCGCGGCGGAAGCTCGTGCGCTTTTCGAGCTGCTGCGCGATGTTCTCGGCGACGAGCTGCGCATTCGCCTCGGGGTTCTTGATCTCCATGATGTTGAGGTTCACGGCCTTGCCGGTGAACTCTTCGATCTGCTTTTTGAGCGCTTCGACGCCCGCGCCGCCCCTGCCGATGACGATGCCGGGCTTGGCGGTAAAGACGGTGACGCCTACGCGGTTCGCGCTTCTTTCGATATCGATGTGGGATATGCCGGCGAGGTCGAGCTTCTGCTTGAGCATTTTGCGAAGCTTGTAATCCTCGATCAGGTTATTGGAGAAATCCTTTTTACCGGCATACCACTTGGTGCTCCAGTCCAAGATTACGCCAACGCGGGCGCCGTGGGGATTTACCTTCTGACCCATAGCTTTTCCTCCTACTGTGCGGCTTTGACGGCCTCGTCCAAAACGATCGTGATGTGGCTGGTGCGCTTGTGCAGCATGTCGGCTCTTCCGTGCGAACGCGCCCAGTACCTCTTCAGGGTCGGGCCCTGGTTTGCATAGACTTCCGCGACATACAGGCTGTCGCGGCTCATCTGCAGGTTGTTTTCCGCGTTCGCGATGGCGGAGTTGAGAAGCTTGAGCACGACGGGCGACGCCGCCTTGGGGGTGTACATCAGGATCGCGGATGCCTCATCCACATGCTTTCCGCGTATCAGATCGATCACGATCTTTACCTTGCGGGAAGAAATGCGGATGTACCGGGCCACAGCGCGCGGGCGCTTATCGGCATTTTCCTTGCGGGCAGCCGCTTTTTCCTTGACACGGGTTGCCATAACGTATCACTCCTTCCCTTACCTGCGGGCGGACGCTTTTTCGCCGGCATGACCCCGAAACGTCCTCGTGGGGGCGAACTCGCCGAATTTGTGTCCAACCATATCTTCTGTTACATATACCGGAACGTGCTTGCGGCCGTCATGCACGGCGATCGTGTGCCCTACAAAATCCGGAAAGATCGTGGACGCGCGAGACCAGGTTTTGATGACTTTTTTTTCGCCGCTCGCATTCAGATCCTGCACGCGCTTCAGCAGCACGGGCTGAATGAAGGGACCCTTTTTTACAGACCTGCTCATTGTATTGGGCAGCCTCCTTCCTTCGGCTTACTTGCCGGCCTTCTTGACGATCATTTTGTCGCTGTACTTTCTGTGCTTCCTGGTCTTGACGCCCTGCGTGGGCTTACCCCACGGGGACTTCGGGGCGGGCATGCCGACGGGGGACTTGCCCTCGCCGCCGCCGTGCGGGTGATCGACGGGGTTCATGACGACGCCGCGAACGGACGGGCGAATGCCCATGTGGCGGGAGCGACCGGCCTTGCCGATGCGCACGTTTTCGTGATCCTCGTTGCCGACCGTGCCGATGGAGGCGCGGCAGTTCACGGAGACCTTGCGAACCTCGCCGGAGGGGAGCCTGATCTGCGCGAAGGCGCCTTCCTTTGCCATCAGCTGCGCAACGGTGCCCGCGGCGCGAACCATCTGGCCGCCCTTGCCGGGCTTGATCTCGATGTTGTGGACCAAAGTGCCCAGCGGAATGTTTACAAGCGGCAGGCAGTTGCCCGGCTTGATGTCCGCCTCGGGGCCGCTCATGACGGTATCGCCGACCTTGAGGTCGACAGGCGCCAGGATGTAGCGCTTTTCGCCGTCCGCGTAGTGGAGCAGCGCGATGAAGCAGGTGCGGTTCGGATCGTACTCGATCGCGGCGACCTTGGCGGGAATGGAATCCTTGGTGCGGCGGAAGTCGATGATGCGGTACTTCCTGCGCGCGCCGCCGCCCTGATGGCGAACGGTGATCTTGCCCTGGTTGTTGCGGCCCGCTTTCTTGCGAAGGTCGGTGACGAGGCTGCGCTCGGGCTTTTTCTTGGTGAGCTGGTCGAATACGGTGACCGACATCAGACGCCTTGCGGGCGAGGTCGGCTTGTACACTCGGATAGCCATACTTGCGTTCCCCTCCTCTTACACCTGACCCATGCCCTCGAAGAACTCGATGCCCTTGGAGGACTCGGTCAGGGTGACATAGGCTTTCTTTCTCTCGGGACGGCGTCCCTGCGTTCTGCCCTGCCGCTTGATCTTGCCGATCTGGCGGACGGTGTTTACGTGTGCGACTTCGACGCCGAAAATGGTCTCGATCGCTTCTTTTATCTCGGTCTTACCTGCCTTGACGGCGACCTGAAAGGTGTACCTTTTTTCGGCCATCTGTTCGTAGGTCTTTTCGGTCAGGACCGGACGGATGATGATGTCATACGGGCTTTTCATCAGTCATATACCTCCTCGGCGAGACGTGCGGCCTGCTCGGTGATGATGAACTTGTCGTGCTTTAAGATATCGAGCACGTTCAGCGTCGCGCTGTCTTCGGAGATGAAGGCGAACTTGACGCCGGGGATGTTGCGGGACGCGCGAGCGATCTCCTCGGAGGGATCCTTTACGACGATCAGCGCCTTTTTGGTCGCGCCGATGTCGGAGAGCATCTTGGCGATGATCCTGGTCTTGACCTCGGCGAGCTCGAGCTTATCCAGCACGATGATGTCGCCGTCCGCCACTTTCGAGGAGAGTGCGCTCTTCATTGCGAGCCTGCGAACCTTCTTGGGAATCTGGATCGTATAATCGCGGGGTTTGATGGCGAATGCCATGCCGCCGCTCGTGAACTGCGGCGCCTTGCGGGAGTGATGGCGCGCCCTGCCCGTGCCCTTCTGGCGGTAGATCTTCCTGCCGCTGCCGCGAACCTCGCTGCGGGTGAGCGTGGACTGTGTGCCCTGACGTTTCGCGTTCAGCTGCGCACGCACGATCATGTGCAGTGCCGTTTCATGGATTTCGGCGCCGAACGTGTTGTCGGAGAGTTCGATCTCGCCGACCTTGGCGCCCTGCATGTTTACCATATCAACTTTAGGCATTTTTTTCGTCCTCCTTCCAGAAGTTATCGGGCCTTGATCGACTTGCGGACGACGACGAGGGATTCCTTTGCGCCGGGAACCGAGCCCTTGATCATCAGCAGGTTGCGTTCGGCATCGACCCTGACTACTTCCAGATCGAGGATCGTAACCTTTTCTCCGCCGTACTGGCCGGACATGTGTCTGTTTTTGAACACGCGGGAGGGGCTGGAGTTCGCGCTCAGCGCGCCGATGCCCCTGTGGTACTTGGAGCCGTGCGACATGGGACCCTTGCGCTGGTTCCAGCGCCGGATGACGCCCGTAAAGCCGTGGCCCTTGCTTGTGCCGGAAACGTCGACCTTTTCGCCTGCGGCAAAGATGTCGCACTTGATCTCGTCGCCGACCTTGAGGCCGGAAATGTCGTCGAGCCTGAGTTCCCTGAGAACCCTCGTCGCGGCTACGCCGGCTTTTTTGAAGTGGCCGAGCTCGGGTTTGTTCTTCAGTTTCTTCGCTCGCTGCTCCGTGAGCTCGCCGAAACCGACCTGAACAGCTTCATATCCGTCGGTATCCTTGGTCTTCACCTGCACCACGGGGCAGGGGCCGGCCTGGATGACGGTGACCGGTATGAGCCTGCCGTCGTCCAAGAACAGCTGGGTCATTCCGATCTTCTTACCGAGAATTGCCTTTTCCATCTATCTATTGCACCTCCTAAGATTGTCAAACCTTGATCTCAATGTCGACACCCGCAGGCAGATCGAGCTTCGTCAGCGCGTCCACGGTCTTGGGGGTGGGATTGAGAATGTCGATCAGGCGCTTGTGCGTGCGCATCTCGAACTGCTCGCGGGCATCCTTGTGCTTGTGGGGGGAGCGCAGGATCGTGATGATCTCCTTCTCCGTGGGGAGCGGGATGGGGCCCGAGACGCGGGAACCTGTGCGCTTCGCGGTCTCCACGATGCGAGCTGCCGAATCGTCGATGATGCGGTGCTCATAGGCCTTCAGCTTGATGCGGATCTTCTGGCTTGCCATGTGATGTCCTCCTCATTTGGTCTCATGCACACGCTGCCGGGCGTGTTCTGATATTTTTTTATCGACGGCGCATGAGCCCCGTCGTCCGATCGCCGGACTGGTCCCCGGAAATTCCCGTGCAGAGCTGCCGCAACCTTCCGGTTCATCCCTAAAATCGCCCTTTCGAGCACCGCAAACCGGCATTTGCACCCGCGATTTTTTGCGAGCAGAAGAATTATATCACAATCGGGGGTATCCGTTCCAGCATTTTCCGCACATCTTATGTTATTTTTTCGTGATTTTTGAGTCGAAACGGCGCGCTGCCATTTTCCGCAGCGCGCCGTTCTTCATGCCGATACCCGTTTTTCGCGTATCAGAGCCCGTCGTCCTCCTCGAATTCCGCGTCGTCTTCAAAGAGATCGGCAAACTCCTCCGCCGCATCGTCCGCGGCTTGTGCATCGGGCGTTTCCGCCTGTTCGAGGGACACGGCGCCGGTTACGATGGTCGCCGTCGCGCCGCGCAGGTCGAGCCCCTGAAGCTCCTTTCGGTTCGACACGTCGATCTTAATCAGTTTCGCGCCGAGCTTCTTGGCCGCCATCTTTACCTTCCCCGCCGGAATCTCCATGATTTCGTAGCTCGTGCCGTCCGCAAGCGTCAGGGTCAGGATGCCCGCCTCGGGCGCTTTGCAGGGCTTGGCAGAGTGGTTGTAGAAAAACAGTTGGATATAGAGCTTATTGCCGACATAGCCGATCTTCTTGGCGGAGGTGTACAGGCCGAACACGTTCTCGTCGTACACGGGCTCCTTATACGCCACCCTGTTGTTTTCGACCTTGACGTTTACGATCGCGTATACGGATTTGTTCGATCTGGACTGCGCGCGGATCTTGCACTTGCCCGCACCGACCGCCGTGATCTTGCCCGTGCCGTCCACCTTGGCGACCTTGGGGTCGGACGACTGCCACTTGAGGGAGCCGTTGCCCGCCTCGGCGGGCTGCGTCGTCGCGCTGATCTGCATGGATTTCAGTCCCTCCACGCCCTTGACCAGCGTCACCGCCGTATCGCTCAGCGTAACCTCCGTCACCGCGATGGGCTTTACCACGAGCTTGCACGATGCTGACTTTTTGTTGTGGCTCGATGCGACGATGAGCGCCTTGCCCGCAGATCTCGCCGTGACGACGCCCTCCGATACGGTCGCTACCGCTTCGTCGCTCGACGTCCACCTGATCGCCTTGAGGGAGGCGTTTTCGGGCTTGAGCGCCGCGGTGATGGTAAACGTCTCGTTGACCGTCACGGCCTTTGACGTCGTATCCAGCTTGATGGCCGTCACGTCCACGCCCGAAACCGTCACTTCGCACGTTGCGGTGTTTCCGCCCGGAGCGCTCGCCGTCACGTTGCAGATGCCCAGCGCCACTGCCGTCACCTTGCCCTTGGAATCGACGGTCGCGACCGTCTCGTCCGAGGACGCCCACGTGATCGAATTCGCGAGCAGCGCGGGGGTGATGCTCACGTTGAGCGTCGCCGTGCCGTTTTCCTTGAGGTTGAGCGTCTTTTTGCCCATACTCAATTTCGGCGTCTTTACGGTCACCTTGCACTCGGCGTATGCGCCGCTCGTCGAGATCGCGCGCACGGTCGCGGTCCCCGCGGACTGCGCGATGATGCGGTTCGTGTCGCTGCCGGAGACGACGGACTCATCCGAGGATACGGTGCGGACGCTGTCGTCCAGTACCGCAGACGGATTGGTCTTATATTTGAGGATTTCCGCCTCGCCCGCGTACAGCGTAATAGAGTCTGTGGAGAGCTTAATCTCCTTGACGACTTTTTCGCCGTCGGCGACGCGCACGGAGCACGCTGCGGAGATGCCGCCGCCGCTCGCGCAGACGACGCTGCATTCGCCGATGCCCATGGCGGTAATGTTGCCGTCGCCGTCGACCATCGCAACGGATTCGTCCGTGGAGGTCCAGGTAATCTCTTCCGTCGCGTTTTCGGGCTCCAGAGCGGCGTTGAGCTTCACGCCCGTCCCCGGCGCGATGATGTATTTTGCGGCGTCGAGCGCGATGTTCTCGACAAAGGTTACGTCCACGACGTTGACCCTGACCGATGCGGACAGCCCGTTCGAGGACGAAGCCATGATGTAGGTTTCGCCGGGCTTAATCCCCTCCACATAGCCGGAGGATACGGTCGCGACGGAAAGGTCGCTGCTCGTCCAGGTGATGCCGCGCGTGGAGGCGTTGACCGGATCGGTATTGACCGTAAGCTGTACGCTGCGCCCGGTGGCAAGCATCATTTCGTCCGCCGCGAAGGAGATCGCATTGATCTCGATGGAGCCGCGCTTTGCCGCGAGCGGGAACATGCTGTCGTTGGGATGGACGCGCACATCATATAAATAGGAAGTGCCTTCGCCCGAAAGCAGGGCGAGCTTTTCGGCCACATACGCCTGCGCTTCGGGCAGCGTGGTCGCTCCGTTGCCGTTGGCATCCGCCGCGAGGGCGATCGGCCGCTGCTCCATGTAGTCGTAGCCGCAGGCCTCGGTGAGATACACCGTCGTCATGCCGCACGGCTCCGCCATCGTGGCGAACGCCGCCTGCGCGTCGGACGCGCGGGTCGCAGAGGCGACGACATAGTAGTTGTCGTCCGCAAAGGTCGAGCAGACGAGGTTGTTGTATTCCGTGAGCGTCGTTTCAGGCGAGGATTCGTTCAGGAGCCTGTCGAGATAGCGCGCGTCGATCGCGACGATTTTCGAGCCGTCCACCTCGTCCAAAAACTTTTTGACGATGCTGAGCGCGACGCTCTTGCCGTCGTTTCCGACGATGCCGGCATCCGTGCCATTGTTCAGGAAGCCGTGCCCCGCGAAATAGAAGAACGTCACATCGTCCGCGTCCGCGCCGGCGGACGCCAGATCGTTCAACACGGTCTGTATCTCGGTGCTCGTCAGGTTCGTGCGCACGGTGATGTTTTCCGGGCTGTACGACGCGCCCGCCTCGTTTGTGGCCTGCAGCATCCCCGAAACGCGGTTCGCGTCCGTGATGCAGCCGGAGAGTGCGTCCGTGGAATAGCTGTCCACGCCGATGAGCAGCGCGCGATACGTCGTTTCGCCGTCGCCGCCCGATTCCTCCGCCGCCGCAATCAGCGCGAAACACGCGAGGAAGAGCATCAAAGCCAGCAGAATTGCCTTTTTGCGCATACAATTCACCCCTTTAGGTAATACAGGCATAGTTTATCTATGATAGTATAGCATATTCCGCTGCGGATTTCCAGCGTAACCATGACGTAAACCGAATTTAACGAATCGCGTCGAGGCGCTCGATGTCTTCCTTTTCCATCTTCGCCTCCGCAGATTCGAGGAGCGCTCTGCACTGCGAAACGCTGCTCACGCCGCACACGGGGCACACGGGGAAATCGCGGCTCGTGAGGTACGCGATCGCGCCCGCGCCGACGGACAGATCGCGTCTTTCGCAGATTTCCCTTAAGACCCTGTACCGCGCGAGGTTTTCCTCCGAAAGGTAGCGCCTTTTTGCCTTCTCGGGAAGCCCCTCTTCCCCCAGTTCGTGCAGCTTCGCGAAAAAGCCCTTCGCCTGCGGGGTGAACGGCATGCACAGCATCTTCGTCTCCTCGTGCAGGGAGAGCATCGCGCCGTCCATCTGCTTTAACGTCGGGTCCTCCACCATCGTCATCCGCGCGAGGCTCCACTGCGGCTCATTCGCCGAAAACGGCGTAAGCCCATGGCTTTCGGCATATGCGTTCGCCTCGCGAATCCTGCCCGCAGACCAGTTGGACGCGCCCAACGCCTTCACCATCCCGCGTTTCACAAAGCCGTGCAACACTTCCATGATCTCCGAAACCGCAAGCGTCGCATCGTCCCTGTGGAGATAATAGATGTCCACGCAGTCCGTTTGGAGCGCTTCGAGGCTTTCGGAGAGATCGCTTTGAAGATTCTTTTCGTCCAGCCGCCCGATGTGCATCGTCTCGATGCGCGGGTGCCCGCCCTTGGTCGCGAGGATTGTGTCCCTGCGGCAGCCGTTTTTGCGGAGCCACCGCCCGATAATCTCCTCGGACTGTCCCGTTTTTCCGCTCGGGATGTCGCCGTAGATGCGCGCGGTATCGATCAGGTTCCCGCCCATCTGCGCGTAGCAGTCCAGTATCCGAAAGGCGTTCTCCTCATCCATCGTCATGCCGAACGCCGCGCTCCCCAAGGCGATGGGAAATGCCTCTGTCCGAAGCCCCTTCAGCGGGATTTTGCGCATACAATTCCCCTCCGATCCGTTTTCTTCCATCATACACGCATTCCCCAAGATTTGCAACCGCGACGGCGCGCATATACGGTGTATATTTTCCGGAATCTGCATAGCCTGTATATGCAAAATTTTTATTATATGCAGTTATAAGCAGGAATAAGCCGCATTTTGTCGTATAATATGGTATACACTGCATATACAGGGATGCAGGATATACCATACTGAAGGGAAGATTTTTATGGAAGGTCCATCCGAAAAAAAAGCGCCTCCCGCGCGGCGGACTACGTCCAAGCTCTCCGCCGGGGCAAAGGTTTCGCTGGCGCTCCTTCTCGCCGCGTGCCTCTTGCTTTTGACGCTGCTGCTCCTCACGGGGATGCAGCTCGGCGAGAGCAAACAGCAGCTCTCGGATGCCAGGGTGCGGCTTCTGGGCGCGCTGCAAAGCGAACTCAACCAGCTCTACCGCTCGTATGAAAAGCTCTCCATCAAAAAGTTCGACGCGAAACGCGAGGTCATGCCCGAGCTGCACAGGTATCTGTACGGCGCGAAGGTGCTCAATTCGGGCATGGGTGCGTCCTTCGGCGAAAGGCCGCTATCCAACGCCACCTTACAGGCAGCCTTTCAGTTGCTCGATTCGATCGACAACCTGCTCGACGACAAGAAGGATATCTCCAAGGCCGCGACGCAGCTGGGCATGTACGTAAACGACCTGCTCACTTCGGCGGACGCGGCCTGGCCGCAAGGCGCGAAATAGACCGAAAAGAACCCCATCGAAAAAGCCCGACCGCGGATCTTCCGATCCCGTCGGGCTTTGTGCATTCCATGGCGGTATGCGTCGCGCTATCCCACGATCGACTCCCGGCGCTTGCCCTTGTTCGGCAGGTGGTGCCTCGCGACCGGCTCGCCCTCGATCAAAATCGGGGTCGTGCCGTGTTCGACGGCGCTCTCGTCGATGACGCACTTGGAGATGTGCTCCATGGACGGCAGGTTATACATGGTGTCCATCATGACGCTCTCGACGATCGCGCGAAGCCCGCGCGCGCCGGATTTGCGCGAAAGCGCCTTTTTCGCGATCGCCCGAAGCGCCTTCTCCTCGAACAAAAGCTGCACGCCGTCCATCTCGAGCAGCCGCTCGTACTGCTTGGTGAGCGCGTTTTTCGGGATGGTCAGGATGCTTACCAGCGCGTCCTCGTCCAGCTGTTCGAGCGTCACAACGACGGGGAGCCTGCCGATAAATTCGGGAATCAGCCCGAAGCGCAGAAGGTCTTCCGGCTCGAGTTGTTTCAGAATCTCTGCATCGCGCGATTTATCCGCATTGACGAGTTCTGCACCGAACCCAAGCGTCTTCTTGCCGACGCGGCTCGAAATGATCTTCTCGATCCCGTCGAACGCGCCGCCGCAGATGAACAGGATGTTGGTCGTATCGATCTGCAGGAACTCCTGCTGCGGGTGCTTTCTGCCGCCCTGCGGCGGGACGGACGCCACGGTGCCCTCCAGGATTTTGAGCAGCGCCTGCTGTACGCCTTCGCCGGAAACGTCGCGCGTGATGGAGACGTTTTCGCTCTTCTTGGCGATCTTGTCGATCTCGTCCACGTAGACGATGCCGCGCTGGGCGCGCTCGATGTCGTATTCGGCGTTTTGGATGAGGCGCAGGAGGATATTCTCCACGTCTTCACCCACGTATCCCGCCTCCGTGAGCGCGGTCGCGTCGCACATCGCGAAGGGCACGTTCAAAATCCGCGCGAGCGTCTGCGCGAGATAGGTCTTGCCGCAGCCGGTGGGGCCGAGCAAAAGCACGTTTGCCTTTTGAATCTCCGTTTCGCCCTTTTGCGGCGGGTTCAGGATGCGCTTGTAGTGGTTGTACACCGCGACGGAAAGCGTCTTTTTCGCCTGCTCCTGCCCGATGACGTACTCATCGAGCATGGATTTGATCTCATGGGGCTTCATCAGGCGGAAATCCTCATACGCACGATCCGGAGTTCTGCCCTCGTCGCCGATAATGTCCTCGCAAAGCCACACGCACTCGTCGCAGATGTACACGCCGTTGGGCCCCGCGACGAGGCGGCGCACCGCTTCCGCGCTCTTGCCGCAGAAGGAGCATTTTACCGATTTTTGTTTATCCATTGATTCGTTTCCTCATTGTCACCGCCTAGGGGCGATGATTTCGTCGATCAGGCCGTAGCGCAGAGCCTCTTCGGCGGTCATGTAGTAGTCGCGCTCGGTGTCGAGCCGAATGGTTTCGATGGGCTTGCCGGTGTTCGCGGCGAGCTCGGTATTGAGCGTCTTTTTGATGCGCAAAATCTGCTCCGCCTGAATCTGAATATCCGTCGCCTGTCCCCGCGCGCCGCCCATCGGCTGGTGGATCATGATCTCCGAATGGGGCAGCGCCTTGCGCTTCCCCTTCGCGCCGCCGGCGAGCAGAAACGCGCCCATGGACGCGGCGAGGCCGATGCAGAGCGTGGAGACCTCGCACTTCAGGTAGCGCATGGTATCGTAGATCGCAAGGCCCGCGGAGACCGAGCCGCCGGGGCTGTTGATGTAGAGCATGATGTCCGCGTCCGGGTCTTCCATTTCGAGAAAGAGCATCTGCGCCACGACGAGATTGGCAGTATCGTCGCCCACCTCGCCGCCCAAAAACACGATGCGGTCCTTCAGGAGTCTGGAGAAAATGTCGTAGGAACGCTCCCCGCGTCCGGTTTGCTCAACGACGTATGGGATCAAATTCATGCGTGACGCACCTCCTCATATTGGTTTCGTTTTGTCATTATAATTATTCCGCGTCGACGAACAGTTCGGAATCGTCCTCTTCCATATGGTCGACGATCACCGCGCTGTCCTTCAGGAAGCGGATCGCCTTCTTGGTCGTCGCGATGTCCTTCAGATACGCCCTTCCGGTATCGGAGAGGTTCTTGCGGAACGAATCGCCGTCCTGCCCTGCGGACTTTGCGTACTCTTCGATCTCGTTTTCGATGTCCTCGTCCGTCGGCTCGACGCCCTCCGCCTTGATGACGGCTTCGAGCACGAGGCGCATCTTCACGCGGTCTTCGGCGCCGGGGCGAATCTGCGCGCGCATCTGCTCTTCGGTCTGGCCGGTGTACTTCAGGTAGTCCGCCATCTTCAGCCCCTGATAGAGCATGCGGGTTTCGAAATCGCGAATCTGGCCGTCGATCTCCTCGTCGATCATCGCCTCGGGGATGTCCACTTCGCTCGATTCGGTGAGGATCTCGAGCAGCTGGTTTTCAAAGCGCGCATCCGCCGCATCTTCGGCGTTCTTTACGAGGCGCTCGCGAACCTGATCGCGGTACTCCTCGAGCGTGTCGCAGTCGGAAACGTCCTGCGCGAACGCATCGTCGAGCGCGGGCAGTTCCTTTTCCTGCAGGGAATGGAGCTTTACATGGAACACGGCTTCCTTTCCGGCGAGCTCGGGCGCATGGTACTCCTCGGGGAAGGTCACGTTGATGTCCTTTTCTTCGCCGATGTTCATGCCGACGACCTGGTCTTCAAAGCCGGGGATGAAGCTGCCGCTGCCGAGCACCAAATCCTGCTTTTCGGCGGTACCGCCCTCGAACGCCACGCCGTCCACGGTGCCCGCGTAGTCGATGTTGGCGCGGTCGTCCAATTTGGCGGGGCGGTCAATTACGTTTTCAAAGCGGGATACGCGCTCCCTCGCTCGCTCGATCTCGGCGGACACGTCGTCCTCGGTGATTTCCTCGACGTCCTTGGTAAGCTCTATGCCGATATATTTGCCCAACGTCACATCGGGCTTCACGTAAACCGTCATGGAAAAATCCAGCGAGCCGTCGTCCTTAAAATCGGTAGCGACGAGGGAAGGGGAGTCGACGGGCTCGAGCTTATGCTCCGCGATCGCGGCGGAATACACTTCCGGGAAGATCTCATTCAGCGCGTCGTCATAAAACACGGCTTTGCCGCCATACTGCATCTCGATCACCTTGCGCGGCGCCTTGCCCTTGCGGAAGCCGGGGATATTGACTTTCTTCACGAGCTTGCGGTACGCGGCGTCGATGCCCTTTTCAAACAGCGCCGCATCCACCGCAAAATTGATCTTTACCTGGTTGGATGAGAGCTTCTCGATGGTGCTGGTCATAGAATACGTCCTCCTGACAAAATCGGTATGATGTCCTCAATCTGTATGATCGTACCACACTCCGCGAGATTTTGCAATCCCTTATTCGGAAAAAACGTTGCGCGGATGTGCAAAATGTGTTATTATTGAGGGCGAAAACACCGAAAGAATCGAGGCGTCAGAGCATGCGGATCCCCTTTCCCGAAACACTGAAACAATCCGTTCCCCTGTTTGACGGCAGCATGGGCGCGCTGCTTTCTTCGATGGGCCACAAAAGCCGCTGCCCCGAGCTTTTGAACGTGGAAAAGCCCGAGGTGATACGCGGCATCCACCAAAGCTACAGAGATGCCGGGTGCAACGTGGTCCTCACAAATTCCTTTGGGGCTACGGGCGTGAAGCTCGCAAAGAGCGACCTCGCGCACCGCACGAAAGAGCTCGTGCGCGCAGCGGTTTTGAACGCGCGCGCGGCATCGGGCGAGGACGGCTATGTCGCGCTCGATATCGGCTCGACCGGCGAATTCATGCAGCCCGTCGGCTCCCTCTCCTTCGAGGAAATGCTCGAAACGTTTATGGAGGTCTGCGAGGCGGGTAAGGTCGCCGGCGCGGATTTTGCGCTGCTCGAAACGCAGACGGACATCGCGGAGTGCCGCGCTGCGTGCATCGCAGCAAAGCGCGCGGGGCTGGAAGTGATCGCCTCGTTCACGTTCGAGAAGAACGGGCGGACGCTCACGGGCGGCTCGCCCGAATGCTGCGCGCTTACGCTCGAAGCCGCGGGCGCGTTCGCAATGGGCGTCAACTGCTCGGGCGGGCCCTTAGATATGCTCGAACCGCTTTCCAAAATGCGCCTCGTCGCGCCCCTGCCCGTGGTCGTGCAGCCCAATGCGGGGCTGCCCGTATCCGATTCGGAGGGCAATGCGCACTACCCCTATACGCCCGAGATGATGCTGCCCGAGATGGAGCGCATCTTGGAAGCGGGCGCGTCGGCGATCGGCGGCTGCTGCGGGACGACGCCCGAACACATCCGCCTGATGCGTACCATCGTAGAACACCGCGCCGCACCGCAAAGCGCATATGACGGAGAGGTTCGCATCTGCTCGCAGCGCAATTTCGTTTCGCTCGAGGACGCGAAAAACGGCCTCTGCGAGATTTCCGATCCGGAAGACCTATACGACTTGGAGGAAGACGACCTCGCCGCGCTCATAGACGTTTGCGGCATGTCCGCGGAAGAGGCGGAAGAAACCGTAAACGAGGCCCAGTTCATGACGAAGACGCCCCTGTGCTTCAAAGCGGACGGCGAGGAGGCGCTGCGCGCGGCGCTCACCGCCTACCACGGCGTGGCGGGCGTGGACATCCCGAATGCCTTGCAAAAGGTCGCGGACGAATTCGGCGCAAAGCGCCTTTGAGGGGGGATTACCATGCGCATCAAAATAGACAAGGCAAAAATGCGGGCGCTGCGCGACCATCTCGCGCGCGGCGAGGACTGCGAGGAGATGGAAAGCGGCGAATATCTCATCGCGCCGGACGACGACATCGAGATGGAGATCGCGCTCGCGGACGACGCAATCGACGTCTTATGCGCCGTAAAACTGCAATATGACGAGGAGTCTGACGGATGGTACATCGCACAGCGGCTGGAGGAGAGGGAGGAAATCCTGCGCCTCGCCAAGACGTGGCTCGAGACGATCTGACGCAGCTCTTGTCCTGCTGCATGCCGCAAGATGCCGCCATACGCGCAGCGGCCGCACTCAAGGACAAATACGGCACCTGCGAAAGCGTGTACGAGTGCGCGGTCGAGACGCTTGCGCCCTATATGCCGGAAAATGCCGCGCTATTGCTCTCGCTCATCCCGCAGATCGCGCGGTACATGCACAGGGAAAAATCGTCAAAAAATTCGCTGCTCGACAGCTGCGACAAGGCGGAGGAATACCTTCGGGAGCTGTACCTCGGGGAGCATTACGAGATCTTCCGCATGCTGCTGTTGGACGAAAAAGGCAGGCTCCTGGAATGCGCGACGCTCGCCGTCGGCACGGTGGACGAGACGCCCCTGTACGCGCGAAACGTCCTGGAAACCGCGCTGCGGCACAATGCGCGCGCGGTCGTCCTTTCGCACAACCACCCGGGCGGAACGCCCCGCCCCTCGGCGGCGGACATCGAGAGTACGCTTCGCTTGATGCGCCTCCTCCCGAAGGTAGGCATCGCGCTCGTCGACCACATCATCGTCGCGGACAGGGAGACGATAAGCATGAGGCGGCGCGGGCATATCGAGGAATGCGCGTTTTTGGCGCAGGGCGAAAGCCTGCCGCTGCTCAAAAACTGGATATAGCGCTTTCCCCTTGCGCAGCGAGCAGAGAATGCGGCGCGGGCACATCGGAAAGCGCGCGTTTTCGCCGCCCAAAAGCCGGATGGGACGTTTCGGGGCAGGATTGCCCCGCTTTTCCCGCCCCAAGCCGGAATTTGGGGCGTTTTTTGACGAAAATTGTTGCAAATGAAACAAATTTGTGATACAATAGCCCTGTTTTTAGGAGGGCATTGTAATATGAAAAAAAAGCTCCTTGCGACGCTGCTCTTGCTGCTATTTTTGGCGGAGACGGCGTTCGCGGCCTCCACGGCGATCCTGAAGAAGCAGGCAAAGCTGTATTCGAAGGCATCCACGAAATCGAGCGTCGTACATACGCTGAATAAGGGCGCGGTGCTCACGCTGTTGTCCTCGAAGGGGCGCATAGCCAAGGTGCAATACGAGGGCAAAACGCTCTACATGGCAAGGTCTGCGCTTATAAAGGTGAAAAAACGCACGACTCTGCAGGAGAGCGCGCTGTATCAATCGGCATCCGCATCGTCCAAGCGGCTGAAGGCGATCCCGCCCGATTCCACGGTGTACCTTTTTGCCAAGAGCAAGAGCTGGTACAAGGCGCAATACGACGGGGTGCAGGGCTATCTCCCCGCATCCGCGCTGAAAGCCCCGAACGCGACCCCGACCCCCGCGCCCGCGCCCGTGAAGATGACCGTTCTGAGGACGTCAAAGGTCTATGCCGCAAAATCGACCTCGAGCAAGGTCGTAGGGACGGTAAAGAGCGGCACCGTCGTGGGCGTTTACGAAATCGCGGGCAAATTCGCCAAGATCAGGCGCAGCGGGAAGTTCCGCTACATCCCGCTCTCGGCGTTCACGGCGGACTCCGTTCCGACGCCCACACCGACACCGACGCCTATGCCTACGCCTTCCGCATCCCCCTATGTGCGCGCGGTCGAAAAGAAGACCCGGGTCTACAAAAGCGCGTCCACATCCTCAAAGGTGATCGGCACCTTAAAGGCGGGAGCAACCGTCACGGTACTGGACGAAAGGGGCGACTGGTGCAAGGTGAAGAAGGGTTCGAGCACGGGGTATGTCCTGTCTTCCGCGTTCGAAGCGGAAGTGCCGCCCGATCCTACGCCCACCCCCACGCCCGAACCTACGCCTACGCCCGGTCCGCGCGATGAAGACAAAGTGGAAACGGTGGTCGCGGCGGCGATGGACAAGCTCGGGCTGCCCTACGTGTACGGCTCCACGGGGCCCAACAGCTACGACTGCTCGGGGCTCACGCGGTACGCCTATTCCAAGGTCGGCATATCGCTGGCGCACAGCGCGTATTCGCAGGGCTACAACGCGCCCGTGCGGCTCACGATGGATCAGCTGCAGCGCGGGGATCTGGTGTTTTTCAACACGAACAAGTACGACGGCGATCTGTGCGACCACGTGGGCATCTATCTCGGCAAGGGGCAGTTCATCCACGCATCCTCCGGCAAGGGCAGGGTGATCGTTTCCACGCTCACGACGGGGTATTATGCGGGCGTCTTCTCCTGGGGAAGAAAGGTACTGTAAAGGGGAACCCATGGCGGATATCGATTTCATGCGGGAGGCGCTGTGCGAGGCGGAAAAGGCCCTCGCGGCGGGCGAGGTTCCCGTGGGCGCGGTAATGGCATACCGCGGCGAAATCATCGCGCGGGCGCACAACGAAAGGGAGCTTTCGCGCGACCCGACCGCGCACGCGGAGATGCTCGCGATTCGGCGCGCTGCCGCGTTTTTGGGGAGAAGAAGGCTCGACGGCGCAACGCTGTATGTAACGCTCGAGCCGTGCCCCATGTGCGCGGGTGCGATTTTGCAAAGCGGCATGGACAGACTCGTCTACGGCGCGCGCGACGAACAGGCGGGCTGCGCGGGCAGCGTGTACCGCATCACGGAGGATCCCGCGTTCCCGGGCTACGTGCCGGCTTTCGGCGGCGTGCTGCGGGAGGAATGTGCCGACATATTGCGCCGCTTTTTTGCGGCAAAAAGGGGAGGCGGTCAGGTGACCACACGGGAAATCATAGACGACGCGACAAGGTGGCTCGAATCGCATTCCGAGGAGATGATCGCGGATCTACAGGAATTCGCGCGGATTCCCTCGGTTTCGAGGCCCGACTTGGCGAAGGACGGCGCCCCGTTCGGCGAGGACTGCGCGAAAATGCTCGCCTACGCGCTGCAAAAGGCCGAAACATACGGCTTTCAGACCGAGAACCACGACGGGTACTGCGGAAGCGCGATTTGGGGCGACCCCGAAAACGCCATCGGCATCTTCGGCCATCTGGACGTGGTGCCCGAGGGCGACAAATGGATCTATCCGCCCTATGGCGCGACGCGGTGCGGCGATTTTCTCATCGGGCGCGGCGTTTCGGACAACAAGAGCGCGTGCGTCCTCGCGCTGACGTGCATGCGCTATCTCAGGGACAGGGGCATCTCCCTGCGCCACGGCGTGCGCGCGGTGTTCGGCTGCAGCGAGGAGATCGGCATGGCGGACATGGCGCACTTCCGAGAACACGTGCCGATGCCCGTCGTATCCCTCGTGCCGGACGCCTCGTTCCCCGTCAATTACGCGCAAAAGGGCATGCTGCGCGGCCGCGTCTCCGTCAAAATCGGGGACGATGTCCGCGAAATCTCCGGCGGCGAGGTCATGAACATGGTGCCGCCGAATTGTTCGTGCCTGCTCCGCATCCCCTACGAAAAGGCAAAGGACAGGATTTCGGGCGAGGGCGTTTCGGTTTCGGAGGAAAACGGGAAGACGCGCGTCTCTGCGGCGGGGAAAGCCGCCCACGCCGCATCCCCCGAAAACGGCACAAGCGCAATCCATGCGCTCGCCCGCGCGGTCGCGGACGCGAAGCTCCTTTCGGAATCCTCGCAAAAGGCGTTTGAAACGCTCGCAGAGCTTTCGGACGACATCTATGGCGCCGCCTTGGGCATCGCCTGCGAGGACCCCGAAAGCGGAAAGACCACCATGACGGTGGGCATAGTGCGAAAGCCCGAGGAGGGAACCATGCTTTTCTCCATAGATTCGCGCCTTTCGATCGCGAGCGAGCTTCCGAAGGTTCGGGCGGCGTTTGACGCATACTGCGCCGGACACGCCCTCACAAATATCGACGTTGCCTTGCAAGCGCCGTTTTTCATACCCAAGGACGACCCGCGCGTTCTTTGCCTCACGGAGGTCTACCGCGAGGCGACCGGGCGCGACGATGCGCCGTACACCATGGGCGGCGGCACGTATTCCAAGGTGCTGAAAAACGCGCTCACCTTCGGTCCGGGCTTCCCCGGCTCCGAGCACAGGCCGGACGACCTTCCCGCCGGGCACGGCGGCGCGCACGCGCCGGACGAATTTCTGTACATCCCCAATATGCTGCGCGCTCTGCCGCTGTATGCCGCCGCGATCCTGAAACTGGACGAAATCGTATAAAGGAGAACGATTCCATGAAAAAGAAGCTGCTTTTTGCCCTCATCCTCTCCGTCCTCGCGCTGACGCTGTCCGGGTGCATGGACTATTCCGAAATGATGTCCGGATACGTCGAGGACGCCGCCCAGCAGGCCGAGCTGGATGCACAGGCGACGCCCATCCCCGCGCTGACGGCGGAAAAATTCACCGACGCGGAGGCGTTCCTCGCGACCTACAACGAGGTGAAGTTTTCCGACACCGTGCAGTCCCTGACGGAGCGCTACGGCGAGCCCGCCGTGAGCCAGATTTCCGCAAACGACTATTACGAGTGGATCATGCAGGACGGAACCGGCGTCGCAGCCGTGTTTTTCGAAAACGGCAGGCTCCGCGCCAAGGCGGCGCACTACGACGACATCCGCCAGCTGACGGAGATTGCCAAGGGCACGAACCTCGCCATCGCCCCCAACATCTCGGACGACGCATCCTATCTCACCGTATGCGGCCTGTTCGGCGGCAGGGGCGTGGAGATATTGCGCAGCGCGTCCAACAGCAGCGCGGCGGCGGAATACACGCGGCTCGTCGTGTGGCTCGACGGCGAGGGCAGCTGCGTGCAGATCCTCTTCTCGCAGGACGACAAGGTGTCAAACATCACCGTCGGCGAAGTCGGAACGGACGCGGGCGGGGAGATGCCCTGACGGAACCGAAACAGAACCGGCATATCGGGAAATTGCATCCGATATGCCGGTTTTTTCGTGTCGGAGATATATTATTGATTGTCCGCCATGCGGATGTCCTTGCGGCGGATCTTCCCGCTGACCGTCTTGGGCAGTTCCTTTACGAATTCGATGACGCGCGGATACTTATAGGGCGCTGTGACCGCCTTGACGTGGTCCTGCAGCTCTTTTTTGAGCGCGTCCGAGGGCTCGTAGCCCTTCGCGAGCACGATCGTCGCCTTGACGATCTGCCCCCTGTCGGGGTCGGGCAGGGCGGTGATCGCGCACTCCACGACGGTGGGATGCGCGACCAGCGCGCTTTCGACCTCGAACGGGCCGATCCGATAGCCGCTGGACTTGATCACGTCGTCCGCGCGGCCGATGAACCAGTAGTAGCCGTCCTCATCGCGCCACGCCATGTCGCCCGTGTGGTACACGCCTCCGGCAAACGCCTTTTCGCTCGCCTCGGGGTCGCGGTAATAGCCCGTGAGGAGCCCCGCGGGATGCCCGTTTGACACATCCACGCAGATCTCGCCCTCTTCGCCCGCCTCCACGTCGCGTCCGTCTCCGTCGATCAGGCGGATATGGTAGTGCGGCGACGGGACGCCTACGGAACCGACGCGCGGCTCAAGCCACAAGGGCGTGAGGAGCAGCGGCGTGGTTTCGCTTTGGCCGAAGCCCTCGCGCAGCTTGACGCCGGTCGCGTCATAAAACTGCCTGTATACCTCGGGGTTGAGCGGCTCGCCCGCGACGGTGCCCCATTTGAGCGCGGACAGGTCGTAGCGCGACATATCTTCTTTAATCATGTATCGGTATATGGTCGGCGGCGCGCAGAAGGAAGTCACGCGGTATTTCGCGAGGATTTCGAGCATTCTCGGCGCACTGAACCGTTCAAAATCGTACACGAACAGCGTCGTGCCCGCGATCCACTGCCCGAACATCTTGCCCCAGCCGCACTTCGCCCAGCCGGTGTCCGCCACGGTCAGGTGGACGGATTCCTCGTTGAGGTTGTGCCAGAACGCGCCCGTGATGAGATGCCCGAGTGGGTACCTGTAGTCATGCGCGACCATCTTGGGCATGCCGGTCGTGCCGGAGGTGAAATACATGAGCATGATTTCGTCGTTGTCGCCCTGCACCTTGGGAATCTCTCCTGACGCGCGCTCGGCGAGTTCGGACAGGTTTTCCATGCCGCAGACGCTCTTTTCGACACACAGCATCGTGCGAACGGAAGGGCAGCTCTCCGCAGCCTCCCGAACGATCGAGGCGACGCCCTCCTCGCCCACGCAGATGACCGCCGAAACGGACGCGGCGTTTAAGCGATACACGACGTCCTTCACCTGCAGCTGCGAGACCGCGGGGATCTGGATGCAGCGCAGCTTCATGAGCGCGAGCGAGACAAACCAGTATTCATAGCGGCGCTTCATGAGCAGCAGCACCGCATCGCCCTTTTTGAGTCCCTTTTTCGCAAGCGCCTCGGCGTAGCGGTCGGAATACCGCTTCATATCGGAAAACGTGAAGACGCGCTCTTCGCCCGCTTCGTTCACCCAAATCATCGCCCTCTGATGGGGCGCGACGCGGGCGTATTCGTCGATGACATCCGTGGCGAAATTGAACCCCTCCGGGATATGTACCCGGTAGTTCTCCAAAAAATCCTCCATCGAGGCGTAGTGCGCCCTCGTAAACCTGTCCAGTAGCCGCATGAATTCAGTCCTCCTTTACGGAATCACGATCGCGAGAAACACGCAGTCCTTGTCGCCGAAGGCCTGCATTGCATGCGGATGCATGGAATCGTAATACGCGCTGTCGCCGGGCTCGAGCAGCATTTCCTGATCGCCGACCTTGAGGCGCAGCGTGCCCTCCAAGACGTAGTCAAACTCGTTTCCCGTGTGCGAATTCGTCTCCATCGCGCTGTTTACGCCGGGCTTGACCGTGACCAGAAGCGGCTCGACCTTGCGACGGCTGAAATTGTAGGCGAGGTTCTTATAAATGTAGTGGTGCGCGCGGACGATGTCCACGCCCATATTCTTCCGCGTGACGGCGCACACACTGAGCCTCGGCGAATCGCCCGTGAGGATGGTCGTCGTATCCACGCCGTAGAACTGGGAAATCCGCAGCAAAAAGCTGATCGGGATGTCCACCGTCCCGCTCTCGTAGGAAATATAGTCCTCGACGCTCGTCCCCGTCTTCGAAGCGATCTGCTCGGGCGTGTGCTCGTAAATTTCGCGCAGCTCGCGCAGGCGAATGGCAATCTGCCGAACCTGATCCGACATATGCGCCCCTCCTAATTCGTTATTCGTTTCATTATATACCGAAAGCCGCCGCTATGCAAGTATGGCGGGTGTTGAGTTTTTGTGCAACGGAAAAACCGGCTGCGAATGTCCGCAGCCGGCCCTGTGGCACGACGGGTATTATGCGTCGTAGGCAGTCAATTCTTGATTCGTGGTGTGCATGCGCCCCCATACGTACCAGCCGTACAGACCCGTGATGATTACGCCCAAAATGTAGCTCGCCAGGTAGTTGTGGGGATTGTCCTTGGTAAGCCCGAGCAGCGTATCCAAATTCAGGCCGATGTTGGCGTGCAGGATGTAGCTGAACACGATGAAGGTGTAAAACAGCATCGGGATGAAGCTGATCCAGAAGTTCTTCTTGTGCTGCGCGAGGTAGACACTCGTCATGCCCAGCGCAAAGACCGCAAGGGTCTGGTTCGCCCAGCCGAAGTACCGCCACAGGATGTTGAAGCCGTTGGCGTTGGTCTTGGCGAAGACCAAAATGGCGATGGCGGGGATGAACAGGGCAATCGCCAAGCCGATGCGCTTGGGTGCGCTCCCCTGATCGATCTTGAAGCGCTCCGCAAGCTGCAGGCGCAGTGCGCGGAACGCGGTATCGCCGGATGTGATCGGCAGCACGATGACGCCGATGACCGCAAGCAGACCGCCGATGCTCCCCATGAATTCGCGGGAGATGATGCCCACCATCTTGGTGGTGTTTTCGTTGAGCGCGGCGCCCGCCGCCAGCGCGGTGCCCGCCTCGTCCAACGCGGCGCGGTTGAACAGCACCATGGCGCCCACCGCCCATGCCATCGCGATGGCGCCCTCCATGAGCATGGAGTTGTAGAATATGCCGCGGCCCTGCTTTTCCTTTTCGATGGTGCGGCCGATCAGCGCGGTCTGGCTGCCGTGGAAGCCGGACATGATGCCGCACGCCACCGTGATGAAAAACACCGGGATAAACGGCAGGTTTTGGAAGTGCCCGACGAAGCCGCTCGCAAAGGGCGTGTATGTGCCGTCCGCCTGAAGGATGAGGCCGTTCAGGTTGCCCAGCGCCTTGCCGCCGTCTGCGAACACGCCGATCAGAATGCCCAGAGCGGACACGATGAGGAACGCGCCGAACACGGGATAGATGCGGCCGATGATCTTATCGATGGGGAAGATGGTGGCTACGATATAGTACACGAAAATCACCGCGTACACGACCCAGATCAGCCATGTGGCGACCTCCGGCGTGGGGCGGATGATGTCGTTGACGATCAGGTCGCCGGGGGTGTATACGAACACGACGCCCACCAGCATCAGCAGAAGGCTTGAGAAGACCATGTACAGCCCCTTGGTGCCCTTGCCGAGGTACTTGGAGACGATGCGGGGCATCTGCGCGCCGCCGTTGCGGGTGGCGATCATGCCGTTGAAATAGTCATGCATCGCGCCCGCGAGCACGCAGCCGATCGGGATGGTGATCAGCGCGATGGGCCCAAACAGGATGCCCTGAATGGGGCCCAATACCGGGCCCGTGCCCGCGATGTTCAAAAGGTTGATCAGGGTGTTTTTCCAGCCCTTCATGGGCACATAGTCCACGCCGTCCGCCTTTGCATAGGCGGGCGTGGCGCGGTCGTCCGGACCGAACTGCTTTTCGCAGTATTTTCCGTATCCCCATCCGCCCAAGACCAGGATGACCAGACCGACGATTAACAGCGTCATACGATTCCCTCCGTTCTAAAATAGCTCCGGTAAACAAAAAAGGTGCGAAAAGCCTGCCCTCCCTTCTCAAACAGGTCTGTTTCTCGATGTTTCGCTAAGATATAGCTAAATTATAGCGCTTGATTGGGGTCTTGTCAACCGTTTTCGACATAATTTCGACAAAATACCGATGGAAAACTCACTTTTTCCCCCGCATCGGGCGTCGAGTCCGCGCAAAAAAAGACCGGCCGCGGATGTCCGCAGCCGGTTTTGTGCAAAAAAGCGTTATGCGTCGTAGGTGGTCAAATCTTCCTTCGTGGTGTGCATGCGCCCCCATACGTACCAGCCGTACAGGCCCGTGATGATGATGCCAACAATGTAGCTCGCCAGGTAGTTGTGGGGGTTGTCCTTAGTAAGCCCGAGCAGCGTATCCAAATTCAGGCCGATGTTGGCGTGCAGGATGTAGCTGAACACAATGAAGGTGTAAAACAGCATCGGGATGAAGCTGATCCAGAAGTTCTTTTTGTGCTGCGCGAGGTAGATGCTCGTCATGCCCAGCGCGAAGACCGCCAGGGTCTGGTTCGCCCAGCCGAAGTACCGCCACAGGATGTTGAAGCCGTTGGCGTTGGTCTTGGCGAAGATCAGGATGGCGATTGCGGGAACAAACAGCGCGGCGGACAGGCCGATGCGCTTGGAGGCGCTCTCCTGGTCGATGTTGAAGCGTTCTGCAAGCTGCAGGCGCAGCGCGCGGAACGCGGTATCGCCCGAGGTAATCGGCAGCACGATGACGCCGATGACCGCCAAGAGACCTCCGATATTGCCCATGAACTCGCGGGAGACGACGCCCACCATCTTGGTGGTGTTGTGGTTGAGCGCGGCGCCTGCTATCAGGGCGGTGCCCGCCTCGTCCAGCGCAGCGCGGTTGAACAGCACCATGGCGCCCGCGGCCCATGCCATCGCGATGGCGCCTTCCATGATCATGGAGGTGTAGAAAATGGTGCGGCCCTGCTTTTCCTTTTCGATGGTGCGGCCGATCAGCGCGGTCTGGCTGCCGTGGAAGCCGGACAGGATGCCGCATGCCACCGTGATAAAGAACACCGGGATAAACGGCGACCCGTCAAAGTGCCCAACAAAGCCGCCCGCAAAATTCGTCAATGTGCCGTCCGCATTGAGCAGGATGCCGTTCAGGTTACCCAGCGCCTTGCCGCCGTCTGCGAACACGCCGATCAAAATGCCCAGCGCGGAGATGATGAGGAACGCGCCGAACACGGGATAGATACGGCCGATGATCTTGTCGATGGGGAAGATGGTCGCCGCGATGTAGTATATGAAAATCACCGCGTACACGACCCAAATCAGCCACGTGGCAGTCTCCGGCGTGGCGCGGATGATGTCGTTGACGATCAGGTCGCCGGGGGTATATACGAACACGACGCCCACCAGCATGAGCAAAATGCTGGAGAAGATCATGTACAGCCCCTTCGTGCCCTTGCCCAGATACTTTGTGACGATGCGGGGCATCTGCGCGCCGCCGTTGCGGGTGGCGATCATGCCGTTGAAATAGTCATGCATCGCGCCCGCCAGTACGCAGCCGATCGGGATGGTGATCAGCGCGATGGGCCCAAACAGGATGCCCTGAATGGGGCCGAGCACGGGGCCCGTGCCCGCGATGTTCAAAAGGTTAATCAGGGTGTTTTTCCAGCCCTTCATGGGCACATAGTCCACGCCGTCCGCTTTTGCATAGGCGGGCGTGGCGCGATCATCCGGGCCGAACTGCTTTTCGCAGTATTTTCCGTATCCCCATCCGCCCAAAACCAGGATGGCCAGACCGACGATTAATAGCGTCATACGATTCCCTCCGTTCTATATAGCTCCGGTAAATAGGAAAAACCCGAAAGTCTGCCCTCCTTTCCCAAAAGGGTCTGTCGCTTCAAACGATGCTAAATTATACCACCGGATCATGGTTTTCTTCTACCGTTTTTTCGGTATTGCGCCGCCAAGAAACCGGAAAGATTGCGCTAATCGTCACAAAAAAGGCGTATTTCTCCTCGCATTGACACGGGATGGGGCTTGTGGTACAATGGATTTCCGACGAAAGGCAACAGGAAGGGGTGGATTTCTTTGGCAAAACTCTATTTCCGCTATGGCGCGATGGGCTCGAGCAAATCGGCAAACGCGATCATGGTGCAGTACAATTACCAGGAGCGCGGGCAGAAGGCGCTCTTGCTGAAACCCCGGCTGGAAACGCGCGACGGCGAAAAGGTCGTGCTGTCGCGCTGCGGGCTATCCGCGCCTTGCAGGTATGTGGAGGAATTGGACGACATCGATGTTACCGTATACGACTGCCTGATCGTGGACGAGGCGCAGTTCCTCACCAAGGCGCAGGTCGAAAAGCTCCTTTGCATTCCGGACGAAAAGAACGTCCCCGTCATCTGCTACGGGCTGCGCACGGATTTCCGCGGAAACCTGTTTGAAGGCTCGATGTGGCTGCTCGCATGGGCGGACTCTATCGAGGAGGTAAAGACGGTGTGCTGGTGCGGCAAGAAGGCGACGTTCAACGCGCGCATTGCAAACGGCAAGATCGTCAAGGAGGGCGCGC
This sequence comes from Christensenellales bacterium, assembly GCA_050946115.1. Classification (GTDB taxonomy): domain Bacteria; phylum Bacillota; class Clostridia; order Christensenellales; family Aristaeellaceae; genus CAYFRC01. The sequence goes on from JBMNUF010000003.1 coordinate 96,009, forward strand.
AGATCATGCCCGGCGGCAACGAATCGTATGTCGCGCTGTGCAGGAAGCACTGGCGGCAGGGCGCGATCGACGGCGAGAAGGCGCGCGGCTGAAAGTGCGCTTTCCGCACAAGCAAAATCCCCGAAGCGTTTGTTTCGCCTCGGGGATTTTTCTTTGGTATCAGTTGAAAGCCGATTTCATTTTTTCAAAAAAGGATTTTTTCTGTTCGTACTCCCTGCCGGTCGTGCTGCCGTCGAACTTTCGCAGGATTTCCTTCTGCTTTTCCGAAAGTCTCTTGGGTATCTCGACGATGACCGTCACATACAGGTCGCCCCTGCCCGTGCCGCGCAGGTTCTGTACGCCCTGCCCGCGGATGCGCACGACCGTCCCCGGCTGCGTCCCCTCGGGGATGGTGTATTTGACGGGGGAATCGAGCGTCGGCACATCGATTTCGCAGCCCAGAGCCGCCTGTGTAAACGAGATCGGGATAGCGCAGTGCAAATCGTAGCCGTCGCGCCGGAAGAATGCGTGCTGCTTTACGTGGATCACGATCTGCAGATCCCCGGGAGGGCCTCCGCGAAGCCCCGCTTCGCCCTCGCCCGAGATGCGCAGCACCTGTCCGTCGTCGATGCCCGCGGGCACCCTGACGGAGCGCCTTTTCGTCGTGCGCACCTTGCCGCGCCCGTTGCAGCGCGTACACGGCTCCTTGATGATCTTTCCCTCTCCGCGGCACGCGGAGCAGGTCGTGACGTTTTGAATCCTTCCGAAGGGCGTGCTCTGCGTCGTGCGAACCTGTCCCGTGCCGTTGCATGCGGCGCAGGTCTCCGGCTGTGTGCCGGGCTTTGCGCCCGTGCCCTTACAGGTGTCGCACGGCTCATCCTGCACGAGGTTGATATCCTTGTTGCAGCCCTTTGCGGCTTCCATAAAGGAGATGTGCAGGTCGTACCGGATGTCGTTTCCCTGTACGGGTCCGCGGCTCGTGCGCGCGCCGGCCATGCCGCTGAAGAACGAGGAGAAGATGTCGCCGAATCCCTCGAAGCCAGTCCCCTGAAAGCCGGAGCCGAAGCCCCCGAACCCGCTCGCGTCCGCGCCGTCTGCGGAACCGAACTGATCGTAATTGGAACGCTTTTGCGGGTTCGAGAGAACCTCGTACGCTTCGTTGACTTCCTTAAATTTCTCCTCGGCTTCCTTGTTGCCCGAGTTCACGTCCGGATGCCATTTTTTCGCGAGCTTGCGGTACGCCTTTTTGATCTCGTCGTCCGATGCGGTGCGGGAGACGCCCAGCACCTCATAAAAATCGCGTGTTGCCACTTTGCCTTTCACTCCTATGGCGGCGAAGCATCCGTATTACTGATCCGTGAAGCTGGATTCAACGGTGCCATCGTCGTTCACATTTGCGCCGCCCTGATCTCCGGGCTGCCCGCCCTGCTGCTGATAGACCTTTCCGAAGATCTCATAGGTGGTCTGCGTGAATTTCTCCATTTCGGACTTGATCTCGGGTACGTTGTTGCCTTCGCGAACCTTCTTGAACTCCGCCAGATCGCCCTCCAACTTCGCCTTGTCGGTGGGATCGAGCTTGCCTTCCAGTTCCTTCATCGTGCGCTCAGTCTGGTAGATGAGGCTGTCCGCCTGGTTGAGGGTTTCGACCTCTTCCTTGCGCGCCCTGTCTTCCTCGGCGTAGCGGGCGGCATCGTCCGTCGCCTTCTTGATCTCCTCTTCGGTGAGGTTGGAGGAAGCGGTGATGGTGATCTTCTGTTCGTTGCCGGTGCCAAGGTCTTTCGCGCTCACGTGTACGATGCCGTTCGCATCGATGTCGAAGGTGACCTCGATCTGCGGCATGCCCCTCGGCGCGGGCGCGATGCCGGAGAGCTGGAAGCGGCCCAGGGTCTTGTTATACGCCGCCATTTCGCGCTCGCCCTGCAATACGTGTACGTCGACCGCAGTCTGCCCGTCGGCAGCGGTGGAGAACACCTGGCTCTTCTTGGTGGGGATGGTCGTGTTGCGCTCGATGAGCTTTGTGAATACGCCGCCGAGCGTCTCGATGCCCAGGGACAGGGGCGTTACGTCCAGCAGCAGCACGTCGTGCACGTCGCCGCCCAAAACGCCCGCCTGAATCGCCGCGCCGATGGCTACGCACTCGTCGGGGTTGATGCCCTTATAGGGCTCCTTGCCGATCTCGCGCTGCACGGCTTCCTGTACGGCGGGGATGCGCGTGGATCCGCCGACCAGGATCACCTTGTCTACCTGCGACGCGGACAGTTTCGCGTCGGACAGCGCCTGCCTCAGGGGTTTGATGGTCTTATCGACCAGATCCTGCGTAAGCTCGTTGAATTTCGCGCGGGTGAGCGTGACGTCCAGATGCTTGGGGCCCGTCGCGTCGGCGGTGATGAAGGGCAGGTTGATGTTTGCGGTCATCAGGCCGGAGAGCTCGATCTTCGCTTTTTCCGCGGCTTCCTTCAGCCGCTGCAGCGCCATGCGATCCTTGCGCAGGTCGATGTTGTTTTCCTTCTGGAATGTATCAGCGACGTAGTCGATGATGCACTGGTCGAAGTCGTCACCGCCGAGGCGGTTGTTGCCCGCGGTCGCGAGCACTTCGAACACGCCGTCGCCGATCTCCATCAGCGAAACGTCGAACGTGCCGCCGCCCAGGTCGTATACGAGAATTTTGTGCGCGGTATCTTTATCGAGGCCATAGGCGAGCGCCGCCGCCGTCGGCTCGTTGATGATGCGCTTGACATCGAGCCCCGCGATGCGCCCCGCGTCCTTTGTCGCCTGGCGCTGCGCGTCGGAGAAGTACGCGGGCACGGTGATGACCGCTTCGGTCACGGTGGTGCCGAGATATGCCTCCGCATCGGCCTTCAGTTTTTGCAGGATCATCGCGCTGATTTCCTGCGGGGTGTAGGTCTTTCCGTCGATTTCGGTGCGGAAAGCGGTGCCCATTTCGCGCTTGATGGAGCTGATCGTGCGGTCGGGGTTCGTTACGGCCTGCCGCTTTGCGACCTGACCGACGAGGCGCTCGCCGTTTTTGGCGAAGCCCACGACGGACGGGGTGGTACGATTGCCTTCCGCGTTCGTGATGACGGTCGGCTCGCTGCCCTCCATGACAGCGACGCAGGAATTGGTGGTGCCAAGGTCAATACCGATGATTTTTCCCATAATAATATCCTCCTATATTGTGCAAAACTCTTTTTTATTCAACCGCCACTTTTACCATGGCGTAGCGGATGATTTTGTCTTTGGCGCGGTAGCCTTTCTGGAACACCTCAAGGATGGTTCCGGGTTCGCCCTCTGCCACGCTGAGCACGGCGTTGTGTTTTTCGGGATCGAATTTTTCGCCGAGCGCGGGAACTTCTTCCATTCCCAGCTTTCCCGCGGCGTCCAGCATGCTCTTGAGCGTCATCCTGACGCCCTCCAACAGCGCATCTTCCGCGTCGTGTTTTTCCGCGGCGTCGATGGCGCGCTCCAGATTGTCGATGGTCGGGAGCATTTTCGTGAGAACCTCCCGCACGCCCTCGTCATACGCATCCGCGTAAACCTGCTGGTTGCGCTTTTTGAAATTCATGAATTCCGCCTGTGTGCGCTGCGCCATTGACAGGTATTCGTCGCGCTGGCGCACGGTTTTTTCGAGCGCCTCTTTCCATTCGTCCGCCGTCGGCTGTACTTCTTCCGCCGCCGTCTCGACGGTCACTTCCTCCGCCTGATCTTTGAGTACATCCTGCGGGTCTCGTTTCTTCCTGTTCGCCATTTGTTTCTGTCCTCCCAAATTATTCGCCTGAAAGCAGCTCGCTCAGCATTCTCCCCACACAGTCGAGCGCCGAGAGCACGCGGCCGTAGCGCATGCGCACCGGGCCTATGATTCCCATCGTGCCCGTGGTCTCGTCGTCCACGCGGTAGGTGGCGGTGATTACGGAGCAATCGCTGAGCTCCGGCAATTCGTTCTCCGGTCCGATGCGGACGGTGAACTCCATGCCGCTTCCCCTTTGCAGGATCGGATACAGCTTTTCGCGCGATTCCAATACCGCAAGGAGTCCTCTCGCCTTTTCCGCGTTCGCGTATTCGGGGTAGTTGAGCATATTCGCGCGTCCGCCGACGATCATATCGGCGGGCTGCCTTTCGCGCAGGCGGTTTTCCAATACGTCCATGATGCCCGCGAGAAACCGCCTGTTCTCGCGCAGGTCGCGGAACATCTCCGCGAACCGGTGGCGCACCTCGGTGACGGAAAGGTCATGAAGCTGCTCCGTCAGCATTTGGGAAATGCCGAACAGGTGCTCCGCCTCAAGGTCCCCCGGCACGCGGACGATGGCATCCTTGACGATGCCCGCGCTCGTGACGACAACCATCAGCGCCGTCCCCTCGCTCACCGGAACGATCTGAATCCGCTGGATTCTGAGCGTCTCTATGTGCGGTGCGACGATGACCGAGGTGTACTTCGTCAGATCCGAAAGCGCGATCGCCGCGCGGCGGATGACTTCCTCCACCTGGTTGGTGCGCCGCGAAAGGTGCTTGTAGATGCGCTCGCTGTCCTCTAAGGAAAGCGTCTCCTTGCGCAGCAGCTCGTCCACATAGAGGCGGTACGCCTTGATCGACGGGATGCGCCCTGCGGAGGTGTGCGGCTGTGCGAGGTATCCGAGCTCCTCCAAATCGCTCATTTCGTTGCGGATGGTGGCGGGGGAGAAGCCGACGCCCGATTTTTTGGAGATTGTGCGCGAGCCGACCGGCGCCGCCGTCATGATATAGTCGTCGATGATCGCCTGCAATATCATGAATTTTCGTTCGTCCAACTTCATACATCAGCCCTCCTTTCCGCTGTTAGCACTCTTTGATGTCGAGTGCTAATCTCTAACTATACTTTACCACGCCTGTCCCCATTTGTCAATAGGGCGTATATTAAGTTTCTGTAGCGGCTGCAAATATCCTGCCTCCGCAGCGCGATGCCCGCGCGGGGCAAGGTCTTCACCCCGCGCGGGCATCAAAATAGTCTTTGATGTGCGATCAACCGATCGTGATATCGCCCCAATCCGTATGCGCGCGGATCGCGCCGCCGCTGCCGTCGCCAATAGGCAGGCGGTTTTTCACGTCGCCGCGCCTGCTCGCCGCCTCCACGCTCGCGCCGATGGGGTTCGCCGCAAAGTCCAGCGAGATATCGCCGCTCTCCGTCTGCGCTTCGAGCAGGTCGAAGTTTTCGTCATCGAGTTTACAGGAAATGTCGCCCTTTTCGCTTTGCAAAACGGCGCGCCACATGCTGCCGCGCACGGAGATGTCCCCTCTCTCCGCGTACGCTGTGCATTCGTTCACATATCCCGAAATGCGGATGTCGCCGTTCGCGCTCTCCGCAAGGACGGAATCGAGCACATTTTCCGATGCCTGCAGGGAAATGTCGCCGTGCTGCGCCTTGACAGACACGCTTCCCGCGTCGCGCAGGGTACATCGTATATCGCCGTCGCCCGAGGACAACAGGCACTTTTCCGCGCTGCCCGCAAGCTTGATGTCTCCCCGCTGCGTCTGCGCGTCTACGGTAAAGAGCGTCCCCTCCGCCGAATCAACGGAAATGTCCCCCGAATGCGTATGGATTATAAGATCGCCCCCGCGAACCGCGCAGGACACGTCGCCGGCGCCCGTTCGGAGTGAAATATGCTTCACGTCCCGATTTTTGATGTCACAGTCGATATCCCCGCTTTGCGTCTCGATTTTCAATATCTCGCCTTCCGCCGTGCAGCGGACGTCCCCGCTCAGGGTGTCGATAGACGCGATCTTCGCGCTGCCCTCCACCTGAATATCGCCCGATGCCGCGCTTGCCGTCAGTTCCTCCGCCGCCGCATAGAGCTTGATGTCCCCGCTCGCCGTCTTGACGGAGAACTTTCGCGCCGGCGCAGAGGCGAAGATATCGCCTGAGAGTGCGGAGAGCGCCATGTTCTCGTACATTCCGCGCGGCAAAATCACGCGGATATATTTTAGCTTCGGGCGCGACCGCTTCTCCTCAACATCGCTTTTGACTGTCAGGGTTCCGCCTTCCAGCGAATAGTGCGGATACGGCATCTCATTGTACTTGCGCAGCTTTTGCAGCACGCGCGGCGCTTCCACATCGCCCGTTTCCACCTTCAAGTCCGCGGCGGTGAGGTTTACAATGACGTTTTCTACGCCCTCTCTTTGCGCCGCGATGGCGATATCCGCCCTTTCCTCCGGCACGGACGAAATGACCGACTCCATGCCCGCAAGGCTCTCGCGCACCGCGTCAAGCGCCGCTTCCTCCGTCCCGCCCGATTCGATCACATCGTTATAGCGCTCGATCGCGTTATTTGTAATTTCCTCGCGCATCGCGAGCAGTTCCTCCGTCTCCTTCTTGTTCAGAAACAGCGCGTCGACCAGTTTTCTGACCTTTTTCATGTTTTCACACCTCCAATAGCTTTGCCAGCGTTTCCTTCGTCTCCAGCCATGTCTGTACGTCCTGATCGAGCTTTTCCCGCCCCGCGTCCGTCAGGCAATAATAGCGCCTTCTCGCGCCCTTGTCCTCGCTTCCCCAATAGGAGCGGATGTAGCCCGCGCCTTCGAGCCTGCGGAATGCGGTATAGAGCGTCGCTTCCTTCAGTTCTACCTTTCCTTCGCTGATCGCGGAGACCGTCTTCGCGATCCTGTAGCCGTAGCCGTCCTCGTCCAAAAGCCTCCTGAGTAAAATGCTGTCCGTGTATCCACGCAACAGATCCGCAGCGACTGCCATATGCTCACCTCCTGCCCATATTATACCATGAGATACCTCGCCTGTCTATATATATAATGGCAAATTAGGCTAAGATTCTGTGAACAATCGCCCGATGCTTGCCAAAAAGCGCTCAAGGCCTTATAATTTAGAAGATATTGCAGAGAATCGGAGTGGCGCGATATGCGGGAAAATCACTATTGTCCAAATGGCTACGTTTCGGAGCTGTCGCTGCGCGATACGCAGCAGGCGATCAAGGCGCTAAAGGACTGCTTTCAGCAGCAGCTCGCAAGCGCGCTCAACCTGACGCGCGTCTCCGCGCCGCTGTTCGTCCGCAAAAAGACGGGGCTCAACGACGATTTGAACGGCACCGAGCGCAAGGTCTCCTTCGACATGCTCGAAGCGCCCGAGGACGAAATCCAGGTCGTGCAGTCGCTCGCAAAATGGAAGCGCGACGCGCTCGGCCGCTACGGCTATCCCGTAGGCTCCGGGCTGTATACGGACATGAACGCGATCCGCCGCGACGAGGTGACGGACAACCTGCACTCCATCTATGTGGACCAGTGGGACTGGGAAAAGGTGCTCACCGCGCGCGACCGCACGGTCGAGACGCTGAAGGACGCGGTCGAGCGCATCCACAGCGCCGTGTTGGAAGCGGAAACCGTGCTGCACAGCCGCTACCCCGCGCTGCAGCCGCGCCTGCCCGCGAAAATGACCTTCGTCACGAGCGAGGAACTGTACGCCCTCTATTCCGACAGAGCGCCCGAGGAGCGCGAGGAGCTCTTCGTGCGCGAGCACAAGGCCGTCTTTGTGATCGGCATAGGCGGTGCGCTCCCCGACGGTAGGCCGCACGGCACCCGCGCGCCCGATTACGACGACTGGACGCTAAACGGCGATCTGCTCTACTACCACAGGGAGCTCGACCGCTCGATGGAAATCTCCTCCATGGGCATCCGAGTGGACGCCTGCGGCATGTTCTCGCAGCTCGAAAAGGCAAGCGCCATGCAGCGGCTCGAACTGCCGTTCCACCAGAAGATCATGCGCGGGGAACTCCCGCTCACGATCGGCGGCGGCATCGGGCAGAGCAGATTGTGCATGCTGCTGCTGCGCAAGGCGCACATCGGCGAGGTGCAGTGCTCCGTCTGGCCCGAGGGCATCCCGGAGAAGCTCGCGCAAAACGGAATCACCCTGCTATAAATGAATTTTGCGCATTTGTATATCGTTAGAGCGCGGTTCCCGCATCGCTGTAGGAACCGCGCTCTTTTAGATTCTATGGGTTTATTCCTCAAAGGCATCGTACGCCTCGAGCATATAGCGGCCGATTTCGTATACTGTGCTGTAGATTTTTGCACAGAGGGGAAGCGGAACCAGGCGCAGGCGGTCATAAACCTGCCCGTCGAGCGTCAGCGGTTCGACATTCGTGCGAACCCACGCCGCCGTCAGCTCGAAGTTGAGCGGACCCCGAAAGCCGATATCGACAAGTCCCTTAATCACCGCGTCGTAGTTCACGCTGCCCGCCCACGTCATATAGGGCGCCATGTGCATATCGATCCTGTGGTGGCGATACGAGTCGCCGAAATAGCCGGCGTTGTCCTGAAAATGAATGACCTCGAGAGCCTTCCCCATTTCCAGAATGGATTCGTACTGATTGCAATCCTTCGGATGGAAGTGGTTGGCGTGGCCCGTATCCCAGCACAAGCCGAACATCGGATGGTCGATGCGCGCCAGCATTTCCTTTAAATCGCGGCCGTTGAAAAGAAAATAGGGGTCGGCATAGTTTCCGATGTTTTCGACCAGCACGCGCACGCCCGTTTCTTCGCACGCGGGGATAAACGAGCGATAGAAGGCGGCGTTCGTCTCAAAGAATTGCTCGCGGCTGTTGCCCTCCGCGCCGCCCGGATGTACCACGATCGAGGGAATGCCCGCCGCTTTGCAGAAGGTGAGGACGCTGTGCATATCATTCCACTTGTCGCGGCTTTCGTGAAGAACGGGGTTGAAGTTGGGCGCATGGGCGGTAAATGCCTCCATTTCGAGGCGGCTCAAAGACTCTTTTAAGGCGCGTCCGGTCTCGACGGGATGGACGAAGTCCTCCTGCGTCATGTTGTAGTCGACCAGCGTAAAACCGCTCTGTCTGATGGTTTTCAGCGCTTCCTCGGCGCTAAGCCCCTCTTTGATGTAGGAAGCCATGCCGCAGGTGGACAGTGCCAGCTTCATTGCGATCCCCCTTTATCCTTATCAAAGGTCAAAAACCAGTGGCAGATGTTGACGCGCGCTCCCTCGTAGGGCACGGATGACTGAATGAGCACGCGCTGCGAGCCGTCGGGCATTTCCATTACGAGATTGTTGGAGTAGTAGGCGGTTTCGCGGCCGCGCGAACACAGCATGCGCCCCTCGTCCCAGTGGATGCCGTCATCGCCCGCGTACAGCACCAAATCCATCGGCAGCGCCCGATCGACGCAGCCGGAGCGGCCGTGCAGGATATAGCCGCCGCGCACGCGGGCGACCTGCGGGTTGCGGATGCGTTTGGTGCAGTAGGATTTGCCCTGCTCGGGCCACGTTTTGCCGCCGTCATAGCTTATATAGTAATCCATATTGTATTCGTCGTCCTGATTGTATGTGTAGGCGATGAAGGCGCCGTCCGGGCGCACGATGATGTTCCCGTAGGCGTGATTGAGGTATTCGCCGGGCAGCTCGCTATGCTTTTCGAAGCTGCGCCCCTCGTCCACACTCACATAGAGGATGTAGCGCTGATCGACGGAATCGGTCAGAAAGCCGCTGCACGCGAGCTGCAGCGCGTAGATTTTGCCTTCGTGAACCAACGCGTCGTACACGCGCCCCTTCTCTTGGCATAACAGCCCTGCATCCGACCATGTTTCGCCGCCGTCTTCACTGCGCAGCACGACCGGCTCCAGATAGGGTTCCCAGCCATTGGGATTTTCGTTGCGCGTGCAAAAGAGCACGATTGTATTCTCCGAGGGGGAGACCGCCTTTTCGCAGCTTATGGTAAAAGGTTGGTTGATGAAGCTGTCCATGGAGTACCCAAGGACGATCGGTTGAGACCATGTCGTGCCGTAATCGAAGGAGCGCTTGTATTCGATCCATCCAAAGCCGTTATGCCCCGGAAAATAGGGGTTGCGCGTGCCCGAACAGTTGGAATAGAACGCCAGCACGCAACCCGGCCTGTACTCGACGAGGGCGTGGCTCATGTGCCCGCTGCGCTTTTTCAGGCTGTGGTCGACAAAGAGCATGCCGTCGTTCGGAATTTCGTTCGGGATGACCGTGAAATTCATGGCTCCGATCTCCTCTTTTCTACAGTGGCGCTTGACGGTGCCTTATAGCAACTGATCAAACAGAGACCGACAAGGCAGGGGGAATCCCTCTGCCTTGTCGTAAAACAGAACGCGGTGATTACCTCGCAGCGTACCACGCATTCACTTCGTCGGTGATGGTCTGACCACCGGCGGCCAGCCAGTCGGCCACGAAGGTGTCGAAGTACTCGATGGGCTGGTCCCCGATGATGATCTTGATGAACGCCTCATCGCGGATGCCGTCCAGCATGCCCTTGTAGTCGACCATGCCCTGCGTGGCGGCGCCGGTGTATGCATTCTGATAGTAGTACTTGTCGGGTTCGGCGATGCCGTTGGATACGTAGTACTCGCTGGAGTTGTATTCGCCGTCGTCGGCGAAGATGGCGTAGTAGCTCCACATGGTGCGGTCGCCGTCCTGATACAGCTTCACGTTTTCTGCCATCTTGAGCTGCTCCGCGCTGATTTCCTCTGCGGTAACTTCGCCGCGCAGGTACTTGCCGCCCCAGATCATGTTGTCGTTGTTCTTGGTCTTATAGGGAAGCGAACTCATGCCGGCCAGATGCCACATCTCGCGGCCGTCGGAGGTGATGCCGTAGGTGGCATAGTCGTTGATATACAGCTCGGCGAACAGGCTCAGCATCTTGATAAACGCCTCGGGGTGCTCGCATTTCTTCGAGATGACGTAGAAACGGCTTGCAACGGGGTCGTTGGCGCTCTTGGCGACTTCTTCGCCGATGGCGCTCATGCGGTAGACGGGTACGCAGATGAAGTTGGCGGTCGGGTTCGCCTGAACGGCGCTGTTCAGCGTGGTGGCGAGCGGCGCCCAGTTGCATGCGAATACGACGCCGATCTTGTTGGCGGCGATGTCTTTGGACACGGTCTCGACGTTCTTGACGCCGAACTCGGGATCGATGCAGCCCTGCTTGTACAGGTCACTCAGCATTGCAAGCGCATTCTTTGTGTTCTCGGTCACGGTGCTGAAGACCAACTTACCGTCCTGCTCGACCCACAGATTCATGTATGCACCGAACATTTCGAAAATTCCCTCGTACTGCAGCGTGCTGTTGGTCATTTCGTTGCTCAGAGCCAGACCGTACGTGTCGTTTACACCGTTGCCGTCGGGATCATTGAAGGTGAATGCCTTGATAACCTCGATAAGTTCATCGTAGTTTGCAGGCACTTCCATGTTCAGGTTCTCGAGCCAGTCGCTGCGAATCCACACGAAGTCCATCGTGTCGTAGTCTGCGCCGCCGTTCTGGGGAATGCCGTAGCACACACCGTCGATGGTGCCGGTCTCCCAAGGGGTCTCGCCCAGCGCAGACATGTACTGCTTCAGGGTATCGCCCGCGTACTCCTCGTACAGCTCGCGGATATCGCCGTAAATGGCATCGGCTTCAAGCAGCTGCTTCAGCGTGTTGAGGTCGACGGTCATGTAGTCCGGGATATCGCCGGAAGCCAAGGCGAGCGCGGTCTTGGTGTCAAACTCTTCGGAAGAAGCGGTGAGGAAGAGGTACTTGACATCCACGTTCAGGTACTTCTTGTAGGCGTCAATCCAGGGATTGGACTCGTAGGTATACTCGTCGCGCAGCGTGTTCTGGCGAACCTGATCGCTGATGCGACCGGTACGCAGCACCGTCACAGGCTCTTCGAAAGCGCCCAAATCCGGCACCTGATACTCTGCCAAGGCGAAGGAGCCCAAAAGCAACAGGCAGGCAACCAAGGTACAAAGCAAACGTTTCGTCATAAGTGGAACCTCCTTACTTTATCTTATACGGCGGTCGAGCCGCCGCATAGATCGTTTTTATCCCTTCACGCCGCCAAGGGTAATGCCCGTGACAAAATAGCGCTGTGCAAACGGATAGAATACCAAAACAGGGATGCTTGCCACGATAATCTGGCAGGCCTTCATGGTGCGCTCGGACTGGCCGGAAAGCTCGCGCCAGTTTTCGATAGAAAGGTCGGTGGTGTCTACCTTCTGAATGACCGTCCTCAGGTAGCTCTGCAGCGGATAGTTGTCGGGCATATTCATGTAGATGATGCCGTCAAACCACGCGTTCCAGTGGCCGACCACCGAAAACAGGGTGAGTGTGGCGATGCAAGGCAACGCCAGAGGCGTCCAGATTTTCCACATGATGTTCCACTGGTTTTCTCCGTCCACGATGGCGGCCTCCTCGATTTCGGAAGGCAGATGGCGGTAGAAGTTCATCAGGATGACCATGTTGTACACGGGCAGCGCACAGGGGACCACCAACGCCCAGATGGTGTCCATCATGCCAAGCTGACGCACGAGCAGGTAATCGGGAATCATCCCGCCACCCACCAGCATAGTGATGAAGAACAGCCACGTGAAGAAACCGCGAAAGCGGAAGCGAGACTTCGGCTTGGACAGCGGGTAGGCGGCCAGAATGGTCATAAGCATCTGAATCGGAACGCCGAGGAGCAACCGCCGCAGGGAGACCAGCGCTGCCCTCCAAAATTCCGTCTTGCCCAAAATGACCTTGTAGGCGCTTGTCGTGAACGAAACGGGCAACAGCCACACGCTGCCCATGTTTGCCGCGCTTGCCGAAGAGAAAGATAGCGCCAGAAGGTGCACAAACGGGAAGAGGCACAGGAACGCGAGGAGAAAAAGGACGACTGAGTTTATGATCGGGAACACAGAAATCTTCTTCATGGCAGCCTCCTAAAACAGGGAATACCCGGCATAGCGATAGGCGAGCCAGTAGGTAATCACGGTCAGCGTCGAAGAAATGACACTCTTGGCAACCGAGACGGCCTGTGAGGGACCGTATTTTGCCTCCAACAAGCCAAATCGATAGACGAACGTATCGATGATATCGCCCGTTTCATAAACCTGCGGGCTGTAGAGATTCAAAATCTGATCGAAACCGGCGTTCAGCAGGCTGCCGATGCTCAAAACGCCCATCAGCGCTATCGTGCCGGCGATGCCTGGAATGGTGATATGCCGGATGCAGCGGAAGCGACCGGCGCCGTCGATGCGGGCGCTCTCATACAGCTGCGGATCGATTGCCGTGATCGCGGACAGATAGATGATGCTGGAATAGCCAAAGCCCTTCCAAATGTCCGTAACAATCAGCGTCGCCCGAAAGTACCTGTTGCTGCCCAGAAAGAAGATCGGCTCGACGCCGAATAGTCCGAGAAATCGATTCACGATGCCGGTCGTAGACAGCAAATCCACGAAGATGCCGGAGAGAATTACCCAGGAAATGAAGTTTGGAAGATAGATAATGGTCTGAACGCTCCGCTTGAAAAGCTGCTGATTGACCTCGTTGAGCATGAGCGCAACGCAGACGGGAACCAGCAGCCCCAGCAGAACCTTCCAGACGGAAATGCTCAGCGTGTTGACGATGGCGCGCCACACGTTGCTCAGCGAAAAAATATACCTGAAGTTGTCCAGACCAACCCAGCGCTGATTGCCAAAGAACCCCTTGGCGGGGATAAACTTCTGAAAGGCGATGACGATGCCGTACATGGAAAGATACTTAAAGACAAGGATATACGCAACGGGCAAAATCAACAGCAAAAGCCAGCTCTTTTCATCCGAACTCAGTGGCTTGCGGCGCTTTCCCATTTTCCCGGACACCAAACAAATCCCCCACTTTCTTCTGGATGTGATTCTATTATACACGAAAGATAACGATTCGTAAAGTATCATTTTTGACCGTTTCCGGCTATAGATAATTCTATAGAGAATTCGCCTCCGATACCCTTTGCGCAAGCGGCGCGCTATCGGAACTTTTCCAACCGCAGCAAACCCTCATCATCGGGCGCGGGTATTCCCTGTTTGTAGGCATATCCCATCCTTATATAAAAGGGCGTCGCCGTGATCGAGGCGGGGATTTCTATCCGCTTCGCCCGCAAAAAGTATTCGTCCGTTTCCAGCGTTTGCATGATGCGCGTCCCCACGCCCTTCCCCTGATATTCCGGCAGGACGAAGAACGTGAACAGGCTGCTCTCATCCTCCCTGTCCCAATATGGGCCGATCGACCCGCAGCCGACGATCTTCTCCGCATCGCACGCGACATAAAAATGTGTCCATGCGGCGCGCTGCAAAATATCCGCAGGCTGCAGGATGTTTGCATACTCCTCTATGTATTCGCTCGAATAGTCTTTGCTGTTCGACGTTCTGAGCGTATGGATGATCAGCGCGGAGACTTCTTCCGCATCCGCTTCTTTGAACCTTCGTATCTCCATTTGCGCAAACCTCTTCGCAAGTTCTGCCAATCAGTATACACCGTTTATTGTATTGCGACAATCCGAAAGGCGTTCATTTTACGTCAAATCTCTTCCCCGAATCACAAAGCCCGCCGACGAAGAAGCGCTTCTTCGTCGGCGGGTTGTTTTTGGTTTGGATATATACGATTATTCCCTTCCGGGCAGTTTTTCCACCATATCGACCATTTCCTCGAGCCAGTCGCCCTCGAACAGCTCGATGAGCCCCCTGTCGCAGCCGAGCGTCAGGCCGCTGTCGATCGGGATCGTGGCGACGGTCTGGATGGAGTGGCGCTTCGCAGTCTCCTCCACGCGGCCCTCGCCGAACGGATAGAGCCTTTTGCCGCAGTCGGGGCACTCCATATAGGACATGTTTTCGACCAGCCCGAGCACGGGGATGTCCATGAGGCGCGCCATGCCGATGGCCTTATCCACGATCACGGAGACCAATTCCTGCGGCGTGGTGACGACGATGATGCCGTCCACAGGCAGCGACTGGAACACCGTCAGCGGCACGTCGCCGGTTCCCGGGGGCATGTCGATGAACATGATATCGATATCGCCCCACATGACGTCCGTCCAGAACTGCTTAACCGCGCCGCCGAGCACGGGGCCGCGCCACACGACGGGATCCGTGTCATTTTCCAGCAGCAGAGTCAGGCTCATGACTTCGATGCCCGTCTTGGTCCTGGCGGGGAAGATGCCGTCCTCGGTACCCGTCGCCTTTTCCTTCAGCCCGAATGCCTTTGGGATGGAGGGGCCCGTGATGTCCGCGTCCAAAATCGCGGTTTTGAGCCTGCGACGGCGCGCGATGACGGAGAGCATGGACGTGACGGTAGATTTTCCCACGCCGCCCTTGCCGCTCACCACGGCAACGACCTTTTTCACATGGCTGAACTTGTTTTCCTCCGCGCGAAAGTCCTGCGGCTGCTGCCTGCTCGCGCAGGCTTCGCTGCAAGTGGAGCAGTCGTGGGTACAGTTTTCACTCATTCAAACAACCTCCGATTTCTTGATGCTGTTTTCATTATAATCCCCTTTTTGCGCCTGTCAAGCGCGTTACCGTATGTTAATG
The DNA here is from genome assembly GCA_050946115.1 of Christensenellales bacterium. Classification (GTDB taxonomy): domain Bacteria; phylum Bacillota; class Clostridia; order Christensenellales; family Aristaeellaceae; genus CAYFRC01. The sequence goes on from JBMNUF010000003.1 coordinate 111,292, forward strand.
GTTGTCGTTTGCGGTATAAACGGTTGCCTCACAGCACCCGCACGGGGATATTCCGCGCCTCAAACGGCGCGAGCAGCGCTTGGACGGGGCGCTCTGTATCGAATGTCGGCGCGTACTCCCTGCCGAGCATGGCGTATTTCGCGCCCGCCGTCCTGTGGTAGGGCAATAGCTCGACCCCGACAAGCGCCTTCGCGCCCTCGATCCTGCCCGCAACGCCCTCCAGATGTTCCAAATTGTCGTTGACGGAGGGGATGAGCGGCACACGCACGATAAACGGCGTATCGCCGTCGCGCAAAAACTTAAGATGCCTCAATATCTCCGCGTTGCCGCGCCCCGTGTATTTTCGGTGCAGCGCATCGTCCACCTGCTTTACGTCCATGTGGATGAGCGAACAGGTGCGCATCGCGTCGAGGAAAATCTCGTCCGTCGTATATCCGCACGTTTCGAGCGCCGTGTGGAGGCCTTCGAGGCGCGCGATCACTTCTTTGACAAAGTCCCACTGCATCAGCGGTTCGCCGCCCGAAAACGTGATGCCGCCGCCGCTTTCGCGCAAGAGGCGCTCCCCGCGCAACAGCTTTTTCGCGAGCGCATCCGCCGTCCAGTCGGCCCCCACGATCTTGCGCAGCCCCAACCTGCATACGGAGACGCACCTGCCGCAGGCGTCGCACGCGTCCTTTTCGCAAACCGCCTTACAGGCGCCGCAGTGCGTGCAGGAAGCGCGGCTCACCATGAGCTGTTTTTTCATCTCTAGCCCCTCGGGGTTGTGGCACCATTCGCAGCGCAGCGGGCAGCCCTTCATAAAGACGGTCGTTCGGATGCCGGGCCCGTCGAACACGGCGAATTCCTTGACGTCGAATACCACGCCGGTCATGCGGTCAGCTCCACCCTCTGGATGATGTGATCCTGATAGCACTTATCCAGTTCCACAAAATAGCCGCTCCAACCCCATACGCGCACGATGAGGTTGCGGTAGTTTTCGGGGTGTTTCTGCGCATCCAACAGCGTTTCGCGGTTCACCGTGTTGAGCTGGAGCTGGTGGCCGCCGTCCAACATGAACGAACGCACGAGCATCGCGACCTTTTCGATCGCCTCGTCGCTGCGGAACACGCTGTCGTGGAACTCGATCGTGAGCGGGCCGCCGTTGATCACGTTCGACAGGTCGGGCTTTGCGAAGCTGCGCAGGATGCTCGCGGGGCCGTCCACCTTCACGTTCAGCGCGGGCGCGTAGTTCGCGGGGAGCGGCTCCTCGGCGCGCCTGCCGTCGGGCGTCGCGCCGATGTCCGATGCGTGCCAGATGTAATACATCGCGGAACCCGTTCCGGCGCGGAAGATGCCGCCGCGTTCGTTTTTGATGCCCTTGACCGCGTCCGAAAACGCGTCCAGGAGGAACGGGGCGTACTTGTCCGCGCGGTCGTCGTCGTTGCCCATCTTGGGGCATTCGAATTTCAGGTGGTGCTGCAGCTCCTGCGCGCCTTCAAAATCCGTCTCGAGCGCAGCGAGGAGTTTTTGCGGCTCCATGCCCTCCCTGAAAATGCACTGCTCGATCGCGGCGAGGGAATCCGCCGCCGTCGCGAGCCCCGTGCCGTGCAGCCCGTAGTTGTTGTACTTGTTGCCGAGGGAGATGTCTCTTTCGTTTTCGAGGCAGCCGTCAAAGAAGAGGGACATATAGGGCGAAGGGATGATGTAGAGATTGTCCAGCGTCTTTGCAATGGCGCGAACCTCGGAGAAGATGCGCTTCTTTACGTCCGCAAGCACATCGTCCATACAGCGCGCCGTTTCGAGCGTATGAACTGCGGCTTCTTTGACCATCGCCGCGAGCGGCACCGCGCCGATGTTCGGAATATCCATCGCGACGCCGGGGATAATGAACTCCCAGCAGGCGGCAACGACGTAATCGCGGGCATCCTCCTCAGCATAGCCAAGCTTCATCAGCCCGGGGATGACCACATCGTCGTTTTCGTACTGCGGAAAGCCCAGTCCGAGCTTTGTAAGGCGCGTGCCTTGGATGTATACGCCAAGCGGCGTCTTGGCATTTACGCGCAGGTTGATCTTGGGGTCGATCACGCGCAGCTCGCCGGATGCGATCAGGCACAGTTCGGACAGCTTCGAATAGCCGTCTTCGCCGCCCTTGGTCATGCCGCCAAGCACCATGCTCTGCCCGTTGTCGCCCTGCTGCATCCCGGGGTACAGGTCGCTGTCGCGGTTGCAGGAAAGGAAAAACTCCTCGATCCATTCGAGCGCTTCTTCATCCGTCATCCCGCGCGCTTTGTCCCCTTCGTAATACGGGCGCATATACTGATCGAACCTGCCGAGCGTGTTGTGGTAGTTGCCCTCGCACCACATGGCGTAGTGGAGCACGCGCAGGCTCTGAAGTGCCTCGGGAAAGGTTTCGGCGCCGAAGCGGGGCACCTTGTCGAGCCGAAGGGCGATGTCCTCCCTGCCTGCTTCGCGGGCATGGACGGCGTAGCGCGCTGCGAAATCCAGCACCGCGCAAATCCCTGTGCGCATCGCCTCCGCAGACTCGGAGGTGCGCCCCTCGAGCTTTTCCAGCTGCGCCTGAAGCCCTTCTTTCAGGATTTTTTCGTAATCGGGGGAGATGTTGCACACGTTGCCGTTTTCGTGGATCTTGTGGCGGGATGTGATTTCGTCCCACTCAAAATCCGAAAAGATTCGCGGCGCGTTCCTGCGCGTCCTGAGAAGGGCGATGCGCTCCCCGTCGAGCAGCACGGGCGTTTCCGCCTCGAGGGATGCTTTCAGGCGCAGCGCCGTGCGCAAAGCCCCCGAAAGCGCGGGGTCGCGGTATGAATGGCAGTCTATCCCGCCTTCGCACCTGAAGGCGTGGTGCTTCTTTTCAAGGATGAAGCGTTTGAGGCGCGATATTCTCTCCGTCATTTGATATGCCCTCCCTTTCCAGCAGCAAAAGCCGCTCTTTGATGTGGATGCCTAGCGCGTAACCCGTGAGCTTTCCGCCCGCGCCGATCACGCGGTGGCAGGGGATGATGATCGGAATGGGGTTTTTGTGGCACGCCGAGCCGACCGCCCGCGCGCCGTAGCCCAAAAGCCCCTTATACGTCGCGGTCTCGCCATAGGGGATATCGCAAAGCGCGCGAAACACGCGCCTTTCAAATTCCGTGCCGCGCGGCGCGATGGGAAGATCGAACGCGCGCAGCCGCCCCGCGAAGTACGCCTTTAGCTGCGACGCGGCTTCCGAAAGGAGTGGCGTTTCTTCGGAGGAAGCGCAGCTCGCAAGCGACAGCTTCGTCAGAAACCCGCCCTCCTCTGCGAGGCACAGATACCCTATGGGGCTTTCTACGACCATTGTACGCAAAGTATCGCCTCCCGTCAAGCAAAAAACGGGAACAGCGTTCAAAATTTGAAAGCCGTTCCCGCAATTACTACAGAATCCTTCCGTCCTCGATGCGCACGGGGTCTGGCGTAGCGCGAAGATACGCCGTAAAATCCGCCGGCATTTCTGAAAGCGCGATGCCGCCGCGCGCCACATCGGGCACCTGATGCGCGTCCGAGCCCGAAAGCATGGACAAACGGTGCCGCGTCGCGTAGGCAAGGGCATCCCCGTTGCGGCTGTCGTGGCGGGGGTTGCCGTTATAGACCTCGATGCCGTCGAGCCACAGGGGATTTTGCGCAGTAAGCCCCACGCGGAACGGATGCGCCTGATACAAAAGACCGCCCATTCCGTTCACGACTTCGTGCAGCGCGCAGATGCTCGGACATCTATCCAGCTTCTCCATAAGGCTCGGGATTTGCTCTTCCGAAAGCCCGTACGCCAGAAAATCTTCGTCTCCCAAAAAGGAGAGCCGAAGTTCCGCGCCCAACAGCACCCGAACGCCCCGCTTCTCCCCTTCCTCCCGCGCCGCGCGATAGCCCGAAAGGTATTCGTCCGCGCGTTCCGTGAGGGAAAGATGCGCGTTCCAATGCTCGGAGAGGTGATCCGTAACGACGAGAGCCGCATAGCTCGCGTCCGCAAACCGCGCGACGAGTTCTTTTGCAGGCATGCGCCCGCAGGGGCCGACCTCGCTCGTGTGGGCGTGCGTTTCGATGCGAATCATTTCAGCGTGATGATGACCCTGCGATACGGCTCCTCGCCTTCCGAATGGGTGGAGACGTCCTTATCGTTTTGCAGCGCGCTGTGGAGGATGCGGCGCTCATACGGATTCATCGGCTCGAGCGCGACGCGCCTTCCCGTCTTTTTCGCCTTCGCCGCCATGCGGAAGGCGAGCTTCGTGAGCGCTTCCTCGCGCCGCGCGCGGTAGTGCTCGGTGTCGAGCGAAACGCGCGTGTAGTCGTCTTTGTCCTTGTTCACATAGAGACTGGTGAGGTATTGCAGCGCGTCGAGCGTCTCGCCGCGCCTGCCGATTAAAACGCCGAGCGTATCGCCGGACATCTGTACGCGGATCGCGCCCTCTTCTTCCTTGACGCGAATCTCGACGGAAACGCCCATCTTCTGCGTGGTGGATTCGAGGAATTCATAGCACTTTTTGCCGAGCTCGGACAGCGCGTCCTTCTCCGCGAACGGGAATACCTCGAACGTGGACGGAACGAACGCCTGCTCCGCATCGGGCTGTCGCTGCTTTTCGCGCCTTGGCCTTTGCGCCCTTTTGGGCTTTTGCGGCTTCTCCGCGCGCGCGGGCGCATCTTCCCTTGCAGGGGCTTCTTCCTTTGCGGGCGCGGGCTTCTTTTCCTGTTGCGGCTTTTTCTCGGGCTTTTGTTTCGCCTCAGGCTGCGGTTTTTTCTCGGGCTGTTGTTTCGCCTCGGGCTGCGGCTTCTTTTCGGGCTGCGGCTTTTTCTCGGGGCGCGGCTTCTTTTCCTTTTCAGGCTGCGCGTCCAGGGAGCTGCGCAGCATATCGAAATCGATTTCCTCGTGCGCGCTGTCTTCCTTTTTCGTGATGCGCACGCGCGCAAGCCGTCCGAAAAGCCCGAACAGGCCCGGGCTCCCCGCGTCGAGCACCTCCGTCGTGACGGAGGATATGTCGCAATCGAGCTCCTTAAGACCCGCTCGGATGGCTTCCTCGGGGGTCTTTCCGCTCTTTTCTATCGAAATCAAGGTTTGATTACCTCCTGATTGTCGGTCGTAGCAGAGGCCATGGCGTCCTTCCTGGCAAAATACCAGTTGACCGCGAGCTGCGAGATGATCTGAATGATGTTCGCGGCGACCCAGTAGATCGCAAACGCCGTGGTCGAGGTGCAGCAGAACCAGACGGAGATGATCGGGAAGATGTTGTTCATCATCTTGCCGGACTGCTGGGATGCCTCATCCTGCGGCTGGTTGGCGCTGAGCAGCTTCGAGGACAAAATCTGGCTCGAGCCGGCGAGCACCGGCAGGATGAGATAGCCGTTGAATATCTCCGGAATTCTGAGCGTGGTAAAGACCATCGGCGCGGAAAAGACGACCTTCGTCGCGCCGAAATACTCCGCGAACGGCAGATACGCCTCGCTCGCGAGGAAGGCGCGCGCGGCCTCCAACTTTTCGGGCGAGAGCATTTCGATGCCCGCAACGGCGTTGATCGCGGAGAGCTTGTCGCCCACGGCGGGGATCACGGTGGACCAGAAGGTGTCCGGCTGGAACACGTTTTTGACCCACAGCCAGCTCTGCATGACGATGCCGTTGTCCCGCAAGAACTGCTCGGTGATGACTGCGCCTTCAAAGCCCTCTTGCTTGGAGATCTCGATCATCTTCATGATGAGCCCGATGGTCCTCTCGTTGGCGACGACGCGCATGGCGGTAAACATGCAGAACATGATCGGAAGCTGGATGAGCATGGGCAGGCATCCCGACAGCGGGCTCACGCCCGCCTTGCGGTACAGCTCCTGCTGCTTCTTGGTGAGTTTTTCCTTGTCGTTGGCGTACTTCTTCTGAATCGCGTCCAGCTGCGGCTTCAGCACGTTCATGCTGCGCATGGACTGTTTGGACTTGACGTCGAGCGGGAACAGGACGAGCCGTATGAGAAACGTGAACAGGACGACGGACCAGCCGTAGCTGCCCACGACGCCGTCGATAAAATACAGCACTTCCCGTAAAGCGCCGCTGATAAAGTTCATTGAAGCCATTGCAGGTCATTTCCTCCCACTGCGCATGTATTAGGGCACGGGGTCGTACCCGCCCTTATGAAACGGATGACACTTGAGTAGCCTTTTGACCGCGAGCGCAAATCCCTTGCCCGCGCCGTATTTCTCGATCGCCTCCAGCGCGTATTGGGAGCACGTCGGGACGAACCGGCAGCTTGGCGGGAACATCGGGCTGATGCAGCGCCTGTAAAAGCGGATAAGGAAGAGGAGCAGCGCTTTCAATCGTTTTCCTCCACAGCATAAAGCCCCGCTCTGGACAGAACGGAGCGCATGTCCTTCGTCAGCGCTTCGTGCGTGGCGTGGACTGCCTGATTGCGGGCGATAAAGATATACTTGCCCGGCTTCAGGAGCGGCCTTTCCATGCGGAAATCCTCCCGAAGCATGCGCCGTATCCGATTGCGCGTCACGCTGTTGCCGACCTTTGCCGACACGGAAAAGCCGACCTTCTGCACGCGCGCCTTTTGATAGACCAGCACGACGTGCTTTGAGGGGGTGGATACGCCCCTTCTGTACACCTGCTGGAAAACCTTGTTGCGCCCGAGAGAATACCTGCGGTCCATGCGGAACGGATGCGCATTGCCCCGATCCATCGATTATGCGGACAGCGTCTTGCGGCCGCGCGCGCGGCGGGCTTTGAGGATGTTGCGGCCGCTCTTGGTCTTCATGCGGGTACGGAAGCCGTGCACCCTCGATCTCGTAGCCTTCTTCGGCTGGTAGGTACGTTTCATGGGGAATCAATCCTTTCAAAATGATGTGGTGTGTATGCTGAATCGCCTTCGGTACTGTGTCGGTCGAAAGCGGGCATTTTAGAGTAAGCTGTTCCAGTATAAAAGAAAACCCCGACTATGTCAAGCCGTGAACGGTAAATTTTCTCATGGCGGCACGAAGGCGACGGCGCTTTACCAAGTATTTACACAAAGGATATTGACAAAGCGCGCCGCGCGCTGTATAATTTTCTTTGTCGTTTGGGGTTATAGCCCAGTTGGTTAGAGCGCCACGTTGACATCGTGGAGGTCATGTGTTCGAGTCACATTAACCCCACCACAAGCGCCGAGCAAATGCGTTCGGCGCTCTTTCTTTTTGTCGGCAGACGCTCACAAAAGGTGCGCCCCGTTTGTGCAGGGGCGCGCCTTTTTCTGCATCTCAGTCCGCGCGTACCCTCGCGCGCGCCTCGTCCGAAAGCCCGATGTCCCACAGAAGGGAGCAGGACATGTACTTGTCCCGCACCTCGCGCGCGCCGGTAAAGGCGTCCTTCGCGTCCTCCTCCGATACGCCGAGGTCCTTCGGCAGCATCGGCATGCCGAGATTGTACATGAGGCGCTCGATCTCCGCCGTGGGCGGCAGCTCCTCCTCGATGACCTTCAGGATTTCGTCCCAGTTCGCGAGGATGTTGTCCAGCCGTTTTGCGTGGTTTTTCGGGTCGTTTTTGCCGGCTTTGCGCTCGATCTCCAAAATCTGCGGCGCGGATTTCCCGAACACGCGGCGCACCATCTCCTCCCATGCCTCTTTATCGAAGCGCGCAAAGGCGTCTTCCGCGACTTTGCGGTCGGGGCTAATGGTCTTGATCCAATCGTAGAGCTTCAGCGTCAAAAGCGTCCCCACGCCCACCTGAATGCCGTGCAAATCCGCGTGCGTGCCGCGCTCCATGGCCATCATTTCCCAGACATGCGAGAAATAGTGCTCCAGCCCCGACGCGGGGCGCGAGGTCGTTGCGTAGCTCATCGCGATGCCCGAGAGCACCAGCCCTTCCACGACCGCCTGCACCGCCTCGGGATCGCGCTCGGCCAGCTTTTCCGCGTTTTCGACGATCTTCTTGACGGCATTTCGCATGAGGGCGGCGACGTCCTCGCAGTAGTATTCGCCGGTCACGATGTGGGAGATGCGCCATTCGCAAATGGAGATGTATTTGGCGAGCATGTCGCCAAGCCCCGCCCACAGCATGCGCATGGGCGCCTTGGACATAATGCACGTATCGGCGATGATCGCCTCGGGGCAGGCGTTATACAGGGACACCTTCACGCCGTTTCTGTGCATCGCGGAGGAGTTGGAGGCGTACCCGTCCATCGAGGGTGCGGTGCCCACGACGACCGTTGGGCGCCCCACGGCGTGCGCCACGACCTTGGTCAGGTCGTTGATGACGCCGGAACCGACAGCGATCAGCACGTCGCACGAGGGGTCATACTCCATCACGATCGCGCCGACGGATGGTTCGTCCGGCTCGGGGCGCTGCTCGGAGTGCATGAAAAAGCCGTAGGGAATCTTGTTTTCATCCAGAATCGCGCAGACGCGCTCGCCCGCAGCCTTGTACGTTTCGGGATCGCACACCACAAAGGGCTTTTTGAAGCCAAGCTCCTTCAGTACCTCGGGCAGCGATTCGATGGCGTTCCTGCCGCAGCGGAAAATCCGAAGCTCCGCTTCATGCCTTACGCCGCAGGGGCAGTCGTACGCATGGGGGGCGCAGAGCTTTTCAAGGGGCATATTCGCAAAATCGGGCATAGATACGTTCCTCCTTTGCCGAAATCAGTTCTTTCCGATGGTCGCCTTAATCCTGCGCACGCCTGCGGAGGAGGATTCCTCCTTCACGAGCTGAAAGCTCTTCAAATCGCCGGTGTTTGACGCATGGGGGCCGCCGCAGATTTCCTTGCTGTATTTGCCCATCGTGTACACTTTTACGCGCTCGCCGTACTTGCTCTCGAACAGGCCGATCGCGCCCTGTTCTTTCGCCTCCTCGACGGTCGTCTCCTCGCAGAGGATGGGCGCGGCGCCCGCGATGTATTCGTTCACGAGCCGCTCTACTTCCTGCTTTTCCTCCTCCGTCATCTTGCGGGGGAAGGAGAAGTCGAAGCGAAGCCGCTCTGCGGTGATGTTGGATCCCTTCTGCGCGACCTCGTCGCCCAGAACCTTGCGCAGCGCCGCGTGGAGCAGGTGCGTTGCGGTATGGAGCTTCGCGGTCTCCTCGGAATGGTCCGCAAGGCCGCCCTTAAAGCGCTGCTCCGCGCCCGCCTGGCTGGTCAGCTGGTGCTGTTTGAAGCGCTCCGCAAAGCCCTCCTCGTCCACCTTCATGCCCTTTTCTGCGGCGAGCTCGATCGTGATTTCGACGGGGAAGCCGTAGGTGTCGTAGAGTTTGAACGCGCTGCGCCCGTCGATGGTGGACAGCCCTTCGACAAACCGCTTCGCCTCCGAAAGGAGCGCCTTATCGTCGCCCGCCTTGAGACACTCGATGAGCGGCAGATATTCGGGGCGTGGCGGGAGCGTTTTCACGGCGTTTTCCCGCGCGGCGGATGCGTCCTCGCCCTTTTCGAGCGCTGCGATCACGGGCAGAACCGCGTTTTTCATGCGCTGTGCATTCATGACGACCTTGTCGAATTCCCTCATGCCCTGCCTGAGCGTCTTCTGGAAGCGCTGCTCTTCAAGCAGGAGCTGTTCCATGATGCGGTCGTGGTTTCGCGCGAGTTCGGGGTACACCTCCGCGTACTGCTTCGCGACGACCTCGGCGACCTGCGCGGTAAATCCCTCGGGCATGCCGAGCTGCATGCCGTGGCGCACGGCGCGGCGGATGAGGCGGCGCAATACATAGCCCTGGTCGACGTTGGAGGGCGTAACGCCCCTGTCGTCGCCGATGATGATCGCGGCGGTGCGGATATGGTCGGCGATGATGCGTATGGAGCGCGTGCTCTCCTCGTCTTCGCCGTATTTCCTGCCGGACAGCTCGCAGATTTTCGCCACGATATCGCTGAAAAGGTCGGTCTCGTACACGCTCTTCGCGCCCGTCAATACGCCGATCGTGCGCTCCAAGCCCATGCCGGTATCGACGTTTTTCTGCGCGAGCGGCGCGTATGTGCCGTCCGCCTGCTTATTATACTGCATGAACACGTCGTTCCAGATTTCGAGATAGCGCCCGCAGTCGCACGCGGGCGAACAGTCCGGGCCGCAGGCGGGCTTGTCGGTGATGACGAACATCTCCGTATCGGGGCCGCAGGGGCCGGTCGTTCCGGCGGGGCCCCACCAGTTGTTCTTGCGCGGCAGGTAGAAGATGTTTGCATCCTCCACGCCCATTTCGCGCCAGATGTTTGCCGCCTCCTCGTCGCGCGGCGCGGTTTCGTCGCCGGCGAACACGGAAAAGGCGAGCCTGTCCTTTTCGATGCCGAGCCAGTCCTTGCCCGTCAAAAACTCCCAGCTCCACGAGATCGCCTCGCGCTTGAAGTAGTCGCCCAAGGACCAGTTGCCCAGCATTTCAAAGAAGGTGCAGTGGCTCGCGTCGCCGACCTCGTCAATGTCGCCCGTGCGGATGCACTTTTGTACGTTCGCGAGCCGCGTGCCCATGGGGTGCTTCGCGCCCAGCAGGTACGGCACCAGCGGGTGCATGCCGGCGGTGGTAAACAGCACCGTCGGGTCGTTTTCCGGGATGACGGACGCGGAAGGGATCACGGCGTGCCCCTTACCCTCGAAGAATTTCAGGAACAGCGCGCGCAGCTCCTTCGCGTTTCGGATGTTCATGGCATATTCCTCCCAACATATCCTAATCATAGAATACGCGCCTCCCTCCTTCAAGGACGAAAGGCGCGTTCGCGGTACCACCCTGATTGATCCGCCCGAAAACGGCGAATCCTCTCTTTGCGATAACGGCGCGTGCCGCCGCGTCATTTCCTGCGCGGAGCTCCGAAACGGCGTTCATCCCCCGAGCAACGCCCGCTTGCAGCAAATGCGGGCTCTCTGCGGATGCCGATGGGGACTACTGGATTTCATCAAAGCTTCTACAGAGTATTGTAGCAAAAAAAACCTGACTGTCAAGGAGAAATTCGTTACGATCGCGTCAACTGCCGCGACAACGAATCGCGCAAGTTTTTCCGTTCGCGCAAAAACACTTGCGTCGCGACGCCGCTTGCCGTATAATAGCGGTAACGACTTTGGTTGCAGCACATTCACAAAGGAGGTTCGGCGCATGAAATTCGGCATCTACTACGCCTATTGGGAACAGGAATGGAGCGCAGACTACATCCCCTACATCGAAAAGGCGGCAAAGCTCGGCTTTGACTGTCTGGAAATCGCCTGCACCCCGCTGCCCGCGTGGTCAAAGGAGAAGCTCGCGGAAATCCGCCGCTGCGCGAAGGACAACGGCATCTTTCTGACGGCGGGGCACGGGCCGAGCGCCGCGCAGAACCTCGCGGACGCCGACCCCGCGGTGCAGAAAAACGCCGTTTCGTTTTATGCGGACCTTTTGCAGCGGCTGGAGCTGCTCGACATCCACGTGATCGGCGGCGGCATATACAGCTACTGGCCCGTGGACTATTCCAAGCCGATCGATAAAGAGGGCGACTGGGCGCGCAGCGTCAAAAACGTACGCACGGTCGGGAAAATCGCCTCCGACTGCGGCGTCAGCTATTGCCTCGAGGTGCTGAACCGCTTCGAGGGGTATCTGCTGAACACGGCGGAGGAGGGCATCCGCTTCGTCAGAGAAGTCGATGTCGAGTCCGTCAAAGTCATGCTCGACACGTTCCACATGAACATCGAGGAGGACGACATGGCGGATGCGATTCGCAGCGCGAAGGGGCTGCTGGGACACTTCCACACCGGCGAATGCAACCGCCGCGTGCCCGGCAAGGGCAGGACGCCCTGGCGCGAGATCGGGCGCGCGCTTCGGGAGATCGGATACGACCGATGCGTCGTGATGGAGCCGTTCGTCCGCATGGGCGGCAAGGTCGGGCAGGACATCAAAATCTGGCGCGACATGGGCGCGACGGATCTCGACGCGGATGCCAAGGCGGCGCTGACGTTCGAGCGGTATATGCTGGAAGGGTAGGCTTTCGCCGAAACAACGATGAACCGGAGGGAATTCCCGCATGAAAAAGCTTCTGTGCGCAATGCTTGCGCTGGCACTGCTTCTGTCCGCGTCCGCGTTCGCGGAAAATACGCTGTATCGCGCCTGTCCCCTGTTTGATGTCACGGCGTTTGAAAAATACGGCGCGTTTTCCCTGAACGAGGAGACGGGCGATTGGTCCGTCTACGACAATACGACCGCCGCCGCGCTTCGGGCGATCGGCTTGGGCGTCCTCTCGGGGAGCGCGGACGGCATGTTCTTCTATCTTGCGGCGGAGGGCAACCTCTTTGAGAACAGCCTCTTGCCCGTATTGAACATAGTCCGCACGGGCGGCGATGCGGAAAATGCCTGCGCGGCATCGCTCTTTGCGGACGACGTGCGCTACGACATGGAGGTCACCTGCGAGGCGTTTTCCTTCGGGCGCTATCGCGGCGAGATCATGCGCGCGCTTTTGACGGCGGACGATTTTGCCATGCTCGACGCGCTGATTGGGGCCAAAGACGTGCGCGTGTTTCTGCACGGAAACGACGGCGCAACGGCTACGATCAAGGCCGAAAAGGCTCCCACATCCGCGCGCGACCGCCTGCAGGCTGCGAGTATGGATTGTCTGTCTTTGAAGGACGAATTGCTCGCCATGGGCTTTGCGGACTACGCGATGTCGCCGCGCGACAAAATCCGGTGGAAAGAGGCATACGGCTTTTTGCCGCGCATCGAGAAAACCGACATCGCCGTCGAAACCGTGCCCGAGGGAAAGGACATCCCCGCGCTGCCCAATGCGACGCACATCCTCTCCGCGCGAAGCGGCGGCGCTGCGATAAAGCTATTGCAGGCGAAGCTCGTCGAGATGGGGTACCAGTTTACGCCCACATCCTCCGCGTACACGGCATCCGTTCGCGCGGCGGTGAAGGACTTGCAAAACCTGTACGGGTTCCTGCCCACCGGGAGCGTGGACGGCGCGCTGTTGCGCGCGATGTACGGCGAACAGCCGCCCGCAGCGCCTGCGGAAGAAGCGCCCGACGCGGGGGAATACCTCCCTCTTTCGGATTGCTCGCTCGCCCTTTCGCGCTGGTGGCTCGCAAAGCGCATATCCCCCGCAAAACCCGAAAGCGCGCTCTCGGCGCTCGCCTGCGCAAATTCGGACAACCTGCTTCTGATCGCGGACGGCGGCATCGTTTCAAACGCGGCGGAATCCTTGAGCCTCGGCTGGGACGTCAAGGCGGAATTCGTCTATAACGGGAGCACCTCGTTTGAGGCGTTCATCCGCATCGAGCGGGACGGCGGCACGTGGTTTGACAACGCCTTGGGCGCGCTCGCAGAAGGGAGGGTAGTATTTGCGGCGGAAATTCCCGCCCGCATCGCGGGAAACGGCGCGTGGGAGCTCGTCGTTAAGCGCAATTCGGAGGCACTGCGCTATTCCATGGGCTGAATGCACAGAATTTGAAGATTTTGGTTGTTATATATGACTATTTTCTTAGGGGCGGATTTATTTGTTCAGAAACACTGGAAAAACCTTTTGTTTTAGGGTATAATGACGATGCGGACGGGTATCCACATGCCGCGCAATGAAAAAGGGAGTGGGTTGCTATGCGCAATAAGAAACAATGCATCGCGATGCTTTTGGCGGGCGGTCAGGGGAGCCGATTGGGGCTGCTGACCAAAAAACTCGCCAAACCCGCCGTCCCGTTCGGCGGAAAATACCGAATTATCGATTTCCCCCTGTCGAACTGCTCCAATTCGGGCATCGACACCGTCGGCGTGCTCACGCAGTACCAGCCGCTGGAGCTGAACAGCTACATCGGAAGCGGTCAGGTGTGGGATTTGGACCTTTCAAACGGGGGCGTGTTCGTTTTGCCACCGTACATGAAGGCAAAATCGGGCGAATGGTACCGCGGCACGGCGAATGCGATCTACCAGAACATCCCCTTCATCGAGCAGTACGACCCCGAGTATGTCCTCGTGCTTTCGGGCGACCACATCTACAAGATGGACTACGGCAAGATGCTGGATTACCACATCGGGCACGGCGCGGATGTCACGATCGCCGTGCGCACCGTGCCGTGGGAAGTGACGAGCCAGTTCGGCATCATGAACACGGATGCGGACAATCGCATTTTGGAGTTTGAGGAAAAGCCGAAGAACGCGAAGAGCAATCTCGCGAGCATGGGCGTATACATCTTCACGTGGAAGCTGATGAAGAAGTACCTCGAGGAGGACGAGGCGAACCCCAAATCCAAAAACGACTTCGGCAAGAACATCATCCCGCAAATGCTGGCAGACGGGCGCAACCTCATGGCGTACCGGTTCGACAGCTATTGGAAGGACGTCGGCACGATCGAGAGCCTGTGGGAGTCCAACATGGACCTCATCAAGGACCCGCCGGCGTTCGATCTGTACGAGAAATCGTGGCGCATCTACGCGCGGAACCCCATCATGCCGCCGCATTTCATCGGCAAGGGCGCCGTCGTCTCGGGCAGCATGGTGACGGAGGGCTGCGAGGTGTACGGCGCGGTATACCACAGCGTGCTGTTCGCGGGCGTGACGGTAGAGGAAGGCGCGGTCGTGGAAGACAGCGTGATCATGCCCAACACCGTCATCCGCAAAAACGCGGTCGTGCGCCGCGCGATCGTGGGTGAAAACGCCGTGGTCGGCGAGAACGCGCGCGTCGGCGAGGAAAAGGCGGAAAAGATCGCGCTCGTGGCGAGCGATACGATCCTGCCGGACGGCTTCGTCGTCTTACAGGGAGAACAGATCGGAAACGATGAGGTGCGGGAAAAGGAGGTGCAGGCGCAATGAAGGATACGATGGGCATCATCTATACCACCAAGGAAGATATCGAATTGCGCGAACTGACGGCGTCCCGGGCGGTCGCCGCTCTGCCCGTAGTCGGGCGGTACAGGCTGATCGACTTTGCGCTTTCGAGCCTGGTCAACTCGGGCGTGCGCAACGTGGGCGTCATCATGCAGAGAAACTACCATTCGCTGATGGACCACATCGGCGCGGGCAAGGAATGGGACCTCAACCGCCGCAAGGAAGGTCTGTTTATCCTGCCGCCGTATCTCACATACGAAAACACGGGCACCTACGAAGGTTCCCTCGACGCGCTCCGAAGCAATCTCGGCTATCTCAGGCGCTCCACGCAAAAATATGTGCTCCTGATCGGCAGCTATTCGGTTTTCAACACCGTGTTTGACGATATGCTCCGCTTCCATCAGGAAAACGGCGCGGACATCACCATCATGTACACGAAGGCGTACAACGCCACGCGCTTTTCGAGCAGCGTCGAACGCAGGCACGTACACTTAAACGTCGGGGAGGACGGCGTCATCACCGACATGGAAATCGGCGCGAACATCCCGAGCTACTCCGATATGAGCATGAACATCATCCTCATCCAGCGCACGAGGCTCATGTACCTGCTCGACCAGGCGTATGCCCACGGCATGAAGGACATGCACCGCGACCTGATTCAGCAATATGTGCAGAATAAATCGCTCAAGGTCATGGGCTACGAGTACAAGGGGTATACGCGCCGCATAGAATCCATCATGGGTTATTATGCCTTTAACATGGATATGCTACAATATGAGACGCGAAAGGCGTTCTTTGGCACATATCCGGTGTACACCAAGGTGCGCGACGAGGTGCCGGCGCGGTATCTGGACGGCGCGCAGGCGGTCAATTCGCTGGTTGCGGACGGCTGCGTGATCGAAGGCACCGTCATCAACAGCGTGCTGTTCCGCGGTGTGCGCGTGCGCCGCGGCGCCGTGGTGCGCAATTCCGTGCTCATGCAGTCGGTGGACATCCAGGACGGCGTGGAAGTCGAAAACGTCATCCTGGACAAGGAAGTCACCCTCAGGCAGGGGCGGCTCATCGGGCAGAAGAACTATCCCATCGTGATCGCCAAGGGCACGACGCTGTAATTTCGCAGAAAAGGAGGAGAAATCCCATGAAAATCTTATTTGTCGCGTCGGAGTGCGCACCGTTTGCGAAAACGGGCGGACTTGCGGACGTGGTCGGCTCGCTGCCGAGGGAAATCGCGAAAACGGGGGAAGACGTGCGCGTGATGCTGCCGCTGTACCGCGCGATTTCGGACGACTGGCGCCGCCAAATGGAGCATGTGCTTTATTTTTACATCAATTTGGGCTGGCGCAGGCAATACGTCGGCATCGAGCGGCTTCAGTTGGACGGCGTAACCTACTATTTTATCGATAACGAGTACTATTTCGGGCGCTCCTATATCTATGGGCTGGGCAACGACGAGAGCGAAAGGTTCTGCTATTTCTGCCGCGCCGTGCTGGAGTCGCTGCCGCAGCTGGGCTTTATCCCGGACGTGCTGCACCTGAACGACTGGCAGACGGGCCTGATTCCGCCGATGCTGGAGATTCAGTACCGCATGCTGCCCCTGTACAAGAACATCCGCACCGTGTACACGGTGCACAACCTGCAGTATCAGGGCATTTTCCCCATCCGCGAGGTGGAGGAGATGCTGTCACTGGGGCTGGAAGCCTATACCGCAGATCGCTTGGAGTTTTACGGGCAGTGCAGCTGCATGAAGGGCGGGCTCACCTATGCCGAGCGCATCACGACCGTCAGCCCCTCCTATGCGCAGGAGATCCAGACGGCGTATTACGGCGAACGGCTCGACGGGTTGCTTCGCGCGCGCAAGGACGTGCTTTCGGGCATCCTGAATGGCATCGACGAAAAGGCGTTCGACCCGGCGAACGACCCCTACATCGCAAAGCCCTATACCGCAGACACCATTTCCGACAAGGTCGAAAACAAGCTCGCCCTGCAAAGGGAGCTGCACCTTGAGGAAAACGCGGACGTGCCGCTCATCGGCATGGTCACGCGGCTCTCCGGGCAGAAGGGACTCGACCTCGTGGAGCGCGTGCTGTCCGAGATCATGGACACTGGCGCGCAGTTCGTCGTGCTGGGCATGGGCGAAGACAAATACGTGGACCTGCTCAACTGGGCGCAGTTCAAGTACGCGGGCAGGCTCGCCGCCTGTATCGAGATGAACGAGGCGCTCGCGCACAAGATCTATGCGGGCGCGGACATCTTCCTGATGCCCTCCATGTTCGAGCCGTGCGGCCTGAGCCAGATGATTTCCCTGCGCTACGGCACGCTCCCCATCGTGCGCGAGACGGGCGGCCTGCGCGACACGGTCTTCCCGTACAACCGCTATACCGGAGAGGGGAACGGCTTCTCCTTCGCGAGCTTCAACGCGCACGACATGCTGCACGTGATCGAAGAAGCGACGCGCTGCTTCTCGGAAGACAAGGCGACGTGGCGGATGCTCACCGAGCGCGCGATGCGCGGCAAGTACGGCTGGGATCAGTCCGCGCTGAAGTACATCGCGCTGTATCGCGACCTGACGAACCCGACGGACGCGGAGCCGGTCATCGAAACGGAATTCGTCGTCGAAGCACCGGCGCCCGAAGCGCCCAAAAAGCCCGCGAGGAAGCCTCGCGCGAAAAAGGCGACAGCCGAAACGGAAGCGAAGGGCGAAACGAAGGCGGCAAGCACAACGAAGGCAGCAGCCGAAACGAAGCAGGCCGCGGGCGAAGCGAAGCCCGCGAGGAAACCCCGCGCCAAGAAGAGCGCGGAATAACACGACAACCGAACAAAAGGGGCTTTGGCGTGTTTTGCGCCGAAGCCCCTTTGCTTGTACTGCCTATGAAACCCGCGCCCTGAGCCCCTTGGGCAGATGGTTTTTGAGCATGCCGGATACCGCCTTCCCCCAGCCCAAGGGGAGATTGTTCCATGTGACGCGCAGCCAACCGCCTGCATCCCCCGCTTTGAGCACTTCGCCTGCGAGGAACCGCTTCGCGCCCTCCTCCGAAACGGCAAACTCCGGCAGCGGAAGATGCGCCATCGCCAGCGCGTGATCCGGCTCGGCATACCCCCTGCCCACGCGGCACAGTGCGAACCCGCATCGAAGCGCGGGCAGGTTCGTTGCGCCCTCAAAGCCCTCCGGAAGGAGATACAGCCTGTCGCCGAAAAGGCGCAGGCGGCTTTCGTCCACCGAAAGATTCGGGAGCGCCTCTTTCAAAAGCCGCATCGCATCGAGCGCCGCCTTTTCGGGCTTTGTGGGGCGCGTCGGTTTTCGTTCCTGCGGCTCTCCCTCCCGCTTCAGTAGCGCCACAAAATGCCCTTCGCCGCGGATTTTGTGCGGCCACAGCCGCAGCATGCCGTCACGGGACGTGCCGACGCCCTCTACGGAAAAATCCATGGGCCTAAAATCATCCCGTTCTGCGAGAAATTCCGCGACGACGTCCTCATTTTCGCGCCGGTTGAAGGTGCAGGTGGAATATACGAGCCTGCCTCCCTTTTTTACCGCCTCCGCCGCGTGCCGCAGGATGAAAAGCTGCCTCTGCCTGCACCCCTCGGCCGACTGCTCCGTCCATTCGGCGCGCGCGTTTTCGTCCTTTCGGAACATGCCCTCCCCCGAGCACGGCGCATCCGCCAGCACCGCGTCGAAGCATTCGGGAAACGCCTTTGCGACCCTGTCCGCCGCCATGGATGATACGACGGCATTGGTAACGCCGAGCCTTTCTAGGTTCCCCGAAAGGATCCTCGCGCGCTTCAAGTCGTATTCGTTGGAGAGCAGAAAGCCCCTTCCCTCCATGCGCAGGGCGATCTGCCCGGATTTTCCGCCCGGCGCGGCGCAAAAATCCGCCACGGCCTCCCCGGGTGCGGGATCGAGCGCGGAGATGGGCGCCATCGCGCTCGCCTCCTGCATGTAGTACGCGCCCGCAAAGTGCGCGATATCGCCCGAAGGTCGCCACGATTCGGGCAAATACCGCCCGCTTTTTTCCCACGGGACGACGCCCGTACCCTCTTCCTCATAATTCCTTACGGGATTGAGCCGCAGCGCCCTTTCGGGCATCTCCGAAAGCGCCTTTTCAAACGCGGGATACTCCGCGCCGAGGAGTTCCTTCATTTCCCGCAGAAACGCGGCGGGATATTCAACCATGGCTGCCTCCGCAAATCTCGTATTTTATCGAAAACAGTATACCATATTTTCGCAAAACGTGGTATACTTGCATCGAGGTGATTCGCGTGAAAAAACGGATTCTGTGCTTTGGCGACTCCAATACCTACGGCTACAACCCCGTGGACGGCTCCCGCTACGACGAAACGATCCGCTGGCCCATGGTGATGCAACGCCTGTTGGGCGACGACTACACCGTTATCGAGGAGGGCTTCAACGGCAGGACGATCTGCTACGACGACCCCGCCGAGGGCGGATACAAGAGCGGCATGCAGTACCTGCCGCCGTGCCTCATGTCGCACAGCCCGCTCGATCTGGTCATTATCATGCTCGGCACGAACGACTCGAAGATGCGCTTCGGGCTCAACAGCTATACGATCGCCCACGCCATGAACATCCTCGTGCAGTGCGCGCGGCAGTACGGCCTGAACGCGGACGGCGAAAGCGCGGAAGTCCTCGTCGTCTCCCCGCCCGCGATTCGGGAAGACGTCACGGAAACGCTCATGGGGCCGATCTTCGGCAAGGACGCGCACGAGGTTTCCGCCGGGCTCGACAGGGAATACGCGCGCTTTGCGAAGCTGTCGCGGTTTCATCACGTTGCGGCATCGGATTTCTGCGCAACCAGCCCCATCGACGGCGTGCACCTTTCGCCCGAGGCGCAAAAGGCGCTCGCACGGGGCATTTGCGATGCGGTCAAGAAAATATTGAGATAGAGGAGGACACACCCATGATGGATTTTAGTTTTTACATCCCCACGCGCTTTGAATTCGGCAGAGGCGCGGAAATGAAGGCGGGCGAGATGGTGCGTTCGCTCGGCGGCACGCACGCGCTCATCCACTACGGCGGCGGCAGCGCGGTAAAATCGGGGCTGATCGGCCGCGTGACGAAATCGCTCGAGGATGCGGGCATCAAGGTCGAAACGCTCGGCGGCGCGCAGCCCAATCCGCGCGACGATCTGGTGTACGAGGGCATCCGCCTCGCGCGCGAGACGGGCGTGGACTTCATCGTCGCGGTCGGCGGCGGCAGCGCGATCGATTCCGCAAAGGCAATCTCGAACGGCGCGCTGTACGACGGCGATTTCTGGGACTTCTTCTGCGGGAAGGCGGTTCCGCAAGCGGCGCTCCCCGTGGGCGTGGTGCTGACGCTCGCGGCGGCGGGCAGCGAATCGTCCAACAGCTGCGTCATCATGCAGAAGGACACGCTCACCAAGCGCGGGCTCAATGCCGAGATCAACCGCCCCCGCTTCGCACTTATGAACCCCGAACTGACATACACCCTGCCGCCCTATCAGACCGCCTGCGGCGCGACGGACATCATGGCGCACATCATGGAGCGGTATTTCACCAATACGCCGGATGTGGACGTGACGGACAGGCTGTGCGAGGCGCTGCTGCTCACGGTCATCCGCGCAGCGAGAAAGGCGATCGAGCATCCGCACGATTACGACGCGCGCAGCCAACTCATGTGGGCGGGCACGCTCGCGCACAACAACACCTGCGGCGTCGGGCGCGAGGGCGACTGGGCGAGCCACCAGATCGAGCACGAATTGAGCGGACTGTACGACGTCGCGCACGGCGCGGGGCTCGCGGTCGTGTTCCCCGCGTGGCTGCGCTATCAACTGAAGCATCGCGACGCGACGCGGCTCGCGCAGTTCGCCGTGCGCGTATGGGGCTGCGAGATGAACTTCGAGCACCCCGAGGAGACGGCGCTTCAGGGCATCAGGGCATACGAGGCGTTCCTCAAGGAGATCGGCATGCCCATCACCATGAAAGAGCTCGGCGCGAAGACGGAGGACATCCCGCGCCTCGCGGCAAATGTGCGGCGCGGCCCGGACGGCAAGGTCGGCTTTTACACGAAGCTCGACACGGCGGACATCGAGGAGATTTTGCACATCGCCGACAGGTAAACAAAGGACATCCTCGCGGGCGAATTGAAAAAGTGCGCTTCCGGCGGGAAGATAATCCGCCGGAAGCGCGCTTTTATATCCTATCGATTCGCGCGAATTCAGTCCTCTTTGTTGTCGGTGGTGCTTTCCGCCTTCTCGCGCAGGTTTTCCGCGAACTCGGATGCCCTGTTCATCACGCGCGTCACGCCCTCGATCTCCTTTTCGGGCCCCTTCACCGCGTAGGAGAAGCGGAAGAACAGCCCGATGATCAGCGCAGGCAACACCCACCAGAACATGAACACCAACAGCAGCAAAAACGCGAGCAGCGGGATGCTGAGCAGCACCTCGTCGTCGCGCTTGATGAGCACATGGTAGCGATTGATGCGATCAAAGAGCACCGCAACCGCACGCCCGACGCGCGATGCCGTCCGTTTGGCGTTTTCCCTTTGCTCTTCGCGCTTTTCCCGCTTTGTAATGCCCAAGGTGACGCCCTTGTTTTCGAGGTAGATCAATGCCTTCAGGAGATCCCAATTCGTCTTTTCGAGGGTGGCCGTCGCCTCCTCGTAGGAGACGTCCGCCTTGTCGCGAAGCTTTTCTACCAACTGAACCCGATCCATATCCATGTTCGCCCTCCTCTCGCTCACACGCGGTCACAGCTTCGTCAAAAAGCGCGCCGCAAATCGCCGAAACGGCTCCTTCACACTGTCGAGTGTCTCCAATACCTCCTGATGCGTCAGCGGTTGGTCCAAGATGCCCGCCGCCATGTTGGACATACACGAAAATGCGACGACACGCATGCCGCCGTGCACCGCCGCGATCGTCTCCGGAACGGTGGACATCCCCACGCAGTCCGCGCCCAAGGTGCGCAGCATGCGGATTTCCGCGGGCGTCTCGTAGGACGGCCCCGTCAGCATGGCGTATACGCCCTCGCGAAGCGGCAGATTCACCTCCCGCGCCGCCTCCCGCGCCGCTTCGCGCAGCGCCTTGTCGTATGCGCAGGACATATCGGGGAAGCGCACGCCCAGCACATCGTCGTTTTTCCCTAAGAGCGGCGTCTGCCCCGAAAGGTTGATGTGGTCAGTGATGAGCACCATATCGCCGGCGGAAAAGGATGTGTTGATCGCGCCCGCGGCGTTTGTGAGGATGACGATCTCGCAGCCCATTTCCCGCATGATGCGGATCGGGAATGTCGCCTCCTTCATCGAATAGCCCTCGTAGAAGTGCAGCCTCCCGTTCATCATCATGAGCTGCCTTCCCTCGTATTCGCCGAAGATCCATTCGCCCGCGTGGCCCTTGATGGTGCTGCGCCCCATGTGCGGCACATCGCCGTAGGGGACGCGGACGGCGTTTTGCAGCATTTCCGCCAAGATGTTCCAGCCCGAGCCGAGCACGAACCCGATGCGCGGGCGCGCGCCCGTCCTGTCTTTGAGGTATGCGGCGGCTTCCGCGATGGCATGTACATAGTTTTCCATGGCAGTTTTCTCCTTTGGTGCGATTCCTCAGCGGATTTCCTTCCAGAAGGACGTTCCGTCGAGCCTCTGCGGGAGGCCGAGCGCCTCGAGCGTCGTCGCGGCGACATCCGCAAAGAACGTCCTCGTGCCGAGGTCGATGCCCTCGTTGATGCCCAGGCTCCACGCGAGGATCGGCACGTCCTCGCGCGTGTGGTCCGTCGAGGGGGTGGTCGGGTCGCAGCCGTGGTCTGCGGTGATGAGCAGCAGCGTGTCCTCGCCGATCGCGCGCATGATCTCGGGCAATCGTTTGTCAAACGCCTCGAGGCTCTTTGCGTATCCCTTCGGGTCGTTCCTGTGGCCGTAGAGCATGTCGAAATCGACGAGATTGACAAACAGCAGACCCTGCCACTTCGGCTCTTTGATAAACTCGAGCATCGCATCGACGCAGGCTTCGTTTCCGGAGGGGTGAACGGACTGCGTGAGTCCGCGATGGTTGAAGATGTCCTCGATCTTGCCCACGCCCAGTACGTCCATGCCCGATTCGCGGATGACGTCCAGCATCGTCTCGCCTGTGGGGTCTATGGAAAAGTCGCGGCGGTTTTCCGTGCGCGTGAATGCACCCGGATCTCCCGTGAACGGGCGCGCGATCACGCGCCCGACGCCGTGTTCCCCCGTCAGCATGCGCCTTGCGATGCGGCAGATGTGCCAAAGCTCCATCGGCGGCACGATGTTTTCGTGCGCGGCGATCTGGAACACGCTGTCGGCGGAGGTGTATACGATGAGTTTCCCGGTGAGCAGGTGCTCGTTTCCGAGTTCCTCGATGATTGCGGTACCGCTTGCGGGCTTGTTTCCGATGACCTCCATGCCCGTCTCGCGCTCGAATTGTTCGATCAGCTCCTGCGGAAAGCCGTTCGGGTAGGTCGGGAACGGCGCTTTGAGCGTGAGCCCGGCGAGCTCCCAATGCCCGGTCGTTGTGTCCTTTCCGGCGGAGGCCGGCTGCATGCGCCCGAAGCAGGCGAGCGGGTCCTCGATCGCCTCGGGGCGGTTCGCCGCGTTATACAGCCCCAACTCCGTGAGGTTCGGAAGGTCGGGGCGCATCAGTTCCGTTACATGGCCGAGCGTGTCGCTCCCCTCGTCGCCGTATTTCGCCGCATCCTTTGCCGCGCCGATGCCGACGCTGTCCAGCACGATCAGTACAACCCTTTTCATCTTCATATGCGATACTCTCCTCGCGCAAAATCTCTTCTGTCGAGTGTATTATACGGCGCGGCGGGCAAAAATTCCTGCAAAAAACAGAAAAATTCACACCGTCTTATCCGTTTAGGAGAAAATCCATGCGAAAAATGCTTCGGGCGTGGGTTCTTTCAGGTTGAGCGAAACGATCCGCTCAAAGATGTCTTCGAGCCTGTGCGCGTCCGAGGAATAGAGCCTGTGCATATCCTCATACCCCTCGGGGCAGGGCACATTGCGCGATATCTCGACCGCAGGCACGCGAAGGCTGTCCGGCAGAAAGCCGAGCACCTGCAAAATGCCGTTGCTGCCGCGGTTGATATGCGCGGGCACGGGCGCGCCGCCGCGGGCGAGGATTTCCTCGCACAGTGCGTCGATCGAAAGATCGAGCGCCGAAAGGAGCAGCTTTTTTTCCTCCGAGATTACCTCGTCGTCCTCGTTCATGAGGTATTGGTGCCCGAAATAATCCGGCGCGTTGGGGATGTTCGGGATATGCGGGTAAATCCGCTCCGAAAACGCGAGCGCCTCGTCCACGGTCTTGAAATACGCGAGAAGGTGCACCTCCTCGCGCGTCGTGATTTCCATCCCCGGAAGCAGCGCAACGCCGTATGCGTCCGCGACGGTTTTGACTGCGGGAAGCTGTCGCGCTGTATTGTGGTCGCACACGGCAATCATGTCGAGCCCCTTGATCTTCGCCATGCCGCAGATGTTTGACGGCGTCATCAAATCATCCCCGCAGGGGGACAGGCACGAGTGGATGTGCAGATCGGTAAAGCAAGTCATGCGCTTACCTTGGGCGAACCCCCGCGCCGAAAAGCAATCCCGAGAGTTCATACGCGGATTTGTCCGAGGCGAGGATCGCGATGCCCTCGTCCTGCGCCTTTTCGCAGATGGCGGGTTCGACCTGAATGTTTTCCGGAACCAGAATGCAGCTCATGTCCGCAAGCGACGCCACGGCGACGGCATTCATGTGTGTCTGCACCGTGATCCAGATCATGTCCGCCTCTCCGTGCGACATGACCCAGCTCAAAAGGTCGCAGGCATACCCGCAGGAAATTTCGCGGTCGAGCTCCACATTTTCGGTGAGGAGCGTCGCGCCGGTTATTTGGATTGCGTCCCGAATCGTCATTTTCATATCCTCCTACGTTCTCGTGTTTTCGGCGATGGTGACCATCTGTTTGGCCATATCGCGTATGCGTTCCTTGAGCAGCGGCAGGCAGTCCATTTCGTGGGCATAGCCCTTCACGATGTCCTCCGCCAGCGCCTGGCAGGTCGGCGAGCCGCACGAGCCGCAGTCGAGCCCGGGCAGCCTTTGGCGAATCTCCTCGACCTGGTCCATCTTGCGCAGCGCCGCCTGCAGGTCGGTATCGAGCTGCAGGGTGTTGATCGGTTCGATCGGCAGCGTGTTGTAGATGCTCCTTCCGAGCTCCTTCATGTATTCTTCGGTGATGACCTGCTCCGGGCGCCTTTGCGGCATGGACTGCGTGAGCGCGCGGATGCGGTTTCGCGCGATGAAGGCGTTTTCAAACGTCAGTGGCCCCCCGACGCAGCCCGCGGTACACGCGAGCCCCTCAAAAAAGGCGAGATCGCCGAGCCGGTTGTTCTCGATTTCTTCCAGCACGCGCGCGACGTTTTCGATGCCGTCCACGGCGAGCGCGTTGTCGATCCCCGCCGCGCTCGCCTCGCCGCCGGGGGCAGCCCAGCCGAGCCCGAAGGATGTCGCCAAAAACTCTTCCTCGTTATCGATATGCAGCTTGTCCGCCCTTTTCAGCTGGCTGTTGAGCAGCCCGTATATCTCCAGCATCGAAATCGCGCCGCTCACGGCGGAGGTCTCGTGCCCGATGGGATTGCGGATCGCGGTCATCTTCGCGGCGCAGGGCGTGATGAAAAAGCAGCCGACCGCCTCGGGCGCAACGTTGTTTTTTTTGCAAAAGTCGCGCCGCGCCTCCATCGCCGCGACCTCCATGGGAGATCTCACGTCCACGACGTTGTCCAAGAGCTCCGGAAACCGCATTTGGATGAGCCTGAGTACGGCGGGGCAGCTCGAGGAGATGAGCGGGCGCGGGCAGTCCGGCTCGCGCAGCCGCTTTTGCACCGCGCGGGAGACGATGTCCGCGCCGCGCGCCACGTCGTACACCGCGTCAAAGCCCATCATGCGCAGCCCCTTCGTGACGGACGTCACCTTCGGAAGCTGCTTGAATTGCCCGTACAGCGCGGGCGCGGGCAGCGCGATTTTATAGGGAAAGCGGTTGATGGAGGCGAGCGGGTTCGTCAGCGCCACCTTCGCGTGGTGCTGGCACACGCGGATGCACTCGCCGCAGTCGATGCAGCGCGCGTCGATGATATGCGCCCTGCCGCTGTGCACGCGGATCGCCTCGGTGGGGCAGTGCTTCAGGCAGTTCGTGCAGCCGACGCACTTTCCCCTGTCCAGATTTACCGAGTGGAAATATTCCGTCATAGGTCAAACCCCATCTCAATCACAGTGCCGACGCCGACCGTCGAGGAAATGGAAAAGCTCGTCGCATTTCGCCGCATGTTGGGAAGCCCCATGCCTGCGCCGAAACCCATCGTCCTGACGTCGTCGGTGGCGGTGGAGAAGCCCTCCTTCATGGCGAGGTCGAGGTTGGGAATACCGGGCCCCCTGTCGCGGATGTCGAGCTCCACCTTGTCGGGCAGCACCTTCAGTTCCATCTCTCCGCCATGGGAATGGATTACGAGGTTCAGTTCGACCTCATACGCGGCGACGGAAACGCGCCTGACGACGTTGGACGGCACGCCAAGCTTTTTCAGGATCTGTTTGATCTGCCCCGAAGCTTCCCCCGCGGAGGTAAAATTGCCGGCTTCGATCGGGTATACCTCGCGCAGCATTGTCTGTTCGCTCATCAGATCAACTCCCTGTGCCCGCCGGGGAGGCCCCTCGCATAGAGCGCTCCGCAGGCTTCGTATAGCGTGTAGTCGGTCGCGAGGACGCAGACGCCGTAGTTGCGCGCCATGTTCAGCACATCGTCGCCCGGAATCTTGCCGCGCACGAACACGATCAAAAGGACGTCCAACATATCGCAGGTACGCACGACGTGCGTGTTGGTGAGCCCCGTCAAAAGCACCATGCGCTCCTTGGGGAATGCGAGCACGTCGCTCATCATGTCCGAGCCGCAGGCGCACTGGATCTCCTCCTCGGGAAGCTCGCCGCAAAGCACCGTTGCGCGAAGGATCTCTGCGATTTTTTGGGCGGTCATTGCCATAGTATTCTCCTTCCTTTCGGGACGTTTTGTGTTTTCACACGCCTACGTCCTATTATACAACAATTGTAGCAAAAAGAAAAGTACCCGCAAAAGAAATCCCCCGCTTCCGGGCGGCGACAGATACCGTTCGATAAGCGGGGTGCGATTTCATCGGAACACCATTTTATTACAGCTTGAAGAAGATGTGGAACACGTACTGATCCAGGAGGATCGCCGCGCCGAGGATGCCGGTATATACGCCGAACCACGTCACCCGCACCCTGCGGATGATCTTCAGCATGAACTGGATCGAGAGGAAGCCCACGCCGCCGGAGACGACCAGCGCGATGACGAGCTGGAGCGCGCCGACGCTCTCTATGATTTCGCCCGAAGCGAGCTCGGGGATGTCGAAGACCAGCGCGCCCAGGATCGCGGGGATCGCCATCAAAAACGCGAAGTCCGTCGCGCGCTTTCGGGAGAGCCCCGTCGCAATGCCGCCGGCGAGGGCGCTGCCCGAGCGGGATACGCCCGTGAGCAGGCCGAAGATCTGCGTGACGCCCATCGCGAGCGCGTTATACCAGCGCACTTCCTTCGTCTCGGCGGAAATGCCGTTCAAAAGGTCCGCAAACCAGAGGATGAGCGTCGTGAGCAGGAAGAAAAAGCCCAGATACTGGTAGTCGAAGTATTCGTCCACGTCGATGTGGAAGGCGAATTTGCAAATCAACACCGCCGCGACCGCAGGCACCGTCGCCAGCGCGAGCAGCGGCAGCTCGGACTGCAGGGGATGGCGCAGCATATCCCAAATGCGCTTGCGATACGCCACGATCACGGCGATCAGCGTACCCACGTGCATCACGACGTCCATCGCGACGGGGATATCCGCCTCGATGCCCAGAAGCACGCGCAAAAGCGACATATGCCCGGACGAACTCACGGGCAGAAACTCCGTGAGCCCCTGCACCAAACCGAATAATACAGCCTGTATGGAGGACATACAAGCACCTCCCTCAAACAATCCGAATCGTCAATTCATTAGTATCTATATATTACAACGTTTCGCGCAGGAAAACAAGTCTTAATTTGCTAATTCTGTCGCCTTTTTCAGAACCTTTGCCGCGAGCTTCGCCGCGGCATCGCCGCCGCTTCCGCCCCTTTCGACGATGACCACGATCGCGTAGGGGCATTCCTCCTCCGCGACAAAGCCCACGAACCACGCATTGGTCTTTACGGACTTGTCGTCGGAGACCTCGGCGGTTCCAGTCTTTCCGCATACGGTGTATCCCGATACGGCGGCCCTCTTGCCCGTGCCGCTTTTGACGACGAGGCGCATGTATTCCTTGACGATTTCCGCCGTCTCCCTTTGCATCACGCGCTTATAGTCGCCCGGCGCGGTTCTGAGGCGCGGGATGTTGCCGACGCTCGTCACCTGCAAAATCAGTTCCGGCTCGACCATCATCCCGCCGTTTCCGATCGCCGCCGCGATCAGCGCCATGTGCATGGGCGTCGCGAGCAGCTTTCCCTGCCCCACGCCCGTCCACGCGAGGTCGTAATCGCTTTCGATCGTCTTGGGGATGCTCGACGGGTACAGCACGATGTCGCGAAAGCGGAAATCGTCATTGAAGCACAGGTTTTCCGCCGTTGCGATCAGCTTCTGCGCGCCCAGTTCGTGCGCGATCGATGCAAACGCCACGTTGCAGCTCTTCGCAAACGCCTGCATGAGCGTCATGCCGCCGTGGGCAGTGCCGCCGAAGCAGGTGACGCTGCCCGTTCCGAAGTTTTCGCTGCCCTCGCACAAAAACATCCGCTCCTGCGCGTCTCCCATGTTTTCCAGCGCGCTTATCAGCGTAACGATCTTAAACACGGAGCCGGGCGCATACTGCCCCTGCAGGCAGCGGTTGAGGTAGCCCGTGCCCGTGTCCTCGCCGGATTCCATGCGGTTGGAGAGCGACTTCGGGTCGTAATCGGCCTTGGAGACCATGCACAGGACCTCCCCGGTCTTATAGTTCAGGACGACCACCGCGCCGTTTTTGCCCGAGGGAAACTCCTTGCTCGCGTACAGGGCGAGCCTCGAATCGACGGTGAGCCGGATGTTGTCCCCCTGATAGCCCGCGCCCGTGACATATTGCCACGCGCGGGAAATGACGGAGCCGCTCGTCCCGAGCAGGGTGTTGGCGTGAAAGGTCTCGACGCCCGTTCCGGACATGCTGAGCTGGTCGCCCACGGTCTGCGATACGGCGCGGCGCACGGATTTGTTTTCGTGGTACTGCCGCTCTCCGTTTTCGTCGGTGGTCGCAAGGACGATGCCGTTGCGGTCTATAATATCGCCCATCGAAACGGAGCGCTTCGCGTAGAGAATGCGCTTGTTCTGGCTGCTCGCAACCCAGCGCGAGCCGTTGCTGTACACCGTGTATCCGAGCCACGCGCCCAAAACCACCATCATGATCAACAGGATTGCGCACACCTGCCGAATGGCGGCGCGGATTTTTTTCATATGAACCTCCCTCAGAGATTCCCGGTATGCTTCATCAGGCGATAGTCGATGGAGTCGATCAGGGCGATGAAGGATGCCTCGATGATGTTTGCCGAAACGCCGACCGTGTGCCAAACGAGGTCGCCGTCCGTGGACTCGATCTGCACGCGCACGCTGGACGCGGTGCCCTGCGTGTTCACGACGCGCACCTTAAAGTCCTTCAGCCACATGCCCGTGAGGCACGGATAAAACTTGGTGAGCGCCTTGCGCAGCGCGAGGTCGAGCGCGTTGATGGGGCCGTTGCCCTCGTCCGCGTTGATCTCCATCACGCCGCCGACGGAGATTTTGACATACGCCTGCGCGTTGCGGTCGTTTTCGGGCTTTCTGGAGATGACGTTGAAATCCTCCACGGTGAAAAACTTCTTGCGCCTTTGAAGCGCATCCAATACGCGCAGCGTAAACGACTCCTCCGCGTCCTCAAACGAATAGCCCGTGGACTCCAGATCCTTTAGCATCTGCATGATGGCGGCGACGTCCTCGCTGTTTCGTTCGAGGTCGGGCGCGATGGAGGCGATCTTGGTCATGATCGTGCCGCGCCCGCTCATCTCCCCGAGCAAAAACCGCCTGTGCCCGCCGACCGAGGCGGGATCGACGTGCTCGAACGCGCGGTGGTCCTTCAATACGCCGTCCACGTGCATACCGCCCTTGTGCGCGAACGCGGATGCGCCGACGTAGGGGCTGCGCTCGTCCAGGGAGAGGTTCGCGATCTCGCTGACGAAGCGCGCCGTGCCCGTAATGCGCGCCAAATTGCCCTGCGGCAGGCACTCTATGCCCATTTTGAGCGCAAGATTGGGAATCACCTGGCACAGATTCGCGTTGCCGCATCGCTCGCCGTAGCCGTTGATCGTGCCCTGCACCTGCGTCGCGCCCGCGTGCACCGCAGCGAGCGTCGCGGCGGTCGCGAGCCCCGCGTCGTTGTGGCAGTGGATCGAGACGGGCGTGCGGAGCGCGGAAATCGTATCGCGGACGATTCTCTCCACGTCCTCCGGCAGCGTGCCGCCGTTCGTGTCGCACAAAACGATGAGATCCGCGCCGGCATCCTCCGCCGCGCGGACGGCGGACAGGGCGTATTCCCGATCTTCCATGTATCCGTCGAAGAAATGCTCCGCGTCGTAAAACACGGTCAGCCCCCGTGCCTTGAGATATTCTACGGACTCCGCGATCATCCGCAGGTTTTCCTCCGGCGTCGTGCGCAGCACATGCCGCACCTGAAACAGCGAGCCCTTTCCGAAGAGCGAAACGGTGTCCGCGCCGCAGGACGCGAGCGCCATGAGCGATGCATCGTCCTTCGCGGGCGTTCCCGCGCGGCAGGTGGAGCCGAAAGCGACGATTTTTGCATGCTTAAGCTTCATGCCACCCGAGACGAACCGAAACAGCTCCGCATCCTTGGGATTGGACGCGGGGTTGCCCGCTTCGATATAGTGCACGCCCAAGTCGTCCAGCGCGCGGATGATCTTGCGCTTATCCTCCAGCGAAAAGACAACGCCTTCTCCCTGCGCGCCGTCGCGAAGCGTCGTATCGAGTATCGTTACCATCCGCTACCTCCCGAAATTTTGCTGCATATCATTGTATCAGTTCCCGCACGGCTTGTCAATCCGTCCGGGCGCGCGGTTCACGCAAACGCCATGCGATTGACAAAACCGTCCATACAGTGTAGAATGGCTATGGTGATGAAACTCCGTGGGCATCGTCAGAGGATTCGGAATCCCGCGGGAGTATGCGATCTATAAAGATCGGAATAGTATATTCGCGTAAGCGACAACGAAAGGACGTGTCTATATGAAGCCATTTTCCGTCGGCGTAATGATCAGCAATTTTAACCTGCCGTTTGACGAGGCAATCGACACCGCCGCCGCGATCGGCCTTGACGGCATTCAGCTTGCCGGAACGCGCGAAGGGCAGCCCTTCTATCCCGAAACGTTCGGCAGCGCGGAGCGCAAGGAGCTGATGAAAAAACTCGCCGACAGGAACCTCAAGCTAAGCGCCGTATGCGGTGAGCAGATGCACGGATTCCTGAATCCGGCGCTCAACCCGCAATTGATCGAGAACTCAAAGCGCATACTCGATATGGCAAAAGAGCTGGGCACGGATATCGTCACCACGCATATCGGCGTCGTACCGGACGACACGGAATGCGAAAGCTTCCGCGTGCTGCAGGATGCCTGCGGACAGCTGGCGGCATATGCCGATTCCATCGGGTCGCATTTCGCCATTGAGACCGGGCCCGAGAAAAGCACTGTGCTGCGCCGATTCCTCGATTCGCTGCATTCAAAGGGCGTGGCGGTCAACCTGGACCCGGGCAACCTTGTAATGTGTGCCGGCGACAACGCGGTCGAGGCCGTGCACAATCTCGGGGAATACATCGTGCACACCCATGCGAAGGACGGCTACCAGCTCAAGCAGGAAGATTTGCACCTTCTGTATGCCACCGCGCAGGCGGAGCAGTATCACGATGTGTACATCCGCGAGATGCGGCTGGGCGAGGGAAACGTGCACTTTCCGGAGTACCTGCAGGCGCTGACCGATGTGGGATTTCGGGGATTTTTGACGATCGAGCGCGAGTGCGGGAACTCCCCCGTATTGGATATCGCATACGGCGCGGGGTATCTCAGGGCGCTCATTGGATAAAGCCCGTCCTTTGCAAAACCGCATATGCAGGCGTTTGAAAGTACGCGCTACAAAAGCGCCGAAAGCTCCCTTGGCAGCGGCGCGTCAAACGCCATGTCCTCTCCCGTCAGCGGATGCGTAAACTCCATGTGGCAGGAATGCAGCGCGAACCGCCCGGGCAGGCGTTCGTCCTCCTCGCCGTACAGAAAATCGCCGAGTACGGGGCAGCCCATCGCGCACATGTGTACGCGAATCTGGTGCGTGCGCCCCGTTTCGAGCGTGAGGCGCACCAGGGAAAGCCCGTTTTCCTCCCGCTCCACGCGGTAGCGCGTCACGGCACGCCTGCCGCTTTCGTCGACGACGCGCCGAATGGTCGCGCCCGCGCCCTTTGCGATCGGAAGGTCGATCGTCCCCTCCCGCGCGGGCAACTGCCCGCAGACGATCGCGCGGTATCGGCGCACAAAGCCGCCCGTATGTAAGAGAGACGACATCAGCGTCTGCGCGTGCGCGTGCTTTGCGACCGCCATCAGCCCGCTCGTGCCCTTGTCGAGGCGGTTCACGGGGCGAAAGATGTAGCCGGGCGTATCCCGAAAATAATACGAAAGCTTGTTTTCGAGCGTGTTGTCCGCCTGCCGAAACGAACTCTGGCAGGCGAGCGGCGCGCTCTTGTTGACGATGAGGAGGTCTTCATTCTCATATACGATGTCTATCGGCCCATCGTCGTGCCGTATCTCTTTCTCCCCGCCGCCCTCCGGAAGGCGCAGCGTCACGACCTGCCCCGCGCGGACGACGGCGTTCGCGTGTACGGGGGTGCCGTCGAGCAGCATGCCGTCCGTGCTCTTGAGCTGTGCGAGTTGCTTTTGCGACACCCGCATATCCCCGCGAATGATGCGCTTGATCATGCGCCCGTCAGAAGACAGGGGCACGGTATAGGTGAGAATCTTCATTCCCGAATCCCCTCTTTGACCGATTCGGGCAGCACGCGCAACAGAAGCAGCCCAAGCCCCGTCGCCGCCGCAAATTCCCCCGGCACGACGGAGAGCATCGCCATGGGATAGGTAAATCCCTCGACGATTTGACACAGCACCGCGCCTACGATCAGCGTGTTGAACACGGTCGGCATGAGGGAAGCCAAAAAGGGCTTCGTGCGCAGCAGCCGCGTCGCCACTGCCGCGAGGAGCGTCGCGAGCGTTCCGAAAATGATGTCGAGCACGGTGCCTCCGCCCACGATATTCGCGACGAGGCAGCCCGCCGTGAGCCCCCACACCGCGGTCGGCGTGAGGACGGGCAGGATCGTCAGCATTTCCGATATGCGCATCTGAAACATGCCGCCGTAGCCGAAGCTGATGGGCTGGGCGATCAGCGTCAGTGCGGCGTAGAGCGCGGCGATCATGCCCGCGCGGGCGATTCGTTTTCCGTTACGCATACATACCTCCATGAACAAAGGCGCGCCTCGGCACGCCTTGTTTTCCTTGGTTTTGTTTATAGACAGGAGGGCCTCGAACTGTCTGTTATTCCGTTTTTCGGTCGGTTATCCCTTCAGCATGCCGCAGAGCGCATCCTTTGCGCCCGCCTGTTTGGAGAGCGCGTCCGCCTCCAGCGCACTGAATGTGCATATGCCCGAAAAATCCCATTTGAGATATTCGCAGATGAGGGCAAACTGCCGCCCGATGAGCGTATACTGCTCCTCATCGACGGGGTCCGCGCCGATCGCGACCACATAGGTCTTTTTGCGCTTGCGGGTCATGGCATCGCCCTTGGCGTACATGCGGTCGATCGCGAGTTTGAGCTGCGCGCTCATGCCCCACCAGTATACGGGCGTTGCGAACACGAGCAAATCCGCCTCTGCGATGCGCTCCGCGAGCGCGCATCCATCGTCCTGTTGGATGCAGATGCCGCCGTTTTCCCGACATGCGTCGCAGTTCAGGCAGCCGCCGATGCGCATGGATGCGGTTTCCGCGATCTGCACGTCGTATTCGCCGCGAAGTGCCTCCGAAAGGATGCCGCAGGCATATGCCGTGTTGCCGCTTTTGCGCGGCGAACCGTTTAGAATGAGCGCCTTCATGCGATATACCCCCTTTTACGCTTCTTTGTAGCCGATGCCGCGCAAGAAGCGCAAAATGCCCTCGCGCCCGCTTTCGTCCTTCTTGTAGACGCCCGCGTCCTTCAGCACCTGCTCGCACGTTTCGCCGAGCGCGGCGTAGATCGCACTGCGCGCCTCCTCGCTCGAAAGGCGCGTGCCGACGCGGGACGCGATGTCGCACACCCAGGCATAGTGCTTTGCGACCGGGTCATCGGCATCCGGCGCTTTTTGGATGTCGCACTCCCCCGTCAGGTATTTCTCCGCGATGGAGAGTTCGCTCAACAGCCGCCCGGGCAGGATGAACAGCCCCATGACCTCGATCAGCCCGATGTTTTCCTTCTTGATGTGGTGCAGCTGTGCGTGCGGGTGGAAGATGCCCAGCGGATGCTCCTGCGACCTCCTGTTGTTGCGCAGAACCAGCCGCAAAAGCCACGTATCGCCGTTTCTGCGCAAAATCGGCGTGATGGTGTTGTGCGGCGTGCCGTCCGTCTCTGAGAGGATTTCGAGCGCGGGGTCGGAATGCGCCCGCCACGCTTCGAGCATTTCGTCCGCTGCGCGGATGAGCGCTTCGGGTTCTTCGCCCTCGAGCAGGATGCAGCTCATGGGCCAATCGATGACGCTCGCGGAAACCGCCGCGTCCTTATACGAAAGCGGAATCCACGGCTTCGCCGCGTCTATGGGGAAGGTGTACCTGCCGCCCTGGAAGTGGTCGTGGTTTAATATCGAGCCGCCGACGATCGGAAGGTCAGCATTTGAGCCGATGAAGTAGTGCGGAAACAGCTTCAAAAACTCGAACAGGCGCACAAACGTCTCGTGCGAAATGCGCATATTCCTGTGCTCGTCCGAAAGCGCGATGCAGTGCTCGTTGTAATACACATAGGGAGAGTATTGCAGATGCCACGTTTCGCCCGCCAATTCCATCGGCACCATGCGGTGGTTCTGGCGCGCGGGGAAATCGAGCCTGCCCGCATAGCCCACGTTTTCGGGGCAGAGTTGGCAGGCGGGGTATGCCGGCGCCGCGGCAGAGCGCTCGGCGAGCTTCGCGATGTCCTTCGGATCCTTTTCGGGCTTGGAGAGGTTGATGGTGATCTCCAGTTCGCCCGCGCCCGTATGCTGCAAGAAGCGGAGATTTTTCGCCACGTCGTCCACGCGGATGTAGTCGCACGCGCGGCACATCTCGTAAAACCAGTCCGTCGCCGCCTTCGGTCCTTCGTTTTTGTACAGATGTTCGAACTTTCGGCGCACGGCTTCGGGCGGCGGGGTGACGATGCCCGCGAGCCGCCGCGTAAAGAGCGTCTTCTCCCCCTCCGAATCCTCTGCGATGCCCTTATTCACCGCGATCTCGGCGAGCGCATTGAGCACTTCCGTCATGGTTTCGGAAGCGAGCGGCTCTCCTTCCTCGAATTCCTCGGGCGCTTCCATGTGCATCGCATCCATGAGCAGGTTGCAAAAATACAGGCGATCCTCTCGCTCGATCAGTTCCTTTCGGACGGCAAAATCGAGCAGCTCTTCGATACGTCTCGTGGCGTTGTCTTGCATTTGCGAAACACTCCCCTTGTCGAATGTCGGATTACTTGTGCAGTTTCTTCGCGCCGTACGATTTGTTCTTGAGGATATCCGATGTATAGGTGAACACGCTCTCCCTGCGCTCGGCCCTCGCCTGATAGGCGTAGCGGATCATTCGGTCGATGAGACTTTCGAACTTCAGCCCGCCGT
The DNA here is from genome assembly GCA_050946115.1 of Christensenellales bacterium. Taxonomy (GTDB): domain Bacteria; phylum Bacillota; class Clostridia; order Christensenellales; family Aristaeellaceae; genus CAYFRC01. The sequence goes on from JBMNUF010000003.1 coordinate 146,911, forward strand.
ACTCGAACAGGTAAAACGCGAGCGAACCCGGGATCGTGTTGATTTCGCCGATATAGATTTTGTCCTCTTTCTCGTCCAATATGAAGTCCACGCGGGCGACGCCCTTGCTATCGAGCGCGCGGAAGGCATCCATCGCCATATTTTGGATGATGCGCGTCTTCTCCTCGGAGATCGGCGCGGGAATCTGCCTCGCCAGCGACTGCATCCCCTGCGACCGCTTCCCGCCGCGCCCATACTTATCGGGAAATGAAAGGAATTCGTCCCAGCTCACGGGCATCTCGAGCGGCGACGCCTCGCATTCGGCGCCGTAGCCCAGTACGCCGCAATTCACCTCTTTCGGCTTTTCCACGCCCTTTTCGACCAGGATGCGCCTGTCAAACGATGCCGCGACGTCGATCGCATCCTCGAGCGACTTCCTGTCCTTCGCGCGGCTTATGCCGATGGAGGAACCCAGGTTCGCAGGCTTTACGAAAACGGGGTAGGGGAATGCGGCTTCGACCGTATCGAGGCAGGCATCTCTGTTCGCCTTCCATTCGGCGCGGGTAAACCACACGTCCGGAAGCACCGGCAGGCCGCAGCTGCGGTACACCTGCTTCATCACGATCTTATCCATGCCGACGGCGGAACCGAGTACGCCAGAGGAGGTGTACGGCACACAGTACATTTCGAGCAGCCCCTGCAGCGTCCCGTCCTCGCCGTTCATGCCGTGCATGACCAAAAACGCGACGTCCGCCGTCGCGAGGATCGCGCGCCCCTTGGAGAAGAGCTTCGCGCGCTCCTCAGGGTATTCCATCAAGAGCAGCTTCCCGCCCTCGCCGAAGGGCAGAACGCGCTTTACCTGCTTTGCGTCGAATTTCGTGTAGAAATCGATGTTACGCAGCGCGTCCCCGATGTACCACGCGCCGTCCCCGTCGATATACACGGGAAAGGCGTTGTACGTCTCCGTATTTGCGGCGCCCAGCGCCTGAATGCCGGATATAATCGAAACATCGTGCTCGCAGGTTCTCCCGCCGAACACAAAGGCCACGTCAGTCTTCATAGTATGTCCTCCCGCGTCATTCGCTGTAGTTGTCCGCCAGGTCGTTTTCAAACAGCACGACGTCCGTCGTGCGCCCGATGGCAGCCAAGAGCTTTTGCGCCTCGTCCAAATTCGGGACGATGTGCAGCGCCTCTTTGTCGAAGCCCGTTTCGAGCGCGCCCTGTGCGATCGGCTGCACGTGCCTTTTGCCGACCAGTATCGCCACGTCGCACTTGCCCGTGAGCGCCCTTCCGAACGCGCGATTGAGCTCGTCCTCCAATTCGCCCTGCTCGACCATGCCGGGCGTCACGATGATGCGCCTGCCGGAAAAGCCCGCGAGCACCTCCAGCGCGTTCTGCGCGCCTATGGGGTTGCTGTTGAACGCATCGTCGATAATCGTCATGCCGCCGGGCGTCGCGATAAGCTGCAGCCTGTGCTCCACCGGCTGTGCCTTTTTCAGCCCGCGCGCGATCTCGGCGAGCGTGACCCCGAACCTGTACGCGACAGATGCCGCCAACACGGCGTTTTGCACATTGTGCCTGCCCAAAAGCTTCATTTCGCAGGCGATGCTCTCCCCATCCGCGCGGCACAGCCTGAAGCGGCTCCCGAACGGGCCCGAGACGATGTCCTTTGCGAACATCTCGCCCTCCGTGAGCCCCGCGCGGTGCTTTTCGATGACGGTCTTGTCGTAGAGCGCATCGCACCACGCATTGTCCGCGAGGAAAAACGCCGCGCCGTTTCGCGGAAGCCCCTCGACGAGCTCGTATTTCGCCTTCGCAACGTTTTCGACGCTGCCAAATCGCTCCAAGTGCTGCTCGCCCACGGACGTCAGCACGCCGTACTGCGGGCGCACGAGGTCGACGAGCTCGCGGATGTCGCCGAAGTTGCGCGTGCCCATCTCTGCCAGGAAGATCTCGTGCTGCGGCTCCAAATTTTCGCGAATCAACCTCGTGACGGACATGGGGACGTTTTGGCTGCCGGGGGTCATCAGCACGTTGTATTTCTCGGAGAGCATATCGTTTAAGAGGTATTTCACGCTCGTCTTGCCGAAGCTGCCCGTGATGCCGATGCGGATGAGGTCCTCCCTGCCCGCGAGGATCGCCTTCGCCTCCCCGATCAGGGTGTTGTATATGTGTTTTTCGACGGGCAAGATGGCATAGCCCGCGATGATGACGAGATAGGGAATCGCCACGAACAGCACAAACGGCGCGATGCCCGCAAGCGTCAGCAGCACGGAAAACATCGCGCAGATCGCCGTCAGCGTCCCGACCAGCCGCCGCATGCGCGCGGTATAGACGATCGGCTTTTTGATCGGCTCGGAATAAAACGACCGCGTGGTAAACAGCCCCGTGAAGAAGTATCCGATCACCACCACGATGCCGCAAACCAGCTCCGCCGCCCAGCTGTCGCCCATATTGATCGCCGTGAGCAGCAGCCGCAGAAGATAGTACACGATCGCGACGCCCGCGCCGACCGTGAGCGTCTTTGCGAGGTATTTTTCTCTGTGCTTTGCAAGCCACGCGCCATAGCCCTGCTGCTGATAATGCTCCTGCTGAAACAAATGCAGGAAGTACTTGCAGGACATGGCGGTGATGAGCGCGGACAAAAGCGCTTCTATCGTTTTTACCCAAATCAAACCCAACAACCCCTTTTATTGTGCGAAATACTCACGCGCGATGGGGAGAAATTTCGCATAGCAATCCAGATACGCAAAATGGCCCGCGTTGGGAAACGGGATGAGTGCGGCGTCCGGTATCTCCCGCTCCATCTTCTTTCCCATCCACAGCGGCGTGGCGGTATCGTCTTCGCCCCATACGAGGAGCGTCGGCGATTTTATCAACGGCAGCGTCCACGAAAGGTCCTGCGCGAGGATGCGGTTAAATGTCTTTCGCATGGACGGCGTGAGCGCCTTATAGTCCGCGCTGCCGAATCTCTGCACCAGCGCCTCGCGCATCCTGCCCGAAAGCGCTTCTCCGAAGAACCCGGGCGATGCGAGGCGCGAAAGCAGGCGATATACGGCGCGCCGCACGTCCTGCTTTTTCGTCTTCACGGGCGGGATGCCCGCGCAGCCCGTGAGAAGCAGTTTCCCCGCATAGTCGGGCCACGTCGCCGCCAAGTACAGCGCCACGCGGCCGCCGAAGGAGTGCGCCAATATGCCACAGCCCTTGATATCCAGCGCGTCGCAAAAGCCCCTGATCATCTCGGCGTATTCCGTGACCGACCACGGCTCCGGCGGCTCGGGGGATTTTCCCTGCCCCGGAAAATCCGGCGCGATCACGCGGTGATTTGTCGATAAATCGCGCAGGAGCGGCAGAAAATTCTCGCCGCTTCCGCCCCAACCGTGCAGCAGCAGGATGGGCTTCCCCTCGCCCACATCTTCGTAATAAATGGTATTTCCGAAAACGTCTGTCGTCATATATCCTCCGGCCCTTCCACCACCAAAAACGGGTCGTCTTCGGGGTGCGGCTCGGGCAGTTTTTCGAGCGCCATGACGAGCGCGTCCTCGCCCGTATCGGAATAGTACCGCTTTCGCACGCCCACATCGATAAAGCCGAGCTTGCGGTACAGGTTTTGCGCGGCTATGTTGTTCTTGCGGCATTCGAGCGTCATCCACGTCATGCCGCTGTCGGACGCGAGCTGCACCAGCGCGCGCGTCAGCATTTCGCCGTAGCCCATGCCGCGCTTTTCGGGCGCGACGGCGATGTTCGTCACGTGCGCCTCGTCGAGCACGAGCCACATGCCTGCGTAGGCGACGATCTGCCCGTCCTCTTTGAGGAGCAGATACCGCGCCGCAGGGTTGCGCACTTCGCTCTGAAAGGACGCGAGCGACCAGGGAATCGAAAACGACCGTGTTTCGATCTCGTACACGCGCTCTACATCGCCCTCGCGCATGATATCTATCGTTATCTCCGCCATATTACGCGCCGCCCTTCGCCGCGCGCTCGCGCTCCGCCTGCGGCGCCCTGAGATAGAGCGGGCGAAGCGCGATGCCCTCTGTCGGCTCCGACAAAAGCGCCAACGCGCACACGCTTGCGGGGTCGATATCCCTTGCGGATGCGGGCGCCGCGATCGCGTCCGCGCCCGCGGCGGAGAGGATTTCCCGCGCGCGAAAAGTCATCGCGTCCCCCGTAAAGAGCTTCTTTTCGCCCCGCGGCAGTTGCTTTATAAATGCATCGAGCGGCAGCGCTGCGTCCGGAAGGATGCGGCGGGGTCTCTCCCCGTCCGCAAAGCAAAATGCCGCGCAATACACCTGACCGCGCCGCGCGTCGAGCACCGGACAGATCGCACCGTCAAAGCCCTTGTGCGCGTAGGCGAGTGCCTCCAGCGCGTTCACCTCGCACACCTTGCATCCCAACGCCTGCGCCATGCCCTTCGCGGCGCATATGCCTATACGCACGCCCGTAAAGGAGCCCGGCCCCGAGACGCACGCGATCAAGTCCAAATCTTTCGGGGAAAGCCCCGCGTATTGCAGAACATCGTCTATCATCGGCATGATCGTTTCGGAATGGGTGACGCCCGCCATGCGGCGGACGGAGCAGACGATGATGCCACCTTGCATCAGGGCGGCTCCCGCGCTCGGCCCCGAGGTATCCAGCGACAGGATATTCATTCCGTGTCCTCCCATGCGGAAAGCGCCATTGCAATCGCGCGCTCCCTCTCCTTCATTCCGCAAATGCGGACTTGAATCGCTCGCGCCGCGTCGTCCTCGCCGCGCCTTAGATGTATCTCCACATAGGGCGGCGCGACGGTATCCTCTATGGGCCATTCGACGAGCGCAATGCCGTCCGTTCCGATGTATTCATCCAGCCCCGCCGCGTACAGTTCGTCCGCGTCCGCAAGGCGGTACAGGTCGAAATGGTACACCTTTTCCGTCCCCTCGTAGGGCTGCATGAGCGTAAAGGTCGGGCTCGCCATCGCGCCCCGAACGCCCTTCGCGCGCGCAATGCCCCGCGCCAGAACGGATTTCCCCGCGCCCAAATCGCCACTTAAAAGCACCGTATCGCCCTTTTTCAGGCAATTCCCGAGCGCGAACCCGAAAGATGCCGTCTCCTCCTCGGAGTGCGTAGTATACTTCATGCGGTCTCCAGCAGCTTTCTCAGCGGCTTATACACCAACAGCGACACCGCGCCGATGATGACGCCCTTTAGGAAGTTGAACGGCATGACGACGAGCAGAATCATCTTGCCGAGGCTGTCCACCTCCGGAACGAGCTTCGCCATCATCCCGATGATCGCCTCCTCCGGAAGGTTCATCACCTTCATATAAAACGGGATCATGATCCAGTAGTTCGCCGCCGCGCCGACGAGCGTGATCGCCAGAATGCCCAGCGCCATGCCGAGCACCGCGCCCCTCATGTCCTTGCGGCGGATATACACCGCGGAAGCCGCCACGCACAGTGACCCCGTCATCAGAAAATCGGCGAGCTCGCCCACGCCCATCGAGGTGGAGTGCAAGAGCCCCGTCAAATCCTTGATGAGGAGAATCAAAAGCGACGCCAAAGGCCCCATCGTCATGCCGCCCACCAGCGCGGGCAGCGCGGAGAGGTCGATTTTATAGATCGGCGGGAACACGGGGATTTCCGGAAAAATATACAGCGCTGCGGAAAGCGCGCCCAAAATCCCGATGCGCACGAGCCTTTTGCTATTGAAGTAGCTTTCGATTTTTATGCCGGATACACCCCTTTATGCAATACTTCCCTTAGTTTTAGTATCATACGGAAAAAGCGCCCTTCTGTCAAGCGCGCGCGCGTAAAAAACGCCCGCCGCGGGCGGTTCTGCCCTGCAAAGCGCCCAAAACGGGGCGATTTTGGCGCAAAAAACGCATTTGACGAACCTTTCCGCGCGTGGTATGATACTAATCGAGGTGGTTTGCGCCATGAAGAAACCGAAGACCTATGTCCCCCGATACGCGAAAAACGCGCTCATCGCGCTATTTCTCGCCGCCGCGCTGTTTTTGTATCTGCACATCGGCGCGCACATTTCCGTGCGCATCGCGGATATTACGTACCACAGCGCATCCGAAATGCAGGACACATTTGACCAAATCCGCGAGGCGATACGCCAGGGCGATATCGATACCTCCTACACGCAATACGTTTCGGAGGACGCATCGGAATACGTGTTCGCCGTCTATACGGCGGTCGCCGCCAATTACGGGCTGATTCCCGCCGAATGGACGCTCTTGGGCGTGCAGTACGATTCGGACGATATCGCGCTGCTCACGGGCGACCCGAAGGACATCGCGCCCTTTTCGAGCGACAGCATTTCCTGCATCCTGCTCACGACGAGGGAGGCAGCAGAAAAGAGCCGCCTCGCGTGGGCGGATTACTACGTTTGGGGGCGCGCCTTCAGCGCCGCCGCGGAGTGATGGGTATGCGCTGCGTCATCCTCGCGGAAAAGCCCTCCGTCGCGCGGGACATCGCGCGCGTACTGGGCATAAAAGAAAAGCGCGACGGCTACTTCTTCGGCAAGGACATCGCCATTACGTGGGCGCTCGGGCACCTCGTCGCGCTGTGCGATCCGGACGAGACCGACCCAATATACAAAAAATGGAGCATGGAGCACCTGCCGATTTTGCCCGAGGCCATGCCCAAAAAGGTGCTGCCCAAGACGCGCGGGCAGTTTTCCGTCGTGAAAAAACTCATCACGGACAAGGAAGTCGAGAAAATCATCTGCGCGACGGACAGCGGGCGCGAGGGCGAACTCATCTTCCGCTACATCTACGACATGGCGAAGTGTATAAAGCCCGTCGAGCGGCTGTGGATCTCCTCCATGACGGATGCCGCGATCCAAGAGGGCTTTCGCGCGCTCAAGCCCGCATCCGAGTACGACGCGCTGTACGCCTCCGCGAGGCTGCGCAGCGAGGCGGACTGGCTCGTCGGCATGAATGCGAGCCGCGCCTTCACCGTGAAATACGACGCGCTGTTGTCCATTGGGCGCGTGCAGACGCCGACGCTGGCGCTGATCGTCGCGCGGGACAGGGAGATCGCGGAATTCGTACCGCAGGAGTATTTCGAAATCCGTGCGAATTTCGGGGACTACACGGGCATTTGGCTCAACGAAGAGGCAAAAAACACCCGCTGCGAGAGCCGCGAAAAGGCGGAGGCGATCAAAAGCGCCGTCGTCCGCAAGGTTGCGACGGTCATCAAGGCGGAAAAGACGCCCAAGAAGCTGCCCTCGCCGTTTTTGTACGACCTCACATCGCTGCAGCGCGACGCGAACGGCCGCTTCGGCTTTTCCGCCTCCAAGACGCTGAAAATCGCGCAATCGCTCTACGAGACGCACAAGCTCGCGACCTATCCGCGCACCGACAGCCGCTACCTCCCGCGCGACATGATCCCCAAGGTCAACGCCCTGCTCGCAACGCTGCCCGAGCCGTATGCAGCGCTCGCGCAGCCCGTCAAAGAAAATCCCTCCGTATCCTCCCGCATATATAACGACGAAAAGGTGACCGACCACCACGCCATCGTGCCGACGGGAAAGTACGACGCGCTGGGGCGCCTGAATGAGGACGAGAGGCGCATATACGACATGATCGCAAAAAGGCTCCTGTCCGTGCACTATCCCGACTACGAATACCTCTCCGCCGAAATCCTGACGCGCGCGGAGGGCCATGTGTTCAAGAGCACGGGGCAGACGGTATTGAACCTCGGCTGGAAGGCGCTGTATCGGGACGAGGAGAAGAAGCAGAAGGAAGAGGAGCAGCCGCTCCCCGACATCCGGGTGGGCGAAGTGCGTACGGTGCGCAGCGCGTCCGTCAAGGCGTGCAAAACCAAGCCGCCCGCCGCGATGAACGACAGCTCGATTCTGGCATCGATGGAGCGCGCAGGCCGCACGATCGAGGACGAGGCGCTGCGCGAGAGCATGAAGGATTCGGGGCTCGGCACGCCCGCGACGCGCGCGGCGATCATCGAGCGGCTGATAGAAGTCGGCTACGTCGTCCGCAAGGGAAAGACGCTCCTTTCCACCGAAAAGGGCAGGCAGCTCATCGCCGCCGTGCCGGAGGAAATCCGCTCCGCCGAGACCACGGGCAAGTGGGAGCGCGCGCTCGCAATCGTGAGCCGCGAGGCGGACGCCGCGCGCAGAAAGGAGCGCGAGGCGCGCTTTACGGACAGCATCCGCCGCTTCTCCGCCTATCTCGTGGAGTCGGCGAAAAACGCGCCCTCGGACATTCATTTTGAGAAGGAGCAGCGGCGCGGTAAGGGCAAGAGGCAGTACGGCGTCGGAAAATGCCCCCTGTGCGGAAAGGGAACCGTCCTTGGCAACACCAAGGCGTATTACTGCTCGCTCTGGAAGGAGAACGGCTGCAAGTTCAAAATCTGGCGCGACAGCCTGAAATCGCGCGGCATCGAAGCGCTCGACGATGCGGCGATGAAAAAGCTCTTGAAGGGGGAGGGCATCCCCTTAGAGAACGCGAGCGCCTTCCTGAAAAAGGACGGAACTGTCGAGTATCGTTAATCCGTCCGCCCTTTTATCCCATACCCTTTATGCGTTTTTTGACGAAAACTGGACATGGGGTTCCGTGCCTTATTTCCGCGCGGAATCGGGAATCACTTGTCTTAAACCGCAAGAATTTGATGAAATCCGACCTAAGTTGCATTCCCGCTTGGCTTCCTATTGCTAACGCGGGGATAAAAAAGGTATAATATACTTGGAGTTATAGCATCGAAGGAGGGTTTCCCCATGAAGCTTGGCGTCAATTCCGTACTGTACAAGCCCTTTTCCGTGACCGAAGCCATGCGCTGCATCAAGATGGCGGGCTACGACGGCGTGGAAATCTCCGCGATCAAGGGCATGTGCGAGCACCTGAATCTGGACAACGCGAAGGAGAGCATCGCCGAGATCAAGGCGGCGCAGGAGGAGACAGGCTTGGCGCTTCTGTCCATGGAACTCGCCTCGCAGGACCCCGAGCGCCTGCACAAGGCATGCGCCGCGGCGAAGGAACTCGGAATCCCGATCGTGAACGTCGGCCCCACCGGAAAGAGCGATGTGGAAGGCGATTTGGACGCCTGCATCGAGCTGCTCAAGGCATCCGCCGCGATCGCCGCCGAGTACGGCATCACGCTGTGCTGCAAGGCGCACGTCGGCGCTGCGCTGTATTCCACGCCCACCACGCTCGAAGTGATGGCGCGCATCTCCCCCGATGCGGCGCTCGGCGTGGACATGGACCCCAGCCACATCCACCGCGCGGGCGAAAAGCCGGAGGAGGCGCTTCCCCGGGTCATCTCCCGCGTAAAGCACATCCACATCCGCGACTGCAAGGGCCCTGGCCCCTCGCCGGGACTTCCCGCGCTGCAGGCGTGCGGCAGGGGCGACATCAACCTGTTGGGCTATTTCAAGGTTTTGGTGGACGCCGGCTATAAAGGCCCCGTGTGCCTCGAGGTCATCGGCCCCGACCAGAGCATGGAACAGTGCCAGACCATCGCCGCGGAGAGCTACGGCTACATGAACGCCTGCCTCAAGGCGCTGGGCGCAAAATAACGAAAACCATATAGAAGGAGGATATCCCCCATGAGCAAGAAACTTCCTAACCTTTTGTTCTTCGGCATCGACAGCCTCCGCCGCGACCACATGAGCCACTACGGCTACGGCAGGCTTACGACGCCCCACATCACGAAATACGCCGAGGGCGGCGTGACGTTTGAAGAGTGCTTCAGCCCGCACATCCCCACCACGCCCGGATACTCCAACATGCTGACCGGGCGCGACTGCTTCGGCACCGACGTCGTCGCGCTGCGCCACGAGGGGCAGATCGCCGACGGCGTGCCCGTGCTCGCGGAAGTATTGCGCGATAACGGCTACAACACCACCTGCATCGGCTTCAAGGGCAATGCGGGCGGGCGCGGCTTCGACAAGTACATCGAGTTTTCCAACTGGGGCAGCGACACGAGCGACGGTCGCTCCCACAAAGCGGAGAACTTAAACGACGTGGCAATCCCCGAAATGGAGCGCCTCGCGGCGGACGGAAAGCCGTTCATGCTCTTTATGCGCCACATGGACCCCCATTCCCCGTACCTTCCGCCGGCGCCGTTTGACAACATCTTCTTCCAGGGCGACGCCTTCGACCCCGCAGACGAGCGCATGCAGAAGGTGTACGACTTTAAGCCCTTCGGCGACTACATCGGCTCGTGGGTGCCCGAGGGCTGCACCAATCCCGACTACGTGATCGCCCAGTACGACGGCGCGATCGCCTACATGGATGCCTGCATTCAGCAGCTTCTCGAAAAGCTGTGCGATTTGGGGATCGAGGAAGAGACGCTCGTGATCTTCACCTCCGACCACGGCGAGACGCTGTACGATCACGACTGCTATTTCGACCACCACGGCCTGTACGATTGCACGCTGGTCGTGCCGCTCATCCTGCGCTGGAAGGGGCACCTTCCCGAGGGGCTGCGCATCCCCGGCGCATGCCAGTTAAAGGACATCATGCCGACGCTCCTTGAGATCATGGGCATCTGCTCCAAGGGAATCAAGTTCGACGGCAGGAGCCTGCTCCCGCTCATCAAGGGCGAAAAGCGCGAGCCCGAACCCGAGATGTACATCACCGAGTGCACCTGGGAGCGCAAGCACGGCTGGCGCACGCCCGAATGGAAGCTGATCCTGGCGCTGGAGCCGGATTTCCACTTCAAGCCCGCGGTGGAGCTGTACAACCTCTTCAAGGACCCCGAGGAGAACCACAACGTCGCGGACGAGAACCCCGAGGTCGTCGAGGCGCTCAAGACGCGCATGAACGCCTTTATCGCAAAGCGCGAAAAGGAAGTCGGCAGGACGAACCCGATGTACACCAACCTCCGCTGGCACGGCATCAAGGGCAAGGGGCCGTTTACCTCCTCGCAGGAGGCGTACGACACCATGTATATCGGCGGCATCGAGCAGGCGGCGCAGCTGCAGCAGAAAAAATAAGAGGGAAAGCGGGATTTCTTTCCGCAACGCCCTTCCGAAAGGAGACGCCATGCCAGAAGCATCCCGCCGGAGTGACCCTTTCATCGCGCACATCCGCGATTACGTCGCGCCGGGCGAGCCGGAAATCTCGGTGCACAAGATGAAGCACGGCGCGGTCTCCCTGCACGGGCACGCCTTTTTCGAGATCGCCTTCATCCAGAAGGGCTTCTGTCTGCACGAGACGAACGGGCACACCATGCTGATCACCGCGGGCGACCTGCTTCTGATTCGCCCCGGTGAAAAGCACCGCTATATCTCCAACCACGATATCGCGCTGTACAACTGCCTGTTCACGCCCGAAGCGCTCGGCGGCGAACTGTGGCAAAGCCTCGCCGCGCTGGATGAAATCGGGCTGTTTCGCCCCGCTTCAGCGGAGAAATTCCCGTTTCGGGCGCATTTGTCGCTCGCACAGCAGAGCGCGATCCACGCGCGGCTGGAGGAAATGCTGCTTCTGATCAAGGAAAAGGCGCGGGGGTGGGAGCTATCCGTCTCGTGCCTTTTGGGCGTATTGCTCGCGCAGACGCTTCGCATCTTCCGCGACCAGTATTCGGACGCCGCGGAGGGCCGCGCCTACGTCAGCTACGTCGCGCAGGCGCTGCGCTACATGGACGACCACTACGCGGAAGACATCACCGTTTCCGCGCTCGCGCGATCCGTCGGCATCTCGGCGGACTACTTTACGCGGCAGTTCAAGCAGGTGATGGGCGTGACGCCCGTTGACTATCTCAGGCGCTTCCGCCTCGCCCGCTCGATGGAGCTTTTGCGAAGCGATATCGCGATCTCCAAGGCCGCGTCTGCGGTCGGCTTCAAGAACCTCTGCCATTTTTCCAGAGAGTTCAAGAAACACCTCGGCCTCACCCCCTCGGAATATCGGAACCAACAGAAAAACAAAGCATAGGAGGAATTATTCATGGCACTGAAATGCGCTATCGTCGGTATGGGCGGCATCGGAAACGTCCATGCGCGCTGCTACAAGGACAACCCGCTCGCCGAACTCGTTGCGGTGTGCGACATCGTGAAGGAAAAGGCGGACAAGGCGGCCGCCGAATACGGCTGCAGGGCGTTCTATTGTCTGGACGACATGCTCCGCAACATGCCGGAGATCGACATCGTGTCCGTCACCACCTCCGGTTACGACAACGGCTCCATGCACTTTGAGCCCGCGATGCAGTGTCTGGATTACGGCAAGAACGTGCTGGTCGAAAAGCCCATCTGCGCCGACATCCGCGACGCGCGCGAGCTCGTGCGCTTCGCCGCCGAAAAGAAGGTCTACCTCGGCTGCGACCTCAACCACTACTTCACCGAGACCGCCGACCGCGCGAAGAAAATGCAGGAAGAGGGCAAGGTCGGCGAACTCGTCTACTGCATCCACAAGGTCGGCTTCAACGGAACGGAAGCCTCCTATCGCGGCAAGGGCTCGCCCCGCTGGCAGACCCCGTATTCCCACGTGAAGGCGTTCTGCGCGCATCCCTTCTCCGTCATGCGCTATTTCTGCGGCGACATCAGCCACGTGCAGGCGTTCTTCGAGAAGCCCGGCTTCCGCCGCTCCGCGGAGGACCCGATGTACTCCATCAACTCCATCCACGTGCGCTTCGCCAACGGCGGCATCGGCTACCTGATCTCCCAGCGCGGCGACGCGATGTTCGGCTACGGCGGCTGGTGGAGCTACGAGCACTGCGGCACCAAGTCCACCTTCGCGATCGAAAACTGTGTGGAAAAGCTGCACGTGTGGGACCCCGCAAACAACGACCCGACCCGCCCGACCATGTCGCAGGCGACACCTGAACCCGAAACCTACAACACCGGCATCACCGGCTTTGACGCGACGTTCCCAGTGCGCATCAACGCCTATTTGGAAGACGTCGCCAACAAGGTGCCGCGCGAATACCTGCGCGCCTCCGGCCGCGACGCGCTCGCGACCCTCGAATACACCTTTGCCGCCATCAAGTCCTTCGAGAACGGCGGCGCCCTGGTCGTACCCGAGATGCTCCCGCCGCTGCACGGCGACATCGCAAAGGTATGGTAACGGGCAAGAACCTGCTGCTCATCAACGCCGACCAGCTCCGACACGACTGCGTGGGCTATCGCGGCATCCGCCCCGTATGTACGCCCAATCTGGATAAGTTGGCTTCGGAAAGCGCCGTATATACCCATGCATTCACGCCGCTTCCCGTGTGCGCGCCCGCGCGGCAGGCTCTGCTCTGCGGGCGGCACCCGGATTCCTTCGCGGCGCAGTGGAATTACGACGTGATTTTAACGCCCACGGTGCAGCCCGAATGGTGTTGGCCTCGCGACCTTCGCGGCGCGGGCTATGCCACGGCGTACCTCGGGCGCTTCCACGCATCGCCGAACCTCACCCCCGATGATTTCGGGTACGACAGACACGTGAGATGGGCGGGGCACAAAAAGCTGCTTTCCGAAAAGTATCCGAACATAGAGTATTCCGGCGGCTGGCTCGGCTGTGCAAGCCCCGTAGCCCTCGCCGATTCCGGCACGCACTGGATGGCGGACCGCGCCTGCGAGGCGATGGAACAGCTCGCCGCAACGGGCAAGCCGTGGCACATGTGGGTGGACTATGAGGAACCGCACCTTCCGTGCAGGCCCTCCGCGCCGTTTTCCGAAATGTACGACGCGAAGGACATCCCCCCGTGGGACGGCTTCGGCGATTCTTTTGCCGGAAAGCCCTACATCCATCGCCAGCAGACCGTTTCGTGGGGCACGGATGCCATGGCTTGGGACGATTTCGCGCCCATGGTCGCGCGCTATTACGGCGTAATCTCCCAGCTCGACGATGCGATCGGAAAGATTTTGCGCAAACTGGAAGAGCTCGGGCTGAAGGACGATACCATCGTCGCCTTCACGTCCGACCACGGCGATATGTGCGGCAGCCACAACATGCTCGACAAGCACTATGTGCTGTACGACGACATCGTCCGCGTGCCGCTCCTCGTGCGGGTGCCCGGAAATGCGCCGTGTGCGGTGCACAGCTTCGTCAGCAACTGCCTCGACCTGCCTGCAAGCATTCGCAGCTGGCTGAACCTTCCCGATGCCGAAATCGCGCACGGGATGCCCCTTCCGCTTAATGCCGAAGATGACGCGCGCGGCAGGGCAGACATCGTCTCCACATCCAACGGACAGCAGTTCGGGCTCTTTTCGACGCGCATGCTCCGCGACGCGCGCTACAAATACGTCTGGAACCTCACCGATACGGACGAACTGTACGACCTTGCGGAAGATCCCGGCGAAAAGCGCAACCTGTACCGCGAACCCGACCAACAAGCGCGCATCGCTTCCATGCGAAAGCGCCTGTACGCCCTGCTCAAGGCGCACGGCGACCCGTTCGTGAAGAACGAATGGATTCCTAAGCAGCTCTTGGAGGGCAAAAAAATCTGAAACAACGGAGGAATCGCACTATGAGAAAACTCTTTGCATTCGCGCTTGCGCTCATTTTGGCGCTGTCTCTCCTCGCTCCCGCCATGGCGGAGGGCGAACCCGTCACGCTGCGCTTCCAGCGCATCGGCAACGATGAAGCCGAGGCGACGTTCTGGAAGAGCGTCATCGCGGACTTCATGGCGGAAAACCCGGACATCGTTATCGAATACGACGATGCCGCCATCGGCGAAGCGATGGATACCAAGCTCAACAACCTCTTCGCGGCGAACGCCGGCCCCGACATCATCGGCCACGGCATCCTCTCCGTCGCGCAGCGCGTGGAGCTCGGGCACTATCAGCCGATCGATGCGTTCTTCGACACCTGGGAGGGCAAGGACGACATCATGGACAGCGTGCTTGCCAACGGAACCTATAAGGGGAACGTCTACGGCCTCGGCTACAGCGTAACCCCGTATGTGTTCGCCTACAGGATAGACCTGCTCGAAGAGGCGGGCGTATCCGTGCCCACCACGTGGGACGAACTGGCGGACGCGGCGCGGAAACTCACCGTGAAGGACGAAAACGGCGCCATCTCGCAGTCCGGCTTCTGCTTCCCGATGAAGGGCGGCAACATGGTCGAATTCGACGTGTTCGTGTTCGGAAACGGCGGCAAGTTCATGGACGACGATTCCAACCCCACGATCGATACGGAGGCCGCGCTCGGCGCGTTCAATTTCCTGAGCGGCCTGCTGCCCGACGTCAACATCCCCTACGATTCCAGCGAAACCAACCCCTTCGTGAAGGGGCTCGCGGCGATGACGCTCATCAACAACGTCGCGCTCAAGTCCATGCTCGCAGACCCCGCCTATGAGGGCAAGGTCGGCATCGCGCTGCCTCCCAACAACGGCGTTGCGGGCAACTTCAGCGGCTGTAACATGCTCTTTATCGGGCGCGACTGCGCGCATCCCGAGGAGGCGTTCCGCTTCATCGCATACGCGCTGTCAAACGACGTCGTCTTGCGGCGCGCGCGGGAGCTGAACATCCCCGTCGTGCGCGATTCCCTCGTCGCCGCCTATATGGAGATGGACCCCTATAACGCCGCGCGCGCAGAGTGCGTCGCAAACGGCACGGGCATGCCCCGCGCGACGTGGTCCACGCAGTTCCAGACGATCCGCAACAACATGGTGCAGAGCGTCCTTTTCGGCGGCGAAGACGCGGCCACCGCGCTCGCCAAGGCGCAGGAAGACCTGGAGTTCGAGATCGCGGGCTGATTCCGCCTTTCGGGAATGGGCAGAAATGCCCATTCCCTTTTTCCGCGCTTCGCGAAAAGCCCTTTCCGCTCAAATGGCGCGGTGGGCGAATAGTTGGAAGGGAGGTGCCCCCCTATGGCATCCGTTCGGCGCGCATACAATAAGCAGGACACGCGGTCGGCATGGCTCATGCTCGCGCCGTTTTTGCTGTTTTTTTTGCTGTTTGTGCTCTATCCCGTCTTCCGCACGATCTACCTGAGTTTTACGAACAACGTCATGTTCACCAAGAGCGACTGGGTGGGGCTGAAAAACTACATCCGCCTCTTTACGAAGGACACCGCGTTTTTGAAGGCGCTCAAAAACACATCCATATACGCGCTGTTTTCGATCGCTGGGCTCACGACGCTGGGGTTTCTCACCGCCGCCGCCATGAACAGCCCCATGCGCGGCACCAAGTGGATACGGATGCTGCTCATCTACCCCTATGCCACCTCCATGACGGCGGTCGCGATGGTGTGGCTGATGCTGTACGACCCGCTCACGGGCTATCTCAACAAATTTTTGCAGATGATGGGCTTTCTCCCCAAAAAATGGCTGTACGACGAGAGCCTCGCGCTCCCGTGCCTCATATTCGTCAATATCTGGAAGAACATCGGCTATTGCATGCTGATCTACCTCGCGGGCATGCAGTCGATCCCGGACGAACTGTACGAGGCGGCGACCGTGGACGGCGCGAACGAGCGCGTGAAGCTTTTGCACATCACGCTTCCCGCGCTGCGGCCCGTCGTCTTCTTCGTACTGGTGACGACGACCGTCGAGGCGTTTAAGACGTTTGAACAGGTGCAGATCATGACGCGCGGAGACCCCATGTACGCGACGACGACGATCGTACACCAAATTTACCAGCGCGGCTTTAACGAATACAAAATGGGCTATGCCTCCGCGATGGCGGTCGTGCTGCTGGTGATCTTACTGACGCTCACCATGCTCAACTATCGGCTAAGCAGCGCGAACGACTGACGCGGGAAGGAAGTAGAATGAAAAAAAGCAGGAGCGACGTCCGATTTTTCGCCATGCGGCGGCTCTTTATCGCGGTGCTGTGCGTTCTGATGGGGTTTCCGTTTTTGATGACGGTCTCCGTATCGCTGCAGACGATGCCCGAGGTCTATTCCGCATCCCCCGTGCTGATTCCGCGCGTCCCCCAATGGGGCAATTACGCAAAGGCCATGACGACGGGCAATTGGCCGCGCTACCTGTACAACAGCGCGGTGATCACCGTCGTCACCGTAGTCATAAGCCTCTTCATCAACTCGATGTCGGGCTTTGTGTTCGCGCGGGTTCCGTTCCGCTTTCGCGGCGCGCTGTTCGTTTTGATCCTTCTGGGCATGATGATTCCGCCGCAGATCACGCTGCTCCCCGTGTTCATGATGCTGCGCGCCGTGCCCTTCGCGGGCGGAAACGACATCTTCGGAAGCGGCGGCACGGGGCTGCTCAATACCTACCCGGGCTTCATCATCCCGTATATCGCGGGTTCGTTCGGCGTGTTTTTGTGCAGGCAGTTTTATATGGGCTTTCCGCAGGCGTTGGACGACGCGGCGCGTATCGACGGCTGCGGAAGGTTCGGCCAGTTCGTGCGCATTTACCTTCCGCTCAGCGGCCCGGTCTTGGCGTCGCTCGGCGTCCTGAAATTCACGGGCACGTGGAACGAATACACGTGGCCCCTCGTGATGACGACCACGGATTCCATGAAGACCGTGCAGATCGCGCTGACGATGTTTCGCGACGAGGCGGAGATTCAGTGGAATCTTTTGATGGCGGCGACGCTCGTCGCGTCCGCGCCGATCTACATCGTGTTCTTTTTCGCGCAGAAGCATTTCATCTCGGGGCTCCTCGCCGGAAGCGTCAAGGGATAAATGAATAGACATAAGAAAACGGAGCTGTCGCGAAAAACACGCGACAGCCCCGAAATATTTTGTCAGCCGCGCTTCTGGATGAGGTTGATCTCGCAGGCGGGCAGCGTCTTGCTGCTGCCGGTGGTGGTGGTGTAGGTCTTCGTGCCGTTGGTCACGGCGTAGACGGTCACGTTGTCGCCCTTGTAGATGAGTTCCTCGCCCTCCGAGAAGCGGTACGTGGCATATACCACATTGTCCTTCTCGCCCGATGTGGCGATGCGGAAGATCGCCGTGCCGTCGGACTCGAGCGCCTGCAGCACGGTTCCGATAAAGGTCACCTTGCGGGCATTGTACGCCTCGGGCGAAGCCATGTGCGTGGCATAGTCGTATTCCTCGTAATCGGCGGGGTTAAATTCCACCGCCGCCTGGCTCGCGGTCGCCTTCGGCGCGTCGGAGGCAAATAGCGCGATCTGCGTCCTGCCGTCCGCGATGCCGTCCGCGTTCAGCCCCACCATTTTCTGGAAACGCTGCACGGCGGCTTCGGTGTTCTTGCCGTAATTCCCGTCGGAATTGCCCTCCAGATAGCCCAACGCAATCAGGCGATCCTGAAGCTTGGTGACCTCCTCGCTCTTGGAGCCCTTGGAGAGCGTGGAATACGCCGTCTGCGCCAAAAGCGCCTCGTAGGTGTCGCGCAGTTCGTCGTAATCCGCCTGCAGGGCGGAAAGCTTCGCCTCCAACCGCGCGATGGTTTCGTCCTTTTCGGCGAGCTGCGCCGCATAATCTATGGCAGCGGGATCCTGCGCCGCCGTCCCCGAGCCTGCCTCCTCGGCGAAGACGGCGGGCACAAGCAGCAGCAGGGCGCAAAGCAGTATGGCGATTTTTCTCATGGGTATCAATCCTCCGTTATCCGTGTTTTCTCTTAGACGCGCGAGGAGCGCATTTCGTTTCCGTTTTTCTAAAAAACCTCCGGCGGTTTCCGCCGGAGGCAAGGTCTTTTACTGTGCGACCTGCGCCATGCTGTCCTGTGCGAATTTCTTCGCCCTCTGGAGATCCGACTCGGAGGGACCTTTGTTGAACAGCCCCTTGACCGGCGCGGTAAAGGCGGTGGGGAGCACGTTGATGCCCCTTCTGGAGAGCGCCTCGCGCATGGCGGAAATCGCCGCATCGCTGTTCTTCGCGCAGCAGAAGAGCGCGCAGTTCTTCACGCGGTCCTTGTTGAGCGTGTCGATGAATTCCAACGTGACGTTGTCCGCCTTGTTCTCACAGCCCAAAAACATCAGATGCACGCCCTCGGGCATGTAGGCGGGGAGCAGCGGTTCCTTCACGCACTTGGATTCGCGGGCGAAGACCTCCGCGATCATTTCGGCGGAGCCTTTGGGGGAAACGTAATGTACTTTACACTTCATATGAAACAGCCTTCCTTCCTTTGTATTGATTCAATATAATTATAATACATCATTCGTATGTTAAAACGCAAGCATATTCGGATCATTTCACACCAAAATCACAAATTTTCCCTGTATCCCGCGAAAACGGATTAACACAAGTCCCCTTGATAACCGCGCGGCACGGCGTATAATAGAACGTATCGCAGCGGGGCGTAAGATCGGAGGGGCACGATATGTTTTTCCTCATGGCGTTTTCGGTCGTCGTCGCGTATTTCGCCAAGGGGCTGAGCGGCTTCGCGAACACGCTCATCTTCTCGACCATCATGAGCTTTGCCGTGCCCAACAGCGACATTTCCCCCATCGAGCTGATCCTCGGCAGCCCGTCCAACTGGGCGATTATCTGGAAGGAACGCAAGAGCATCCACGTGAAACTCTGGCTGCCCGTGGCGCTCACGATGATGGTCGGCGCGATTCCGGGGATGCTGCTGCTTAAAAACGGCAGCCCGCAGACAATCAAGGCAATCTTCGGCGCAACGGTCGTATTCCTCGGCGTGGAAATGCTTTTGCGCGCGCTTTCGACAAAAAAACAAAGGCCCAATCGGTTCGCGCAGGCAGCCATCGGGCTGTTCGCGGGCGCGATGTGCGGGCTTTTCGGGATCGGCGCACTGCTCGCCGCCTACTTCAGCCGCACGACGGAGGACGCCGCGTCCTTTCGGGGCAATCTGTGCATGGTCTTTCTTACGGAAAATATCTATCGCACCATCGCCTATGCGTACCTTGGCATTCTGACGGTCGATGTGCTTTGGACGGTTCTCAAACTCGCACCGTTTATGCTTCTGGGGCTCTTCCTCGGCATGAAATGCGCGGGGCGCATACGGGAGGCGACCGTTCGCCGCATCATCATCGCGCTGCTCATATTTTCGGGGCTTTCGCTTCTGCTTTTGAATTTGTAATACACGGGAGGGATTCCTATGGGTTTGTCCGATATGTTCGGGTCAATGGTGTTTAACGACAGAGTCATGAAAATGCGCTTGCCGCACGAGACGTATAAGGCCTTCAAAAAAACCATCGCACAGGGGCGCTCGCTCGACA
Organism: Christensenellales bacterium; assembly: GCA_050946115.1. GTDB lineage: Bacteria > Bacillota > Clostridia > Christensenellales > Aristaeellaceae > CAYFRC01. The sequence goes on from JBMNUF010000003.1 coordinate 166,864, forward strand.
TCGGCATCGCGGACGTGGTCGCCAACGCGATGAAGGATTGGGCGATCGAAAAGGGTGCGACGCATTTCACCCATTGGTTCCAGCCCATGACGGGGGTGACCGCCGAAAAGCACGAGGCGTTCATCCAGCCGCAGGGCGATTCCGTGATCATGGAATTTTCGGGGAAGGAGCTCATCAAGGGCGAAAACGACGCATCGAGCTTCCCCTCCGGCGGGCTGCGGGCGACGTTTGAGGCGCGCGGCTATACGACGTGGGACCCCACGAGCTATGCCTTCATCAAGGACGGCACGCTGTGCATCCCTACGGCGTTTTGCTCCTATACGGGAAGCGTTTTGGACAAGAAAACGCCGCTTCTGCGCTCCATCGAATGCGTCAATGTGCAGGCAAAGCGCATATTAAAGCTCTTCGGCAGGACGGACGTCTCGCGCGTAACGATCACCGTGGGCCCCGAGCAGGAGTACTTCCTGATCGACAAGGCGGTGTGCGACAAGCGCCCGGACATCCTCTACACGGGGCGCACGCTGTTCGGCGCAAAGCCGCCGAAGGGGCAGGAATTGGACGACCACTTTTTCGGCGCATTAAAGCCGCGCGTGAGCGCGTTCATGCGCGAATTGGACGAGGAGCTTTGGAAGCTCGGCGTTTCGGCGAAGACGGAGCACAACGAATCCGCGCCCGCCCAGCACGAGCTCGCGCCGATCTTTTCCTCCGCGAACATCGCCACGGACCACAACCAGCTCACGATGGAGCTCATGCGCCGCATCGCGGGCAAGCACGGTATGGTGTGCCTTTTGCACGAAAAGCCGTTCGCGGGCGTCAACGGTTCCGGCAAGCACAACAACTGGTCGCTGTCCACGGATACGGGCGCAAACCTGCTCGAGCCCGGCGCATCGCCCAAGGACAACGCGCAGTTCCTGCTTTTCCTGTGCGCCGTATTGCGCGCGGTGGACCTGCATCAGGGTTTCCTTCGCATTTCGATCGCAACGGCAGGCAACGACCACCGCCTCGGCGCGAGCGAAGCGCCGCCCGCGATCCTCTCTGTCTCGCTGGGCGAGGAACTGACGGATATCCTGGACGAGATCGAAGGCGGCGTGTCCTACGACAAGGTGTACAAGAAGGAAATGAACATCGGCGTGGATGTTCTGCCTACCATCCCCAAGGATACCGCGGATCGCAACCGCACGTCTCCCTTCGCCTTTACCGGAAACAAGTTCGAGTTCCGCAGCCTCGGCGCGCCGATCTCCGTCGCGGGGCCGAACATCGCGCTCAACACCATCGTAGCGGAGTCGCTGTGCGATTTTGCGGACATTTTGGAGCAGGCAGACGATTTTACGGGCGCGCTCAACGCCCTCATCCGCGACACGATCCGCAAGCACCGCCGCATCATTTTCAATGGCAACAACTACGCGCCCGAATGGCGCGAGGAGGCGCACAGGCGCGGGCTCATCGAGTGGAGCTCGACCGCGGAGGCGCTCAGCCACTTCATGGATGAGAAAAACGTGCGGCTTTTCACGCGGTTCGGCATCTTCAGCGAGGAGGAAATGCGCTCCCGTTCGGAAATCCTGCTCGAAAACTATGCGAAGGTGCTGCACATCGAGGCGCTCACGATGGTGGAGATGGTCGAGCGCGACATCCTCCCCGCCGTCTTGCGCTACAGCGGCGAGCTCGCGCAGGGCGTGTTCCAAAAGGAGCGGGTCGGCATCGACGCCTCTTTGGAAAGGGACATCTGCGCAACGCTTTCGGAGCTGTCGCTCGCCATGCGAAAGCGCTGCGACGAATTGAAGGATGCCGTCGCGGGCGCGGACGAGACGCCGGCGGGCGTACAGCGGGCGTTTTACTACCGCGACAGGGTGACGCACTGCATGGACGCGCTGCGCCGCGCCGTCGACGCGTGCGAGCCCCTGGTCGAAAAGAACAAATGGCCCTACCCGAGCTACGGCGAATTGCTATTCAGCGTCACTTGGTAAAAGGGAAAAACCAAAGAGCCTGCCGAAAATTCGGCAGGCTCTTCGGCTTTCTTATCCTCTATTGCGCGTCCTTTTCTCGGTGCAGGATGCGCGTAATCCGCTTGCCCACCTGCATGGCGAGAAACAGCTTGCACAAGTCCGGCACGATATACGGCACCACGCACAAAAGGAGCACGGAGCCCACGCCATATGCCGTGCCGCGCGCGCGGTACACCGCCGCGAACCACGCCGTGCCGAAGGCGTAGCACGCGATCAGCCCCAGCGCGAGCGCGAAAATCGCCCTGCGCATGGGCAGCGCCCCCTTGACGTTTCTTTCAAACAGCCAATAGATCGCCGCCGTCGCCGCAAAGCCCCAGATGTACCCGCCCGTGGGGCCCATGAGGTGCGCGATGCCGCCCCGAAACCCCGAAAACACGGGCAGCCCGACAGCGCCCAGCAGGATATACAACAAAATCGAGAGCAACCCATCCTTGCCACCGAGCACGAGCAGCGTGCAGAACACGGCGAACGTCTGCAAGGTAAAGGGCACCGCGAACGGGATCGAAATCCACGAGCAAACCACCGTCAGCGTGACGGTGACGGCGATGTAGGTGAGCCTGCGAATGTTCAAAGTGTACGCCTTCCTTTCCCGCATCAAGATATGCTCATCGTACCATACCCACGCCCTTCACATATATCGCCGCCGTGTTATTTATATAAAGATTTCCGATTTCCCGCCCTGCAGCGCGCAAGAAAAACCCCCATTTGCTCGCGGTATGCCATGCCGTCTGACAAATGGGGGTTGTAAGTTTCTTACCGTTTGACGTTATGGGTTTGACTTACTCCAATGATTTCATCGTCGGGAACAGCAGCACGTCGCGGATCGCGGCGGAGTCGGTCAGGAGCATGACCATGCGGTCGATGCCGATGCCGATGCCTCCCGTCGGCGGCATGCCGATCTCAAGCGCGTAGAGGAAATCCTCGTCCGTGCGGTTGGCCTCCAAGTTGCCGCTCGCGAGCAGCTCCTCCTGCGCCTTGAAGCGCGCACGCTGGTCCATCGGGTCGTTCAATTCGGAATAGGCGTTCGCCATCTCCCAGCCGTTCATGTAGAACTCGAAGCGCTCGACATAGCCGGGCTTGTCGGGCTTTTTCTTGGTGAGCGGGGAGGTCTCGATCGGGTGATCCATCACAAACGTCGGCTGGATCAGGTGGTCTTCGACGTATTCCTCGAAGAACAGGTTCAGCACGTCGCCCTTCTTGTAGAGGGGCTTCAGTTCCAAATGGTGTTCTTTTGCGAGTGCGATCGCCTCCGCGTCGTCCTTCACTTCGTCAAAGTCGATGCCGGCGTATTTTTTGACGGCCTCCGTCATCGTGATGCGCTCGAAGGGCTTCCCGAGGTCCATCTCGGTGCCGTTATAGGTGATGACGCTCGTGCCCAATACGTGCTGCGCCACGTGGCGGAACAGTTTTTCGGTGAGGTCCATCATGCCGTGGTAGTCGGTATACGCCTGATACAGCTCCATCAGCGTGAATTCCGGGTTGTGGCGGGTGTCCACGCCTTCGTTGCGGAACACACGCCCGATCTCGTATACCTTTTCCAAGCCGCCCACGATGAGCCGCTTCAGGTACAGTTCCAGAGAGATGCGCAGCTTCACGTCCTCATCCAACGCGTTGAAGTGCGTCTCGAACGGGCGCGCCGCCGCGCCGCCGGCGTTGGGCACCAGCATGGGCGTTTCGACCTCGATGAAGCCCTCCGCGTCGAGATAGCTGCGGATGCACGAGATGATCTTCGAGCGGTTGATAAAGGTTTCGCGCACCTCGGGATTGACGATCAGGTCGAGATAGCGCCTGCGATACCGCGTGTCCGTGTCCCTGAGTCCGTGGAATTTCTCGGGCATGGGGTGGAGCGCCTTCGTGAGCAGCGTCGTTTCCGTCGCGTGGACACTCATCTCGCCCGTCTTCGTGCGGAACACGGTGCCTTTGACGCCCAAAATGTCGCCGATGTCGTATTCCTTGAAGGAGGCGTACTCGTCCTCGCCCACGTCGTCCCTGCGCACGTAGATCTGGATGCTGCCGTCCCTGTCCAAAATGTGCGCAAAGGACGCCTTGCCCATGATGCGGCGGCTCATCATCCTGCCCGCGATCGAGACCTCTTTCTCCTCGAGCGCCTCGAAGTTTTGGAGGATCTCGGCGGAGCGGTGCGTCCTGTCGTATTTTACGATCTCGTAGGGGTTGCGTCCCTCGTCGATGCGCTTTTGCAGCTTTGCGAGCCTGATGGTATACTGTTCGGATTGTTCCCGCGCTTCCTCCTCGGGCGTGCGGATCGTATCTTCTGCCATTGGTTGCTCTCCTTCTCGGTTACTTGGAAACGGCGAGGATTTTCAGCTCCAGCAGCCCGCCCGGGGTCTGCACCTTGACGGTTTCGCCGGCTTTTTTGCCCATGAGTTCTTTCCCGATCGGGGATTCCGTGGAGACGAACAGGCGGGACGGATCCGCCTCCGTCGCGCCGACGACGGTGTACTCGTCCTCCGCCTCGTACTCCATGTCGAAGACCTTTACGTGGCTGCCGACGCCGACGACGCCTTCCTCGCCCGCGCCCGCTTCCGCGATGACCGCCTTGTTCAGGATTCCCTCGATGTCGCCGATGCGCCCTTCGATGCGCGCCTGCTCGTTTTTTGCCGCCTCGTACTCGGCGTTCTCGCTCAGATCGCCAAAGGAGCGCGCCGTTTCGATGTCATGTGCGTTCTTTGCGCGCTCGACGTTTTTCAGATGGCGCAGTTCCTCTTCGAGTTTCCTCTTGCCGTCCGGCGTCAGAATGATGCTGTCATCCGCCATTGATATCCCTCCTGCGATGTGTTTTTTCCATAGCATAAACAAACACTGCGCCGGTATTCCGCGCAGCGTGTTAGAACAACCTTCATCGATTCCAATTATAGCACCCTTGTTTTGCCGTGTCAAGCATAATTTCGACAAATTATGCGTCGGCGGCGCTTTGCGCGCGCCGCCGACGCCTCGTTTTGCCCGATCTTAATCCACGAATTCGTTGTAGATGGCGCGCACGGCCTTTTCAAAGTCGTCCACATCCACGCCCACGATGATGTTGAGCTCGCTCGAGCCCTGGTCGATCATGCGCACGTTCACATCGGCATTTGCGAGCGCGCCGAACAGCCGCGCCGCCGTGCCGCGCTGGTTCACCATGCCGCGTCCGACGGTCGCGATCAGGGCGAGCCCCGTGGAAAACACGATGGAATCGGGGTGGCACAGTTCTTCGATGCGGCTGACGATCCGCTCCTTGCACTGCATGAGGTCGTTGTCGCGGATGATGACGCACATGGTGTCTATGCCGGTGGGCAGGTGCTCAAAGGACACGCCGTTGTCCTCGATCGCCTGCAACACGCGCCTTCCGAAGCCGATCTCGCTGTTCATCATCGCCTTTTCGATGGAGAGCAGCGTGAAATCCTTGTGTCCCGCGACGCCCGTGATGACGGTATCGGTATCCGGCAGGGGTTCCCCCTTGTCGACGATCATCGTGCCCGGCTCCTCGGGCGCATTGGTGTTTCTGATGTTCGTCGGGATGCCCGCCTTGCGCACGGGGAACACCGCATCCTCGTGCAACACCGTCGCGCCCATGTAGCTGAGCTCGCGCAGTTCGTGATACGTGAGCTGCCTGATGACCTTCGGATTGTCCACGATGCGCGGGTCCGCCATCAGGAAGCCGGACACGTCCGTCCAGTTCTCGTAGATTTCGGCATTTGCCGCGCGCGCGACGATCGCGCCGGTGATGTCCGAGCCGCCGCGGGAAAACGTGTGGATGTCGCCGTCCGGCAGGGCGCCGTAAAAGCCGGGGATGACCGCGTGTGCATGGTGCTTCAGGCGCTCGGAGAGGAGGCTGTTCGTCCATTCGCCGGCGAACACGCCCTGCCTGTCGAACATCACCGCTTCGCGCGGGTCGATAAAATCCCAGCCGAGATAGTTTGCGAGGATGCGCCCCGAGAAGTATTCGCCGCGGCTCGCCGCGTAATCGGGGCCGCGCCGCGCGATTTCGATGCGCACCTCCTCGAGCATCGGCGCGAGGTCGATATCGAGGGAAAGCTCTTTTACGATGTCCAGATAGCGCGTCGCGATTTTCTGAAACAAATCGTCATACGGCTCGTCGCGCCGGGCGAGGCGATAGCATTTATAGAGCATGTCCGTGATCTTTTCGTCGTCCCGGTGGCGCTTTCCGGGCGCGGACGGCACGCAGTAGCGCCTTTCCGGATCTGCCAGAAGGATATTTTTTACCTTGCGGAACTGGTTCGCGTCCGCGAGCGAGGAACCGCCAAATTTGCATACTTTACAACCCATATCCGATTATCTCCCATCTATATGCGGAAATGTTGAATAATCATACCATATCGCGCGGCGGCGTTCAAGTATCGCCGTGTTATGTTTCCCGTCTGCCGCTTTTTTTACCTTTCCTCTTTCACGACGATCATCCGCTCCGTAAAGTCGCGCCGCGCGCGCCGCGTTTGGGGGTGTTTCGTGCACAGCGCCCACAAATCCGTCGCGCGGCGCTCTAACCTGAAGCAGGGATGGTCGACGATGGCCTTGACGTTGGAGACAAACGGAATCTGCGCATTTTCGGAGATTTCGCGAAGCAGCGGCCGCGCACTCTCGCGAAAGCCCAGTAGCCGCGCGTAAGGCGGGCTCGGATAAGTGCTCGCGAGGTCATTATCGATGGATAGCAGCGCGCCCGTGCATATGCGGGAGAGCCGTGCCATGGTGTAGCGCTTGCACTTCAGCGCCTTGAGAAGGTCGCTGCGCGTGGGCGCTGCCTCCGCGCAGCGCAGGATTCGATCCTCCAGCCCCTCGGTGACATCGCATATGCCCATGAGCTCCTCCTTGTCCATGGTGCGGAGCCTGTCGAGCAGGAGGTTGTCCAGCCCCGTCGGGTCCGCGAACATGGTGGATTCCATATCCCGCAGCAGTAGGGCCGCCCCCTCGGGCAGGCAGGAAAGCGCCTCTTCGCGCCGCCCCTCGTGCAGCGCGAGCCGTATCGCGCCGGCGGATGCGAACTCCGATAGCTCCTTCGAGCAGTAATCGCCCTTGCGCTTGACGGCGAAGAGCTGCATCGGGCGCAAAAGCCTGTCGTTCGCGCGCATATATTCGAGCGCAAGCGCGGTATTGGGCGCGTTCAACACGGACGGCTCGACGTTCAGATACTCGGCGAGCACCTCTCCGCGCGCACGGGCGAGCGATTTCCCCTTTTTGAGGTTCTTTTTGATTGCCCGGACGACCTGCGGCGGCTCCGCCTCAAAGGCGTCCGCCGCGAACTGCAGCGTCGGCAAATCGTCCGTCTCGCAGCCGAAGGATATGCCGTCCACGATGCCCAAGGACGAGAGCAGCCCCACGCCGCCCATGGCGAACCAGTCCGCGCTGCGCACCGCGAACAGCGCGGGCAGTTCGATCACGATGTCCGCGCCCTCCGTGAGCGCCATGCGCGCCCGCGTCCATTTGTCGATGAGCGCGGGCTCCCCGCGCTGCGTGAACGCGCCCGACATGACGACGATCACATAATCGCAGCCCGTCTGCCAGCGCGTCTCGTCGATATGGTATTTGTGCCCCTTGTGAAAGGGATTGTATTCCGCGATGATCCCGACCGTTCGCATCTCCGTGTCCTCAGCGCGCGTCGCGAATCTTTCGCGCCAGATCGGGCTTGTCCGTGATGATCGCGTCCGCGCCCAAATCCAGCAGGCGCGCGATATCCTCTTCCGCGTTGACCGTCCACGGGTGTACCTTCACGCCGACGGCATGCGCCCTTTCGATCGCGCCCCCTTTGTAGAGGTTTTTGTAGTGCGGATGCAGCGCCGCGGCGCCCTGCTCTACGGCATATCGTTCCGCATTTTCGATGTCCTCGCCGTACAAAAGCCCCGTCTTGGCATCGGGCTTGATTTTCAGGATGATGCGCAGGCTCTCGTGGTCGAACGACGAATAGAGCACCCTGTCTTCCATGGCGCATTCCTTCGCGATCGCGATGCACTTTTCCTCGATGCCGTCGCACAGCGCGGAATCCTTCTTGATTTCGACGTTGACGGTGAGCCCCGTCGGCAGCAGCAGCGCAAACACCTCGCGCAGCGTCGGGATTTTCGCCTGTTCAAAGCCCGGAAAGCGCTTGCCGAAGGAAAATTCCTTGAGCTCCGCGAGCGTATGATCCGCGACCAAGCCCGTGCCCGTGGAGGTGCGGTCGATGGTCGCATCGTGGCAGACGACGACCTCGCCGTCCTTCGAGCAGCAAACGTCCAGTTCCACGCCGTCCGCGCCCATTTCGGCGGCGAGCGCAAAGGCCTCGAGCGTGTTTTCCGGCGCGTAGGCGGAAGCGCCCCTGTGCGCCCAAATCCGTGTCTTCATGTCGATCCCTCCGTTTATTTGGTCCCGCCCGCGATGAGGCACATCCCGCTTATGAGCAGCGCCGCAAGCGCCGCCCATTCGATGCCGTCCACCCGAAAGCCGGGCACGAGGCGCGGGATGAGCAAGATCAGGAGCGCGTCGATGACAAAACCGAAAAGCCCGAGTGTGATGCAGCCGATCGGCGCGGAGACGAGCCGCAATATCGGCCGCAGAAAGAGATACGCTACGCCCAGCGCGCAGCCGGCAGCCAGCGCATCGCGCATCGTTTCGGCGTGTACGCCCGGCAAAATCTCGCAGCATATGGGGATGCCCGCCACGCAGCACAAAAACATCAGCGCGTTGCGCCCCATGCGCGGCGCGGGTGAATCGCTCATTGCAGTCCCTCCAAATCAAAAGCGCTCCAGATGCCGTCCTTCGGCGGGCGCGACGTGAACGAAATCTCCTCGCGCAGCGTGGGATGCGGCACCGTGAGGCGATACGCCCAAAGCGCAATCTGCTGCCCCTTTTCGGCGCCGCCGTATCGCATATCCCCCCAAAGCGGGAGATTGCGCGCCGCGTGCTGCACGCGGATTTGGTGCGATCGCCCCGTATAGAGCGTAACGAGGGCAAGCGTCGCGTTTTCCGCTTGACAATAGGCAACCGGCTCGGAGACGAGTCGCGCGTACTTCGCGCCGGGCGTGCCCTCCGGCACCGCGCGGGAGGAGCCCGTTGCAGAATCCTTTAAGAGCCAATCCTCCATGTCGAGCTGCGCATCCATGCGCCCCTGAAGCACCGCGAGGTAGCGCTTGTCGGCATCGCGCCCCGCAAAATTCTCCGAGAGCCGCTTTGCCGCCTTACTCGTGCGCGCAAGGAGCAGCACGCCGCCGACGGGCCTGTCGAGCCGGTGCACCAGCCCCATGTAGACCTCGCCCGGCTTTTGAAACTTCTCCTTGATATAGCCTTTGCAGGCGGTAAATACGTCCAAATCGCCCGAAATGTCCCTCTGCACGGGCACATTGGGCGGCTTTTCGACGGCGAGCAGGTGGTTGTCCAGATACAGCACGCGGATTTCGCCCCTGCCGCAGGGGATTCTGTCATCAGTCATTGCCGCACCATCTTCCCGAAGCGCCGCAGGGGAGAACGCCCCCGCTCGTAATCGGCAGCACCAGTTCCGCCGCCTCGCTCGCGCCGCCCAAGCGCTTTCCGACCGTCATGCGCAGCATGTTTTGCAAAACCGCGGGCTGCAGCCCCGTCGTATAGCTGTTGATGAGCATAAAGCGCGCGTTTTCCGTCAATATGTCCGCGCAGGATTCGACCAGGCCGTACAGCGCGTCCTCCACCTTCCAGATCTCGCCGCCCGGGCCCCTGCCGTAGGACGGGGGGTCCATCAGGATGCCGTCGTACAGGCTGCCGCGCCGCTTTTCGCGCTGCACGAATTTGAGCGCGTCGTCCACGATCCAGCGGGTGAGGCTCGGGTTCACACCCGAAAGCGCGCAGTTTTCGCCCGCCCACTGCGTCATGCCCTTTGCCGCGTCCACATGGGTCACGTGCGCGCCCGCAAGGCAGCACGCCACGGTCGCCGCGCCGGTATAGCCGAAAAGGTTCAGTACCCGCACGGGGCTTTTCGCGCCGCGGATGATGCCCTGCATCCAGTCCCAATTCGCCGCCTGCTCCGGGAACAGGCCCGTGTGCTTGAAGCCTGTCGGACGGACGTAGAATTTCATTCCCTTGTAGGAGATGCTCCACCTGTCGGGCAGTTTGCGGAAGAACTCCCATTCGCCGCCGCCCTTGTTCGAGCGGTGGTACCACGCGTCGCACTTGCCCCACAGCGCCTCGTCCTGCTTTTTCCAGATGGCCTGCGGGTCGGGACGGCGCAGAAGCACGCCGCCCCAGCGTTCCAATTTCTCGCCATCTCCGGTATCGAGTACCTCGTAGTCCTTCCAGTCGCCGGCGATGTACATCACTTTGCCACCTTCACGGATAGGACGGCTTTTTCGCCGTTGATGTTCCATTCTTGCGCGATAAAGCTTTCGCCTGCCCCTTCAAAGGCGAGCGTGTGCGCGAGCACCGCGTTTTTGATCGTCTCCGCGCCTTTTTCGGCGACCTTGCGCAATTTTTCGCCCGTTTCGATGACGACGTGAATCCTATCCGTCACCTCGAAATCGGAATCCTTGCGCATGGTCTGGAGCTTGGAGATGATTTCGCGCACAAAGCCTTCTTCGATGAGCGAATCCGTGAGGTTTGTATCGAGCACGACCGTCATGCCCGCGTCCGCCGTCGCGACAAAGCCGGGCTTTTGCATCGGCTCGGTCAAAACGTCGCCCTCGGCAAGTTCGATTTTCGTTCCGTCAACCTCGAACACGAGCAGATCGCCGCGCGCGAAGGTATCGACGACGTCGTTTCCGTCCATTTCGAGCAGCGCCTGCCCGATTTTTCCCAGCAGCTTTCCGTAGCGGGGGCCGAGGGTGCGCATCTGCGGCTTGCATTTATAGGTCGTAAACGCGCGCGCATCGTCCACGAAGCGAACTTCCTTCACGTTCAGTTCGTCCGCGATGAGGTTCGTAAGCGGCTGCGGAAGCGCCCTGCCCTGCACGAACAGGTTCTGCAAGGGCTGGCGCACCTTGAGGTTTGCGGTGGCGCGGCAGGCGCGGCCCAGCTGCACGGCGGAGATGACGACTTCCATGTCGTCCTCGAGCGCCTTGTCTACCAGCGCGAGGTTCGCCTTCGGGAAGTCGCACAGGTGCACGCTCTCGGGCGCGTCCTTTCGGACGGAGACGACGAGGTTTTGATACATGGTCTCCGACATGAAGGGGATGTACGGCGCGCAGAGCTTGGTCAGGGTCACCAGCACGGTGTACAGCGTCTCAAACGCGGCGAGCTTGTCGCCCGCGAGCCCCTTGCCCCAGAACCGTTCGCGGCAGCGGCGCACGTACCAGTTGGAAAGTTCGTCCACAAAGGATTGGATCGCGCGGCTCGTCTCGGTGATCTTGTATCTATCGAGCCCGTCGTCCACGAACCGCACGAGCGTGTGGAGCTTGGAGAGCACCCACCTGTCCATCATGGAGAAATCCTCGGGATTCGCCTTCGCCTTTTCCGGGTCGTACCCGTCGATCGAGGCGTACAGCGTGAAGAAGGCGTAGGTGTTCCAGAGCGTGCCCATGAACTTGCGCTGCGCCTCGCTCACGAGGTCGTCGGAGAAGCGGCTCGGCAGCCACGGCGCGCCCACGGTATAGAAGTACCAGCGCACGGCGTCCGCGCCCTGCTTGTCGAGCACCGTCCACGGGTCGACGACGTTGCCCTTGTGCTTGGACATCTTCGCGCCTTCCTTGTCGAGCACGTGCCCGAGCACGATGCAGTTTTCAAACGGCGCGCGGTCGAACAGGAGCGTTCCGATCGCGAGCAGGGTATAGAACCAACCGCGCGTCTGGTCGATGGCCTCGGAGATGAAATCCGCGGGGAAATTCTCCTCGAAGATTTCTTTATTTTCAAAGGGATAGTGCCACTGCGCGAAGGGCATGGAGCCGGAATCGTACCAGCAGTCGATCACCTCGGGCGTGCGCTTCATTTCGCCGCCGCACTTGCCGCAGGTGAGCAGCACGCGGTCGATATATGGGCGGTGCAGCTCGATGTCCTCGGGCACGTCCTTGCCCAGCGCCCTCAATTCTTCGACAGAGCCCACGACGTGGATGTTTCCGCAGTCCGCGCAGATCCACACGGGCAGCGGCGTTCCCCAGTAGCGCTCGCGCGACAGACCCCAGTCGATCACGTTTTCGACGAAGTTGCCCATCCTGCCGTCCTTGATGTTTTCGGGCATCCAGTTGACCGCCTGGTTGGACGCCTTGAGCTTTTCGCGCACGGCGGTCATGCGGATGAACCACGTTGGGCGGGCGTAGTAGATGAGCGGGGTGTCGCAGCGCCAGCAGAAGGGATAGTCGTGCTCGAACGGGATTTCACCAACGAGCTTATCGTTTTCCCGCAGATTCTCGACGATCAGGGGGTCGGCCTTTTTCACGAAGGTGCCGCCCCAGGGTGTGCACTCGTCCATGCAGCCCGCGGCGTCGACGAGCTGCAGGAACGGAAGGTCGTTCTCCCTGCCGACGCGCGCGTCGTCCTCGCCGAACGCGGGCGCGATGTGTACGATGCCCGTGCCGTCCGTCAGCGTGACGTATCCGTCCGCGACGACGCGCCACGCGGGCTTGTCCACGCATTCTTTCTGGAAGTCGAACAGCGGCTCGTACTCCATGCCGACGAGCTCTGCGCCCTTGACGAGCGCCTTGTCCGAAATTTCCGCCTCTGCGCCCAGGACGCTTTCGATCAGCGCGTCCGCCATGATGATCGTATCGCCCCGATAGACAAAGCGGGCGTAGTCAAATTCGGCGTTGACGCACAGCGCGACGTTTGAGGGCAGCGTCCAAGGCGTGGTCGTCCACGCATACAGGAAGGTATTCTCTTCGCCCTTGACGCGAAAGCGCACGATTGCGGAATTTTCCCTGACGGTTTTATAGCCCTGCGAAACCTCGTGGCTCGAGAGCGCGGTGCCGCAGCGCGGGCAGTAGGGAACCACCTTATGCCCCTTGTAGAGCAGCCCCTTGTCGTGCACCTGCTTTAACGACCACCACACGGATTCGATGTAGTTGTTTTCGTAGGTGATGTACGGGCCGTCCATGTCCGCCCAGAAGCCTACGCGGTCGGACATCTTCTCCCATTCGGATTTATACGTCCAGACGGATTCCTTGCACGCCTTGATAAACGGCTCGATGCCGTACTTTTCGATTTGCTCCTTGCCGTCCAGCCCCAAGAGCCTTTCGACCTCCAATTCGACGGGCAAGCCGTGCGTGTCCCAGCCCGCCTTGCGCGGCACCTTATATCCCTTCATGGTCTTGTAGCGCGGGACGATATCCTTCATGACGCGCGTTAAGATATGGCCGATGTGCGGCTTGCCGTTTGCCGTGGGCGGGCCGTCGTAAAAGGTGAATACCTCGCGACCCTCGCGGCATTCGATGGAACGCTCGAAAATCCTGTGCTCCTTCCAAAAATCGAGCACCTCATTCTCGCGCGATAAAAAATCCAGATTCGTGGATGCCTTCTCGATCATTTCCGTTCCCTCCAAAAAATAAAATCTTCCTCCCCATGGGACGAAGACTCGTTCGTGGTACCACCCAAATTGCTTCTCAGTGCGCACAGGCATGCGCCGCCGCTGTAACGGGCGAACCCGGCTCGGCCTACTTTTTCGTTCAGCCTGCCGCTCGGGGAGGATACCTTGCGCGCCTTTCCGTCCGGCTCGCACCGAATGCCGGCTCTCTGTGCGGATCGCCGCGGGGCGTTCCCTTCATCGCGTACTATCACATATATAGTATATCGCAGGAATGTAATGGGGGATCGAAGGCGCGCGAAAAATCCAAAATTTTACAATAAAAAGCCGCTGCGGGACGGAAAAACCCCCTCCGCGCGGGAGGGGGCATAAGGAACTCAGTCGGCCGCGTAGGGCAGAAGCGCGATGGTACGTGCGCGCTTGATTGCCGTGGAGAGCTGGCGCTGGTGCTTTGCGCAGGTGCCGCTCATCCGGCGGGGCAGGATCTTGCCGCGCTCATTGGTGAAGCGGCGAAGCCTGTTGGTGTCCTTATAATCGATGTGCTGTACTTTTTCAACACAAAATGTGCAGACTTTCCTGCGCGGCCTGCGGCCGCGCGGACGGCGGGCGCGATCGCCTCTATCCTCGGACATAGTATTCTCCTCCTCAGTTTCGAAAATCGCCTGAAGGGATGCGGCAACGCGTGTCAGAACGGCAAGTCGTCATCGTCTGCGGGATCGCCGAAGCCACCGGACGCCGTCGCGCCTTCCTGAGGCTCGAACTTCGGCTGATAGCTGCGCGCCTGCGGAGGTTCGGACGGGAGCGGCACCTCCTGCTGATAGGAGGACTCCGCCTGTCCCTGTGGCGACGAAAGGAATTCTACCTGATCTGCGACGACCTCGACGACATAGCGCCTCGTTCCGTCCTGCGCATCATAGGAGCGGGACTGCAGGCTGCCCTCGACCGCGACCTTGCGACCCTTCGCGAGATAGCGGTGGCAGAGCTCTGCGAGCTGGCGCCACGTGACGATATTCAGAAAATCCGCCTCGCGCACACCCTGCTGGTTCGTAAACCGCCTGTTGATCGCGATCGTGAACGTGCATACGGGGGTGCCGTTTGACGTGGTGCGAAGCTCGGGATCTCTCGTCAGATTTCCGATCAAAATTGCTTTGTTCATACACTTACCTGCCTTTCCCGAAGGCGTCCTGTGTTACACCTCGACGACGGTTTCTGCTGCCGCGACGGGCTGTTCGGGCTTGGCCGCGGGCTCCTCTGCCGCTGCGGGCGCCGCGGGCGCCGCATGCTGCGGGTTGAACGAAGGCCTCAGAGGCTCTCTCTTCGTCGGGATGGCGCCTTCGAAGCGGACCACGAGATAACGGAGAACATATTCCGCAATCTGCATGTTACGTTCCAGCTCACGGGGCAGGTCGGACGGGGCGGTGATGTACATGAGCACATAATAGCCCTCGGTCTTGTAGTTGATGGTATACGCCAGGCGGCGCTTTCCCCATTCGTCCACGCGGTCCACCTTACCGCCGTTCGTCTCCACCAGCTTGGCAAAACGGGCGATGGCATCGTTCCTCGCCTGCTCCTCCATAGCGGTATCGAGCAGATACATAACTTCGTACTGATTCAATATTTTCACCTCCTTATGGACTTAAGGCCCCGGCCGGTTGCGCCGGAGCAAGGATGCGCACATAGTATTATACGGATTTTCCCGTTTCGCGCAATCACATCTTTGTTAAATGTGGTGCGCGTCGGCGGTTTCTTCGGGCTACAGGCTGCCGACGAACCGCTCCATGCGATTGAGCGCCTCGATGAGCTTGTCCGTCGCGGCTGCGTAGGACACGCGGATGTGCCCCTCGCCGGACGCGCCGAACGCATCTCCCGGGACGCACGCGACGCGCTGTGCATCTAAAAGTCTCTTACAGAACTCCTGCGAGGTCATGCCGGTTTCCGCAATGGAAGGGAAGGCGTAAAACGCGCCGAGCGGCTCAAAGCACGGAAGGCCCATGCGCTTGAACGCATCGATCACGAGCCGCCTTCTGCGGTCGTAGGTGCGCACCATGCGGGCGACGTCCTCGTAGTTGTTCTGCGCGCCGGATACGAGCGCCTCCAGCGCTGCGTACTGGCTCATGGTGGGCGCGCACAGCATGGTGTACTGGTGGATTTTCACCATGGAGGCGAGGATTTCCCTCGGGCCCGCCGCGTATCCCATGCGCCAGCCGGTCATGGCGAACGCCTTGGAAAAGCCGTTGAGCGTGATCGTCCTGTCCCACATGCCGTCGATCGCCGCAAACGCGGTGTGCCGTTCCCCGGTGTAGAGGAGCTCTCCATAGATTTCGTCCGCGATCACCAGGATGTTCGTGCCGCGCAAAACCGCGGCGATTCCCTCCATGTCCGCCTTGGTCATGATGCCGCCGGTGGGGTTGTTGGGATAGGGGAAGATCAGCGCCTTCGTGCGCGGCGTGATCGCCTTTTTGAGCGCCTCCGGCGTCATGCGGAAGTCTTCCTCCTGCCGCGTCTTCAGCGTGACACACTTGCCGCCGGCGAAGATGATGCCCGGCTCATAGGATACATAGGTCGGATCCGGCGCAATGATCTCGTCGCCCGGCTCGCAGACAGCACGCAGCGCGAGATCGATGCCCTCGCTCGCGCCGACCGTGACCAAAATCTCGTCCTCGGGGGAATATTTCGCGCCGAAGCGGTTGTATTCGTAGTCCGCGATGGCCTCTCTGAGCTGCGGCATGCCCCAGTTGGAGGTGTAGTGCGTCCTGCCCTGCCGAAGCGAATAGATTGCCGCGTCGTTATACCGCCACGGGGTGTCAAAGTCCGGCTCGCCGACGCCCAATGAAATCGCGTCCTTCATGTCGCTGACGATGTCGAAAAACTTGCGGATGCCGCTCGGCGGAACATCCAATACCCTTTTGCACAAAAGCTCTTCGTATTTCACGGCGACACCGCCAATCTGCGGTCCTTCGCGCCGCCCTCGACCAACACGCCGTCCACCTTATACTTTTTCAATACGAAGTGCGTCGCCGTGGAATTCACGTTTTCGAGCGTGGACAGCTTTTCCGCGACGAACTGCGCGAGCTGCTTTAGACTGCGCCCCTTGACGAGCACCATCAGGTCGTACGCGCCGGACATGAGGTACACGCTGGAGACCTCCTCGAAGAGATATATCTCCGAGGCAATCGCGTCAAACCCCGCGCCGCGCTGCGGCGTTACGCGCACCTCGATCACCGCCTCCACCTGCTCGGTCTCCACCCTGTCCCAGTTGATGAGCGCGGGATACTTTACGATGATGCGCTTGTCCTCCATGTCGGCGATGGCGCCCTTCACGTCCTCGAGGCTGCGCCCCGTCATGCAGGCGATCTGCTCGGGCGACGTCCGCGCGTCGTCGACGAGAATCTCCAAAATATGCAATTGAAACGTCGATACCATTTTCTCCCTCTCCTTATTCGCTTTGCCGAAGCAATTCCAGGATTTCCCAGATGTGCTCCAAATCATCCCTGCTGTAATAGTGCAGAATGAACCTTCCCTTGTTCTCGTCGCCGTGCAGTTCCGCCTTCGTTCCAAAAATATCCCGCGCCATGCGCTCGAGATTTTTGATTTCTCCGGTTTTTTCGGGTTTTTTGGGCTTTTCCGCCTTCGAGACCCTGCCCTGCCGCGCGCAGATTTGCTCCATCTGCCGCACGGACCAGCCCTGTGCGGCGGCGAGGTTCGCAAGCCGTATCTGTATGTCCTCGTTCGGCAAGGCGACCAGCGCCCGCGCGTGCCCGGCGGACAGTTTGCGCTCCTGAAGCATGATTTGGATGCTCGCGGGGAGGTTCAGAAGCCGCAACAGATTCGCCACCGCGGGGCGGCTCTTTCCGAGCCGCTGCGCGACCACCTCCTGCGTATACCCGCACTGGTCCATGAGCGCGCGGATGCCCTGCGCCTCCTCGATCGGGTCGAGGTCTTCCCTCTGCAGGTTTTCTATCAGGGAGGTCTCCAGCCGCATCGCCTCGTCCCAGCTTCGAACGATGCAGGGCACCGTATCGAGCCCGATCTTGAGCGCCGCGCGCCAGCGCCTTTCGCCCGCGATGATCTGATATCGGTCGCCGGACTCCTTCACGATCAGGGGCTGGATGATGCCGACGCTTTGGATCGATATGGCGAGCTCCTCTATGGATTCGTCGCGGAAGCGCTTTCGCGGCTGGTCGGGGTTCGGATCGATCCTCGCCGTCGGGATCTGCCGCACGACGTCCCCCGCCGCCGCCGCATCCGTCCTGTTTTGCTCCGGCTGCACGGGCGCACTCTGTACGCCGCCCAAAAGCGCGTCCAGGCCGCGCCCCAAGCCGTGCTTCGTCTGCCGTGCCATCGCAATCACCAATTCCCTTCTTCGTTTCGCTCTATGAGTTCCCGCGCGAGCTCCCTGTACGCCGCCGTGCCGATGCACTTCGGGTCGTACAGGTGGATGGGCAGCCCGTGGCTGGGCGCCTCGCTCAGGCGCACATTGCGCGGGATGATCGTGGAAAACACCCTGTCCTTAAAGTGGTTTTTGACCTCCTGCACGACCTGTATGCCGAGGTTCGTGCGCCCGTCGAGCATGGTGAGCACCACGCCCTCCACCGCAAGCTCCGGATTCATTCGCATGCGCACGATGGACAGCGTGTTTATGAGCTGCCCCACGCCTTCGAGCGCATAGTATTCGCACTGAATGGGAACCAGCACGCTGTCCGCCGCTGTGAGCGCGTTGAGCGTGAGCAGCCCCAAGGACGGCGGGCAGTCCAAGAAGATATAGTCGTACTTTCCCCGAATATCCGCCAGTGCGCGCCGCAAAAGCAGCTCGCGCCCTTCCATGGGCACCAATTCGATCTCCGCGCCCGCGAGCGCGATGGAGGAGGGAATGCAGTCGAGCGCTCCGAAATCCGTCTGTATCAAGGCATCCGCCGCGCTCACCGCGCCGATCAATACCTCGTAGATGGATTTCTCCCCCATCCCCGCAAGCCCGAGCCCGCTCGTGGCGTTTCCCTGCGGGTCGATATCGACCAAGAGCGTCTTTTTGCCCCTCTCCGCGATGCACGCGGACAGATTTACGGCGGTGGTCGTCTTGCCGACGCCGCCTTTTTGGTTTGTCACCGCGATAACCCTTGCCATTTGTACATCACTTCGCGGCAAAGCCGAGCGAGATGATCCCCTTGAGCACGTTGTCGTTCATGAAGTACGCGGCGAATTTGGACGAGGCGATGAGGTCGTCCAGGATGTTCAGATCCATCAGCGACAGCAGCATCGGGATGACCGTCAGCACCAGGATGGTGATGAACGCGCCCCGCGCAAGCCCGAACAGGCCGCCGAGCAGCCAGTCGAAACGCCGCAGCAGCGGGAAATGGAAGATGTTGTTGAACAGATTTACGACCAACAGCGCCAGGATGTAGCACGCCGCGAACAGCAGCAGGAACGAGATGACATACACCAGCGACACGACGACCGTCTGACTCAGATAGTCGCCGAGGCTCGAAAGGTTTAACGTGGAAAAGAGCTGGTTCACGACATTGTCGCGAAACGCCGTCACGATGGCGTTTGGCAGCGTCGTGAGCGATGCCGTCGCCGAGGAGAGGAGCGTGCTGTCCTGCACCGCCTGCGTCACGGGGCTGTCCGCGAGCTTGGAGAGCAGTTCGTCCGCGCCGATGTAATAGGAAAGCGAGTTCATCAGTCCGTTGTTGGACTGGAACAGGTTCGCGAGTTTTGGGCATAGAAGGTACGCGCCCACTGCCGCGCCGGCAAAGCCCAGCGTCGCGAGAAACGATGCCAGAAATCCCTTATACATGCCCGAGACGAGGGAGAGCAGCAGAATCGCGAGGATCACGATATCGATGATGTTGAGTCCCTGCACCATTGCGGAAACATCCATGAAAATTACCCCTTTCATTCTGTCCTTCTACGGAAGCGGCACGATATAAACGCTGCCGTTATAGGTTACGATTGCCCTGTGGTCGTCCGTAAGCCCCAGAACGCTATCCACATACATGGGAAGCGCATACCGTTCGGGGGTTGCGCTCCCCGGGCGGCACACCATGACGAACTGGTTGTTGAACGCATATACCGCATCGCCGCAGGGCAGCAGCTTCGTCGCGGGATAGGGAAGGCGGACGGCCCTGTCCACTTGCCCGTGGATGATGCGGATGTCCTGCACGCCCTTGCCGGACAGCGCCGCCTCGTTCGGCGCGAAGACCATCAAGGGGTTCTCTGCCGCGTCGTCGATACCCATCAGGTACCAGCCATACACGAGGATTCGGTCGTCCACAATCTCCCTGCCCGCGTAGTCGTAGTCCTTGATGTGCGTCGTCCCGACGACACGCACGTGCGACGACTGAAACAGCACCTCGTACAGCACCTGTTGCGAATCCGTGATCGTTCCGGCGATCGTCTTGCCGGGGCGGTAGGTATATACGGAGCAGGTCGGGATCGTCCCCTCCGTGTCGAGCGTCATGATCCAAAACAGCGTGCCGCCGCTGAAAAAGCCGAAATCCAGCACGGTCTTCTTGCTCATGTCGATCACGTCGATGCGCTTGCTTCCGCCCACGTCCAACAGTACGATGGAGGATGCGCGCTCCTCGCCGATCTGGATCGCGGCGTAAATCTCGCCTAAGTACGCGCTTCGGATGCTTCCGCCCTCGATGCGGCTGCTGTACAACGTCGAGCCGTTCGAGGCACCGAGGAGCGTGATCAGGTTGCCCGCCCACGTCGCGACGCCGCCCGCGCCGACGCTGAAATCCGCGCCGGTTCCCGCGGAAAAGCTCCAAATCTGCCTGCCCCTGTTGTTCAGCGCGTGCAGCGTCGCGCCGTCGTTATAGAGCACGCCGTCGCCGAGCGTCTCCGTATGATACATCGATTTCGCCGGAAGCTCGATCGCCGTGCGCAGCGTGCCCGACCCGCCGGACACGATGCGCTTCGCGAGAAACCACGCCAAAAGGCACAGCAACGCCACGATGAGCACCGCCGGCGCGGCGAATCCGCTCCTTCTTTTCTTTCGTTCCACAAAATTCCTCCCGGGACGCCTTTTCAAAATCCTTTGTCGCTGCGGTATCTGTTATTATAATAGAAAGCAGCCGTCGTTGCAACGGGTAAAACCAAAAAAGAGGTTATTTCCGCCGAAAAAGTTTCACGTGAAACGATTTGGGGCTTCGGCGGAGGGATGTTTCACATGAAACATTTTGCGAAAGGAAACGTCTAAGCAGTAAACAGAAAAACATCGGAGGGATACGCATGAGAAAATGGATCGGCATCGTGCTCGCGGTGGCGCTGATGTGTGCGCTCGGCGCGGGCGCACTGTTCTTTACGAACGGAAGCGACGCCAGACAAAAGCTGCTGAGATCGGAAGAGATGCTCGACAGTGCGACGACAAGAGTCGGCGAATTGGAAGCGGAGCTGACCGAGACGAAAGAGGAACTCACCGAGACGAAGGCTGGCCTTGAGGACGCGAAAGCGCTATTAAAAACGCAGGATACCACAGGCACGGAGAACGAGGAGAAGCTTGCCGAGAAGGACGCGACCATCCTGCAGCTTCAGACGGAAATCAAGGACTATGAACAACTGATGCTCGTCAGCGAGCAGGAGCTTTCCGACGAAAAGGCGAAGAGCGCTTCCCTGTCGGGGCAGGTGGGGCAGCTGAAAAGCCGCGTCTCCAAGCTGAACTCCGAAATCGCCTCGCAGAAGAAAACCATCGCCATCCTCTCCAACAACTCCTCCGACGAAACCGTCCGCGCGCTGCGCGCGGAGTTGGCGGCGGCGGACAATACGATCGATTCTCTGACGGCGCAGCTGCAGAGCGCACAGGAGCAGCTGCACAACGCGCCCACGCAGGAAGATTTGGACGCGGCAAACGCGACCATCGCGGAATTGGAAGCGCAGATAGAAGATGCCCCTTCGCAGGAAGATTTGGACGCGGCGAATGCCACCATCGCGGAACTGGAGGCGAAACTTGGCGATACCTCCACAGCAGACGAATTGCAGGCGCAACTGGATGAAGCAAACGCCACCATCGCGGATCTGGAGGCGAAACTCGCCGATACCTCCACAGTAGACGAATTGCAGGCGCAGCTGGATGAAGCAAATGCTACCATCGCGGATCTGGAGGCAAAACTTGGCGATAGCTCCACAGTGGACGAATTGCAGGCGCAGCTGGATGAAGCAAATGCCACCATCGCGGAACTGGAGGCGAAACTTGGCGATACCTCCACAGCGGACGAATTGCAGGCGCAGCTGGATGAAGCAAACGCCACCATCGCGAACCTGCAAGCGCAGTTAGATAACGCCCCATCGCAGGACGATCTCGACAATGCCAACGCCACTATCGCAAATCTGCAAGAGCAGTTAGAAAATGCACCCTCTCAGGACGATCTCGACAATGCCAATGCTACTATCGCGACCTTGCAGGCGCAGTTGGAAAACGCGCCCTCTCAGGACGATCTCGACAATGCGAACGCCGCCATCGCAAGTCTGCAAGAGCAGCTTGAAAATGCACCCTCGCAAGACGATTTGGACGAAGCCAACGCAACCATCGCGAGCCTGCAAGAGCAGTTGGAAAATGCGCCCTCTCAGGACGATCTCGACAATGCGAACGCCGCCATCGCGAATCTGCAAGAACAGCTTGCAAATGCACCCTCTCAGGACGATCTCAACAATGCCAATGCTACTATCGCGACCTTGCAGGCGCAGTTGGAAAACGCGCCCTCTCAGGACGATCTCGACAATGCGAACGCCGCCATCGCAAGTCTGCAAGAGCAGCTTGAAAATGCACCCTCGCAAGACGATTTGGACGAAGCCAACGCAACCATCGCGAACCTGCAGGAGCAGTTGGAAAACGCGCCCTCTCAGGACGATCTCGACAATGCGAACGCCGCCATCGCAAGTCTGCAAGAGCAGCTTGAAAATGCACCCTCGCAAGACGATTTGGACGAAGCCAACGCAACCATCGCG